>CAVSHW010000065.1:0-17972 GCA_963727695.1 uncultured Methylomirabilota bacterium | reverse complement strand
TTCGGATCGTCGTCAGCATCATTCGCACGCCTGGTGAAGCAAGGAGGGGATTATAGTCCCTGGCTCTCGATAGGCCAAGGCTTGCCCTACTCGTCCAGGATTTCCGCTTGACGGGTGGCCGGCCGCGCGGTATCAACGAAGCCGAACACCCGGTCGCAGCAAGATACCGGATTGACCAGTTCTGGGATGAGGAACACGACAAGGGCTGGACGGGTGGTTTGGCTTCATGGCCCATTCGAAAAAGCTGCGACCACTCCTCCCGATTCTCTTCCTTCCGGCCTTCGGGATCATCGCCACCTCCGGGGTGCGCGCCCGCCGCGAGGAAATCCTCAAGGCCCAGAATCATGCCCTGTTCGTGGCCGAGAGTCTCGCCGCCCAGCAAGAACACATTGCCTTCGCGACCAGGATGCTGCTCAGCACCCTGGCCAACTCGCGCGAGGTGCAACGCCTGGACGCGACGGCGTGCAACCTGCTCTTCCGCGAGATGCATGGTCGCTATCCCTTCTACACGGTCATCCTGGCGGTCACGCCAACTGGCGACGTCTTTGCGGCGTCCATGCCCTTCGCGCCCGGCACGAACCTCGCCGATCGGAAACACATCCGGGATGCGATCCGGACCCGCGACTTCTCGGTGGGGGAATACATCACGGGCCGTGTGAGCAATGTCGGCTCGATCAACTACACGTTCCCGGTCCTGGATGCGCACCAGAACCTCATCGCCATCATGATTGCCGGCTTCAACCTGAAGGAGTATGCCCGATTCCTCGCGAAGGTCAATCTCACCCCGAACGACGTCGTGGCAATTGCGGATTGGAAGGGGATGCGCTTGTACCGCGTACCGGAGACGGATACTACGGCTCCCGGTAAGCCGCTTCCCTCCGATACCGTCGCCCGCATCTCCGGCAAGGCCACCCAGGGACTGTATGAGCGCACCGGCCAGGATGGGATCGATCGGATCTATGCCTTCCGTCAAGTACACCTCGACGACAAGGGCAGCTCTCCATACCTGTATATGATTGCCGGGATGGCCAAGGCCCCGATTCTGGAACGCGCTGCGCGGCAAATGTGGGCCGATTTGACGATCCTGGGGATCGCCGCCTGCCTGGCCATGGCCCTGGCCTGGTGGATCGGGAATGTTGTGTTCGTCAAGCCGACGAACCAGTTGGTCGCCGCGACCCAGCAATTCGCCCGGGGCGAGATGGGCGCCAGGACGGGTCTCCCTCACTCCGCAGACGAGCTGGGCCGATTGGCCGCCGCCTTCGACGACATGGCGGCGCTGATCGAGGTGCGGAACATCGAACGGGAGAAGGCGGAGAAGGCGCTCGGCACGGCCTACGCAGAGATGGAGGAGCGGGTCCAGGAGCGGACTCTGGCGCTCTCGGCCGCGAATGCGGCTTTGACGAACGAGAATGCCGAGCGCCAGCAAGCCGAGACGGCGCTTCGGACCCACACCGCACAGCTCGAAGCCGTCCGGGAGGTGAGCGTGGAGCTGACCCGCGAACTGAACCTCCCGCGCCTGCTCGACCTCATCACCCGCCGCGCCATCGAGTTAATTGGCGCCGCGACCGGGACAGTGCGGCTCTGGGATGATACCCAGAAGCTGTTGGTGCCCATGGGGTGGACCGGAGGACCGGCGGCTCGCGCCGGGGCCATCCCCCTGCATCTGGGTGAGGGGGTGGGCGGAGCCGTGGCCGAGCGGCGCGTAGGGCTGTTGGTCAACGACTTTCGCACCTCGCCCTATGTGACGCCAGCCCTGCTCCTGGCCGGGCACAACACCGTCCTGGCCGAGCCACTCCTCTATCGCGACAAGCTCCTCGGTGTCATTAGTGTCGACCACGGGCTCAGCGACAGGCAGTTCACCCCCCAGGACCAAGAGACGCTCCGCCTCTTCGCGGTTCAGGCCGCTATCGCCATCGAGAATGCCCGCCTCTACGACACCGCGCTCCGCCGGGGGGCGGAGTTGGAGGCCCTCCTGCGGGCGACGCGCTCGATCATGTCCGGCCTCGACCTTGAGGGAATCCTCGATCGGATCGCCATCGAGGCCGCCGCGATCGCCGGGACGCCCTCGGTCAAGGTCCTCCTGGTGGACGCGGACGCCGGCCAGATCCGGCTCGGGGCCCTCACGGGGGCGACGGCGTGCGACTTCCCGATGCCCGTGCGGACTGGGCTGTCCGGCCTCGTGGCCAGCACCGGGGAGCCGCTCTTCAGTCCCGACTGCCAGCAGGACCCGCGGAACGTCTCCGCCGCCGCCGACCGGGCCGCCGGGATCGTCACCTACCTGGGGCTCCCCATCCGGAGCCGCGGAACGGTGGTCGGCGTCCTCACCTTCAGCACCACGGCCCCCCGCGAATATTCCCCAGAGGAACTGGCGTATCTCCTCTCGTTTGCCGACCAAGCCGCCATCGCCATCGAGAACGCCCGGCTCTTCGCGGAGCTGAACGATTCGTACGCCCGCCTGCAGGCCGCCCAGACGGAGCTCGTCCGCTCCGAGCAGCTCCGGGGCCTCGGTCAGATGGCGGCGGGGATCGCGCATGATCTCAACAACACCTTGGCCACGGTGCTCGGCCAGGCCGAGTTGCTGCGGCTCCGGGCGACCCAGTCCGAGGTGCAGGAAGGGCTGGCGCTCCTGGAAACCGCCGCCGCTGATGGCGCCGCCGTAGTCCGCCGCCTCCAAGAGTTCGCTCGCCCCAAGGGCACGAGCCCCCTCGCCCCGTGCGACCTCGCCGTCGTCGTCCGCGAGGCCGTCGAGCTCACCCGTCCCCGCTGGCAGGACGAGCCCCAGCGGCGGGGGGTGACTATCACCGTCGAAGTGGCTCTGGACAACCTCCCTCTCATTCAGGGGAGCCCTCCGGAGCTTCGGGAGGCCCTCACCAACCTCATCTTCAACGCCACGGACGCCATGCCAGACGGGGGCGTCCTGACAATAGTCGGCCGCGTCGTGCCTGCGACGAACGACGGGGGACGGGAGACGGGAAACGAGCCGGCCGGCGGTCTCCTGTCATCGGTCCCTGGTCGGTGGGTGGAACTCACCGTCACCGACACCGGGAGCGGGATGCCCCCCGAGGTCCAAGAGAAGCTCTTCGAGCCCTTTTTCACCACAAAGGGGGTCAAGGGAACAGGACTTGGCCTGGCGGTGGCCTATGGCATCATGGCGCGGCATGGGGGGACCATCACGGTCGCCTCTGCCCCAAGACAAGGGACCACGTTCACGTTGACGTTCCTGCGCGCGTCCGCCGCCGCCCCGGCTGCAGCCCCGGCCACCGCTCTCCGGGTGCTCCAGGAGCCCCTGAGTCTTCTCGTAGTGGACGACGAGGAGCTCGTGCGCAAGACGTTCGCCATGTTGCTCCGGACGGCGGGCTACAGTGTGGTGGAGGCCGCCGACGGCCCGAGCGCCCTGGCGGCCTTCGCCACCACCCACGTCGACGTCGTGCTCACTGACCTCGGGATGCCGGGCATGAGCGGCTGGGAGCTGGCCAGGCGGCTCAAGGGGCAGTCGCCCGGCTTGCCCGTGATCCTCCTCACCGGCTGGCAGGATCAGGCCCCAGGAGATGAGGCGGACCGCAGGAGCGTGGACGCGATCCTCGGCAAACCGGTGCGCCTGGCCGAGCTGAGCCGTGTGATTCAGGAAATCGCTGTCGGTGGAGGAGATGCACAACCTTCCTAATGGCTCGCTTCCGCACCATCCTCCCGCATGTATTTCTACCGAAAACGAATCAACACCTACGAGGGAGACGTACAATGGCAACCATCAAGCAGGTGCAGGTTGAGGCCCACCTGGGGGAGCGGTTCAAGATCGAGAGCAAGATCCACGACCACACGCTCTATGTGGATCAGCCCAAGACGGGCGGCGGCGAGGACGCCGGCCCTACCCCGCTCGAATACATGCTCCTCTCGCTGGCGGGATGTATCGCCACGATCGGGCGGATCGTCGCCAAGCAGAAGCGGATCACCCTACGGGCGATGGACGTGAAGGTCGAAGGGGAGCTGGACGTGGAGGTTCTGCTGGGGCGGAACCCGGACAGCCGGTCGGGATTCACGGGGCTCAGGGTAACGGCTCGCATCGATGCGGACATGTCGAAAGAGGAGAAGGAGCAATTCCTCCACGAGGTGGATCGTCGTTGTCCCGTCTCGGATAACCTCCACAACCTCACCCCGATGACCTTCGTGGTGGAATAGGAGCAGCCGCCAGAGATACTCCCACTATTTCTTCTCCCCCACGTGGATCGCCACGATGCCGCCGGTGAGCAGCCGGTAGGATACGTCCCGAAATCCGGCTTGCTCCATCTTGGCAGCCAGTTCGTTCGGTGGGGGAAACTCGCCCACCGACGCCGGCAAATACGCATATGCCGACCGGTGGCCCGAGATCAGCCCGCCAATCACCGGCAGGACGCGATGGAAATACCAGAGATAGAGGCGCCGGAACAGCCGTCCGGGCGGCGTCGTGAACTCCAGGATCACCGCGCGCGCGCCCGGCTTCAGGACGCGGCGCATCTCGGCAAGCGCCATGCAGCGGTCCGCCACGTTGCGCAAGCCGAAGGCTACCGTGGTCGCGTCGAAGATCCCGTCGGGAAACGGCAGGGCCTCGGCCGGCGCCACGGACAGGACCACCCGGCCCGCAAGCCGTGCGCGAGCCACCTTCTGCCGGCCCCGATCAATCATCGGACCGCTGAAGTCCACGCCGGCGATCGTCGCGGTCGGGAATTGGCGGGCGGCCTCCAGCGCCATGTCCGCAGTCCCCGTGCACACATCGAGGAGTTGACCGTCGGTGGGAAGTCGGGTCGCCCGGATCGCCTCGCGCCGCCAGACGCGGTCCCGCCCGGCGCTGAGCAGCCGATTGAGGAAGTCGTAGCGCGGGGCGATGGCTGAAAACATGCGCTCAACCGCCGCCCTCTGCTCCGCCATCTCCCGGGTCTCCGGTTCGACACGCCGATTTGTCTATTGGGGGGCGAGCTTCAGGTCCAGGGAAGAACTGGTGCCGCTTACGACGAGCTTCAGACGGGTGCCCGGCACAAGGTCGGCATCATCGTGCAGGTCGTTGAGGCTGGCCAGCTCAAAGCGGCGGCCTTCCTCGTTGAGCTCACTTCTGGCGATGCCACCCAGCGTGTCGCCGGACTTGACCAGATAGATTCGCAGACGTCGCCGGTCCTTGGCCTCGCCGTACCGCAATCCGTCCAGGTGCGACCGAAACTCATCCCCCTTGACCTCCAGCGGGCCTGGCTCGGCGACCAGGAGGTGCGCCATGGTGTCCACCTTGGCGATCCGCATGGACGTGTCCGGATGCGTGGCGTCGAACCCATGGTAGAGCTGCTGGCCGCGAAGCATCTCGCTCCGCCGCATCCATCGAAGCAGGGCCAGCATCCGCCTCGGGTCATAGCCGGCCCGCCTGGCATGGCGGAGGCCGACCTCGTCCGCCTCCAGCTCGTAGTCGCGTCCGTAGCCCAGGAGCATGTAATTCGTCAGATGGCTCGAGACCATCGCAGCGGCTGTGGCCGCACCCCCGCGGCTCGCCACCGCGGCAGCGCCCACCCCGAGGATCGTGGCGATCTGCGATCCCAGCGCCTTGGTCATCAGCTTGGCCCCGTGGCGGGAGTTGACGTGGGTGGCCTCGTGGCCGAGGACGCCGGCCAACTGGGCCTCGTCGTTCATCTCCCCCAGGATGCCGCGCGTTACATAGACGAAGCCTCCCGGCAGCGCCATGGCGTTGACACTCGGATGATCCACCACCTTGAACTGGAAGCTGAAGCGGGTGTCCGAGACGGCCACCACACGCTGCCCGACCTGGGCCACGTAGTTCTGGAGATCGGGGGAGTCGTAATAGCCGAACTGCTTGAGGATCTCGGGGTCGGCCTCGCGGCCGATCGTCACATCGGCGGATTCATCGAAGACGGTGAAGGCGCCGCTGGTCTTGGGCAGGAGCCCCACGGCCAGACCGGCTTTCGCCATGGCGAACAGAAAGCGGCGGCGGCTCCAGCCGCCATCCGTCGCGCACAACGCGCACCATCCCACGTTCCCTCCTCCCCGATCGGCAGCCTTTACGAACGGAGCTTGGCCTCGACCACCTTGAGGTTCTGTTTGGCCTTGTTCGCCAGCTCCCCCTGCGGGCTGTACTTCAGATACAGCTTGTACTCGGCGACCGCTTTCCGGTAGAGCGCCTTGTCATCGGTGCCCAGCTTGGCCTTGGTGTGATAGGACAGCGCGAGATTATAGTGGGCCTCGGCGTAGTCGGGCTTCATCTTGACCGACTTCTCGTACTCGGCGATGGCCTGATCCAGCGACGCAAAGACCCGCTCGTGATACATCACACCGAGCTCATAATGGGCCTCGGCCTGCATCTGGCGATCCGGAGGCTTCACTCCGTCCTGCCCCGGCGTGACGGCCGGTGGCTTGGCGCTGTTCTTGCTGTCCTGCGCCTCCGCCAGCACCGGCATCCCCACCAGCATCATCAGACACCCCGTCGCCAGCACCCTTCGCATCCAGCATGCCACGGTTTGCACCCTCCAGATCCCAAGGAAACGTTTCGCACCCAAGCGGAACTGTGCCCCGCGCGTTGAGACAGTATACACGACGTTCCCCCGTCGCATCCAGGGGAATCCCCCTTCCGGCAGGCACTCTCCCTTCTCTGCCCGAGATTGAGTCTCCACGAGCCATTTCCGTGCGGCGGTATGCCCCACGGGCCTCACTGATTCCGCGTCTGCGGAGGCGTGCCGGACCCCAGTCGGCGATCGACGCCGCCGGACACCTCTCCCCGCACATACACCTCACGCACTGGAAGGGCGATCTCGATCCCGGCGGCCTTCAGGGCCGCGTTCAGGGCCACCGCCAGATCGCTGCGGACCTGCTGCCAGTCGGCGATGCCGTCTGTCCAGACGCGCAACTCGAAGAGAAGCGCGCTGTCCCCGAACCCGATGAAGAGCGGCTGCGGGGCCGGCTTGGCCAGCACCTGCGCGTGCCCGCGCGCCACCGCCCGGAGGACCTCCAGGACTTTCTCGGGGTCGCTCCCGTAGGACACACCCACCGGCAGGCCGATGCGACGCCACCGGTCGGTGGGCGTCCAGTTCGTCACCCGGTCCGAGACCAGCGTGGCGTTAGGGACGGTGACCTCGGCCCCTTCCCAGGTCCGCACCGTGCTCGAGCGGATGCCGATCCGCCGCACCTGACCCGAGACGTCCCCGATTTGCACCGCGTCGCCCACCCGGACCGGTCGCTCGAAGAGCACGATCAGCCCGGAGACGAAGTTGTTCACGACGTTCTGGAGGCCGAAGCCGATGCCCACGCCGAAGGCGCCGACGATGATCGTGACCTTGTTGAGATCGAGGCCCAGCGCCGATACGGCCAGCAGGAAGCCCGCGAAGAGGATCGCGTAATGCAGCAGGCTCGAGATCGCGTAGGGAATCCCCGGCGCCAGCCGCGTGCGGGGGTAGACATCCTCTTCCAGCACGAACCCGATGAAGCGCGACACCAAAAACGCCAGCCAGAGCGTGAGGAAGAACTCCAACACGTCCCCAAGGTTGATCTTGAGCGCGCCCCAGGCGAGTTCGGCCGTCAAGATGCCGCGGACCGCTGTCGCGACCGGCGTCGCGAGGCTGAAGGCTCGAAGGGTCACCCAGGCCCAGATTGCGATGGCGCACCATTGTAAGAGACGCAGGAGTCGCTCCTCCAGCAGGGCGCGATGTCTGGCGACGCTTTGGAGCCGCCTCAGCGGCTGGACCCGCAGGAGCAGGACCGCCAGCCCGTACGCTACCCGGATGCCTGCGGAAAGGGCCAGGGCCGCGTAGGCGCTGCCCAGCGCGCCATACCCCGCCTGGCGCCCCAAGCTCATGTAGCCGGCCGCGCCCGCCAGGAATGAGGCGGTGAATCCGACAAGCAGGAGGACAGTCGCCGCCCTGAGCTTGTCCAGCTTCCCCGTTTTCCCCTGCTCTTTCCGTCTAAAGGAGGCGCGGTCCCGATACAGAACCCACCCGGCCACGCCTGCCCCAACCAGCATCTCCAGGAGGAAGAGTTGCCGCTCCAGACGGGGCACCACGGCGAACAGGCCACGGAACAGATCCGCAAGGAAAAAGGCCCCCAGCGCATGCAGCCAGCCGATCTGCCGCGGCTCGACGAGCGGCGCAACACTCTGGATCACGGCAATCAGGGTGATTGCCGCCACAAGGGTGAACACGGCCCGGGGAGGATGCGGATAGACCCAGAAAAAGGTGAACATGGCGACCACCAGGGCGGTGGCCACGGGACGGGCGAACACCAGCTCAACGGAAAACCCGCGCTCGTCGACCAGGTGCCGAAGCTGGGCCCTGCGGCGTGCCGCCCGGAGCAGCCCGATGAACAAGACGAACAGCCCCGCCAAAAATAGGAGCTTCCCGGACTCCTCCCGGACGAACTGTCGCAGATGGGCTGCGCTCGTCTCGAACGATTCCCTGGCGTTTGTCGCGATGTCGGCCCAGACCTGCTCCTGCACCTCCCTGCTCCAGATGGGGGCCGTATCTCGGACCAGGAGCTTGCCGACATACCCCTGTCGGAAGGTTGCGACCTGATCCAGCCCTTCCTCGCAGCGGGCAATCTGGTGGGCCACCTGGTCCTGCAGCACCAGGACGACGCCGCGCTCGTCCCGCAGACGCTTCTGGACACCCGGGATCGCCGCGAGGAGGCTGTCGATACGCTGGAGGACCGGCGCCGGCGCCTTGGAGGTAAGGGCATCCGCCCGTGTCCGCTTCCAGGTATCGAGAACCCCCGCCAGACGCTCCATCTCCGCCTCGAGACGGGTGGCGCGCTGTGTGAGCCCCTCGAGGGCCTTGGCCAGTTCGCCCCGCATCCGTTGCCAGGACGTCAGCAGCTCGTCCAGGACTTCGATCGAGGGGAGCGCATCGAGCTTCTGCGCCGTCTCGCCGAGCAGTGCGTCAATCTGCTTGCTCAGCTCCGGCAGCCGCTGACGGATCGCTTCGGTGTTGATGTCGGTGTTGGTATTGGTATTGGTTTTGGTATTGGCCGTGAGGAGCAGGTCGAGACTTCGAAGCAGGGCGGCGACCTCCTCCGCCCGCGCCGCGATTTCCGGAATCGGGATGGAGACGGATGGACCCTCGGCCGGGGCCTTGTCCTGGGCCATCGCGGAACCGACGGCGAGGATCGCGAGCGCACAGAGGGCGAGGAACCCTCGCAGGGAGCGTCTCATCGCTTTCATGGCACCATTCACCGGACGCCTGCAGACCGCTTGGCAGGCTGCTCTTTTTCAGCAGCCTGCTATGGCAAACCCTTCAAGAGCGCGCTGACCGCCTTCACGATCGTCTGCTCAGACACATCCGACCTGGCGACGTCTGCACCCACCCCGAGGGCCCGGTACGCCGCCTTGCCCGTCGGCCGCTCCACGACCGTGATCAAAAGCTCGGCCTCCGTCGTCTGGGTCTGGATCTCCGTCACGGGCGGCGGGCCGTACATCCCCCCCGCGTAGGCCCCCGCATAGGCGCGCATGGGATCCCCCTGGGAGTCCACCCGGAACTCGGCCTCCTCCCGCAGCGTCCCCGAGATGCTGACGTGGTACTCAACCAGGAACGTCGCCGCGCTCGCCTCGACCAGCCGTAGGCCCTTCTCGGCCAGCACCTTCTCGATCGCCTGCCGAATCCGATCATGCACGGTGGTGTTGTTCACCCGCGGGTCCAATTCTCCCGCCTTCTTCTCCTCCGGCGGGACAAAGCGAAAAGCGTAGCTAGCCCCCGACGCGATTTGGACGCTCGGGTCTCGTGCCGTTTGCACCGCGAAATCGCTGGCGCAGCCGGCCGCCAAAAGAGCCGCGGCGGCCAACAGAATCCCACGCAACACAACCACAGGCTTGACCAACATCGCACCCATGCCCCTTTCGACTCCACGCACCTGTCCCGCGTGCTCCACGGGAGCATGCGGACCCTCCCGATGCGAGTGCGAAGCAATTTGCAGGATTCTATGTGGTCTCCCACAGCTCCGCCAGTGGAATCTCAGGCTTCTCATGCCGCCAGCGTACCAGATTATCAGCAGGCTTGGCCAGGTTGCTCAAAAAGGCCCAGATGCAAGGCGGCGTGTAAAGGGCCGTCGCGAGACGTACTCCATGTACGCCGCAGCGCGCGCCCGAGCACGCCAACGCCGCAGATGGGCCTTTTTCAGCAGCCTGTTAGATCACCGGCCCCGTCACGTAGATGTCCATCGAGTTGGTGTACCCCGAGATCTCCGCCTTGGTGAGCCGGCCCGAGGCGAACCCGAGGCACTCGGCGAAGAGGCGGCGGCCGGCCGCCGGCAGCGTCTCGGTCCCCTCCAGGATCGTGCCAACGTACACATCCATATGGTCACGGAGCTTCTGCCAGGTTACCGGATTGCCGGTGAGCTTCACCACCGGGACAAACGGGAAGCCCTGGGGAGCGCCGCGGCCGGTGGCAAACGCGATCAGTGTGCACCCCGCGGCGGCCAGCCCCGTGAGGATCTCGGGTTCGCGGCCGGGGGAGTCCATCACCACGAGCCCCTTGACCTGCGGCCGCTCCCCATACTCGTAGACGGCCTCGATCGGCGAGACCCCCGCCTTGGCGATGGCCCCGAGCGATTTCTCTTCGATCGTGGAGAGCCCGCCCTTGATATTACCCCCGGTGGGCTGCCCTCCGCGCATGTCGCAGCCTGCGGCCTTCGCCCGGGCCTCCATGCGCTGGACCAGGGCGAGGATTTGTGCGCCCACCGCCTCGGTCCGCGCGTGCTTGATCAAGAGATGTTCCGCTCCAATAAACTCGGTGACCTCTCCGAGGATAGCGGTCCCCCCGGCGGCCACCACCAGATCCGTGACGATCCCCACCGCCGGGGTCGCGAACAGCCCCTGGGTGGTGTCGGAGCTCCCGCACTTGAGGCCCAGCACGAGGTCGGACACGGGGCAGAGATCGGGGAAGAACACCGAGGCCTCCATGACCAGCTCTTGGGCGAGCAGCTCGCCCTTCGCGACCGAGCGCGCCGCGCCGCCTTCCTCCTGGATCACGAGCTGCTCGACCCGCTTCCCCGTCGCCGCAATCGCCTGCGCCACCTCCTCCACCACCACGCTCTCGCAGCCGAGGCTGACGAGCAGGACCGAGGCGAGGTTGGGGTTCTGTCCAAGCCCGATCAGGGTCTGACTGACCCGCGAAACATCCATCGGCATCTGACAACACCCCTGGTGGTGCAGGAACGCCGTCGCTCCCCGCACCTGCCGGGCGATTCGCTCGGCCACCTCGTTCGCGCACACCACGGTCGAGAGCACACCCACGTAGTTCCGGGTCCCCGCCCGCCCATCCGGCCGCCGATACCCCTTAAACTCCATGAGTCTTCTCCCCCGCCTCCAAGTCTCCCCGGCCCCGCAAGCTCTCGATGTTGTGCACGTGGGCGTGGCATCCGGCCGGAATGGCCTGAGTCGCGCGGCCGATGATTTCTCCATACTTCAGGATATGTTCACCCTGGCCAATCTCGGTGACGGCCAGCTTGTGGCCGAACAGGATCGCTTGGCCAACCCGCACTCGCAGCGAGAGCTCTTGCACCCCCACGATGATCTCCTCGCCCGCGGCGAGGTCCCGGAGGGCCGTCGCCACATTGTCGTTCTCCCGCAGCATGATCGCGTCCATGGTCCTCCCTGCTCTTGCCCCCGCCCGCAGGCAAGAAAGTGGTGTTCGATCGGAGGGAGTCTCCGTCTGCCGGTCCCTATGTCGAAGTCACCTTCCCTCGCGATTCCTCCGCGAATCGGAGCAACGCCAGGACCAGTGCCACGACGACGGGGCCCAGGAACATGCCGATGGCGCCGAAGGCACTGATCCCGCCCAGGAGGCCGATGAAGACTGGAAGTGTCGAGATCTGGGCGCGACCCGAGATGAAGCGGGGCCGCAGGAAATTGTCGGCGGAGGAGACGATCGCCGCTCCCCAGATGGCCAGGAAGATCGCCGATCCCCCGTGGCCCTGGGCGGTCAGCACGAGAGCCGCGGGAGCCCAGACGAGCGCGGTACCGATCAGGGGAACCAGGGCCGCGCCCGACGCCAAGACGGCGAACACGATGGGTGACGGCAGGCGGACTATGGCGAATCCGACGCCGATCAGCGCCCCCTGCACGAGCGCGATCATGAGCGCGCCCAGCACGACGGCCTTTGTCACAGACGACAGATGCTTGACCAGGTGTGCCTTCCGCCTTTCCTCCATCGGGACGAGGAGCAGGAGCCGCTCCAGCATAGTTTCGCCATCGCGCAGGAAGAAGAACAGAAGGATCAGCATCAGGAACAGGCCAAGAACCGCCCCCAGGGCACCGGCGAAGAGCGATCCGCCGAAGGAAGCCAGTGTCTGCAGAAGCCGCTTCCCGCCTTCGATCACCCAGGTGTGAATCTCCTCCGCCGTGATCGGTGTCATCGCCGTGATGTACCCGATGGCCTGGTCAACTATCGGGATTCGCAGAGGATTGTTCATCCGAGGCATAGCCGGACCGCCCTGAAGATACAGCCGCCCCACCAGGTCGGAGGCCTGCTGCACAAAGAGGATGGTGAGCACCACGGCGGGAATGACGATGATCAGCATGACGGCCAGCGTCAAGAGGATCGCCGCGGCGCCCCGCCGCCCGCGCACGGCGCGTCGCAACCTTTGGTTCACCGGAAAGAGCAGAAAAGCCAGCAGGGCTGCCCAGAGGATGGGTCCCAGGAACGGCTGGAGGATTCCGAAGACTGCATACCCCAGCAGGGCCGCCGCAATCAGGGCAAACACCCGAGGGTAGAACGGACCTTGCGTGTGTGTCATCGCATCTCGTCCTGCTGTCGGACCCCCGTTGGATCGCACCGCGTGCCATCGGACGACCCGAGGAGTCTCACCCTTCAAGGGGGATATCACCGGCGGCTGCCGCCCGCCGGTCCTACGCCCCGGGGTTCCCCTTCGCCCCGCTGCGGGTCTTCAGATCGATGATCTCCATCCGGTTATTCGTTTCGGGCCGCTTCGACGACGGCCCCTCGGTCAGGACCACGAGGCTCCCCTCCACCTCGTGGGCGCGCAGCCATTCCCGCACGTAAACACTCCAGTCGTCCGGGTGGTCGGGCTCGTGCTCCGGGTGCACCCCGTAAGAAAACTGGAGCTGCTGGCAGGTGGTCTCCTGGGAGCTCACGGCCACGATCCACACCGGGATCCGGAACCTGGTGAGCCGCTTGGCGGTGAAGCCGCTGTGGGTGGGCACGAACACGGCGGCCGGCTCGATGCGTTCGAGCGTCGTCTCGACCCCGTAGGCAATCAGATCGGTGATGCTCGCCTGGCTCGCCCGGCTGATCGTCTGCAGCGCCTCCCGGGCGGCATGGCCGGGGCGGGATGGCTCGATGGCCTCGGCGATGCTGACCAGCATGGCCGTCGATTCCACCGGGTACTTTCCCATGGCCGACTCACCCGAGAGCATCACGCAGTCGGTGCCATCCAGGATGGCGTTGGCCACGTCCGTCGCCTCGGCCCGGGTCGGGCGGCGGCTGGTGGTCATGGACTCCAGCATGTTGGTGGCCGTGATGACCGGTTTCCCGCGCAGGTTGGCTTGGCAGACCAGCGACTTCTGGACGATCGGGATCCGCTGGATGGGGATCTCCACTCCCAAATCCCCCCGGGCGACCATGATGCCATCCGCCGCGTCGAGGATGTCGTCGATGTGGTCGAACGCCCGGGCACGCTCGATCTTGGCGATGACGAAGGGACGGTACCCGATCTCCGCCGCTGCCCTGCGGACCGCCCTGATGTCGTCGCCGGACTCGACGAAGGACTGGCTGACCGCGTCCACCCCCTGTTCCGCGGCAAATCGCAAGCATTCGCGATCGTGATCCGTAAAGGCGCTGATGCCCAGGTCGATCCCTGGCAGATTAAGGCCCTTCCGAGAGC
The DNA here is from genome assembly GCA_963727695.1 of uncultured Methylomirabilota bacterium. GTDB lineage: Bacteria > Methylomirabilota > Methylomirabilia > Methylomirabilales > 2-02-FULL-66-22 > 2-02-FULL-66-22. Next base: position 4,121 of record CAVSHW010000065.1, on the reverse strand, counting down.
GCAGCTCGCCCCCCACGACCACCCGGCAGACGACCTCCGCCCCCTGCACCGCCGTGACTTCAAGCTGGATGACCCCGTCGTTGAGGAAGAGGGCGTCCTTGGGCTTCACCACCTGCGGCAGACGGGCAAAGCTCACCGAGACCCGGCCGGCATCCCCGATGATCTCCTGCGTCGTCAAGGTGAAGGTGTCGCCCGACAGGAGCTCGATCTGTTCCTCGGCAAGCTGGCCGATCCGCATCTTGGGGCCTGGGAGGTCGGCCATGATGGCCACTCGCCGCTCGGTCGCCTTGGCCGCCGCGCGGAGTTTCTCGATCACTTGCTTGTGACCCAGGAAATCCCCATGCGAAAAGTTGAGCCGAGCCACGCTCATCCCCGCGCGAATCATCTGCTCCATGACGTCGGGGGACTCCGACGCCGGCCCGATGGTACAGACGATCTTCGTCTTGTTCGACGGGAGTCTCATCGCCTCTTTCTCCCTGCTGACTGCGTGGGTTGCCTGCTTGCCGGACGCTGAGCCGCAACCAGGCGCTACCGCCTGCCCCCATATTGCACCAGATACCCCAGGGATCGCAAGCCCGCTAGCGCTTCACGCCGAGGCAGGCGCCCACCTTCCCGTCGCCGACCTCCTGGACATGCTGGAAGGTCAGGTTCACCACAGACGGCCGGCAGGCCGCCAGGTCGACCGCAGACAGGACGACGAAAACTGGAGGGTCATCGGTCCCAGGCGACCCGCAGGGCCTCGGCGATCTCTTGCACTCCCCGATCCGCCGACTCGCAGAGCGCCGCGAGCTGGACGAACCCATGATTCAGTTCCAGGTACCTGGTGCACCGGACGGACACCCCCGCCTGCGCCAAGCGAGCCGCGTACGCCTCACCCTCATCGCGCAACACGTCGTACTGGGCAGTGAGAACCAGGGCCGGCGGCAGGCCGCCGAGATCCCTGGCCAGAAGCGGCGAGGCGTAAGGATTTCCGCCATCCGTCGGGCTGGCCAGGTAGCTTTTCCAGAAGTACCACATCGACTCCCGCGTGAGCCCGTAGTCGGTGGCGAACCGATGGTACGACGCCGTATCGAAAGCGTAATGGGTGACGGGATAGATCAGGACCTGGAGGGCAAGGCGCGGGCCGCCCTGGTCGCGAAAGCTCAAGGCGAGCGCCGCGGCCAGGTTTCCGCCCGCGCTGTCCCCGGCAACGGCCAGTCGCCTCCCGTCGCCGCCGATCTCGGCCGCGCGCTCGGCACACCACCGCACCACGGCGGAGCAGTCCTCCAGGGCGGCGGGGAACTTGTGCTCCGGCGACCGCCGGTAATCCACGGCGACGACCAGGCCGCCGGACCGGCGGCACAGGGAGCGAGACACGCCGTCGTGGGTGTCCAGGTTTCCCAGGACCCATCCACCACCGTGAAAATACACCAGGACCGGATGCGGCCCACTCCCCTGCGGGGCATAGATCCGAACCGGAACTTCGCCACCGGGCCCCGGGATCACCCGGTCCTCGACGCGCGCCACCAACTCGTCGAGCTTCGGCCGCCGCAGCATCATCCCTTCCCGGAGGGCCCGCACCTGGGCCACCGGAAGCGTGTCCAGCGGAGGCGTGGCGGGTTCGGCGTCCAGCATGGCTCTGATCTTCACATGGAGCGGAATCACCGACGTAGCCGGAAACGTGGCGAAACAGTCTGCGGGGCATTGACCTTCGGAGCGTGCACCTTGGCTCATCCAGATCTCCTCCGGGCATGCGGTTGTTTCGGGGAATCCTCTGGCGGGACGCGCCGCTCAGCGCTCGCCTGCGATCCAGGCTGAATCTGCGACGGACTCGGGGCTCTCTGTGACACGCATTCTCGCGCGATGCGCCTGTCCACCGCCTTCAGCCCAAACATTTCACCGCAAAGCTCGCCTGTCTGCGTGCGGAACGCACAGGCAGGCAGAGACCGCAAAGCAGGCCAGGATCAGTAGATCGGGCTTCGGAGCACGAATGAAAATCGTACGGCTCGCTCAGACCGGGTGATTCCGGAACCCTCTGGAAACAGCAGATCTCTCTTTGCGCTCTTTGCGCACCAACTGCCGTTGGTACCGGCGGTTCATCTGCAACGTTCGGGTTCGGAGGTGTGATCACCCGACACGCAGCCTGGCACACCTGAATTCGCCGCGGATTGTGCATTGTTTCGCGGCGCTTCGCAACTGCTTTGATTGGTGGAAGAGCGGGAAGCGCACCAAAGAGAAGCGCCGGTTCCGCGTACGGAACCGGCGCTTCTCGTGACTCAGTTCGTGTTACTTCTTCTTCAAATCCGGACCCTCGCTGCCCTTGGGCTCGACCTTCTTCACATCCGGACCCTCGGCACTCTTGGGGGCAACAGACGAGGCGGTCTTCTTGATCTTCTTGGCCTTCACCTTTGGACCCTCGGTGCCCTTGGAGGCAACAGACGAGGCGGTCTTCTTGGCCTTCTTGCGGACGTCCGGACCTTCGGAGCCCTTGGGCTCGACCTTCTTCACATCCGAACCCTCGGCGCCCTTGATAGCCGGAGGCTGAGCGGCCGGAGCCTGCTGCGCAAACGCCGGAACAGTAACGGCCATCACGAAGAGGGCGGCGAGCAGAATAACAAGCTTATTCATGGTCTTCCTCCTACTGCAAACCCATCAAGATGTAACCCCCAAATTCTCTTCGGGGATTCGGCAGCCTCACGCTGCCATCTCTGCTCTCGGGGCCGCGGTCCCCGATGTTTAGTTGATGCCGACGTTATTCGGAGCAGCAGAAACTATGCCATCCGATCTCTGGTCGATCAGGGGGACTCTAAGAACCCCGAGACAGGCTATATGATAATGAGTTGCATGCCTAGCGACATTCTCCGGATCGAAGAACCGACTGCCGGTGGGATTTCCCTGTCTACTCCAAAAGGGATTCCCCTACCCGAAAAGCGACGCTCGCATGCTCGCACCTTGCGCCCCCAAGGAAAGCGACACCTTCATCCGTCTTACGCACCCTCCCGCGGGGACCCTGACGCTGGCTGCCTCCCGCCGCCCGGAGCACCTCTACTGAGAGGAGCGGGCCGCCGCCCTTCGGCGGGCTCTCCCCCGGACTGTGCGGTTCCGGAGGAAGTGTCGCCTGCATTACGCACCGCACAGTAAAGCCCTGGATGGCCTGGTCGCCGTCCAGCGAGGTCGAGAGGAAGATCGCCAGCCCGACGATTTCGTCTCTCCGGCTGGACGCCGGCCCGCCGTTGTCTTCTTAGAAAGCTTGTCGGAGAATTCGATTCAGGGGTCGCACACAAGAGAGGTGACCCACACAATAGCTCATCATGACGCCGGAGCGCGTTCCGCAGCCTGGCTGAGTGCCGGAACGGCCAGGATCATCGCGATCAGCACCCCGTCACTACTTCTTCCCCACCTCTCGACTCACCGCGTGGATCAGGCTCGCCGCGTGCGGGTTGGTCACCGCGCGCTGGATCAGGATTTCCGTGGGGGTGACCTCTTTGCCATAGTAGGCCGCGTTCAGGGCGCCCCGGGTCGCCACGACCGCGCCGTCCAGCGAGACGCCGGCGTAGATCCCCTTGGAGCGCGAGTAGCTGATGATGTCCACGCTCAGGTTTGCGGTCGCCGCCTCGGCCCCCGCACCGATCGGCCCCGCGGTGATCCCGACGTTCCCGCCGAGCTTGGTACTGGTGGACAAAAGCGAGGCGACGCCCCGATCGGTCAGTGCGACCAGGACGACCTCCGAGGCGTCCCCGCCGATCTGCAGGCCGAAGCTCGCCTCCCCGATGGTGTAGAAGGCCGGCCCGCCCCACGCGCCGGCCTGGGCGTCGTGAACGAGAAAGGTCCCGCTGCCGCCCGACGCGCCGAAGATGAAGGCCCCCCGCAGGACCTGCGGATAGATCAGCACCCCCTTCGCCCGCTTGAGGAGCGACTTCAAGGGGGGCCCCAAGTCCTTGTCCGCGACGAAGGCCTCGAAGGTCAGGCGAGCCTTCTCGACCAACTGCTTGGCGTCCTGGGCGTCGTCGGCCACCGCCGGTCTCGGGGCGGCGACCAGCGCCGTCAGCCCGAGCAGACAGACGATCACAGCCCCTCGGAAAGCACATGCCCAACCGGTCTTCCTTGCATGCTCCATCTTGGTCTCCTTTCGGTGTACGGCC
>CAVSHW010000064.1:0-41927 GCA_963727695.1 uncultured Methylomirabilota bacterium | reverse complement strand
CCGCGCGGTCCAGGTAGAACCGGCTCAGATCGGTGCTGATGGGGGTCGCGCCGAGCTGGCGGAGCATGGTCGTGATCTGGCCGCGATGATACGTCCCGTGATTCACCACGTGCTGCATGGTCTGGACCATGGCAGACCGTAGGTCCCCGCAGATCTTGTAGCCAACGCTGCTGGAGGCCCTCCTCTGTGAGCGACGCCACGAACGCGCCCCGCTCTGCCTCGACGGCGCCAAACCGTTCCCGCAGGCTGCCCACCGTCGGGAACTCGGAGAGCGCGAGGAGCTTCGCCGGAGACTCTCCCTTCCAGCGCCGCAGCCAGATCCACTCGGCTCCCAGGATGTGAGCGAGCGTGTCCCGGATCGAGGGGAAGCTGTTCTTGAGGTCCTTGAGAAAGGCGTCCGGGTTCAGCTTCTCCGCCGCCTCCAGCGACGGGCCGTTGGCCCATCGGTTGAACTCGTAGAGGGTGTGGATGTCCTGCCGGTTCATTGTTGACTCTCCTTTCGTGGCTCTTGCTCCGTCAGCCGCCGGTAGTAGGAGTGACTCGTGTAGAGCGCGGCCACCGGGTTGTGGCCCAGGACCCGGTCTTTCGCCACCAGGACCGTCGCCGGCGCCTTGGAGTGCATGAAGAACAGGCTGTCGTGGCCGACGCAGAGGCCGATCACCACGTTCAGCTCGGTGCCAGCCTTGGCGAGCAGGGCAGCCTGTCCCACGGGACTGCACATCGCCTCGTACTGCCCCGGACGCACCTTCTCCTCGTCTCGGATGCCGACCTTCTCCTTGTCGATCGATCCCGCCTTGCAACAGACCGTGAACACCTCGAATCCGCCGGCCGCGAAGATGTCCCGCGCGGCCTTCGACTCTTGCATCAAGCCGACGCAGTGCGCGATCCCCAGCCGATGGAATCCCATGCGGTGCGCGAAGTCCATGATCTCCTCGACCCGGGTGCTGCGGCAGTAGCCGGCCGCCTCTGTGCGGGCCGACTCCAGCGCCAATCGCTTGATGTCATCCCGATCCAGATAGCTCCGCTCCACCTCCGCTAGGAGCTCGGCCTCCGCCGGCATGGGGCAGAAACCCGGAGGCATCTTCGTCTCCGGCTCGGCGGTGCAGGCCTTCACCCCGCAGAGAACGCAGGTCGGTCCGGCATACTCGCTCATCATCTCTCCTTCCGAAAGTGATCCCGGAGCGCCGCCAGCACCGAGGCCGGATCCTCGCAGATCCGGGTCGGTCCCGCCGCGCGCAGCTCCTCCAGGCCTCCGTAGCCGTACGTCACGCCGATCGACGCAATCCCGGTCGCCCGGGCCCCCAGGATGTCCTCGGCCCGATCCCCCACCATGACCGCATCCCCGGCCGCGAGGGACTCCGCGATCAGAACATTCGCAAGCAGCTCGCCTTTCCGTGTCAGCCTCCCGTCCATCTCGCTCCCGTGGACCCGGACGAAGAAGCGGCTCAGTTCGAAATGATCGAGGATCTTCCGGGCGTAGATCCGCGGCTTGGAGGTCACGACGTAGGCGCTCCAGCCCATGTGCCCGATCTCTCCGAGCAGCTCGGGGATACCGGGATAGACCCGGTTTTCGTACATCCCCCGCGCCTCGAACTGTTCCCGATACCGCCGCATCGCCTCCTCGACGACCGCTTCTCCCGGATGACCCAGGAGCATCGCGAACGACTCGCGCAGCGGCGGGCCGATGCAGCGGGTGAGCCGGGAGGCGGAGTATGCCGGAGCCCCCAGCGATTCGAGGGCGTGCCGGATGCAGCCCACGATCCCGTCGGCCGGGTCGGTCAGCGTCCCGTCCAGATCGAAGAGGACGTTTCGCCCTCGCCCTTCGCTCATCGGCGTCGCGTCATCGTCTCCGGGTTCAGCGCACGAGGCGGCAACTGCTCGTCCAGGTAGCTCTCGATGTTCTCCACCGCCTGGCGGAAGAACACCTGGTACGCCTCTTCGGTGACGTAGCCCAGATGCGGAGTCAGGAGCGCGTTCTCGAGCCCGAGGAGCGGGTGATCCGTTGGGAGCGGCTCCACGCCGTAGACGTCCAGCGCCGCGCCGGCGATCCGCCGCTCGCGCAGCGCCGCCACCAGCGCCGCCTCGTCCACCAGCGGCCCCCGCGCCGTGTTGATCAGGTAGGCTGTGGGCTTCATCAGGGCCAGATGCGCGGAGGTGACCAGGCCGCGGGTCTGCTCGGAGAGACGCAGGTGCAAGCTCACCACGTCGCTCTCCCGAAACACCGTCTCCAGCGACACGAAGGCGGCGCCGCTCTTGGCGGCCCGCTCGGCCGTGAGCGTCGGCCCCCAGGCCAGAACCCGCATGCCCAGAAACCGCCCGAACTCCGCGATCCGGCTCCCGATCCGCCCCAGTCCGAGGATACCGAGAGTCTTCCCCGACAACTCGATGCCCACGCTGTTCTGCCACTGCCCCGCGCGCAGCGCCCGATTCTCTTGCGCGATTCGGCGCACCGCGGCGATCATCAGCCCGATCGTCAGCTCCACGGGCCCGGCCCCCGAGCCCCCCGTTTCTGTCACCATCACGCCGCACTCGGTCGCCGCCGAAATGTCCACGTGGCCGGTGTTCCGACCCGTCATGACCAGGAATTCCAGGCGGGGGAGGCTTCGCAGCAGCGAGGCGGGAAACCGCGTCCGCTCGCGGATCAGCACAATAATCTCGAAGGGGGTCAGCCGCCGGACCAGCGCCTCCTCATCCGTCAGCGTGTCCCGGAACGCCTCGACCGTCGCCCGCCCCTTCAGCCGCTCCCAGACGGGCAGGCCGAGCACCACACCCTGGTAGTCATCCAAGACGGCAATGCGCTTCATAGACACCTCCTGAAGAGCGGTGACCCGACCCCGAGCCCGCTGCCCCCTGTCGCGGCCCCGCCGCTTAGGAGCCGTTACGAAATAATTTGTACATCATTTGTAATTTCGTTACGGCTCCTTATGCCGTTACCGGAATTTCTCCGGTCAAGTTATTCTTTGACAACGGCTTACCCCTGCTTGACCTCCAGCTCCGCCCAGCGCGCGTAGAGCCGGGCCACCTCGGCGCGGGCCGACTCCAGCGCATCCCAGCGCGCCCGCAGGGCCGCCGGGTCCGAGGCGATGGCCGGGTCCTCCGCCGCCGCCTGGCACTCGGTCAGTGCCGTCTCCGCGGCCAGGATCGTCTCCTCCATCTGCTCCCACTCGCGCTGCTCCTGGTAGGTGAGCCGCTTGAGGCCGCGGGCAACGCGCGGCGGCGGGGCGGCAGGCGCGCCGCGGGGAGCGGGCGCCTGCGCCTCGCGATCGGCCGCCTCCCGATCCGAACGCGCCGCCTCCCACTGGGCGACGTCGGCATAGAAGACCGCCCCACCCGCCCCGTCCAGGGCGAGGATCGCGGTGGAGACTCGATCCAGAAGAAACCGGTCCCGCGTGACCAGCACCAGCGCGCCCGGGAACTCGGCCAGGCTCTCCTCCAGCACCTCCAGCGTCGGGATGTCCAGATCGTTGGTCGGCTCGTCCAGGAGCAGGAGGTCCGCCGGTTCGAGCATCAGCCGGGCGATGCAGACGCGCGCCCGCTCCCCGCCGGAGAGCCGGCCCACCGCCGTCTCGAGCTGGTCGGCCCGGAAGAGGAACCGCTTGGCCCACGAGACCACGTGGACGGACCGATCCCGATAGACCACGGCGTCTCCCTCGGGGGCCAGGGTCCGCCGCAGCGAGAGCGCCGGGTCGAATCCCTCCCGATCCTGGGAGAACCGCACGACCCGCAGTCCATCGGCGCGCTCGATCTCGCCCCCGTCGGGGACCAGCCGTCCCGCCAGCAGATCGAGCAGCGTGCTCTTGCCGCTTCCGCTCGCCCCGAGGAGCCCGAGCCGCATCCCGGGGGTGAGGGTCAGGTTCAGGCCCTCCAGAACCCGTCGGTCGCCCATCGTCTTGGCGAGATCCCGCGCCAGCAGGAGCTTCTTGGACTGCCGGCCCGAAGCCGTGAATTCGATCCCGGCGGTCGCCGTCACGGCGCGCGCCTGCGCCGCCGCGAGCTCGCTCGATCATCAGCCCCGCCGCCTTGATTCGGGCCGATGACTTGCGCGTCCGGGCCTTGGGTCCGCGGCGCAGCCATTCCACCTCGCGCCGCACCTTGTTGGCGAGCACCTCCTGGGAAGCCGCCTGGCTTCGTAGGAACTCCTCCCGCTTGAGCAGGAAGGCGCTGTACGACCCGTCCGCCTCGAATAGTCCCTGGGGATAGCAGGGATTGAGCTCCAGCACGCGGTCGGTGACGTTTTCCAGAAAGTACCGGTCGTGGCTGATCACGAGATAGGCCGGCACCTCGGCCGCCAGGAGATCCTCCAGCCAGAGGATGCCCTCCAGGTCCAGGTGGTTCGTCGGCTCGTCCATCAGCAAGAGATCGGGGGCCCCCACCAACTCGCGCGCGATCGCCAGCCGCTTCCGCCAGCCCGCCGAAAGGAGGGCGACGGTCTGGCGGGGATCCGCGAGGCCCGCCCGACCCAGGGTGGCCGCCACCCGGCCGGCCGCCTCCGGATCGTCCGGCGTGAGCCCCACCCGCACGATCTCCTCGACCGTGGCCCCTTCGGGAAACGTCGGGTCCTGCGGGACGTAGCCCAGGCGGAGAAGCTTTCGAGCCGATCGCGTGCCGGCGTCCGGCGAATCGAGCCCGGCCAGAATCCTGAGGAGGGTGGTCTTTCCCGAACCGTTCGGACCAACCAGACCCACCCGATCCCCCTCGGCGAGGCTGAAGCAGAGGCTCTCGAAGAGCGGCTGCACGCCGTACGTCTTGCCGATCCCCTCGCAGCTCACCAAGAGCGGCCGGCTCATCGGGCGCTCCGCACCGCGCCGCGAAAGCGCCCGGGCCGGGGCGCCTCCTGCACGAGCGCCAGCTTCGCCGTCCGCGGGAGCGCCTTGATCCGGCGCTCCTCGCGCAGCGCGTGGCTCCAGGTGGGCACCCGGCAGCTCCAGACCAAGAACACCGGAAGCCGGGATCGCGTGTAGCGCGAGGCGCGGCCCGCCTGGTGCTCCGCCAGGCGCCGCGCGACGTCCTTGGCGATCCCCGTGTAGAGCGAACCGTCCTTACACTGCACGATGTAGACGAATGGCATAATGGGCCTGTTCAGCAGCCCGCCAGTCTGGGCATGACGACCCGAGCGGTGGCCGCGATCATCGACGGCTCCGCGCATTGCGACACCCGGGCATCGCCCCGGATGGAGAGCAGCATGTACGCCTCATCCGCCGTCAGGTCCAGGCGGCGCATCAGGAACCCGGCCATCTCTTCCGCGGCCACGCGAATCGCCTCGGCGATGCCGGGGCCGTCTCCGGTGGTGATCCAGCAGTCCGAAAACTCGATCCACGGCCGCCGGATACCCTCGCCCTTGGCGAGGTCGACCTTGACGCGGACCTCGCCGCAGATCTCCAGCGCAGTGATGGAGATCTCCCCGTCCCCCATGCTGGCGTGGACGTCCCCGACGAAAAGGAGCGCCCCCGGCACGAACACGGGGAGGTGCACCTGCGCGCCAACCCTCACGTCGGTGTGATCCATGTTGCCGCCGTGGGGGCCGGGATGCAGCGTGGCGACGCCGTCCCCCATCGGCGCGGTGCCGATCACCCCCACCATGGGACGCACGGGGAATCGGATACGCTGGTTGAAGACCACCTGCCCGTCCACGATCTCGAAGAGCCTGGTGCGGTGCTCTCGGATCAGATGACCGAGCACTCCCTGCCCCGGCCGGGTGCCCGTGTACCCTCGATCGGCCAGGCCGATCTCCAGGATGGTGACGATCAGGGCGTCGCCGGGCTGAGCCCCTCGTACACAGACGGGCCCCGTGGCGGGGTTCGGCCCTTTGGGGTGCGGCCGGTCCAGCAGGTCCCGCTCACTCGTGATGCTCCCCGTCCGGGCATCCCAGGTCTCGAAGCATAGTTCGTTTCCCGGGTCGATCGTCGCCACGGGAGCGTGCGCTTTGTCCAGTGAGTACACGATCTGGTCGCGCGTGATCCGTTGCATCTCCCCATCCTTTTGTCGTGTCGGTCCTTGGCCAGGCTGCTCAAAAAGGTCCAGATGCAAGGCGGCGCGAGAAGGGTCCGAGTGAGGCGTACCCCAGGTACGCCGCAGCGAGTGGCCGAGCGTGCCAACGCAGCAGATGGGCCTTTTTCAGCAGCCTGTTACCCGATGGCTTTCGCCAGCCGCGCCACCCCCTCGTCGATGTCGGCGAGCGGCGGGCTGACGAAGTTCAGCCGCATGGTCTCCTCGCCCCCGCCGGCCGGGAAGAACGGCGCGCCGGGCACGAAAGCCACCCCATGATCCAGCGCCGCGGGGAGCACGGCCCCGGCTGATGCCCCCTTGGTCAGACTGAGCAGCAGAAACATCCCGCCCGCCGTCCGCGTCCAGGTCGCCTTCCCGGCCAGGTGCCGGTTCAGGGCCTCGAGGAGGGCGTCCCGCTTCTCCCGGTAGGCGGCCCGGAGGCGCGCCACCTGCCCCGGCAAGTGTCCGCCGGCCAGGTAGTGGTGGACGATTCGCTGCGTGAAGGAGTTGGTGTGCAGGTCCGTGACCTGCTTCAGGAGCGCCAGCCGCTCGATCACCTCTTCCGGCCCCGCGATCCAAGCCACCCGAAGGCCGGGCGCGATGACCTTGCTGAACGTCCCCACCGTGAGGACGGGCGCCCCGGGAAGCGACGCCGCCAGGGGGGCGGGATCTCCCGGGTCGTAGCGGAGATCCAGGTAGGCCTCGTCCGCCAGGACGGGAACCCCTGCCTGCGCCGCCGCCTCGAGCACGGGACGCCGCCTTGTCTCGTGCAGCGTCCCGCCGGACGGGTTCTGGTGGCTCGGCATCACGTAGAGGAGCTTGACGTCCGTCCTGCGCAGCGCCGCGGCGACGAGGTCGACGTCCAGACCGTCGGGATCGGTCGCCATCGGCCAGATCGCCGCCTCGAACGAGGCGAAGACTTGCAGGGCGGCCAGATAGCTGGGATTCTCCGTGAGGACCACGTCCCCCGGCTGCAACAGGGCCCGGGCCACGAGGTCGATCCCCTGCTGCGAGCCGCTCACGATCAGGACCTCGCCCGGCGCGGTGGGCACCCCCCGCCGGCTCAGGTCCGCCGCCACCCACTCGCGGAGCGGGCGGTACCCGTTCGCCTCGCCGTACTGCAGCCCGCCCCGCCAATCGTCCGTCAGGACCGCGGCAGCCGCTTCGCGCAGCGCCTCCACCGGAAACCCGGCCGGATCCGGCAGCCCCGAGGCGAAGTTGATCACCGGCCGCTCCGCCATCACCCGGATGAGCTGCATGATGGGCGAGGGCTCGACCTGCCCCATCCGCGCCGCATACATCGCCTTCCAGTCCATCACGCCCTCCCCCCGCCTTCCCCCGCCTTCGATACATCCGGAAGCCACACCGTGTCAGGCTGTTCAAAAAGGTCCAGATGCAAGGCGGCACGCCGGGTACCCATCCGCAGGATGGGTGCCGAGTGAGGCGTACTCCAGGTACGCCGCAACGAGTGCCTAAGCGCGTCCAGACGAAGCAGATGGGCCTTTTTCAGCGGCCTGCCAGGATTCTGCGCCACCGTTCCTGATCGTCCGCACCCCGGCGGGCCGCCCGGTACACCGATTCGGGCCGGATCCCCAACGCCGCCGAGAGTTGCCGCCCGCTGCGCCCCAGATGCTCCACCCACAGATAGGCGATCCCCTCCCGTACGCGACAGACGGCGGGTCGCCGGCCGCCCCCGAGCAGCCCCTCCACCGGCAGCCGCTCGGCCTGGCACACCTTGCGGAGGAGCGCCACCGCGTCCAGATTTCGCCATCGCCCCCGCAGCGCACGCACCCCCGTCCGCGCCGCCTGGCGCAGCACGCCGGTCACAAACTCGCTCCCGCCCAGGATCCGCTCGTCCGCCGCGTGAATCTCCCGGGCCCGGTGCAGCTCCCGGACCGCATCCCGCCCCCCGGCGCTGCGCACCAGGCCGCCCCCCACGAGCTCGGGACGCCGCCCCTGGCCCAGCCCTTCGGCGACGAAGACCCGGTACCGCTCTCGCGCCGGCCGCGGCCGGCCGGCGAACCGCTGCAGCACCGTCTCGGTATCCTGCCATGGGCGCACCGCGCTCCCCATCAGGGCGGCGTGGCCGCAGTACGGATACCGATCCAGCTCGGAAAGATCCGACACCAGGCCGGCCCGGATCGGATTGAGGTGGAGGTACCGCACCAATTCCAGAAAGTACGGCTCTTCCTCCACCACGACCGACCTGTACCGATTCTGAAAAAGATGCCCGGCGCGGCGATGGCGCCGGTTGAAGACGCCGGCGTAGCCGGTCAGCAAAGACCGCATGAAGCGCGGCAGCGGGCGATTTCCCGTCCGGACCAGGAGGTGAAAGTGTGTCGTCAGGAGGGCCCACGCGTAGATCGTGAATGCCCCCGCCTCCTCCAGGAGCCGTAGGCGCTGGAGGAAATCCTCCCGATCGCGGTTGTCTCGGAAGATCGACTGCCGATCCAGGCCCCGCGCCATGACATGATGGAGGGTTCCCGGGGCGTCCAAGCGCGGTCCGCGTGGCATACGGTCTCTCCTCGTCAAGACAACCCGGCGCGGAGCCTAGCACAACGCCGTCAATGCCGCAACGTCCCCGGGGACGGATCGGCTCGCTCTCAGCCCGCCAGCCGCGCCTTCACCCAGGCCGCATGCGCGGCCTCGGCATACTGCCGGTGCAATTCGTGCCAGCCGGAGACCTCTTCGATCACGCAGTACCGCGCCTCCGTCACCTCGTGGGACGGCTGCATCGTCCCGCCCACCACCTCGCACAGGTATACGACGGCGACGGCCGAGTGGGGACCATGCCCCTGATCGGACTTCCGCGTGAACACATCCACCAGCCGCGTCGCGCGTACGGCAAGTCCCGTCTCCTCTCGCGCCTCGCGCACCGCCGCCTCGGCCGGAGATTCGTTGGGCTCCACCCAGCCACAGGGAAGACACCAGCGCCCGTCGTCCGAGCGCCGGACCAGCAGGATGCGCCCCTGCGCGTCGAAGAGCGCCGCCTCGGCGCCTATCTTGGGCGTGATGTAGCCCAGTTCGGCCGCCAGACGCCTCCGGATCTCGGCAGGCGGAAGGTCGAGCGCCTGACCGTAGTAGCGGGTGGCCAGGCCGAGCAAGCGCTCGTAGCGCTCCCGGTCGTAGGGGTCCGCGCTGAAGGCGAGCCCGTTCCGAGCGATGGTCTGGATTTCGTCCAGCAGGGGAAGGATGTCCATGCGTCCTCACAAGTCGGTGGCCTCGGGGTCAGTTCGCCGGGATGAAGTCGTACTCGCCCATGCCTTGCAGGTTCAGGAAGACCGCCGATCCTTCCCCCGCGTTGGTGACCCGGTGCGGCCGGCCAACCTCCACCGTTGTGGTCTCGCCCGGGCCAAGACAGACCTCACCTTCAGGAGCGCGCAGGTGGATCCGCACTCGTCCCTGCAAGACGTAGAACGTATCTCGAATCTTGGTGTGATAATGCCAGGGAACCTCCTGGCTGAGGCCGATCTGGAGCTCATTGATACGGAATCCCGGTCGCTCCGCATGGCGCGCGGATCGCTCGACCTTGTAGGGCGGTCCGGTTCGGTTCGGATCCCATGCTCGCCATCCCCAAGAGGGCGCCCCCCTCTATCCCTCTTGGCGTCCAGACGGCTCGTTTCCCCGCGTACCATCAGGCCCAGGATCCGACGAACGGCGAGTGGTATTTGTCCGCCGTCGCGACGAGGGTTGCTTGGTCCGCGGCGCTGAGCGGCCGGAACCGCTCGGCCGCGGAAAGCACCTTCGGCATCACCGTAACATCGCCCGCGCTGGTGAGCGTCGTGACCGGCTGCGAGAGGACAAAGGCCACCGCCTGGTCGATGCTCGCCTGATCCGTGAACGGCTCGTACCAGGTGGTGTGTGTCCTGGTCCGCTCGCCCCAGGGATCCTTGGCGACCGTCTTGATGATCTGGACCCCCACGTCCTTCCGACGACAGGTCTCCAGAAGCGCGGCGGCATCTTCGCGGTAGCGGGGGTCCGCCCACAGGACGAAGTTCAACGGGAACATGACAGTGTCGAAGTCAAACCGGCGCAGAGCCTCCAGATGCGTGCGGGGCGCGTCGTGGGTGTGGCCGGTGATGCCGAGCCAGCGGACGATCCCCTGCTCCCGCGCCCGGATCAGGGCCTCGAGCGCGCCGCCCGCGGCGGTCACCTCGTCCAGCTCGTGGAGTTTCCCCACCGCGTGAAGCTGATAGAGATCCAGGCGGTCCGTCCCCAGACGTTCGAGCGACCGCGCCAGCTCCGCCTCGGCCGCCTCCTTCGTCCGCTGCTTGGTCTTGCAACCGACAAAGATCCGCCGATCGCGGAGGCAAGACATCCACGGCTTGAGCCTGAGCTCCGCCTCTCCGTAGCTCGGCGCCACATCGACATGATTCACGCCCCGGTCGAGAACCAACTGGATCGCGATATCTGCCGTCGCCTGGTCGACCTTGCCGATCCCCGCCGTCCCGAACGTCACCACCGTGCTGTCGTGTCCCGTTCGCCCCAGTCGCCGCGTCTCCATGTCTTCCCCCCTTACGACTACCCCTCCGGCCGCCGATCCGAAGAGCAGACTACAAAAGACCCATTTTCGACCCGGCTGCTCAAAAAGGTCCAGATGCAAGGCGGCGCACCCATCCTTTGGATGGGTACCCGGGGCCGAGAGAGGCGTACTCCAGGTACGCCGCAACGAGTGCCCAAACGCGCCAACACCGCAGATGGGCCTTTTTCAGCAGCCTGTGCGCGATCAGAGATCCCGGCGCCGCCGCCCCTCTCGGTACAACTCGGCGAGGCGCAGGTCGGTGTCCCGCGTGTGCTCGGTGAGCGCCTGTTCCAGCCGCTGCCGCCATTCCTCCAGACCGGCCTCATCCAGGTCGGGCGGGACAGAAATGGGGGCGGCGGTCCGGACGACGCCCCAGGTGAAGGGCCACGGCACCTGGAAGCGATCCCAGGTCTTGAGCCGCCAATACCGATGATAGCTGGAAGCGATCAGGATGATCGGCAGGCCGCTCCGGGACGCCAGGTACACCGCCCCGACCTTGAACACATGGAGCGGTCCGCGAGGGCCGTCCACCGTCATGCCGATGTCGCAGCCGCTCTCCACCTCGACCAAGAGGGCCCGCAACGCCTCGCTGCCGCCGCGCTTGCTGGACCCGCGGGGGGTATGGAACCCCAGCCGCTCCAGCATGCGGATGTACATCTCGCCGTCCCGCGATCGGCTGACCAGGATGCGCGCGCCCAGACGCCTGTGCGTGAAGGCGAAGGTGAGGACCCGCTGGTGCCAGAAGGCGTAGATCGCGTTCCGACGCGCGTTGGGGTCGGGGTTGAGATAGGCCCCTTCTCCACACCAGCGGAACCGGATGGTGGAGAACCACAGTGTGATCAGCGATGGCCCCGCCCACGTCATGATCCAGGTCAACACCCGACGGGTCATGCCAAACCTCGCCGAGGCCATGCGCCTCTGGTCTCGCTCACCATCTCCACTCCCGGACAGCTCTTCTTGAGGGAACGACAGAGTACGTGTCCCCTCGTGTCGCGATCGGAGGCAGCTTCTCCCGACCCCCTTTTTACTCTTCTAGCCCGCGTTCTGCAACCCTTGCCCGTCGCCTCGGGGCTGCGAGCCCGCGGGTCAGGATCGGAGGGGGCAGTTCCATTTTGCCGTTGACATGGTTCGGCGTGGTGCTACTATCCGCGCGTCTCGCTGGGCCTGCTCCCTGCCAACGACGGATTGGGACTCGCCTTTCGTCTGAATAATTCGAACCACCCGCGGAATTGTCGGTGACACACACGAGGAGGGAAGGGCGCATGAGGAAGATGTGGTTGTTGGGTCTGGTGTTTGCGCTGGTCCTGGTCGGCGGGATCGCATACGCGGGAGAGCCGATCAAGCTGGGGATGTCCACCTGGCTCGGCTATGCGCCGCTCTATCTGGCGAAGGAAAAGGGCTTCTTCCAGAAGCGGGGCCTGGAGGTGGAGATCGTCGTGATCGAGAGCCCCGCGGACCGGCGGGCCGCCTTCGCGGCGGACCGGATCCAGGGCTTCGCCACCACGGTGGACACCCATGTGATGACGGCGGCCGCCGAGAACCCGATCCCGGTCAAGCAGGTGCTGGCCCTCGACGACTCGTATGGCGGGGACGGCATCGTGGCGAAGAAGGAGATCAAGACCGTCAAGGATCTCAAGGGCAAGACGGTGGCGGCCCAGCTCGGCGCCGGGGCGAGCTACTTCTGGCTCAACTATGTCCTGGCCCAGAACGGCCTGAAGCTGTCCGACATCCAGGCGGTGGACATGAAGGCGGGAGACGCGGGCGCGGCCTTCGTCGCGGGAAAGATCGACGCCGCGGTGACCTGGGAGCCCTGGCTCTCCCGCGCCAAGGACACGCCGTTCGGCCAGATCCTGATCGCCAGCGACAAGACCCCCGGGATCATCGTGGACTCGCTGGGCTTCAAGCCGGACTTCCTGAAGCGGCGTGGCGGCGATGTGAAGAAGATCGTCGCCGCCTGGAACGAGGCGGTCCAGTTCGCCGCCCAGAGCCCGAAGGAAGCCGACGCCATCATGGCCAAGTTCACCAACCAGAAGCCCGAGGAGTTCACCAAGGAGAAGTCCGGCGTGCGCTTCTATGGCGAGAAAGAGAACAAGGAGTACTTCGGCACCCCGCAGAAGCCGGGCCTGCTCTACCAGGTGACGCAGCGGGCCGCCGATACCTGGCTTGACCTGAAATTCATCAAGAGCAAGCCGAAGGCGGCCGACCTGATCGACGGGTCGTACCTTTAGGCATCACACGCTCACGCCCGAGCGATAGAGACGCGGTGCGCAACCGGTGTTGGTCGCCTGCAGAGGGCTGCCTGCGCCGGTTGCGTATTCCTGCCCTGATCGAGGACCGATGCAGAGCGAACAAGAACCGAACCGCGAGCGCGCTCCAGATCGGCTGGGCGACCTTCTCAATCCGAGAGAGGCCATCCCGACGGGGATCTATATCGCCCTCAGCATCGGCAGCTTTGCCGTTCTGCTCCTCGCCTGGTCCGCGCTGACCTACACCAGGCTCATCGACCCCCTCTTCCTCCCGACACCGACTCGGGTCTTCCAGGCCGGCCTGGACCTCTTTCTGGAGTTCGGCTTCACGACCGACATCCTGAACAGCACCTATCGGGTGATGCTCGGCTTCGTCCTTGCCGCCGTCCTCGGCGTGCCCCTGGGGCTCTTGATGGGCACCTTCAAGACGGCCGAGGCCCTGATCGAGCCCGTCATGGGCTTCATCCGCTACATGCCCGCCTCGGCTTTCATCCCGCTCTTCATCCTCTGGCTGGGGATCGGCGACGTCGAGAAGGTCGCCATCATCTTCGTCGGAAGCTTCTTCCAGCTCGTCCTGATGGTCGCGGTCGTCGCCAAGAACGTGCATCAGGACATGCTGGAGACCGCCTACACCCTCGGCGCCAAGCGCATGCAGGTGATCTGGAAGGTCCTGCTGCCCGCCAGTCTGCCGGGAATTCTGGACACCCTGCGGATCATCGTGGGCTGGGCGTGGACCTATATCGTCGTGGCGGAGCTGGTGGCCTCTTCCTCCGGCATCGGCTACATGATCATCAGCGCTCAGCGGATGCTCCGGACCTCCAGCATCATTTTCGGTATTCTCACCATCGGGATGCTGGGTCTGATCACCGATTACGGCTTCAAGTGGCTGCACAAGAAGCTCTTCCCCTGGGTGGAGTGAGGACGTGGACGAGACGGCGAAGCTCCACATCCAGCAGATCTCGAAAGTGTACCGCGGCGACGGTCACGAGGTGATCGCCATCGACGGGATCGACCTCGCGATCCGGAACCGCGAGTTCGCCACCATCCTGGGCCCCTCCGGCTGCGGGAAGAGCACCCTGCTGCGCATCGTGGCCGGTCTGGCCAAGCCGACGCAGGGCCTCGTGCGTCTGGACGGTCGGACCATCAGCGGCCCCGGGCAAGATCGGGGCATGGTGTTCCAGAGCTACACCCTCTTCCCCTGGCTCACGGTCAAAGAGAACATCCAGTTCGGCCTCGGCCTCTCGGGTGTGGACCGGCCGCGGCAGGAACAGGTCGCTCAGGAATTTGTGGAGAAGGTGGGACTCCAGGGGTTCGAGCGGGCCTATCCGAAGGCGCTCTCCGGCGGCATGAAGCAGCGGGTGGCCATCGCGCGGGCCCTGGCCAACAACCCGGCCATCCTCCTCCTTGACGAGCCGTTCGGGGCGCTGGACGCCCAGACCCGCTCCCTGATGCAGGAACTGCTCACTCAGGTGTGGGAGGATCTCCACATTACCATCCTCTTCGTGACCCATGACGTCGAGGAGGCGATCTTCCTCTCGGATCGCGTCTTTGTCATGACCGCCCGTCCCGGCCGGATCAAGGCGGAGATCGAGATCCCCCTGGAGCGACCCAGGGGTTACGAGATCAAGGCCACGGAGACCTTTCTCCAGTTGAAGAAACAGGCCCTCACACTGATCCGCGAAGAAGCCATCAAGGCCACTCAGTACATAGAAGTGGAATAGGTCGGCGATCCGCCCCCATCGGTTCCCCATCCCACACCCCGCTACGTGTGATATGCTGATTGACACTGGTACGAGATCCACAAGGGGATCCACGAGTCACTGCGGGAGTTCTGACACGCGGCGCGGGCGGCGGAAGCATTGACAGACCGGAGCCGCGCAGCAGAGGAGGTCCCTGCCATGTTCGACTCAATGAGAACCCACCTGTCCCGGCAATTGGACGAGATCCGGGGGGCCGGCCTCTTCAAGCAGGAACGGGTCATCACCACCCCGCAGAGCGCCCGCATCCGCGTTGAAACCGAACGCGCCGGTGACCTGCTGAACATGTGCGCCAACAACTATCTCGGGCTCGCCAACCACCCCGAACTCGTCAAGGCCGCGCAGGAAGCCCTCGACCGCTGGGGATATGGGCTGGCCTCCGTCCGGTTTATCTGCGGCACCCAGCAGATCCACAAGCGCCTGGAGGCGCAGCTCTCGGAGTTCCTCGCCACCGAAGACTCGATCCTCTACACCTCCTGCTTCGACGCCAACGGGGGGCTGTTCGAGACCCTCCTGGGGGAAGAGGACTGCATCATCAGCGACGCGCTCAACCATGCCAGCATCATCGACGGTGTCCGCCTGTGCAAGGCGAAGCGGCTGCGTTATGCGAACTGCGACATGCCCGATCTGGAGAAGCAGCTTCGGGGCGCCAGGGAGAGCCGCTTCCGCATGATCGCCACGGACGGCGTGTTCTCCATGGACGGAGCGATCGCCCCCCTGAGAGAGATCTGCGACCTGGCGGAGAAATACAACGCCCTGGTGATGGTGGACGATTCCCACGCGGTGGGCGTGCTGGGGAAAGGGGGCCGCGGCACGCACGAGCACTGTGGTGTGATGGGACGAGTCGACGTGATCACCGGCACGCTGGGCAAGGCCCTGGGAGGCGCCAGCGGCGGCTACACCAGCGGCCGCCGGGAGATCGTCGATCTGCTCCGGCAGCGCTCGCGGCCCTATCTGTTCTCCAACACCGTCGCTCCCTGCATCGTGGCGGCCTCGCTACGAGGGCTGGAATTATTGACCTCGTCCGGCGAGCTGCGCGAGAAGCTGTGGGCCAACACGCGTCGCTTCCGGGAGAAGATGGCGGCGAAGGGGTTCGACATCAGGCCCGGCATCCATCCCATCGTCCCCATCATGCTGGGGGACGCCGTCTTGGCCCAAGTCATGGCCGCCCGCCTGCTGGAGAAGGGGGTTTACGTCACCGGGTTCTTCTATCCCGTGGTGCCCAAGGGCGCCGCGCGCATCCGGGTGCAGGTCTCCGCGGCCCATTCGACCGAGGAGATCGATTTCGCGGTCGAGATGTTCGCCGAGGTGAAGAAGGAGTGCGGCGTGTAGGGAGCGGCTCGGCGGGAGGGCGAGACATGCAGAAGACCATGCAGGCCCTGGTAAAGAAGAAGCGGGAGCCGGGGCTGTGGCTGGATGAGGTCCCGGTCCCCGGCGTCGGGATCAACGATGTCCTGATCAAGATCCACAAGGCGTCGATCTGCGGCACCGACGTCCACATTTGGAACTGGGACGCGTGGTCCCAGAAGACCATCCCTGTCCCCATGACCATCGGGCACGAGTTCGTGGGGACCGTGGCCGCCCTCGGCAACAACGTCACCGACCTGGAGATCGGCGATGTGGTCTCCGGCGAGGGCCACATCGTCTGTGGGCGCTGCCGGAACTGCCTGGCCGGCCGCCGCCACCTTTGCTACAAGACCAGCGGGGTGGGGGTCAACCGACCCGGCGCCTTCGCGGAATACCTCTGCATCCCCGTCACCAACGTCTGGCACGCGGACCCGGCAATCCCCATGGACCTGCTGGCGATCTTCGATCCGTTCGGCAACGCCACCCACACGGCGCTGTCCTTTCCGGTCCTGGGAGAGGACGTCCTGATCACGGGCGCCGGACCGATCGGGATCATGGCCACGGCCATCGTCCGGCACGCGGGCGCCCGCCACGTCGTCGTCACCGACATGAATCCCTACCGGCTGGAGCTGGCGAAGCGGATGGGGGCCACCCTCGCCCACAACATCCAGGACGGCCCCGTTGCCGACGTCCAGAAGACCCTCGGAATGAGAGAGGGATTCGACGTCGGTCTGGAGATGTCCGGCAGCGGCGATGCCCTCAAAGAGATGCTGGCCAACATGTGCCACGGTGGCAAGATCGCGCTGCTCGGCATCCCAACCAAGGAAATGTCCTTCGATTGGAACACCGTGATCTTCAACATGATCACGCTGAAAGGGATCTATGGGCGCGAGATGTACGAGACCTGGTATATGATGCAGTCCATGCTCCAGACCGGGTTGGACATCTCCCCCATCATTACGCACCGCTTCCATTACACGCAGTTCGAGGAAGCCTTCGAGGTGATGCGCTCGGGCAACGCCGGCAAGGTGGTGATGAACTGGGCGGACTCCGCCTCGTGAGTTTCGCCGCTCCCACGCATTGATTCGCCTCGGGACCTGGTGATGCTTCTCTTCTACTTTCTGTGTTCTCCCTCCCCTCCTTCAGACTTTCCTTGCGGCTGAGCGTGTTGTGGCTGCTGAGCCTGAGGTTTCTGCTCTTGTCTCTGTTGCCGCTGAACGTTCTCCTGGGGTTGCTTGGGCTGCCGAACCTGGGGTGCTCTCTGCTGTTGCCCTTGAGGTTTCTGAACCTGAGGTTGTCTCTGTTGCTGATGTTGCTGAACCTCAGGCCTCTGCTGATATTGCCGTTGCCTTTCCTGTCTTAGTACCTGTCTCTGTTGTTGCGGTCGAGGTTGATAGCCCTGAACGCCCCAGGTTCCTTGCTTTTGCCAATGTTGATCATTATGCCAACTCTTCCAGTTCTGTTGAAGTTGTCCGTAAGGAATCCGTTCATAGTTCCACCCGTGCCCGTACCAATTATGGTCTCTGTAGTATCCTCTCCAACCCGGGTCTACATCAAAGTAGAAACTTGGAACATTGCTATAATAACCCCAGCCCCGGTCATAATAATGTGAGCGATACCAACGACCTTCCCAGAGACGCCACCACCAACCATTCCAGAAGAACATGTCTGCATTTATATCAGGAACAACGTAAACATCGTTCGTATCAGGCATCACTATCACACTTGGAGGTGCCTGGAATACGATGGGTGGTGGTAGAGAAATGCTAATACTTACCGCTGCCATGGTTGGAAAAGGAACGACAACTGTCAACGCCAAAAGCATTGTTCCCAAAAGTACCCTTTTCATTTTGGAGACTCCTTCTCTAGCTTTCAGACAATTTCTTCGCGCGAAAACCCGATATAGCAAAGCGCACCGAGGATACAGCAATACACCACGACATTCACCAGAGGATGAACCAGCGCTCCCGCCGAAAATGACTCGCTTCCGATCAGTGAAGACGCAGTCACCTGAAGGCCCCCGAGCTTCGGCCAGAGGATCCACGCTGCTTTCCACCATGGGAAGCCGTGCGCTCCCTGCGCACCCGACTGCTGCATCGCCGACTGGACCATGGGATTCCGCGCCGCCGCTTCCACGCCGTGTCCGACAAAACTGACGACCCCCACCCCCAGGATGGCCAGGAACGCCAGGAACTCGGGGAGGCACAGCGACAACGCCATCACCGCCAGCACAACCAGGAGAAGATTGACGGAGCAGAGGAGCGACGCGGTCAGGTAGCCGGGAACGACCGCGTGCGCATTCAGGAAGATCATCAGACACAGGACGCCATGCAAGGCGAGCATGCTGACGGCGGACCCCAGCCACAATCCCGCGACCTTTCCGGCCAGATAGTGCCATCGGGCGATGGGCCGCGACAACAGATACGCCTGCGTTCCGTCGTCGCGTTCCCGCTTGAAAATCCGCATCGCCATCAGCGCGGCAATCATCATGACCCCGGCCGCGACGACATGAAACGTCGCTTGCGAAACAATGGTCGACGCATCGAGCGCTTCCCCATTGACAACATACGATCCCTGATAGCATCCCCGAATGACAAACATGAATGCGGCGCACGCAGCAAAAAAGATCACCACGCTGCGCTGCCGGAATTCATCGATGATCGTCCACCAGCAAAGTGTGGCAATCGTCGCACCCGTCTTTTTCATGGCATCCGTTGTTCCGGCCATCGGCATTATCCGCGTACCACCCTGACAAAGACATCTTCCAGGGTTTCGTTTTCCTTGACTATCGATGCAATCGAATCCTTGACCCGCAGCGATCCCCTATGCAGGATTGCCGCCGTATCGCAGATTGTTTCCACTTCAGACAGAAAATGCGAATTCAGCAGCAGGGTCATCCCGCGGTTTTTCAGCGATTCGAGCAAGACGCGGACCTCCCGGATTCCGATCGGATCAAGCCCGGAGGTCGGCTCATCGAGGATCAGCAGCCGCGGGTCGCCCAGAAGTGCGGCGCCCAGGCAGAATCGCTGGACCATGCCTTTTGAATACGTGCGCGCTTTCTGGTGCTCGCGCCCCTGCATCCCGATCACCCGGACGATTCTCGCGCATTCGTCGGCGATCCCCGACGAACCGATCCCTCCGAGCTGCGCGCATCGTTTCAGGTATTCCCATCCGGTCAGTTGTGCCGGAATGCGCGGCTGTTCGGATAGATAGCCGATCGCCAGTCTGCTTTGCGGATCGGAGACCGGCAGGCCGTCGATTGTTATTGCGCCCGATGACATCGCCGTAAAATGCAGCAGCATTCTGACCAGGGTCGTTTTGCCGGCGCCATTCGGGCCGAGAAGGGCGCAGTATTCTCCCCGCGCGATGGAAAAAGCGACATTGTCAACCGCAGTCAGTTCTCCAAAGCATTTTGTCACGCCGCGGAACTCAATCATTCGGGTTGGAGTCTCCATCAGGGCATGCCGGGCTGGTTGAAGGTATTCGATCGGCTCTCCCGAAAGTCACCGGTCGTGCGGAGCTTGTCGAAGCATAAATGGTTTCTCCTTCGACAGGCTCCGGATGAGCATACGCATTGTATCAGCAATTGATAGACACCGCAGTAAAACAGTAAAAGAATGGATTTGACATTCTATACGCTTCTGTATACATTGTGATACAACAATGACAGGAGGTGCACCGTGAGCACAGCAATTTCAGTACGGCTTCCCAAGAATCTCGCCAGCCAACTCGACGACATAGCCAAGGAAACTGAAAGACCCCGCTCTTTCATCATCCAGAAGGCGTTGGAATCCTACATCGACGATTTCGCCGATCTTCAGATTGCCCTCGACCGACTCCACGACAAGGGCGATGAAGTCGTTTCGGCCAAAGAGATGAGGAAGTCGCTTGGCCTATAACGTTGTCTTCAAGAAGTCCGTGCATCGCGACCTCAAGAGACTGTCGAGGCCCGAAGCAAAGCGAATCCTTGATTTGATAGATACTGACCTGATCAAGAAGCCAGAAGTGAATCCTGTGCTCAAGGGTCAGTTTGCCGGGCTCCGCAAGTATCGCATCGGTGACTACAGAGTGATCTATGCCCTCATCGGCTCCGAAATTCTCATCCTCAGAATCGGAGATCGGAAAGATGTCTACAAGAAGGGCAGAATCTAACTATCGCGTCTTCCCATCCTTCGATGACTATCAGAAACAGTCACCCAACCAGGGCGTGCAGCGGGATGCGGTGCAAGCGCCGGGCCGTTGACGCCTGACACAACCTCGCCCCTAAACGACCGGATGGTCCTTGAGGACACCAAGCTCATGTCGCCAACGAGAGCCACCCTGACTGACGAAACAGGCCGCCAATTGACCCTGAACCTCCTGGATGAACTCGTCACAGGCGCTAGCCGCGAGATCATCGCCTTCCGCCTGTGGGACGGCACGCGCTGGCCCGACGGATTGGTGCGCCCGGCCACCCTCGTGCTCAGGCACCCCGGGGCGTTGCGGGCGATATTCCTGCCGGGTAGCGAGATGGCGCTGGCCGAGGCATACCTGTACGACGATGTCGACATCGAGGGAGACGTCGAGGCGGTGTTCGCCCTGGCCGACATGCTCGCTCAGGCGACCGCCGGCTGGCGCAGGAAACTGCGGGCTGCCCGCGACCTGCGCCGACTTCCAGCCACGGGCGGCGAGCGGCTGACCCGACGCGGCCCGGCCCGCCTGAGCGGCCAGCTGCACTCCATCGAGCGCGATCGGCATGCCGTAACGTTCCACTACGACGTCTCCAACGACTTCTACGCGCTCTGGCTGGACAGCCGCATGGTCTACTCCTGCGCCTATTTCGCGTCGCCAGACGAAGACATCGAGTCGGCCCAGGCGCGCAAGCTGGATTACATCTGCCGCAAGCTCCGCGTGCAGCCGGGCCAGCGGATGCTCGACATCGGCTGCGGCTGGGGCGGCTTGGCCATCCACGCGGCGCAGCACTATGGAGTCGAGGCCACCGGCATCACCCTCAGCGGGCCGCAGGCCGACTTGGCGAGCCAACGCATCGCCGCGGCTGGGCTCGCCGAACGTTGCCGCGTGGAGGTGCGCGACTATCGGCAGGTGGACGAGCCGGAATCCTACGATGCTCTGGTAAGTGTGGGAATGTTCGAACACGTGGGGGCCGCGCTGTTCCCAACCTACTTCAGACAGGCCTGGCGTCTGCTCCGGCCCGGTGGCGTCTTCCTCAATCACGGCATCGCCAGCCGCGCGACCGATACAGCGCCGAGCGGCCCGAGCTTTTCCGAAACCTACGTGTTTCCCGACGGCGAGTTGACGCCGATCCACGTCACGCTGCAGGCCGCGGAAGAGGCCGGCTTTGAAGTTCGCGACGTGGAAAGCCTGCGCGAGCACTACGCCCTGACGCTGCGTCACTGGGTGCGGCGGCTGGAGGCCCGCCATGATGCCGTCCTGCAATACGTGGACGAACCGACCTACCGGGTCTGGCGCCTCTTCATGGCCGGCTCGGCCCACGGCTTCACCAGCGGGCGGCTGAACCTCTACCAGACCTTGCTGGTCAAGCCGGACGCGAGCGGGCGGAGCGGCCTGCCGCTGACGCGCGCCGACTGGTATACGGGGCCGGCCTAAGCATAATTCGATCCTGCCGTAAGCGCTTAGCCTTCGGCCATAGCGCGAGCCCGACCTCTCATCCCTTGACAGCCGTAGTCGATCCGGAGGACACTCTATCCCGGTTTAGCCCAAACATTTCACCGCAGAGTTCGCAAAGACCGCAAAGTGAACCAGGATCTATGGATCGGGCCTCGAACCACAGATGGAAACGTACGGCTCGCTGAGATCAGGTGATTCCAGAAGCGTCTGGAAATAGCAGGCCTTCTTTGCGCCCTTTGCGCACCAACGGTCGTTGGTACCGGCGGTTCAACTGCAACGTTCGAGTTTAGGGGAGCGGCCCCCAAGAGCAAATCCCAGTCGCCTCATCTCAACGCAACAAAAGGAGGGGGACATGCCGGATGGAACAGTCGATTTCAGTGGAATAGTCTTGCCGAAGCCACGTACTCTTGGCCTACTCATACTGGCCCTTCTCATCGTTATCATCGGGTGGGGCACCTTTGTCCTCATCCCAGCCGGCCACAGGGGCGTTGTCCTCCTGTGGGGGAGTGTGGAGAACAGGATCATGGGGGAGGGGCTCAACTTCAAGACACCGATGGCCGAAACCGTCATCAAGGTCGATGTCAAGGTGCAGCCCCACCCCTTCAAGGAGATCGATGCCTCCTCGAAGGAATACCAGATGGTGAAAATGACGGGCATGATGAACTTTCATATCGATCCGACCTATGTCAATGACCTGTATCAGAAAGTGGGGCTCGATTTTGCGGACAAGGTGATCGACCCGGCGTTCAACGACTTCGTCAAAGAGGTTGTGCCGACGTACCCGATCGGGGAGATCCTGCCCAAGCGAGAGGAGATCCGGAAAAGGGCGATGACCAAGTTGGGAGAGAACCTGTCAAGATACCACATCATCGTCGATGACATCTACTTTGCCAGCATCCGATTCTCGACCGGGTACGAAGGCGCGATCGAGGCCAAGCAGGTGGCCCAACAGCAGGTGGAAACCCAGAAACAGGTTCTGGCCCAACGCGAGATCGAAGCGCAGCAAAAGGTCGCTACGGCAAAGGGGGAGGCCGAGTCGATTCTCGTCGTGGCACAAGGCCAGGCCAAAGCCAATGACGTCCTCTCCCGCTCGATCAGCCCGATCCTCGTGCAGTATAAAGGGGTCGAGAAATGGAATGGGATCTTGCCGCAAGTCTCCGGAGGCGCTGTGCCCTTCATCGACCTGAGCAAGATGGGTAGCGCCGCCACGGAAGGAAGCAAGAAATAGGTACCGGACACCTATTGGAAGCTAACCCGTTGATTTACCGGTTGGACGATTCCAATTCTTGGCGGTCGGTTCATTCGATGGGCAAGACCTGAGGCTGTCGCCACCGTCGGAGCCTTCCGCTTGGTTCGCACTCCGGGCACCCATGCACGTAGCCCCCGCGCTTGTGTCAGGGCCCAAGAGTGAAATCCGCCTCTCAAAGGTGTCCGGTACCTGCTCAGAAAATAGCGATTACTGTCCGAAATAACACAAGCCAAGCGGGCTCATTTTCATGCGGCGCGGGCGGGCCGAAAGCCCATGACAACTTTTTACAAGGCAAGGCGGCGCTCGGCGGCTTCCATTTGCTGACTATCCCGACAGAGCTTCCGATACATCTGAATAAAGCCCCAGTACAATCCCACAACTGAAACCATACGGCGTGAGCCTTCACTGAACACCGCTGGGGGCACACCTTTCGGACGAGCTACCGCTCTTTCAACCCACCGTAGCTCCTTTTCGCACAAGGGGGTTTCTTTATCACTATTTCCGACTTCTGTTGGAGTGGAGTCTGGGGCACCCCCAAGCTATGGGCGAGTGGGTTGCGCACTAGTTCATAGAGAATCTCCGCCATTTTCTCCTTGGACTTTTTGGTTTCCTCTGGGGCCCATGGGTAATACTTGACCATCAACGCAACGAAGCCCCCACCTTTGCCGGAGGCGCCTTTGTCGCGTCGGTATAAGATCGCGGCAATTCCAGCGATCAGATTACACAGAGTTAAGGCGGCGGCGAAGTTACAACCCGCCGGAAGTCCTTGGCTGGGTCGAGGAAGCTTCATCATCGCTCGCAAGTCGTCAAACTGCATATCGAGTTGCTCGTTCACGAAGCGCATTACAATAGGATATCGTTCCAGGTCGGCGAAATTGGATGGCAGCATTGCTTTTACCCCAACGAAACATTCGTAAAGAACATTCTTGAAAGAGAGATATACACCAGTAGGTGTCCGGTGCCTTGCGTCAATAACCATCAATTGCGACATTACTCGTCGATAATGGCAATTAGTCTATCCTGGATTTCCATCCATGGCATCGAAAGATCGATGGTTTTGACCGAGATCGTATGCCCCTGCAACTCACCTGTCTCCGAGATGTCTCGGTGCACCGTCGGATAGAGAAGTATGCCTGAGGCGATGCGATGTTGTTCGGACACATGCTCTTGGGATCTTAGGTAGGCGTAGAGCTGGTAGAGGTGGGAGGAGTCGAATTGGTCCCGGCCGAAGCGGCCACTGATGAGGGCGTAGGGAGTAAACTTCGTATCGAGAACCACAACGCGACTAGAGCCTCGATGCCGAAGAACCAAATCGGGTCGCATGGATGGTAGGTATCGCGAAGGCTTGGTTGTATTCCAGCTCAGAAGGGCTTGCGGGGTCACTGACCATTCCCCTAAGTGTATTCGATAGAAATTGGCGACGAAACGTTCATAGACTTGGTGTAGGGTCACCACATCGCGATCCAAACCAGGCAGAACGTCTTGACCCATCGCTTCGGTTGGCATTTGGCGCTGCAGTATCAATTCGCAGATCGCGAGCATGAGGCGATAATCGCCGTCATTGCGGCCGAGGAGCTGCCGGCGGATCATGTCTAGGTTGAACTCGACTAGATCAATTCCCTCCAAATCCCGGACAAGCCGACGCAGCCTTTGCCGCAGCCCCTCAGCTTGGAGCTTATCAGGGCCAAATTGCCCCGTTTGCACCAGTCGCGTCAAAGCGGTTCGAACGATCTGGTTCTTTGGGGCATTCGCGCTGAACTCCTGGAAGAGGCAGTAGGCTTGCCCATTTTGGAACGCTAACCGCTTCAGGCTTTCGGAAAAGCCAATCCTCCCGCGGATGCGATGCAGCATTTGTCCTTGATCCATGTAGCTACGTCCAAGTCCAATGCGAAGCCGTTGCTGCATGAGCGTCGCGAGGATTGAGGCAAGCAGCGCATCTAGAGTTGGTGACTGCTCAACCTCCGTGCGGCAGCGATCCCGTGTCGCCACTTCGTTCCAGGCATACAGGAGTATGTACCAAAGATTACGAATTGGAATGCCACTTGTGCTGAGCGCTAGATCTTCCGATTCATTTACAATATCGGCTTCTGTCATGGCGCGATCAGTCGCTGACGGGCCTGTTCGGATCGTTTGGGATTGTCAAACCAGTATTCTTGAAGAAGTGGCGCAATCTCTGTCACGACAATCCCGTCGAACCAGTTACGGTCCAACCCAGTGAAGTTTTCGCCTTTGGGACAAAAGAAGCTGTGTCCGACCTGATAGTTCTCCCCGAGCAGGGGATCGTTCGCGATCTCTTCGTTGAGCGCCATCATGCGGTCGATCACCAGGTTTACGAGTCCGTCGGGCATGTTGCGTTCGATCAACCAATTCCTGAATACCTTGCTGTCGTACTGTGGCTTGAGCGTCATGAACGCAAAGCGCCGGCGCAAAGCGTAGTCGACCATAGCCAGCGAACGATCCGCCACGTTCATCAGACCGATCAGGTAGAGGTTATTCGGAACGTAGAAGCGCGGCTCCCCCGGCAGAGAGTAGACCAATGGCAGTCCATACTTTGGGCCGCGCTTGTCGGCCTCGATGAGCATCATCAGCTCACCGAATATCTGGCTGAGATTCCCTCGGTTGATTTCATCAATGATAAACACATAGGGCCGGTCGGGGTCCGCATTCGCCCGGCTGCAGAAATTAAAAAAGATCCCGTCCTTGAGTTCAAATTGCCCACCCTTACCTGGACGATAACCGCGGATGAAGTCTTCATATGAATAGGATTGGTGGAACTGGACCATTTCGATCCGCCCATCGTCCCTCGCCTCAATCAGGGCATAGGCCAGCTTGCGCGCGATGAAGTTCTTGCCAACCCCTGGCGGCCCCTGCAGAATCAAATTCTTCTTCGAGTTGAGCCGATCCAATGCCCGTTGAAGTTCTGCTTCAGAGACGAACGCGCCAGAGGCTAACACGTCGGAAATGCCATACGGCTCGGCTTGCCCGAGTTCCGCGGCTTCGGGAGGAGGCCCCGGCTTGGTCTTGGAGGTTCCCCACCATTGCTGGCAGAACCATTCGTAGTCCTGAGCGGCACCGCTGAACGTAAATGCGATGAGTCGCTGCGCATACGGATCGTCCCGGCGTAGGCGCCAGAGCGTCTGCTGATTTGTGTAAAAGTACCATTCCTTTGGTGTGAAGGACGGATCCCACTCGACCTCGACAACTCTGCCATCTCCGCGGTTAGCGGCGATCACCCCAATCGCCTTGATGGTCATGCGGGATACCGTTCTATTCCGCGCATCGAATGGTAGATTGAGCCGCTGTGTCGCCGCTGCCTTGATCGCAATCCGGTCTCCCACGCGCATGGATCGAACCTCGTCCAGGTAGCGGTCCTTGTACCCGTTCTGCCAGATGCCCTCGTCCAAGAACCGCTGCGTCAGATC
This sequence comes from uncultured Methylomirabilota bacterium, assembly GCA_963727695.1. Lineage (GTDB taxonomy): Bacteria > Methylomirabilota > Methylomirabilia > Methylomirabilales > 2-02-FULL-66-22 > 2-02-FULL-66-22. Next base: position 15,771 of record CAVSHW010000064.1, on the reverse strand, counting down.
CGGAGGATCATTGTCCGACCAGTACGCTCCCACCATCCACACATCATTGTCCTTCGTTGCGTCTATAACGGGAGGCTCACCATTGGTGACCTGTCTCCAAGCCTGGTAGGATAACTCTGGTAGAGGCTGGCCCTTGGCCAATATATTTCGGACAGTGCTGATGTAGAACTCCCCGGATAGCCCATCGCTCGGCAACTTGAGCTTCAGAAACTGCCTGTTCGTCTGATCCAGATTCACGAAGGTATCAGGCCGAATCCAGAACAACCCGATGGTCAGGTTTAGGTTGGTGTATTTGACTTCGAGTGCATCATCAAAGGCCCGTCGGAATGCCGGATCGTCGAGTGGATCCTTGCCGAGCGCAAGCCGGAACACCCGCCACAGACGTTGCACGTCATCTGGCTTACGCTCGCTCCGGTAGGAAATGAACCAGGAACGTTGGTTGTTCAGGATCGGAATCCCGTCGAAGTCAGACGGCAATGTGCTCTTTACGCTGAAGAGCTCTTTTATCGCTGTCAGTATGGCGATGCGCTGCTCGTTGCGGATACCGCGGTTGAACACCCCGAAGAAGGTGAAAGGGTCGATCTCGTCCAAGAGAGACCGCGCCCCCTGATCATCCTGGTCGGTGAGTGGGGTGACCTTGAGGCCCTGTTCGCGGAGTTGTTCGAGGAACGCAATCAACTCGCCCTGACGTTCCTCCCAACCGAGCAGTAGACTGGCAATTTCCCGATACATGGGCACCCACGTAAATCGATCAGTCATTGTCTCCACTCCCTAGCCAAATAGCGGCATCGAGACCACACCAGGCTGCCAATAAAATAGGTACCGGACACCTATCGGGAGCTAACCCGCTCATTTACCGCATGGACGATTCCAATTCTTGGCGGTCGGTCATCAGGGAGGTGAGACCTGAAGGCGACGCCGCCGTCGGGGCCTCCCGTGTGGTTCGCACCCCGGGCACCCATGCACGCAGCCCGCGCGCTTGTGGAACGGCCCAAAAGTGAAATCCGCCTCTCGCAGAATCCATCACTTACAAGCGAAAAGGTGTCCGGTACCTCTTTATTAAGACGTGATATATGATGCCACGTATTACTTCTTTGATGGCGGAATAGGTTTCGCGCAGTTTATGATCATCACGTCGATACTGTAGTCACCCGCCGGCTTTACGGCCTCAAGCCTCGTCCTCATTTCTTCAATAGACTTGAATGCGTGAGGCTCGGGCCAATCGAGGTCCCTGTACCACATGACTAGGTAAATGCCATGACGAGTATGCTCTCCGTCCATATACGCCGGGAGCTGCTTTGTCACCCCATCTTCCAGTCCACCGCTATGCGCATTCTTAACTTCGATGCACACCTTAAGGACATCGTCCCGAGGCGTGGTGAACGAGCAGAAGAAATCGACCGCTCCGTTAGCCGTTCGCGGTTCTCTAGAGACCCGGATGCCTTTTAGTTCAAGAACTGTTCTAAGATATGAATCAATCAAAGGGTGCACTTCCGTCTCGGATCGCGGTCGCTTCGGCTCTTCAACCCAGAGGTAACGCCAACATGAATGAAATTCTATCCAATCCTTTGCGGTCAACTCTAGCGTCTTGTACACGAAGTCACGAAGTGACTCATTCGTTCGGACGGTTGCGTTTTCAAGCAATGCTTTTAGAGTCGCTCCAGCGTCGCGACGGTATAATTCACCGATCTTGTTCGCGTAACGCATTCGAGCACGGGCGAGTGCATCCCTGCTCGTCAGCAAGTAACTCTTCTGGTGCACAACAACATTCCCAACTCTGTCGCCGCCAGGCTTCACGAGCCACTCCACAAGACAATTGCTAAACAGATCGATGTGAAGATCGTCCAGCGACGCGTTCAACGGGAATTGGTCGGAGGCCTCGCGGTAGCGGGCCCTCAAAAGCTTTACTGCTTCTTCCTTGTAGGGAAAGAACCACCCTCCCCGTAGAGCTTTTTCATCTTCGTGTGACCGCTCCACGATTACGCCGTCCGTTGTGATTTCAAAATCCAAGGCTAGGCATGCGTCAAACGCAAGCGATACCAGTGTGGAGGATGCTCCGGGTGTCGGGTTTACATCGGAGAGGAAATTGCTCGGCAAGTCGCCAATCTTTTCGCTTTCGATATTACTCAGGAATGCCATCATTGGATCTTCAAACACTGAGGAGATCCGGCGGAAGGTAACACGACAACGGCCAATGGGAGAGTCTCCAACCCATGCGGCCTCTGGTATGCCCGACTTTAGTTCCACGGGGATTACGAACCGTAAAAGAGTATAGATGTCACTTTGATTTGTCCCTCGAAACGTCGGATGTGCCAATTGAATTGTCAGCCCCTGAATTGCGCCATCATCCTGGCCGCCTTCATCGTAGTCGATCATGCGATCGAGATGATCCATGTCTGCTCCATTCAGCGACTCACGATACTGATCCAGCTTCTCCCGCATTGACCCAACGGTGATCAGGGCTGCCCTTTGATTGGCGACAACCGCCGACCGGAAGACACGCAGCAAGGTTTGCCTTCGATCCCGAACTGCGGTCAGCTCAACATCGTAGAAGGGCATAACGGCATCCGAACGCCCAAGTCTAAGGTAGAGGTCCCGCTCTGTGTCCACATAGAGGCCGTAAAGCGACCACAAGACAGGCTCATTGGCCGAGACATCTTCAGGCCTGAAGTATTCTAACGGATAGTCCATTGCGTGGAGCACCAGACCTCGCCGAATTCGGCAATACTGACGTCCTAGGGTCAAATCGTCGGGCGGCAATGCGGCAATTACCGCATTTCGGAGAAGCCTGTTCTCGACATTAAGAATGCCAAACTTGATATGGCCTCGGATAGCCTGATCTTGAAGACAACCGTTGAGCGTGGACATTAACTCGCAAAGAACCTTCAAGCCGGCCTGAGTAATGATCGGCAGAATCAATTGCGACAAGAATCCCTCTGGGCCAGCTGGAAGATGGATCTTAAATAGCGCTCCCGTCGACGTAGAAGTGAGGTAGCGGTCAATGGCTTGATCAGGATTCATGCTAGACAGTCGCACGTATGCCCTGACGCACGCCACCCTGTCCTGAAAGTCTAGGGGGCGCCCCGGGCCAATGGTGATTAGGTGCTCAAGAATTTGCAGAAGGAGGTCGGTACGCTCTTTCTCGATATCCATAATAGCTCTCCATCGCCGCCCTGCTCTTTCATCACATCGCTGCGAAGTCAGAGATGCGTTGCATCCTATCACTCTCAGCGATGGGGAGTGTGACAACGCCTCCCACCTCGCGAGTCGCACTAGTGACCATCAGCGAGAGGTTTGGACAGGAACTCGACAATGGATTTTGCCGATGGCGCGGGCGGACCAGCCTCGCCCGTGTATCCGGTTGATTGCGGACCAAAGATACAGGCCGCAGCATGGTTGAGGATCACCTCGCGGTTAGGGGTGTTGCCCGCTGCATCGACCAAAGCCTTGTATGTCATCAACGCATTCTGTCGGTGCCTGTTCACGATCGCATTGTGCGTATGGGAGAGGAAGTTCTTCGCTGAGAGGTAGAGCATGAAAGAGATGACCGCAAAGACCAACACCTTGCTGACCGCCAATTGTATAGCTTCGTATGCAGTCTCGGGTTTTAGAAATGGAAGCTTGTGCAGGAACAGGGTTGCCACAGCATAAACCCCCAACCCAGCAGCTACCCAGATGGTAGCCCATTTCCATTGCATTGCTTGTGCCGCGTGATCCTGAGACGCATCGCGGAAATAAATCGCTTGTTGAGCCACGCCCTGCTCGGCCGAAGCCCTTCGCACTTCTTCCAGAATATTGTTGGCTTCCTCTCTTGCCGTGTTGAGATCGCGGGTCATCTCTTCGGCCTTGTCTTGTATTCCCTGAATCGTGGCCCTTGCTTCCCGGTCAAGACGCTGGAAATCCGCGGCCCGATGGAGTGAGTAAGAAATGTAGGGGTGAAGGGTATTGAAGGTTTGAGAGAACGTGTTGATGAGGCTCTGGATAATGTTCTGGCGCGTACCCTCTGGATTCCCCTGCCTCGGATTGAAGTCGAGAATCTGCTTCAGAAGATTGTAGTCATTATTGGCCGGGGCACGGATGGCCTGCAGAACGTTCACGGGGAAATCTTCTAGGGCGGCTACGGAGAGTCGTTTATACTGATTGATCAGACGAGTTGCGGGCTCCACCGCTTCGTTGAAATTGAGTAATTGGCCCAGATCGGTCTCCCTCGCAAGTGTCGAGACATCGAATTCCTGCATTCTGACCAGCGCGTTCCGAGTCTCCTCCAATTCCTTCGTTTCCTGATCAGTTCGCATTGTTTCACCCCATGTGTAGTTGGATACACCCTTCCCTGCCGTCGGGATCTTGGTGCCAGAAGCTATAGGTCGGTGTCGTATCGGAGAGGGATAAAGGGCCAGCGTGGCCCATTATTTATGACTGATCGGGGTTTAGGTGCGGCCTCCCGCAAGGCAGGAGCAAGTGGCGGGCGGCTTGGGCAGGAGTCTATCCCTAGCGGCTGGGTGTGTCAAGGAAGACCCCAGACAGGGAGACCCCAGAGCTTATGGTCCCTGAAGGTCCCTCCGGCGTATCCGTTGCGGGGATAATCCAGGGTCAAAAGATTCTCCCCCAACCCTTCCATGCTGTATGGGCCAAGGAGTCGCGGCTCGACCGGCCAGAACAACCGGTCCCATAGAGTGAGTCGAATAGGACCTCACAGTCCTTTACAGCTCATGATACCGCCTGGATCGATTTGCCCACCGAAAATAGCCGCCTCCTCCGAAAACTACCGGACGGTCCTTTATCTCCATCCTGTCGTTTACGCTCTTACGCGGAGGGTGATTGCCCCACACATTATGTCCTCCCTTGGGTTTCCCTTGACGCGGCCCGCCCCCTTGCGGCATGCTTCCATAGGTTCGTGTGATCACCCTTGACGAGATACCCGAAGTCGCCTTGCTGCCCGGGCGAACGCTTCCTCGGCGCGGCGACCGGCTCTATACCAAGGAGGAGCATCCGAGATGGACCAGCGAGTCGTCGAATGCGTGCCGAACTTTTCCGAGGGGCGGGATCGGGCCAAGATCAAACAAATCACCGATGCCATCGAAGCCGTCTCAGGAGTGCGGCTGCTTGACGTGGACCCGGGGGCGGATACCAACCGCACCGTGGTGACGTTCGTGGGTGACCCGGACGCGGTGGCCGAGGCGGCCTTCCAGGCCATCGCCAGGGCGGCGCAGATCATCGACATGAGCAGACACCACGGCGAACATCCGCGCATGGGGGCCACCGACGTCTGCCCCTTCGTGCCGATCTCGGGCGTGACGATGGAAGACTGCGCCGCCATCGCGCGCAGGGTGGGCGAGCGCGTGGGGCGCGAGCTGGAAATTCCCGTCTATCTGTACGAGGCGGCAGCGAGCCGGCCCGAGCGCAAGAACCTGGCTGGCGTCCGGAAGGGCGAGTACGAGGGGCTGGCCGAGAAGCTGCGCGATCCGGCCTGGACGCCGGACTTCGGCCCGGCGCGGTTCAACGCCAGGTCGGGGGCCAGCATCATCGGCGCGCGCGAGTTCCTGATCGCCTACAACGTCACGCTCAACACCCGCGACAAGGCCCTGGCGACCGACATCGCCTTCGAGCTGCGCGAGAAGGGCCGCGTGGCCCGGGCGGCGACCGGCTCCGCCTTCTACTCCAAGGGAAAGATCCTCACCTATCAGGAGAACGCCTACCCCTGCGGAAATTGCGCCTTCGTCGGCCATTCGTTCGCCGACACGGCCGCGCACTGCCGCGAGGCGCATCGCTACGACCTGGAGGAGATCCTCCGCCTGAACGAGGTCGATCCGGCGAAGCCGCTCATCGGGCAGAAGGTCTACCGCGCGGGCAGGTTTCCCCACTGCAAGGCGATCGGCTGGTACGTGGACCAGTACAAGCGCGCCCAGATCTCGATCAACCTGACCAACTACAAGGTCACGCCGCCCCACCTCGTCCTGGAGGAGGCGCGGCGGCTCGCCGCGGAGCGGGGCCTCGTGGTGACGGGGAGCGAGGTCGTGGGACTCATCCCCTACCCCGCCCTCCTCGATGCCGGCCGCTACTACCTCACGGCCCAGGGCAAGTCGCCCTTCATTCCGATCCCGGACGTGCTCCAGGCGGCGGCGTTCTCGATGGGGTTGTCCGACGTCTCGCCGTTCGACATCAAGAGCAAGGTGATCGGCCTGCCCCGCGAATTCGACAAGGGGCTCGTCCAGATGACGGTGAAGGAGTTCACCGACGAGGTCTCGCGCGACACGCCCGCCCCCGGCGGCGGCTCGATCGCGGCGCTGGCGGGGGCGCTCGGCGCGGCGCTGGCCTCCATGGTGGCGAACCTCTGGCAGGGGAAGGGCGAATCGCCGGAGGCCGAGGCCGCGCTGCTCCAGGCCGCGGAACAGGCACAGCAGGTGAAGGAGCAGTTGATCCTCGGCGTGGACGAGGACACCAACGCCTTCAACGCCTACATGGAGGCTCGCCGGCTCCCCGCCAACACGCGCGAGGAGAAGGCCCTGCGCGAACAGAAGATGCAGGAGGGCCTGAAGCTGGCGGTCAAGGTGCCGTACCAGACGGCGCAGGCCAGCTATGCCGCCATGCAAGCCGCCTGGACCGTCGCCCGGCACGGCAACGTCAGCTCCATCACCGACGCGGCCGTGGGGGCCCAGACGGGCTTCGCCGGCGTCCGCGGCGGCGTCTGGAACGTCCTGATCAATCTGAAGGACATCACCGATCCGGTGTTCGTCCGCGAGATGCGCGGGCAATGCGAAACGCTCTTGCGCGAGGCGCAGACGCTCCTGGATCGGGTGACGGCCCACGTGGACAAGCGGCTCGGGGAGCTGATCGAGGCCAAGAGCTAGGGAGGAACGCATGAGCTGGAAGTTGACGCGCCGGGAGCTCCTCAAGGCGGGGTTCACCACCGCGGTCGTGGGGGCGGCGGGCCGGCCGCTCACCGCCCTGGCGAGAGAGGACCAGAAGGACTGGCGCTGGGACAGGGGAGTCTGCCGCTTCTGCGGCGTGGGCTGCGGCATCCTCGTCGCCTCCGCCAAGGGGCGCGTGACGGCGGTGAAGGGGGATCCGGCCAGCCCGGTGAATCGCGGGCTCCTCTGCGCCAAGGGGTACGCCCTGCCGCAGATCCAGTACGGCGCGGACCGGCTCACGCAGCCGCTGCTGCGCATGAAGGACGGGAAGTTCGACAAGCAGGGCGAGTTTGTCCCGATCACCTGGCGGCACGCCTTCGACGTGATGGAGCGCGAGTGGAAGCGCGTCCACCGAGAGCTCGGCCCTACCGGGGTCGCCATCATGGGCTCGGGGCAGTATCTGATCCAGGAAGGCTATGCGGCGGTGAAGCTCCTCAAGGCCGGCTGGCGCTCCAACAACCTCGACCCCAACGCCCGGCACTGCATGGCCTCCGCCGTGGCGGGCTTCATGCAGACCTTCGGCATCGACGAGCCGGCGGGCTGCTATGACGACATCGAGCTGACCGACACGGTGGTGCTCTGGGGCGCCAACATGGCCGAGATGCACCCCATGCTCTGGGCCCGCATCCTGGACAAGCGGCTCGGGTCGCCCGACTACCGGGTCATCAACCTCACCACCTACTCGAACCGCTCCTCCGACGGCGCGGACACGGAGATCGTCTTCGCCCCCAACACCGACCTGGCCATCTGGAACTACGTCGCCCGCGAGATCGTGCGCCGCGGCGCCGTGGACCGGGAGTTCGTGCAGGCCCACTGCGTCTTTGCGGCCGGGCCCGCCGACATCGGCTACGGCCTCCCCGAGACCGACACCTATACCTTCCCGGCGGAGCGGGATACGGTGATGCGCGAGCGGGTCGTGCTGCTCACCCGCGCCGAAGCCATCGGCCGCGGCCTCGACCCGGATGTGCGCCAGGAGCGGAAACAGGTGGACGCGGGCCGGGCCGGGGCCCACTGGCTGATCTCCTTCGAGGAGTTCACGAAGGGGCTCGCCCCCTACACCCTCGACTTCGTCGCCGAGCTCTCCAAGGGGGACCCCGACGAGCCGATGGACGCCTACAAGGCAAAGCTCACCGCCCTCGCCGACCAGTACGCCGACCCGAAGCGCAAGGTCGTGTCGTACTGGACGATGGGCTTCAACCAGCACGTCCGCGGCACCTGGGTGAACGAGCAGGCCTACATGGCGCACCTGCTCACGGGAAAGCAGGCGAAGCCCGGCAGCGGCGCCTTCTCGCTCACCGGCCAGCCCTCCGCCTGCGGCACCGCGCGCGAGGTGGGCACCTTCTCCCACCGATTGCCCGCCGACATGCTGGTGGATAACCCGGAACACCGGGCCCACTCCGAGCAGCACTGGAAGCTGCCGGCGAAGACGCTCAACCCGAAGATCGGCAGCCACATCGTCCAGATGATGCGGGATCTGGAGGCCGGGAAGATCAAGTGGCTCTGGGTCCAGGTGACGAACCCCTTCCAGTCCACCGCCAACGCCAACCACTGGATCATGGCGGCGCGGGAGAAGAACAACTTCATCGTCGTCTCCGACGTCTACCCCACGCTTTCGGCCAAGGTGGCCGATCTCATCCTCCCCTCGGCCATGATCTTCGAGAAATGGGGCGGGTACGGAAACTCGGAGCGGCGCACGCAGCTCTGGCGCGAGCAGGTTGCGCCGCCCGGCGAATGCCGGAGCGACGTCTGGCAGATGCTGGAGTTCTCCAAGCGCTTCACCCTCGCCGAGGTCTGGGGCCGGCAGCCCGTCCCCGGCCTCAAGGACGAGGGGTTCGAGGACGGCTTCCTCCCCGATGTCCTGGCCGAGGCCGAGCGCCTGGGCTACCGCCGCGACCAGACGCTCTACGAGGTCCTCTTCGCCACGCCGGAGAGCCTGAAGTTCAAGTGGCCCGACCCGGTGGCCAAAGACCACGAGAACCACACCGTGCGCCACGCCGGGATCGACTGGTTCCCCGAGAAGGCGCTCTTCGAGGATTACGCCGCCTTCGGCCGCGGCCACGGCCATGACCTCGCCCTCTTCGACGTCTACTATCGCGAGGACGTCCGGGGCCTGCGCTGGCCGGTGGTGAACGGCAAGGAAACCCCCTGGCGCTTCAACGAAACCTATGACCCGTACGCGAGGCGGGGAAGCGGCATCGACTTCTACGGCGCGGCCATGAAGGCCCTCCCGACGGGCAACCTGGAGAAGGTGACGGAACCGAAACCGGTCCCGCTGCCCGGCAAGGCCAAGATCTTCTTCCGGCCGTATGCCGCCCCGGCGGAGAGCCCGGACGCGGCCTACGACCTGTGGCTCTGCACCGGCCGCGTCCTCGAGCACTGGCACTCCGGCTCCATGACCCGCCGGGTGCCGTCGCTGCACGCCGCGGTCCCGGAAGCGATGCTCTTCATGCACGCGAAGGACGCCGAGCAGCGAGGGCTGAAGCAGGACGACCTCGCCTGGATCGAGTCGCGCCGCGGAAAGATCCAGGTCCGCGTGGACCTCGCGCCGACCCGCAACCGCATGCCGCGGGGCATGGTCTTCGTGCCCTGGTTCGACGAAGGGGTCTTCATCAACAAGGTGACCCTCGACGCCACCTGTCCCATCTCGAAGGAGACCGACTACAAGAAGTGCGCCGTCAAAGTGTACAAGACCACCCCGATCGCGAGGGCCCAGTCATGAAGAAGACCGCGATCCTCGTCCTCGCCGTCGCCCTGAGCGCCGGCTGTGCTGCCTCCAATTATGTCGCGCCGACGCCCGACACGGCGCTGGGTCTCCAGAAGGGGAGCGTCTTTGCCGTGCCCGTTCCCCCGCCGGTGAAGCCGAACCAGAGCGCGCCCGGCGAGCAGAAGCCGGTGGCGCCGCCCTACGCCGGCTCTCCTCCCGTCATCCCCCACGGCATCGGCGATTTCCTCCCCATCACCGCGAAGCAGAACGCCTGTCTCGACTGCCACGCGGTGACGGAGAAGAAGCCGGGCGAGCCCACGCCGCTGCCCCCGAGCCATTACACCGACCTCCGCAACGCGCCGGACACGGTAGCAGACAAGGTCGCCGGGGCGCGCTATCTCTGTGTCTCCTGCCACGTGGGCTCCACGGACGCGGCGCCGCTCGTCCAGAATCGCTTCATGCAAACGGGAGAGAACAAATGAAAGGCGCAGCGGCGGTCGCCGGCATCCTGAAACAGGAAGGGGTCGAGTGCCTCTTCTGCTTTCCCATCAACCAGGTGATCGACGCCGGGGCGGAGCTGGGGATCCGGCCGATCATGGCCCGGACCGAGCGCGCAGTCCTCGGCATGGCCGACGGGTACGCCCGCGCGACCAGCGGCCGCCGCATCGGAGTCTGCGCCGTGCAGTACGGCCCGGGGACCGAGAACGCCTTCGGGGGACTGGCCCAGGCCTATTCGGATTCCACCCCCATCCTCTTTCTGCCCGGCGGAGTCCCCGAGGGCCGGACGGGGGTGAAGCCCAACTTCGACGCCGTCCTCAACTTCCAGCAGGTCACCAAGTGGGTGGCCCGCGTGAATCGAGTCGAGCGCATCCCGGAGTTCCTGCGGCGCGCCTTCACCTACCTGCGCACGGGGCGACTCGGGCCGGTGGCGCTGGAGCTGCCCTGGGACGTGATGCTGGCTGAAGTGGATGAGGCGGCCCTTGCCTATGCGCCGGTCAAGGGTACCCGGGCGATGGGCGATCCCGCCGACGTGGCGGCCGCCGTGAAGGCGATCCTCGCGGCGAAGCTCCCCCTGATCCACGCCGGGCTCGGCATTCTTTACGCACAGGCCTCGGAAGAGCTGCGGGAATTCGCCGAGCTGCTCCAGGCCCCGGTGATGACCACGCTGTCCGGCAAGAGTGCGTTCCCCGAGGACCACCCGCTCTCGATCGGCAGCGGGGGCATGGCCTGGCCCCGGGCGATCACGAAGTATCTGGCCGACGCCGACCTCGTCTTCGGCGCCGGCAGCAGCCTCTCGATCTCCAGCTTCGCCGCCCCGATCCCCAAGGGGAAGGTGGGGGTGCAGCTCACCGTGGACGACCGCGACCTCAACAAGGACTACCCTGCCCGCCACCTCCTCGTCGGCGACGCCAAGCTCGTCCTGCGCCAGATGATCGAGGAGGTGCAGCGGCAGCTCGGACACGGACGGCCGCCGGGGGGATGATCGCACGGTCCGACAGATCAAGGCGATCAAGGACGAGTGGCTGGCGGAGTGGATGCCGCGGCTGACCTCCGCCGAGGTGCCCATCAACCCCTACCGGGTGATCTGGGACCTCCAGCAGGCGCGTGGCCGGGCGCGACATCATCGTCACCCACGATGCGGGGAACCCGCGCGACCAGATGACCCCCTTCTGGACCGCCCGGACGCCCAGGCAGCTACATCGGCTGGGGCCGGTCCACCCACCTCGGCTACAGCCTCCCCCTGGCGCTGGGCGCCAAGGTGGCCCGGCCGGAGGCAACCGTCCTCCATGTTCTGGGGGACGCGGCCTTTGGGCAATGCGGCATGGATCTCGAGACCGCCGTCCGGAACAAGATCGGCATCGTGACCGTCGTGATGAACAACTCGTGTCTGGGGGGCTACGACAAACACCTTGCGCAAGCAACGAAGCGCTACGGCACACGCTTCCTCTCGGGATGCTACAGCAAGGTGGCGGAGGGCCTCGGCGCCTATGCCGAGCGGGTGGAGAAGCCGGCCGAGATCATCCCCGCGGCCCAGCGCGCCCTGCAGGCCGCCGATGCCGGCCGGCCGGCGCTCTTGGAGATCATCACCAAGGAAGAGCCGGTCTTCTCCAAGTAGCGGGCAAGGAAAATGATTACGGGGCACGCTATTTCGCGTGCCCCGTAGTATTTCCTCCAGCCGCAATCACGCCGGCCGCAACCCCGCTCGCTACAGGATCTCGGCCATCGCCAAGTAGATCGCGCTCGCCCCGCAGACGATCCCTTCCAACGCCGGGCGTCGCCCCACGCTCCCTACGCCGCCGACCGGGCGAAGGCGGGGTCGATGATCTTGAGGAGCTCGCTGTTGACCCGACCCTTGGCGCCGTGAATCTCGATCGCCACGATCCGGCGGTCGGCCGCGTAGCCGAAGATCATCCCCTCCGTCTCGCGCGTATCCGACACGGGCACATCGGTGAGCAGGTTGACCTTCAGGAGATCCTTCGCAGCGTCGAATTCGATCTTCATGACACCCCCCCTTCAGATCTTGGGCAGCGTGATCTCGCGCTGGGCCTGATACTTGCCCTTCTTGTCCGCGTACGAGACCCGGCAGACCTCGTCCGCCTCGAAGAACACGACCTGGGCGATACCCTCGTTCGCGTAGATCTTGGCGGGGAGCGGCGCGGTGTTGCTGATCTCCAGGGTCGCCGTTCCCTCCCACTCGGGCTCAAACGGGGTCACGTTCACGATGATCCCGCAACGGGCGTAGGTGGACTTGCCCAGACAGATCGTCAGGACGCTGCGCGGAATCCGGAAGTACTCCACAGTCCGGGCCAGGACGAAGGAGTTGGGCGGCACGATACAGACGTCCCCCTTGAAATCCACAAAAGACTGCTGGTCGAACCGCTTGGGGTCCACGATGGCGGAGTTCACATTGGTGAAGATCTTGAATTCGTCCGCCACCCGGATGTCGTACCCGTACGAAGACACCCCGTACGAGATGGCCCCGTCCCGGACCTGGTTCTCCGCAAACGGCTCGATCATCCTGTGCTCCCGCGCCATGCGGGTGATCCAGTGATCCGGCTTGACGGACATGCGGCCTCCGGAGACGTTGCAGGTTCAGACGTTCAGCGTTCAGCGTTCAACGTTGCACGTTCAACGCGTAACGTTCAACGTTCAACGCCGAAGCCTTCACGCCATACTCGACGGGAACACGGGGTCGAGGTACCCTCGCGGAGCTTTCTCCACCCGCCGGCGGTCCACCACGACGGCGACATCTGGCCAGCCGGCGAAAAGCAAGGACATCTCCGCCAACAGCTCGGCGCATGCTCGACAGAGGACCATGTACTGGGTCTGGTGATCCAAAGTGAGTCGCCGTTCGTGCATCTCACTGTCCTAGCACTCGCTGAAGCCGCAGACGTGGCACTTCTGGCAGCCCTCCTCGAAGACCAGCGTGAAGTTCTGGCAGTCCGGACACATGTCGCTGGCCTTGGGTCGCCCCTCTCGCGCCTCGCGGACGTGCTCGACGCCGGGCTCCCGCAACCCCGTGTATTCCGCCAGCACCTGGGCGATGGCGTCGGGGATGGAGCGGACGCGGCCCGGCCCCATTCCGGCATCCCGGCGTCCGCCGATCCGGTCGAGTTGCTTGACGATCTCCTCCACCCGCTCGCGCGGGGTGAGCGGAGACGGCATGCGCAGGGTCAGGGAGATCAGACGGCCCAGCGCCTCGGCGTCCGCCTGGACGTCACTCCCGGCTTTGCCCACGTTCAGGAAGACCTCGAAGGGCTCGCCGGAGGTGCTCTGGTTCACGTGGACGTAGCCGGTGCCGAGGGGAGTGTCCACCCGGAAGGTCACCCCCCGCAGGGTCCGCGGGCGCGGCTTGACCGTCGTCGGAACGTGGGCCAGCCCCTCGTGTTCCTCGATCTCGGGTTTTTCCTTCGCCCCACCCGCCGCACCAGTGCCGACATGGAGGACCTGTCCCCCGTGGGCCGCCTTGCAGCCGTCCCGGAAGACCGTGATCCCGAGACAGCCGAGATCGTAGGCGGACTGATAGGCCTTGGCCACATCCTCGACCGTGGCGGAGTTGGGCAGGTTGATCGTCTTGGAGACCCCATTGTCCGTGTGCTTCTGGAAGGCCGCCTGCATCCGGACGTGCCACTCGTACGCGATCTCGTGCGCGGTCACAAACACGCGGCGAACATCCTCCGGAATCTCGGCCAGACCCTCGAGCGTCCCCTGCTTCGCCACTTTCTCCATCAGCTCGTTGCTGTAAAAGCCTCGCTTCCGAGCCACCGCCTCGAAGTGGGGATTCACGAAGGTGAGGTGCCGATCCCCCACGATGTGGCTGTAGGCAACGGCGAAGAGGGGCTCGATCCCCGACGAGCAGCCCGCGATGATGCTGATCGTGCCGGTGGGGGCAATCGTGGTCACGGTGGAATTCCGGACCGGCCGCCCGTCCCGATAGATGCTCTGCGACCAGCTAGGGAACGGCCCCCGCTCCTCTGCCAGACGCGCCGACTCGTCCCGGCCGATCGTGGTGATAAACTCCATCAGCTTTTCCGCCAGATCCAGGGCGTCCTGGCTATCGTAGCGGATACCGAGCTGGATCAGAAGGTCGGACCAACCCATCACGCCCAGGCCGATGCGGCGGTTCCGGTGAACCTGGTCCATGATCTCGGGCAGCGGGTAAGGGTTCACCTGGATCACATCGTCCAGAAACCGCACTCCGAGACGCACCGCCCGGTCCAGCGCGTCCCAGGCGATGGGGGCCGCTGGATCGTCCGGGCGCCCGAACTTGTCCAGGTTGATGGAGCCCAGATTACAGGCGTCGTTGGGGGCCAGGGGCTGCTCGCCGCAAGGATTCGTGGCCTCGATCGTCTCGAGGTCCCGCACCGGATTGGCGGGACCGAGATTGACGCGGTCGATGAAGACCAGGCCGGGGTCGCCGGTCTGCCAGGCCGCGTTCACGATGCGGTCGAAGACTTCGCGCGCCTTGAGGCTCCCCGTGACCTTTTGGGTGTGCGGATCGATCAGGTCGTACTCGCCGTCCGCCGCCAAGGCCCGCATGAAGGGCTCGGTGATGGAGACGGAGATGTTGAAGTTGGCGATCCCCCCGTCCAGCTTGCAGTGGATGAACTCCAGGATGTCCGGATGGTCCACCTTCAGGATGCCCATGTTCGCGCCGCGCCGGGTGCCGCCCTGCTTCACCGCCTCGGTGGCGCCGTTGAAGACCCGGAGAAAACTCACGGGGCCGCTGGCCTTGCCCCCCGTGGAGAGGACCGTGGTGTCCTTGGGCCGCAGGCGCGAGAAGGCGAAGCCCGTCCCTCCCCCGCTCTTGTGGATGATGGCGGCCCGCTTCACCGCCTCGAAGATCTCGTCCATCGAGTCGCAGACCGGCAGCACGAAGCAGGCCGAGAACTGCAGGCCGTTGTCCTTGCCCGCGTTCATCAAGGTCGGGGAATTGGGCAGGAAGGCCCCGTCCACCATCAGCTCATAGAAATGGCTGGCCACCTCGTGGATCTGCTGCTGCGTCTTCCCCCAGGTCGCCTCGGCCGACGCGATGGCCCTCGCCACGCGCCAGCACATGTCCTCTGCCGTCTCGCCTTGCCCCGCGCCCGATGCGGCGCCCTCGGCGACCTTGCGAGATCGGTCGAGATACCGCTCCCGTAAGACACGAAGAGCGGATTCGGACCACTGGCCCTGCTTCATCGGACGCGCGAGCTCTACCATGGCGACTTCCTCCATCTCGAATACAAAAAGGGCTGCGGCCCGCTGACCGCCCAGGAGCCCGCCTTTGTTCCGTCAACCGTCCGCGATCCAGGGCCGGTCACAACAGAAAGAACCGCCAACCAGGACCGTGATCTCGCCGCCGGCCTTCTCTGGGATCGCCTCTCCCTCATCCCCGCCGATGCATCCGAGAAACCAGCCCCGATTCTGGTCTCTCGAAATGCCGCGGCGGATAACCAAACATATGATTGGTCAACATCTTGGGTAGGTGGATACTTATAAGCCCTACATGTTGGGCTTGTCAAGCGGAAATCTGATGGAAAACGCAGGGGGAATCCGTCCAGAAATGACGCGGGCGCGGAGGGCCGGTGTCTCGAAAACCCTTGCTGGAGGCGGCCGAGAGAAGGCTAGACCCTATAGAGTACTGATCTGTGTGCTCTCTCAAACATGGCCCACCGC
>CAVSHW010000063.1:0-21613 GCA_963727695.1 uncultured Methylomirabilota bacterium | reverse complement strand
CGCCCGGGAGGTGCTGACCAACGTCTCCATTCGCGTGGAGCCGACCGATTCGCCCGACACCTTCAAGGTCTCGGGACGCGGAGAACTCCAGCTCGCCATCCTGATCGAGATGATGCGGCGGGAGGGGTACGAGCTGTCCGTGGGCAAGCCGGAGGTCCTGACCAAGGACATCGACGGCCAGCGGCACGAGCCCATGGAGATCCTGGTGGTCGACTGCCCCGAAGATTTCATCGGCGTCGTGACTCAGAAGATCGGAGTCCGCAAGGGACGCATGACCAAGATGGTGAATCACGGCAGCGGCCGGGTCCGGCTGGAGTTTCGCCTGCCGTCGCGAGGCCTGATAGGCTTCCGCACGGAGTTCTTGACCGACACGAGGGGCACCGGCCTGATGAATCACCTCTTCGACGGGCACGAGCCCTGGCAGGGGGACATCCCCCATCGCCCCACCGGGGCACTGGTGGCCGATCGGCCGGGTCGTGCCACCGGCTACGCCATCGCACACCTGCAGCCGCGTGGCGAGCTGTTCATCTCGCCGATCGACGAGGTGTACGAGGGAATGATCGTCGGCGAGCATTCGCGCGAGAATGACATGGATGTCAACGCCACCAAAGAGAAGAAACTCACCAACATGCGGGCCTCCACCGACGAGGCCACCGTCCAACTCGTCCCGCCGCGTCCAATGAGCCTGGAGCAGGCCCTGGAGTTCCTCAAGACAGACGAGCTGCTGGAGGTCACTCCCAAGGCCTTTCGGCTGCGCAAGAAGATCCTCCCCGCCATCAAGCGGAAGGGAAAGCCCGCCTAGTTTCTCTCGCAGATTCCCTCCCATGTCGAAGATTCTTGCGTCCAGGGCCGGCTTTCGGTAAGATACCTTTTTTCACGTCTTACCAACCGCACGGGAGGAGTCCCCATGGAGCGCGCCCCACTCGATTTCGCCAATTTGCCCTTCTCCTACCTGAAGACCGACGCCAATATCCGCTACTGGTTCCGAGATGGAAAGTGGTCCGCGGGAGAGCTGACCGCCGACGAGCACATCCCCATCCACATCGCCGCAACCTGTCTTCATTATGGACAGGAGGTCTTCGAAGGTCTGAAGGTATACGAGCGACCCGACGGCCGGATCCAGACCTTCCGGTTGATCGAGAATGCCCACCGGATGCAGCGCTCTGCCAGAAAACTCTGGATGGAGCCCGTCCCCGATGCGTTGTTCCGCGAAGCGGTGCACAAGGTCGTACGGGCAAACCGTCGGTTCGTGCCCCCGTATGGCAGCGGGGCGAGCCTGTACGTCCGCCCGCTCTTGCTCGGCGTGAGCGCCGAGGTGGGTGTCAAGCCGAGCCACGACTATCTGTTCCTGGTCCTCGTCACCCCCGTGGGGCCCTATTACAAGGGTGGCTTGACCCCGGTTCGCCTGGTCGTCGAGGAACAGATCGATCGCGCCGCGCCCGGCGGCGTGGGCGACGCCAAGTGCGGCGGAAACTACGCTGCGGGTATGCGGGCGACATTACCCGTTAAGGAGAAGGGCTACGCCGAGGTTCTCTACCTCGACTGCCGGGAGAAGAAGTATCTCGATGAGTCGGGCTCGTCGAATTTCTACGCCATCATCGGAAAGCGTTTCGCCACGCCGGCCAGCCCCTCCATCCTGCCCAGTATCACCAACCTGAGCGTCCAGCAGATCGCCAAGGACATGGGCCTCAAGGTGGAGCAGCGGCCGGTGTCGGTGGACGAGCTGTCCAGCTTCGACGAGGCGGGCTGTCTGGGCACCGCCGCCGTGATCACGCCGGTGGAGGCGATCACGTATCGCGGCAAGGACTTCGTCTACACCAAGGACGGCAAGGCCGGCCCGATCACCATGGAGATGTACCAGCGCCTCACCGCCATCCAGTTGGGCGAGGCCCCTGACCCGTACGGCTGGACCGAGATCGTTTCGGAGGGCTGAATCGGCCCAAGATCCTGAACCACCCCAGCGCGAAAGGCCCTGACCGGGATTCGGTCAGGGCCTTTCGATTCGCAGCCGACACGCAGCGGCGGCATGCAGATCTTCCCGCGCGTCCGCTACTGCTTCAGCATCTTCCGCAGGACCGTCTGCAAGATCCCGCCGTTCCGGTAGTAGTTGATCTCCACCGGAGTGTCGAGGCGCGCCGTGGCAACGAATGAGGTCTTCGTGCCGTCGGGCCGCTCCACCTCGACCGTCACGTCCTGTCGCGGTGTGAGCGTCCCGCTGATGCCCCGGATGGTCACCCGCTCCTTGCCGGTGAGGCCGAGCGACTCGGCGTTCTGGCCCGGCCTGAACTGGAGCGGCAGGATACCCATTCCCAGCAGGTTGCTGCGGTGGATGCGTTCGAAACTCTCGACGATGGCGGCCCGCACCCCCAGGAGCATCGGCCCCTTCGCCGCCCAGTCCCGGGACGAGCCGCTGCCATACTCCTTGCCGGCGATGACCACCAGCGGCACCCCTTCCTTCTTGTACCGCTCCGCCGCGTCGAAAACGTCCATCCGCTCACCGGAGGGGAGATGGATCGTCACCCCGCCTTCCACACCCGGCACCATGAAGTTCTTGAGCCGGATGTTGGCGAAGGTCGCGCGCGCCATGACCCGGTCGTTCCCGCGTCGGGCCCCGTAGGTGTTGAAGTTCTTCTTCTCCACCCCTCTGGCCATGAAGTAGCGGCCCGCCGGGCTGTTCTCGGCGATGTCCCCCGCCGGCGCGATGTGGTCGGTGGTGACGGAGTCGCCGAGGATCGCCAGGATCCGGGCGTCCCGGATGTCGGTGAGGGGCTTGGGGTCGAGCGCCAACCCCTCGAAGAAGGGGGGATCCTGCAGGTAGGTGGATTCTTCCTTGAATTGGTAGAGGTCCCCTGCCACGCCGCCGATGGCGTTCCACGTCGGGTTCCCATCGAACACGTTGGCGTACGTCTTGGCGAACATCTCGCCGCTGATCGTGGCTTCGAGGTCCGCGACCTCTTTCTGGCTGGGCCAGATGTCTGAGAGGAAGACGGGCTTGCCGTGCTTGTCCGTGCCGATCGCCTCCGACGTGAGGTCCACGTCGGCCCGTCCCGCCAGGGCGAACGCCACAACCAACGGCGGCGAGGCCAGGTAGTTGGCCTTGACCACCGGGCTGATGCGTCCCTCGAAGTTCCGGTTCCCCGAGAGCACCGCGGCGACGACGAGCTTCCCGTCCACCGCGGCCTTGGTGACGGGAGCGGCCAGGGACCCGCTGTTGCCGATGCACGTCGTGCAGCCGTAACCCACCACGTTGAACCCCAGCGACTCCAGGTCCGTCAAAAGACCCGTCTTCTTGAGATACTCCGTCACGACCTTGGACCCCGGGGCGAGACTGGTCCTCACGTACGGCGGAACCGAGAGGCCGCGTGCCACCGCCTTCTTGGCCAGCAGGCCCGCCGCCAGCAGCACCGACGGGTTGGAGGTGTTGGTGCAACTAGTGATGGCCGCGATCACCACGGCGCCGTGGCCGATCTCGGCCTTCTTCCCATCGAGCTGGACCGGCATCTTCTTGGACGCGTCCTCGGGGGTCAACCCGAAGCCCCGCTCCTTCACCGGCGCGGTGAGCGCCTGGTGAAATGCGGACTTCATCTTGGCGAGCGGCACGCGGTCCTGAGGGCGCTTGGGGCCGGCCAGGCTAGGCTCCACCGTACCGAGGTCGAGCTCCAGACCCTCCGAGAACTCGGGATCCGGCGTCGCGTCCGTCCGGAAGAGGCCCTGTTCCTTTGTATAGCGCTCCGCCAATTCGGCGTCACTCCGACGCCCGGTCCGACGCAGGTATTCCAGGGTTTCCTGATCCACCGGGAAGAAACCCATCGTGGCCCCGTATTCCGGCGACATGTTGGCAAGCGTCGCCCGGTTGGGAAGGCTCAACTGGCTGAGACCTGGGCCGTAGAATTCCACAAACTTCTCGACCACACCTTTCTTCCGAAGGATCTGGACCACGGTCAAGGCTAGGTCCGTGGCCGTGACCCCCTCCCGGAGCCGGCCGACGATCTTCACCCCCACGACCGGGGGGGCCACCATGTAGAGCGGTTGACCGAGCATGGCCGCCTCCGCCTCGATCCCGCCCACGCCCCAGCCCAGGACCCCGAGACCATTGATCATGGTGGTGTGAGAATCGGCCCCTACCACGGTGTCGGGAAACGCCATGACGTCACCGTCTTGCTCTCGCGTCATCACCACCTTGGCCAGGAACTCCAGGTTCACCTGGTGGCAGATGCCCGTGGCGGGCGGGACCACGCGGAAATTGGCGAAGGTCTCTTGCCCCCAGCGCAGGAACTCGAACCGCTCCCAGTTCCGCGTGAACTCGATCTCGCCGTTGCGCTTGAGCGCATCCGGGGTTCCGGCCACGTCCACCTGCACGGAGTGGTCGATCACGAGGTCCACGGGGATGAGGGGGTTGATCCGTCGCGGGTCCCCGCCCAGGCGCTTCATCGCCGCCCGCATCGACGCCAGATCCACCACGGCGGGGACGCCGGTCAGATCCTGCAAGAGCACCCGCCCGGGCATGAACGGCACCTCCATGTCCGGCGCCGCCGACGCGCGCCATCGGGCCAGGTTGCGGACGTCCGCCTCCGTGACCAGCTCGCCGTCCACCGAGCGGAGTACCCCCTCCAGAAGAATCCTGATGGAGAAGGGTAACCGGTCCAGCCGAGAGACGATCCCGGCCTTCTCCAGGGCTTGCAGGCGACAGATTGTGACCTTTCCCTGCGCCGTCTCCAGCGTGCCGCGCGCGCCCAACACATTCGATGCCATGGTTCGTCTCCCTTCCGAATGATGACCCTACGCTATCTTCTCGCTTCCGCGCCCTACCCGCGCCTGGAATCGTCCGGCAAATGAGCTCGTGCACGATGTCTATAGTGGCACAAGCATAGCCCACCAACCACCGGCGAACAAGCCAGTCGGCCCAAGCCGGCCAAAGCCGGGTACCGGAACCTTTCGCTCAGGCTGCTCAAAAAGGTCCAGATGCAAGGCGGCGCGCGAAGGGCCGAGAGAGGCGTACTCCAGGTACGCCGCAGCGAGTGCCCGAGCGTACCAACGCAGCAGATGGGCCTTTTTCAGCAGCCCGTTAGGAGCGCGTCGCCCCGTGCCGCCCGCGTGGGATCACTGGAGAAGGAATTGCGCGATGCGGCTCGTCGTGCTGGGGTCGTCCACGTAGGCGCTGTGGGCGGAGCAGACGGTCATCGGGGTGAGGGTCGGCGCCGGCGGGACACCGAGTGCGCTTTCGAGGCTCACCACCCCATCCCCCGGGACGGTGGCCCGGGCGAAAAGCGGATTATCGCTCTGTGTGCGCGAGAGGAACTCCAGCTTGCCGTCCGCCACGATGGCCCGCGCGGGAGTCGGCCGGCATCCGGCCCCCACCACGAGACGGGGGACGGCCTCTTCCGCCGGATTCCGCTCGGCCATGCGCCGATGCAGTGTGCTCGCTCGCGCCAGCATCGTCTCGACGAAGCGCCGGCGCTCGGGATCGGTTGCATCCCCCACCAGCCATTCCCGCCCGATCCAGGTCCGTGTGTCGTACAGCGACACCCGCTCCTCGCCGTTTTGATCGACGAGGAGCGGAACCCTACCGTCCGGGTCGGCGAACGGCAGGAGTTCCCAGGCCAGGGGCATCGTGAAGACCGCCCTCCGCAGGCCGAGACTCACGACCCCGAACAGATTGAAATCCTGAATGAGGGCCCGGAAGGCCTGCGCCGTGCCTTGGTGAGGAGCGCCCAGGGTCACGAGGCGGGCGGTCCCGCCATCGCCCGGCGCATTGATCGCCGTCCGCAACTCCCCATTCCCCAACGGGCAGTCGAGGTCCCCCACGACATCCCGCCCGCCGTATCGGAGATAGTAGCGCGCCACCACCCCGCCGAGGCTATGGCCGACCAGATAGACCCGCGGAGCGCCGGTCAGCGCGCGGATCCGTGCCACCCGCTGCGCCAGGACGCAGGCACTCTCCGCCATGTCCCGACGCCAGTCATAATAGAGCACGAAGAGAGAGGCTTGCCGTCTCCGATCCTTCCGGACGCCTTCGGGGTTTTCGGGGTAGTCCTTGTCGCGCGGCTGTTCCGGGTCTCCGCGAAGGTAGCCCTCATGCTGGATGAGGTGGCTGATCAGCGGCTGAAGACCGCGGACGTCGGTCCCCCGCAAGGCCCGATCCAGATCTCCCGACACCTCCGCGGGCTGCCCGCCGGCGGCGGGAAACCGGGGATCGCCGAGATGCGCCAGCGCCTCGGTGTCGGTGCGGAGCGCCAGCGCCGAGAACGGGACGAGACTGCCGCCCTTGAGCTCTCGAGCCACCTCCCGGCTGACTCCGGGAAGCAGGATGATCGGCACCCGATCCGGCGGGATCGCCGCCGAGGACTCCTCATCGGGGCGCGGACCGGTCCGGCCGCATGCGGCGAGCAGGAGGACGAGACAGCCAAGAAGCCACCCTTTGGACCACTGACGCACGATCATTGCCCATCGCCTCCGCCGGCCTTGCGTCCCGCATGCTCTCAGATTACAGTATAGCCCGGTAATCGCAGGGAGTTCCACCCCCTTCTCCGACGGGGCCTGTGGTCACCAGGAGGAATCGTCTGCTAGGCGCGTGGACGTTCACCCGCGCCGGATGCAGCAACAATCCCCCCATGGAGGTGTCGAATGAATATCATCGATCCGGTCCTGGCAGAACTCGCGCACGAAGCCGCCACCACCCGTCGGCTGCTGGAGCGCCTGCCGCAAGCGCACCTCACCTGGAAGCCGCACGAGAAATCCATGACGCTGGGCCGCCTGGCCGGACACATCGCGGAGATTCCCGGTCGGATTTCTACCGCCCTGGAGCCTGACGAGTACGACTTCGCGACCGGCGGCATGACTCCCTACACCGCCAGCAGTGTCGCCGACCTACTGACCTTCTTCGATCAGAGCGTCTCGCAGGCGACCGCGCTGCTGAAGAAACAGACGAACGAGCGGCTGCTCGCGACCTGGCGGCTCAAGCGGGCGGGGAAGCTGCTCCTGGAGATGCCGCGCATTGGGGCGGTCCGGGCCGTGCTGATGAACCATATGATCCATCATCGGGGCCAGCTATCGGTGTATCTCCGGCTCCAGAATGTCCCGCTGCCGTCGATCTATGGCCCGACGGCCGACGAGCCTATGTGAGGTAGAGGGGGTACACCCGCCGTCGTCATCGCCGGATGCCGCTTGGTGTAGCCATCATTCCGCGCTGCGTAGTACGCCAGGAGAGACTATGCCTGCCACTGCCGCGCTTGCCGATCGCGCCTCTGGGGTCCTCCTGCACCTCACCTCGCTCCCCTCGCGCTACGGCATCGGGGATGTCGGCCCGGCCGCTTGCGCCTGGATCGACCTCCTGGCGCAGGCCGGCCAGCGGTGGTGGCAAGTCCTGCCATTGACCCCCACTGGCCCGGGGGACTGCCCCTATTCTTCCTTCTCCGCCATGGGCGCCAACACGCTCATCGTCAGCCCCGACCGGCTGATCGAGGACGGGCTGCTCCAACCCCCGGACCTCCCCGAGGCTCCCCTCCCACACGATGCGGTGGACTTCGAAAGGGTCCGCCCTCTCAAGACCGAGCTGCTGCGCCGGGCGTGGGCCGCATACCGCCGCGGGGTGGCTCCCGGCTTACGACCGGACCTCGAGAAGTTCACGGACGAGAACGGCGGGTGGCTCGAGGAGTTCACGCTGTACGCAGCTTGCAAGGAGAGGTACGGCGGCGTGGCCTGGTGGGACTGGCCGCGGCCGCTGGCGCTCCGCGAGCCATCAGCCCTCGCCCTGGCCCGAGCCGAGCTGGCCGAGTCGATGACGCATCAGGCCTTCTGTCAGTTCCTCGTCCACCGGCAGTGGGAGGCAATGCGGCGCCATGCCGAGTCACGGGGAATCGGTATCATCGGCGATCTCCCCCTCTTCGTGACCACGGACTCGGTCGACGTGTGGGCCCATCCCGACTACTTCCTCCTTGACGCAGAGCGGCGGCCCGCCGTCGTGGCCGGGGCGCCCCCCGACTATTTCAGCCCCACGGGGCAGCTTTGGGGTAACGCCCTCTACCATTGGGAAGCGATGCGCGAGGATGGCTATGCCTGGTGGAAAGAGCGCCTGGACCGCGCGCTCCGATTCGTGGATCTCGTGCGGATCGACCACTTTCGGGGTCTGGAGGCCGCCTGGCACATCCCGGCCGGCTCGCCGACGGCCGAGACCGGCCGCTGGGTTAAGGGTCCGGGGGCCGATCTTCTCGACCATCTCCTGCCAGCCTTCGGCCGCTTGCCGGTGATTGCAGAGGATCTCGGTTTCATCACGCCGGCTGTCCGGGCCCTGCGGGATCGGTTCGGCCTCCCCGGCATGGCCGTCCTGCAGTTCGCCTTCGACAGCGACGCGAAGAATCCCTACCTCCCCCACAACCACACACCCAACCTGGTCGTCTATACCGGCACCCACGACAACGACACCAGCGTGGGGTGGTTCCGGAGTCTTCCCGAGGCCCGACGGCACCACATCCGCGCCTACACCAAGTCCGACGGCCGCGACATCGCCTGGGATATGATCCGCATGGCCTGGGGCTCCGTGGCCCGCCTGGCCATCGTTCCCCTGCAAGACGTGCTGATGCTGGATTCGTCGGCCCGCATGAATCGCCCCGGTGTCCCCGACGGCAACTGGCGCTGGCGACTCACATCCGACCAGCCCCTCGCCGAGCGGCTCGACGGCCTTCGGGGCCTCAGCGAGCTATACGACCGCTTGCCCCCCACGGCCGCGCAGCAGCCCGCCACGCCGGACCCCGCCGTATGATCCACGCGGGCCTGGCGCGAACGACACGCTTAACGGCGCGGCGGAGCCGTACCGTTCTGGAATCCTCTCCGAATTACCTCGATTGCGTCTGCGACAGACGGTGCCGGACACGGCCGCGGTGACGAACTCTCGCAATACTCTCGCCAGATGAAAAGCGTCAAGTTAGCTCCGTCCGGATTTGGGCCGCTCTCATACCTGGAGTCGGCGTGGAATGCGGACACGATCCACGGGTACACCGGAATGACATGGAAGTGGACCGTGTAACCAGCGTCGTGACCGTATCGTCCGACGTAGACACGCTCCGCGCCAAGGTCGGCGCGGAGAATCCTGGTTGCCTGCGCCAGGATAGATCCGATCTCTCGCTGGGCGGCGACCGTGAGGTCCGATAACTCGATCGCGTCGGGCGATTTGGCTCCCACCATCAAGTATCCGGGCACGAGACAGCCGACACGGTGATTGACGCGCCAGTGTGGCGTCTCGTGCACGATCATCTCTTCAGGCGGAATGAACTGCATTCTTCTCTCGGCAGAACGAAAAAATCAGCGGTGAGCGTAGCGAGTCCGCTGGATTGGCTTGTTCGGCAATCGTTTGTTCTGTGCTTTTTTCCTTTATCAGGGGGTGACCCCCATGTTTAGATTCACAATAGGTCGGGTTAGCGCTTCCGGCCAAAATCCTCAAATACCTTGTCTAAGATACGCTTGTTGACATTGTCAATGCACTGGCTCTCTTCCTCAGTCAGAAAATCATTTTTGAATCCCTTGGGCGGGAAGGGACTTTTGTCCGGAGGCGGGGTGAACTTCTTGAGGTATTCTCTTGTCGCCTTGAACGGTTCCAGAATTTTGCAGTCCCTCTTCGCAATCAACGCATACAAATACCCGCGGGTTTCCTCTTTAAGTTTCTGGATGACATTGATGTCTGCATGGTCGATATCGCACTGTTTGGTGAGAAACTCAACGTCTTGCGCGTTTATACTTGTTAATGCGCTTTTCGTTGGAAGTGCATCGGCCGCTGAGGTGACACTTTCAGTTGTAAACATAAATGTCATGCTAATGATCAGGGCTAAAATCATTTCTATTTTTATGAAGGTCATTATCATCCACCGCTGCTCGTGGTGCACTTGCAATGTGAATTCACCTTTGCGGTACCTTTTTAGTACCTTTTTACGGAGTCTTCAGGATTCATGTTGCCTCGGGCCCATCTCCGGCATGACGCGGCCGACCAGCGCCAGTTCGCTTTCTGAGCTCGTCGTTGTCCGAATGCAGTTCCGCATGGCAGTTCGCGCATAGAAGCACGCACTTGTCGAGTTCGCCGCGAACGATCTCCCACCGGCGGTTGTGGCTCGAGTTGAGCGGGAAGGCCGCCTTGGTCTCAGGGTCTCTGTGGTGAAATTGCAGTGCCGCCTCGCAGCGATCGTACCCGCAGCGAGAACACCGACCGCCAAGGTAGGCAATCATCCGTGATCGGTGTTCACGCCAGTGCGAATTTCGAATACAACTGTTGCACCTGGTCGCTGAGTGTCCCCTACGCCGGTTCATGTAGTAGACGCGTCCGCAGACTGAACAGGTACATTCTGCGCCTTCTGCAACCTTTGTCGACTGCCCCACTTGCAGACTCCCTACTCGCACTGCCAACTTCTCACCTAACGCCCGCGGTGAGCGGCGTGCAAAGCACGTCCGCTCGACTGTGCTGTTGGGCGTAACAGTGAACGGGGTCACCTCTCTTCATCGAAGTCGAACCTGGCGCCCTGTACCCCGAGGGACTTTATCAACGTGGTGAATCCGTGACCGACTTTTCGTGGGATCATTGCTGGACCGCCCCCGTTGATAGAACCGGCGACAAGCTGGTAGAAATCGTTCGCGAAGCTGAAGAGACTCTCGAACTCAGCATGCGATGGAAGCGACTTGATGGCCGCCTTGGAATCACTGTGAGCGCCGATGGTATCTCTGAAGAGTTTCAGGCGGCGAAGGGACTCGGAGTGAATCCCAGAGAACAATCCGAATGTACCTCGGAGATAGGAGACCGCCTCTGACGGTGGTGCGTGGTTTCCGTACGTCTTTCCAAAGGCGGCAAAGGTAATCTTCTGTTCATCGGACAACGACAGCCTTGGCAGCGACTCGATGATGCCGGGAATCGAATTCAACTCGTTGCGAGTTGACGATTCAAAGATTTTACATATGTAGATGGCGAGGGCTTCGTGCGCTGATTTCTGGAGGTAGCCAATGAGGGCGGCACTCATCTCCGACTCACGGAGGCTTCTAAGGTTTAGGCCGATGACCCGGTGGATGTCGATATGGTCCCGTAACTGGGCGATCAACTTCAGCAGTTCCACATTCTTGGCGTCCACCTTTGGAATGCGCATTTCAGTGTCCTATCGATCACATCGCTCGCCTAACGGAGCCGCGGATCAGCGGGGGACGGGCACGCGAGCGTGCTCGCAGGACCGGCCATCCGCTGCAGCCGCTGGTTGGCCCGGCGCAGAGCGCCGGGATAGACAGCGGATGGGAAGACGCGGCTCCGTCGGCGCGGCGCGAAGCGTCCGCGCCAACTATAAATGGACAGTCTGTAAAATCCAGTAACCCAAGAAGGGTCCGGTCTGTATAAGACACGCGCCCATGGCGCGACCGACTTGTCTAACCTGATGTTGTAAGTCTGAAGGGGCCGCATCCGGGGTGACCACGGCTGACGGGCCGAGCCGCTGGCACGATTCGGGTCCGAGACGCTGTCTCTGACCGACCCCATGGAGCCGCCTCCGTTGGTGGTGACGGAGAGGAAGGATGGGTAGGAGCCTACTCTCGACCCGGCACGACTGTCAAGTTGCACAACGACAATGGAGCACAACAGGAAATCGGAGGAGTGGCTGGGGGACAGGGATTCGAACCCCGATAAGCAGATCCAAAGTCTGCTGTCCTGCCGTTGGACGATCCCCCAACGCAATACCAAGGAGGCGGGACACCTGGCGTGGAATTGCCAGGACGAGCGGCATTCTAGCTCGAACCCTCCAGACCTGCAAGCCGTACGGCGTGCCCCGGCTCAGACCCCTCTTGAGGGTCAGCCGTCTCGAAGTCTCGGGCGGTGAGCGTCTATTGTCCTGAGGCAGAGCTTCGCCAACATATTCCAAGGCCAGAGGGGCACCCCGAAGACGCTGCGCCCGCGGGCGAGCCCGTCCCCGGCACGGAGGTCCGCTCGCAGAGCGGACCGACCCGGGGTAAGGGCGAGCTGGCATCGACGTGGCGCCAGGCGGCAGAGGGGTGTCCCTCTGGCCGGGCAATGGTCAGCAGACTTACGATTCACCGCGCTTAGCCTTCCTTGGGTATTAAATTCGAGAGCAGGAGACGCTCCACCGGCTTGCCGCCGAGGACGTGCTGGTCCATGATCTCCTCGACGTCCTTCACACTGACCTTGCCGTACCAGACGCCTTCCGGATAGACGACAACGGTCGGCCCCGTGCCGCACGGGCCCAGACAACTGCTCCCGCTCACCGCCACCGTCTCCCACAGTTGGCGCTTCTCGGTCTCCTCCTGGAACTTCTTGAAGACCTCGCGCGACTGCTTCGAGGCGCAGTCTCCCTTGGGATGCCCCGGGGGCCGCTGATTGATGCAGATGAAGATGTGATGATGATACTGAAACACGCGAAGACCTCCTTTCGAAATCCGATCCGAATGCAGCACGCCATCTAGGAAAAAGCTCCGGAAGCGCGCAGCCGCGTGACCTCTTCCACGATTCGATCGCAGACGTAGTCTACCTCTTCCTCGGTGTTGCCCCGACCCAGGCCGAAGCGGATGCTGGTGTGCGCCAGCTCGTCGCCGATCCCCATGGCCCGCAGAACGTGGCTCGCCTGCATGCTGGCAGAGGTGCAGGCCGAGCCGGAGGAGACCGCGATCTCCTTTAGGGACAGGAGGAGCGCCTCTCCCTCTACGAAATCGAAGCTCACGTTGAGATTCCCGGGGAGGCGCTGGGTGGGGTGGCCGTTCAGGTGAATGTGGTCCAGCCGTACGAAGAGGCCGGCCCGCAACCGCTCCCGAAGGGCGCCGAGCCGCACCGCCTCGGATGCCATCAGCCGGCCGGACAGCTCACAGGCCTTGCCCAGGCCGACGATGCCCGGCACGTTCAGCGTGCCGCTACGCCGCCCCTTCTCGTGGCCGCCGCCGTCCATCTGGGGGACGAGCCGCACCCGCGGGCTCCCCATCCGGACGTAGAGGGCCCCTGCGCCCTTCGGGCCGTACATCTTGTGAGCGGTCAATGACAGCAGATCCACGCCCAAGCCGTCCACCTTCACCGGAATCTTGCCGACTCCCTGCACCGCGTCGCTGTGCAAAAGGATCCCCTTTGCCTTGCAGAGCCGGCCGATCTCGGCCAGGGGCTGGATTGTCCCCACTTCGTTGCTGGCCAGCATGATCGAGACCAGCGTGGTCTTCGGCGTGACGGCCTTGGCGACGTCGCCCGGGTCCACCATCCCGTACCGGTCCACGGGCAGGTACGTCACCTGGAAGCCTTCCTTCTCAAGACGCTTGCAGGTGTCCAGGACGGCGTGATGCTCGACAGCAGAGGTGACGAGGTGCGTGCCCTTGTCCCGATAGGCGTAGGCCACGCCTTTCAGAGCCAGGTTATCCGACTCGGTGGCGCCCGAGGTGAAGACCACCTCGATGGGCCGGCAGCCGATGAGCTCCGCCACCTCCGCTCGGGCCGTCTCCACCGCCCCCTCGGCGGCCCAGCCGAAGGCGTGGCTCCGCGAGGCGGCATTCCCGAACTGTTCCAGGAAGAAGGGCCGCATGGCCTCGAAGACCTCGAGGGCCACGGGAGTGGTGGCGTGATGGTCCATGTAGATCGGCAATTTCACAGCCATGGCAATCGGCTTTCATTGACCAGGTTGAATGACCAATGACCAAATCCCAATCACCGATGATAGTACAGCAATTGATCATTTGCCATTGGTCATTGGTCATTGCATCAAAGGCCCAGGTACGTCGTCCGCACCTGCGGATTGCGCAAGAGATCGGCGCTCGGCCCCTCCGCCACGATCCGCCCGTCTTCCAGGATGTAGCCGCGGTGGGACAACTTGAGCGCCCGGAACACGTTCTGCTCGACCAGCAGAATGGTGGTGCCGCTCTGATTGATCCGGCGGATGGCCTCGAACATCGCGGTAACCATGACCGGCGACAGGCCGAGCGAGGGTTCGTCCAGCATGAGCAGTCGGGGGAGGGACATCAGCCCGCGCCCGATGGCCACCATCTGCTGCTCCCCACCCGAGAGCGTCCCGGCGATCTGGCGGCCGCGCTCCAGCAGGTGCGGGAAGAGGGCGTACACGCGCTCCAGCGTCTCTGCCCGAGTCCCTTTCGCCCGCCGGGAGCAGGCCCCCATCAGCAGGTTCTCCTCCACCGTCATGGACGAGAAAAGCTGCCGGCCCTCCGGGACGTGCCCCAGGCCCAGTGCCACGATCTCGGCCGGCTTCAGGGCGTCGATCCGCCGGCCGTCGAACTCGATCTCTCCCTTGCGCGGCCTGATCACGCCCGAGACGGTCATTAGGGTCGTGGTCTTACCGGCCCCGTTGTTGCCGATGACCGAGACGATCTCCCCCTCGCCCACGTGCAGGCTGACCCCGCAGAGCGCATGGAGCTCCCCGTAATACGTATGCAGCCCCCGCACCTTCAGCACGCTACCCATCACGTTTCGAGCTCCGCGTAGCCTTCGCCCAGGTACGCCTCGATCACTTTTGGATCGCGCACGATCTCCTCGGGCACGCCCTGGGCGATCAGCTCCCCGTAGTTCAGGACCAGGATCCGCTGCGAGAGGGCCATCACCGCCTTCATGACGTGCTCGATCAGGAAGATGGTGATTCCCCGTCCGTGGATGGTGCGGATCAGGTCGATCAGACGTCCGGTCTCGGTCGGGTTGAGGCCCGCCATGACCTCGTCCAGCAGGAGGACGCGCGGTCCCGTGGCCAGCGCCCGGGCGAGCTCTAATCGTTTCCGATCCGGCAGGGTGAGGCTGTGCCCCATGTTCCCGGCCTTGTCCGCGAGCCCGGTGAGCTCCAGCACCTCTTCGGCGATCCGCACCGCCTGCCGGCGATGGGCGACCCGCTCGAGCGCCCCCACCAGGACGTTCTCCAGGACGGTCAAGCGATGGAACGGCCGCGTCACCTGGAAGGTCCGCGCCATGCCTCGCCTGCAGATGTCGTGGGGGCGCAAGCCGGCCAACGATTCGCCCGCAAAACTGATCCTCCCCGCGTCCGGTCTGAAGAATCCGGAGATGACGTTGAACAGCGTGGTCTTCCCCGCCCCGTTCGGCCCGATCAGGGCGAGCATCTCGCCTTCCGCCAGAGAGAACCCCACCTCCCGGACCGCCTTGAGGCCGCCGAAGGACTTGCTCACGCCCAGGGCGACGAGGAGGCTCATGCGCGCCTCCCGGTAGCCCGACGGAGCCAGCCCAGCAGCGTCGGATACACTCCGCGAGGCAGGAAGAGGACCACCACGATCAAGAGGAGTCCGTAGATCGCCAGGTAGAGGCCGGCCGCACCGGCGGCGAAATAGGAGCGCGAGAACTCGCCCAGGAGCTCCAGAAGGAACGAGCCCAGGATGGGCCCCAGGATGGTTCCGCTCCCGCCCACGACGGAGCGGATCATGATGTCCACCGAGAGGTTCATGCTGAGCACGGTATTCGGCTGCAGGTAGAACTGGTAGTAGGCATAGAACGTCCCGCCTAGAGCCGTGAGTGCCGCGCTGACGGCGTAGGCAAGCATCTTGTACCGGAAGGTGTCCACCCCCAGGGCCTCGGCGGCGTCCTCGTCCTCACGGATCGCCACCAGGTACACCCCGAACTTCGACCGCTGGATCAGCCAGACGACTGTCGAGGCAAGCACGAGAAAGGCCAGGGAGACGAAGTAGTACGGGATCTTTCCCCTGAACTGGAATTGCCACGGGTTGGGCGTGAAGTTGATGAAGAGGCCGGTGTACCCCCCCAGGATCGGAAGGTGCAGGGCGATCAGACGGCAGATTTCCGCCGCCGCCAGCGTCAGGAGGATGAAATAGAACCCACGCAGGCCGAAGCGGAAGCCGAGATACCCGATCCCCTGGCTGAGGAGGGCCGCTAAAAGCGCCCCGACGAACATCCCCAGCCACGGCGAGAGACCAAGATGCGTGTGAAGCACCACGGACGTGTAGGCGCCGATGGCGAAGAAGGCGGCATGGCCGAGCGAGAGCTGCCCACCGTACCCCCCCAGGACGTTCCACGCCTGGCCCAGAAAGCCGAAGTAAAAGGTTGTGATCAGGAGATTCTGCCAGACGGAGGATACCGCGAACGGCAGCCACACCAAGAACGACCCGACGGCAACTCCCGTCCCGAGTCGCCGGATCACCAGCTCCCCCCGAGGAGCCCCTGCGGGCGGAAGAGCAGAATCACCACCAGCAGGACGAAGCTGACGAGCTCCTTCAAGGAGGGGGCCAGGAGCACGGCGCCCAGCGACTCGCTCACCCCGACGAGGAGGCCGCCCACGAAAGCCCCGAGCAGGTTCCCCATGCCGCCGATGATGACGATGTTGAAGGAGGTGATGGTGAAGAAGAGCCCCGTGCTGGGCGCAAAAGGCAGCAGGGGCGTCATCAGACTCCCCGCCGCCCCGACGCAGGCTGCCCCGATGCCGAAGGCCAGCGTGAAGACCTTCAAGATGTCCGTTCCCACCAGGAGGGCCCCGATCCGGTTGTCGGCGGCGGCGCGGATCATCCGGCCCAGATCGGTCTTCTTCAAGAACAGATACAGCGCCAGGGCCAGGACGAGCGCCACGCCGAACGTGACCAGGCGGGGCAGGTCGAAGACGATAGGCCCCACCCAGAAGGTACTGAGCCCGTAGGAGACGTTCACGCGCCGGGGATCGGGCCCCCAGACCATCAGGGCCACGTTCTCCAGGACCAGGGCCACGCCCATCATGAGCAGGATCTGCATCTCGTGGGGAGCGTCGAGGATCCGGTTGACCAGCCCCCGCTGGACCGCCGCGCCGAGCAGGAAAATCGCGGCGCCCGTCGCCAGGATGGAGAGATAGGGGTCCACCCCCAGCGTCGTGAAAAGCCAGAAGCTGAGATACATCCCCCAGACCATCATATCCCCGTGGGCGAAGTTGATCACGCGCATCACGCCAAAGATCAACGACAGGCCCACCGCCATCAGGCTGTAGACCCCACCCACTAGTACGCCGTTGACGATCGCCTGAACGTAGAGAGACACTATCTCCTCAAAAAAGAAGTCAGAAGGTAAAGGTCAGGAGTGTCCCCTCCCCCGACCTCCATCTTCTGACCCCCGTCTTCCGTCTTCCGTCTTCCGTCCTCTGTCCTCTGATCTCTGCCTTCTAACCTCTGAGGCTCTGATCTCTGGCCTCTGAGGCTCTGCCCTCTGTCCCCCACCCCCCCAAAGATCAGCCGCGGTCCCAGAGCTTGGGGATTGGATAGACAGGCTGAATCTCCGCCATCTCCTTGGGGAAGATGACCTTGGGGCGACCGTCGCGGATCTGGACCATGGACGAGGAGGCCCCGATGTTGTCCCCTTGCTCATCGAATTGGATCGGGCCGCCCGACACGACATGCTCCTTGATATTGGTCTTGTGGGCCGCCTCCACGAACTTGTCGGGGTCAACCGTCCCAGCCCGCTCCAGGATGTCGGCGATCACCCGCACCCCCTGGTAGGCCCAGGCTGACTCGGTGGTAAAGGGATCCCCGAAGCGCTTCTCGTAATCCGCCGCCACCTTCTGCCCCAGCGGAGACTTCGGATTCCACCAGGGCGCGTTGGCCATGGTGTGTTCGGCCAGCTTTCCGAGGGCTTTGGAGAAGGTGGGCTGATAGAACCCCGGGTTCCCGGGTCCCACGATGGCCTTCACGTCCACGCGCTGCTTGTAGAGCTCCTGGATCAGCAGGATGGCGTCGTTCG
The DNA here is from genome assembly GCA_963727695.1 of uncultured Methylomirabilota bacterium. Lineage (GTDB taxonomy): Bacteria > Methylomirabilota > Methylomirabilia > Methylomirabilales > 2-02-FULL-66-22 > 2-02-FULL-66-22. The sequence continues at coordinate 3,948 of CAVSHW010000063.1, read as the reverse complement.
GCCGGGTGATGGCCAGAATGAGATCGGGCTTCGAGGTCTTGGCCTTGGCCACTTCGGTGGAAAGGTCTTGTGTGCCCGCCGGATAGGTGATGATCTCGGCGACCTCGAAGGGGGCGTTGAGCTTCTTGTGCCACTCCATCGTCCGCTCACGCCCCACCTGTCCGAATAGATCGCTCACCTGGAACATTACGGCCCGCTTGCAGGGGTTCCCCGAGGTCTTGAACAGCTCCATCAGATACTCGATCCCGCGCCGGCCCATCGTGGAGTTGGTGGTGAAGACACGGAAGACATACTTCACCCCTTGCTGCGTGAGCTGATCGGCCGAGCCGATGTCGATCACGAAGGGAATCGGATTGCTGGACTGCTTGATCACCTGGATCATGGCGTTGATGTTGCCGCTATCGAATGCCCCGATCAGAACGTGGCACCCCTCGCGCATCAGGCGCTCGGTCTCGGCCCGCGCCACCTCGGGCTTGTACTGGTGGTCGCCGGGCAGCAGGACCAGCTTGGCGCCGCCCATGGACTTGATCCCGCCCTCGGCGTTGACGTGATCCACCCCGAGCTGGTTGGCCTGCCGCGTGGTTTTCCCCACCACGGCCAGTAGTCCCGTCATCGGCTGCACCGAACCGATCTTGATCTCCTTGACCTGGGCCCGCACGATGGCCGGGAATCCGAGCACACCCACGGCCCCTGCAGCCCCCATCCCCTTCAACACCGTCCGCCGGCTCACGCCGGCCCGATTCCCTCGTGTTGGCATCGTCACTCCCCCATGTGGCGGATAACCCATCTACTGAAAAACAAGGCGAGGATATACCGGGATCAACAAGTCAGGCAAGGGTTTTTGGCTTAGTGCTTGCCCGCAATTACGTTGATATATCGTCGGTCCCCCGGACTGCCACACCCAACCCTTCGGTTGGGTACCCGACGCCTAGCGCCTGCACCCACCCTACAGGCGGGTACCCGTGCCGGCTCGCCCTTACCCCGGGTCGGTCCGCTGGAGGAGCGGACCTCCGTGCCGGGGACGGGCTCGCCGGGTACCCATCCCCGGGATGGGTGTGGCGCGGCGTCTCGGGGCGGCCCGGGGGACCTATGTTCATATGACCAAAGTATACGTCATCGAATTCGTGTCCGCGTACACTTAGGACAAAGCGGTCATCTCCCCGTCTTCTTCCCGCGGCCCTTGCCCGTCGGACGGGGATCGAGGAGGGAGGCTCGAGTGATCGCGGTTTTCCCGTACCGGTCCCGGATCTTGTCCACGACCCGGGCGATCTCCTGCTTGGGGTTTCGCGCGGGCGAAAAGAGCGACAGTTGCCCGACGGCCGGACCGGATGCCGGCGCCAGGCGTGTGGCCGTCACACCGACCAGGCGAACCCGGCTTCCCTTCCACTCGACTCTCTGCAGAAGCCTCCACGCCTCCCGGAACAGGTCGTCGCCCACATCCGTCGGAGGCTCGAGGACGGCCGCCCGCGTGACCGTGTGAAACCGATGGTCGCGGAACTTCAGCGTGACACCCCCCGCCAGCACGCCCTCCTGCCGCAGACGGCTTCCCACCTTGTCGGAAAGCTCCAGCAGCGTTTTTCGGATGACGGCGGAATTCTCCGTATCCTCCGAAAACGTGTGCTCTGTGCCGATGGACTTGGCCTCTTGCTCCGGCTCCACCAGCCGATCGTCCTCACCGTTGGCCATCTCCCAGATGTCGCGGCCTCCCTGTCCGAAGACGCCTTCCAGATCTTCGACCCGCGACCGGGCGATCTGCCCGATGGTCCGGAACCCCATCTGCTGGAGGCGCGTCTCGGTCTTCGGCCCTACCCCCCACAGCCGGGAGATGGGCAGCGGATCGAGGAAAGCTCGCTCCTGTCCGGGAGCCACCGTCACAAAGCCGTCCGGCTTTCCCAGGTCCGAGCCGACCTTGGCCAGGAACTTGTTGGGCGCCAATCCGATCGAGGCGACCAGCCCTAGCTCGGACCGGATGCGGCTTTTCAGGGTCCGACCGATCTGCTCCGCCGGCCCGAACAGGCGCTGGCTGGCCGTGACATCCAGGAACGCCTCGTCGATCGAGAGGGGCTCCATCAGGTCCGTATATTCGCGGAGAATGGCGAAGATGCGAGCCGACATCTCTGCGTATCGGTCGCCCCGCGGCCGAACGAAGACCGCGGCGGGACAGAGCCGGTAGGCGCGGCTGATCGGCATGGCCGAGCGGATCCCGAAGGGCCGCGCCTCGTAGGAGCAGGCCGCCACCACCCCACGCCCCGCGCCGCCTTTGGGATCGGCCCCAACCACCACCGGCTTCCCCCGGTAGGCGGGATGGTCGAGCTGCTCCACGGACGCATAGAAGGCGTCCATGTCGAGGTGGATGATGGAACGGATAGCAGTCACCGAACAGTCCTCGATGCCCTGGCTGTGCCTTGCGTCACCGGTCGAAGGCGATGTCTCACTCCGGCTCGATCACCACGTCCCCCTCCGTGAAGCCATCCTCAAGTCGGCGGGATCTGCCCGCCGCATGATGGCATCGCGCGCCGCCGGAGGCAAGAAGAGAACGAGAATCACTCTTGACGGAAAACGAGGACGTGATAGTGGTATCATGCGTTCATGCGAGACTGAGCATGTGCGCACCACAAGACTTTCCGGGACCCCACATGCGCAAGAAAGCACCGGACATCCCTGAGCTCGTCGAGGCGGCCAGGCTGTATGACGAGTCGGGCCTCACACAAGAAGAGAGATTCCCATGAGAGTCGCGAGAGTGATGGCGCCGCACGCGATGCGGCTGGACGATGCGGCGATGCCTGTGCCGGGGTCCGGTGAGGCTTTGGTCCGGATCACGGCGGTCGGGATCTGCGGATCGGACCTACAGTACTACGCCCAAGGCCGGATCGGCGAGCTCGAGTTCGGCGCCGGACATATTCTCGGGCACGAGGTGGCGGGCGTGGTCGAGGCGTTGGGGCCGGGCGCCGATGGGCCGCCCCCGGGGACGGCGGTGGCCGTGGATCCGGCAATCCCTTGCGGTTGGTGCCGCTTCTGCGTAGCCGGCGACCCCAATTTCTGCGAGCGACTCCAATTCTTCGGAAGTCCGCCCCGCCCCGGGGCGCTACAGCAATACATCGCGCACCCGAGCCGCCTCCTGCTCCCCGTTCCGGTCGATTGGTCTCCGGCGGCAACGACCCTCCTGGAACCGCTCGGTGTGGCGATCCACGCCGTCGATCTCGGCCACCTGTCGATCGGCGACGCGGTTGCCGTGTTCGGTTGCGGCCCCATCGGGCTCATGATCGCCCGAGTGGCGCAACTGGCCGGGGCGCGCCTCGTGTGCGCGACGGAACCCCTGCCGCACCGCCGGGCGGCGGCCGCGCGTTTCGGCGCGACCGTCGCACTCGATCCGGCTGCCTGCGATGTGGTGCGGGAGATCAAGAACCAGACGGGCGGGTACGGCGTGGACGTGGCGTTCGAGGCCGCCGGGAGCGAATCGGCCACGGTGCAGGCCATCCAGGCGCTCCGGCCGGGCGGCACCCTGGTGCTGCTGGGGTACTGGAAGCAGGACCAGGTGGCCATCCCGGGCATCACCGCCATGCGGAAGGGGCTCACGGTTCGCTTCGTGCGGCGCATGAAGAACACATTCGACCGGGCCATCGATCTCGCGCATCGTGGCCTGGTGGACGTGGCGTCCCTGGTCACCCACGAGTTTCCCCTGGAGCAAACCGCGGAGGCGTTCGTGCGCGCCGAGCGGCGGGGACCCGACATCCTCAAGGCGGTGATCCTGGTGTGAGACCATGTGCGTGGATGCTGGTCGAACGGACACGCTGCGGAACGTTCTGGGTCAGGCGCGGATCTTGGTTTCTTTGGTGAGGTTGGAGCGAATTTACTCTCAGGGAGACAGGGTGTTGAGCCGCCGCTGGACCCGGCGGCAGGCGAACCACGCTTTGACGCTCCTCCTGACGCGGGCGATCACGTTCAACT
>CAVSHW010000062.1:0-17645 GCA_963727695.1 uncultured Methylomirabilota bacterium | reverse complement strand
GGACCAGATCGCTTCGGGTACCATGGGGCTCAGCGAGATCCAGATGGATGGCCGGGACGTCTACTGGCTGGAAATGCGCCCGACCGAGGCGGGACGCTCCGTGGTCGTCCGGCTGCGCCCGGGCAGCATGTCCCGAGGACTGTATCCCGCCGGGCTTCAACGCCCGGACGCGCGTCCATGAATACGGGGGAGGGTCCTTTATGGTCGTCGATGGCGTACTTTACTTCTCGAATATTGTCGACAGCATGTTTATCGGCTCGAGCCGGGCGGGTCGCCCAGCCGAGCACCCCGCGTGGAGGGTCACCGCTATGCGGACCTGTCTTGGACCGAGCCGCCAGCGGCTGGTCTGCGTCCGGGAAGACCACACCAAAGGCGGGCGAGGCGGAGAACGCCATGGTCGCCGTGGATGGCGAAGCCGGCGGCGATGGATCAACATCCTCAGACCAGAAGGATACAATTTCTACTCCACGCCACGCCTGAAGGACCCCGACGGCGCGAACAAACCTGACCTGGCTTTGTTGGAACCATCCCAATATGCCCTGGGACGGCACCGACTGTGGAGGGCCGCTGATCTGCTTGGCAAATGGAAGGCCGTGGGAAAACCGGAACGGACGCGAAGTGGGGCGGTTCCAAGGCAAATCCTACATTTTCCAGCCGGAGTGGTCACCCTCCGGCGTTCTCCATTTCGTATCGGACCGCAGCGGTTGGTGGAACCTCTACCGGGGGAAAGACGACCACGTCGAAGCCCTCTGCCCGATAGAGAGGCCGAGTTCGGGGAGCCGCAGTGGGTCTTCGGCATGCAGCAGGCTACGCGTTCACCTCGCCGAAGAGCAGAATCCTGTGTGCCTACACCCAGAACGGCATGTGGAACCTCGGCCGCCTGGAGACAGCCCGCCACCCCAGCTGGGGTCCGTATGGATCTGCCCTATACAGAGATCTCCGATGTCCGTGTCGGCGCCGGGTCTCAGCCTGACTTCCTGGGAGGATCCGGGCATAGAGCCGTATTCCTTGATCAAGCTTGACCCCCGTCACGGTCGGACCCAGGGGGTACTGCGGCGGTGAATCGAGGCGACCATCGTGAAGCCCGCGGGATACTTCTCCGCCCCGCAGGCGGTCGAATTCCCGACCGATAAAAGCCTAATTGATCACGGCATTTTCTACCCGCCGGCGAACGAGGGTTTCTTCCGCCAAAGATGAACGTATAACCGCCGCTGCTGGTCATGAGCCACGGCGGCCCAACGGGTGCCGCGGGCACCGCCTTGAGCTAAACGGCCTGACCTCCAGTATTGGACCAGCCGAGGCTTTGCGGTGCTGGATGTCAACTATGGCGGTTCGAGCCAAGGGTATGGGCACGCTATATCGCCAGCGCTTGAACGGAAACTGGGGGGCTGGTGGATGTGGATGACTGCTGTAACGGCGCTTTGTGGCTCATAAGCCCAGAGGCGGATAGGTGGACGCCCGGCGCATGGCCATTCGCGGCGGCAGCGCCGGCGGGTACACCACCCTGGCGAGCGCTCACCTTTTTTAAGAGAAGCCTTCAACACCGGGGGCCAGCCGCTACGGCGTCGGTGACCTGGAAGCCCCTCGCGCCTGACACCCATAAGTTTAAATCGCGCTACCTGGACACGATGTCGGTCCCTAACCCGAGCGGCGCGATCTCTATATCGAGCGATCACCCCTCCATCACCTGGAGGGCCTGGACCGCCCCGTGATCTTCTTTCAGGGCCTGGATGACAAGGTCGTCCCGCCGAATCAGGCGGAGATGCTGTTCGACCGCTTCGGGTACCATGGGGCTCAGTGAGATCCAGATGGATGGCCGGGACGTCTACTGGCTGGAAATGCGCCCGACCGAGGCGGGACGCTCCGTGGTCGTCCGGCTGCGCCCGGGCGGCGCGACCGAGGACTGTATCCCGCCGGGCTTCAACGCCCGGACGCGCGTCCATGAATACGGGGGCGGCTCCTACCTGGTCGCCGAGGGTGCTCTCTACTTTTCGAACTTTGCCGACCAGCGCGTGTATCGGCTGTACCCGGGCGGCTCGCCCGAGCCCATCACGCCCATTGACGGCCTCCGCTACGCGGACCACGTCTGGGATGCGTGCCGCAAGCGGATCGTCTGCGTCCGCGAGGATCACACCAAAGGCGGCGAGCCGCAGAATGCCATCGTCGCATTGGATGGCGAAGCTTTCGGGCCCGGCGAGGTCCTGGCATCAGGAAAAGATTTCTACGCCGCCCCGCGGCTCAGCCCCGACGGGACATCCCTGGCCTGGATCGAGTGGAGCCATCCGCACATGCCGTGGGACGCCGCCGAGCTCTGGTGTGCCCCGGTGCGAGGCGACGGGGCCCTGGGCGAGCGGACGCGTGTGGCCGGGGGTGACGGCGAGTCGGCCATCCAGCCCCTCTGGTCGCCCGACGGGATCCTCTACTTCGTCTCGGACCGCACCGACTGGTGGAACCTCTATCGTTTCACGGATGGGCGTGTCGAGGCGCTGACCGATCTCCCGGCCGAGTTCGCGACCCCCCCCTGGGTCTTCGGGATGAAGCACTACGCCTTTGCCGGGCCGGGCCGCCTCATCTGCGCCTTTACGCAGCGGGGCACCTGGTCCCTTGCCAGCCTCGACGTAACGACACGACAATTGACGCCGCTCGTCCTCCCCTACACCGACATCGCCGCGGTCCAGTGCGATGAGAATCAGGCGGTCTTCCTGGCCGGCTCGCCCACCGAACCGCTCTCGGTGGTCCGCCTGAACCTCGACTCCGGCCGCCAGGAGATCCTCCGCCGCTCGGCCGGCCTCGCGATTCCGCCGGCGTATCTCTCCACCCCCGAGCCGGTCGAGTTTCCGACCGCGGGCGGCAGGACCGCCCATGGCCTGTTCTATCCGCCACGCAACCCGGACTTCGCCGCGCCGCAGGGCGAAAACCCGCCACTCGTCGTGATGATCCACGGCGGCCCGACTGCTGCGACCTCCACGGCTCTTCGGCTGAACATCCAGTACTACACCAGCCGGGGGATCGCCGTCCTGGACGTGAACTACGGGGGGAGCACCGGCTACGGGCGGGCGTACCGCGAGCGGCTCTACGGCGAGTGGGGCGTCGTGGACGTGGATGACTGCTGCGCCGGAGCGACGCATCTAGCGGCCCGGAGGCGCGTGGACGCCGCGCGGCTCGCTATCCGGGGCGGGAGCGCCGGCGGGTACACCACGCTGGCCTGCCTCGCCTTTCGCAAGGTCTTCGCCGCCGGGGCCAGCCACTACGGCATCAGCGACTGCGAGGTGCTGGCCCAGGACACGCACAAATTCGAGGAGCACTACCTGGACACCCTCATCGGTCCCTATCCCGAGCGGCGCGATCTCTATATCGAGCGATCACCCCTCCATCACCTGGAGGGCCTGGACCGCCCCGTGATCTTCTTTCAGGGCTTGGATGACAAGGTCGTCCCGCCGAATCAGGCGGAGATGCTGTTCGACGCCCTCCGCAAGCGGGGCGTTCCCACCGCCTACGTCCCATTCGAAGGCGAGCAGCACGGATTCCGGAAGGCGGAGAACATCCAGCGGGCTCTGGAGGGAGAGCTTTACTTCTTCGCGCGCGTCTTCGGCTTCACCCCCGCCGACCCGATCCCGCCCGTCCCAATCGAGAACCTGTAGGGCAGCGAGCCGCTTTATGGTGGGGGCGCGGTAGGCGCTCGGGTGCGACAACTGCTCGAGCGGGGCAGCGCTGGACACCGCTACGGCAAGTTCTCCAGTTCGTCGAGGTCTTTGTAGCGACCGGCGGCTCGCTTGTTCAGCTTGAGATGCAGTTGAGCAACCTCAAAAACTCTCTCAATTCGGGCGGTAGATTGACGGTGGCCATAGTTGAGTTGCCGCAGGATTTCCACCGCTTGCAGGCGTGCCTCAGGAGACTGAGCGTGCCAGTACCCCTTATCATCTGACCGGTCGGTCAGCGGGACAACGCTGAGAACGGTCCTGTCCACCTTCAGAAAGTCCAATGGTCTCATAACCTTATTTGCGCCATTCGGCGCTACGCTTAACGGCGCATCCATGATGCGCCTTATGGCGCAATATTTAAACGCCGAAAAGGGTAGCGCTTATGGTGGAGGGGAGGCAACTACAACGTGCACAACATGGCAACGTAGTAAGTCAATCTGGGAAACAACGTCCCCCATTCCTGTCCCTGGACATGTCCCGAGTGAGTGGAGAGGGAAGAAGAAGTAGCAGGGTTCCATATTACCAGGAGACGAAAGATGCTGCGTCCCCTATCACGGTAGCGTAATCGGTTAGGCGGCATGAGGGAGACGCGCGGCCTCGATGGTGCGGCCGACGGTCTTCTTGGTGGCGCCGAGAACGAGCAGCGATCGGACCAGTAGATCGAGGGTGACCGACGGATCGCCGGTCTCCATCTTGGCCACGCGGGACTGGCTGGACCCCAACTGCTTGGCCACCTGTGCCTGCGAGAGGTTCGCCTTCTGCCGTTGCGTGCGCAGGGCGTCGCTCAGGGCGAGCTTGATCTCGACGAACGCGGCCTCCTCGGGCGTGAGGGCGAGGAAGTCTGCCACGGTACCGACGGCCCAGCCGCGCTTCTGTAGCTTCTCCTGCTTGGCTCGTTTCATGCCTGTGTGATACGTTGCTTCCGAGTATTCCTCTCGGGCGCGCTCACATCTTCCGATTGTCCACCACCCGCTTCGCCTTGCCCTCGAAGCGCTCCAGCGCCTTCTTCCCGACCAGCTTCACCTCGAAGGTCACGCCCAGGTCCTGGGCCAGCCGCTTCTGGATTCGCTCGATCATCTCCTTCTGCCGGCGCATCTGGTCGAAGAAGATCGACTCGGACACCTCTACCAGGACGGTCGCCTCGTCCATGGCCCCCTTGCGGTCCACCACGATCTGGTAGTGGGGCTCCGTCCCCTCGATCTCGAAGAGCACGGTCTCGACCTGCGACGGAAAGACGTTCACCCCCCTGATGATCAGCATGTCGTCGCTGCGTCCGAAGACGCGGCTCATCCGCCGCCCCGTCCGGCCGCAGGGACACTCGCCGGGAAGGATCCGGGTGAGGTCTCGCGTCCGGTAGCGAATCATCGGGAAGGCCTCTTTGCTGAGCGTGGTGAGGACCAGCTCCCCTATCTCTCCGGGCGGAACCGGCTCGAGCGTCTCCGGGTCCACCACCTCCAGGATGAAATGGTCCTCGTTGATGTGAAGACCCTTCCGCTCCAAACACTCGCCCGACACGCCGGGTCCGATGACTTCGGAAAGCCCGTAGTTGTCGGTGGCCACGATCCCCAGCCGCTCCTCGATCTCCTGCCGCATGGCGTCCGACCACGGCTCCGCCCCGAACAGCCCCCACTTCAAGGACAGCGCCGAGAGGGGGATCCCCATCTCGCGCAGCGTCTCCCCGATCAGCAGGGCGTAGGACGGCGTGGAGACCAGGGCCGTCGTCTTGAAGTCCTGCATGATCTTGATCTGGCGCGCCGTGTTGCCGCTGGAGGCGGGGATGACCGAGGCCCCGATCCGCTCGGCGCCGTAGTGCAGGCCGAAGCCCCCGGTGAACAGCCCGTACCCAAAGGCGATCTGGATGACGTCGTCCTTGGTCACGCCCCCCATCGTGATGATGCGCGCCACCAGGTTGCTCCAGGTCCGGATGTCGTTCCGCGTGTAGCCGACCACCGTGGGCGTGCCCGTCGTGCCCGAGGAGGCGTGGATCCGCACCACCTCTCGCATCGGCACCGCGAACAGGCCGTAGGGGTAGTTGTCGTGGAGATCGGCCTTGGTCGTGAAGGGTAACCGGGCCAGGTCGGCGAGGGACGCGACGTCCTCCGGCGCGACCCCCAGCTCGTCGAACTTCTTCCGGTAGAAGGGGACGCGCCCGTAGACGCGGTTCAGCGTCGCCTGCAGGCGTTCGAGCTGGAGCTGCTCCAGCTCCTCCCGGTGCATGCACTCGTTATCCGGTTCCCAGTACATCGGCCGCTCTCCTCGATCCGTGGAAGGTCGTTGCGCCGCGGCGACACGAGGTCGCCTCACCCGTTGTCGTTTCGCTCGCGCCCCAGATAGGCGCGCTGCACGTCCTGATTCGCCAGGAGGTCCTCGGAGGTCCCCTCCAGCACCACGCGTCCCGTCTCCAGCACGTACCCCCGGTCCGCGATGGCCAGGGCTCCGCGCGCGTTCTGCTCCACCAAGAGGATCGTCATCCCCCGCTCGGCGCGCAGCCGCGCGATGTGGTCGAAGATCTCCCGGATCACCTTGGGGGCCAGGCCCATGGACGGCTCGTCCAAGAGCAGCACGCTGGGCCGCGAGAGCAGCGCCCGCCCGATCGCCAGCATCTGCTGCTCGCCCCCGGACAGCGTCCCCGCCGCCTGTCGGCGCCGGTCGGCCAGGGCCGGGAAGAGGGAGAACACGCTCTCCATTTCGGCACGGATGGCCGCGCGCGCGCCGAACGAATACCGGTGATAGGCCCCCAGCAGCAGATTGTCCTCCACGGTCAGGGGCTTGAAGATGTGGCGCCCCTCCGGCACGTGGGCCAGCCCCTGCCGCACGATCCAGTCGGCTCTCCCGCGCGTGATATCCGCGCCGTTCAGCACCACCGCGCCCGAGGCCGACCGGACGACCCCGGAGATGGCCGAGAGCAGCGTCGTCTTCCCCGACCCGTTGCCGCCGAGCAGCGCCACGACTTCTTTCTCGCGGACGTGGATGGAGGCCGCCCGCAAGGCGTGGATCCCGCCGTAGTAGACCTGGAGATTCTTGACCCGCAGCACGTCCCTACGCCTCCCCGAGATACGCCGCGATCACGCCCGCGTCCTTCTGCACCTCGGCCGGGGTCCCGCTGGCGATCACCTCGCCGTAGTTCAAGACGAGGATGTCATCCGAGATCCGCATCACCAGGTCCATGTCGTGCTCCACCATCACCACCGTGATGCCGCGGTCCACGATCCGCCGGATGATGTCCCCGAGCACCACCGTCTCCCGCAAGTTGAGCCCCGCCGCCGGCTCGTCCAGTAGGAGCACCCGCGGCTCCGCACAGAGCGCCCGGGCGATCTCCAGCAGGCGCGCGGAGCCGAAAGGCAGGCTGTCGGCGGACGCGTCCTCCTGGGCGGACAGGCCCACGAAGGCCAGGGCCGCCTCGGCCCGCTCGAACAGATTGCGCCTCCTCCCTGCGAAACCTCGGCGTCCGCAGACACCAGTCGAGCCCGCCGTATCGCGTGAGAAGATGCCCCCCGGTGAGGACGTTCTCCAGCACCGACATGTTGGAGAACAGCTCCAGGTTCTGAAACGTCCGGACGATCCCCGCCCGCGCCACGGCGTGGGTTGGAAGATACGACAGGCGCCGGTTCTCCAGGAAGATCTCCCCGCCGTCCATCCGGTAGAGACCGGTGATGACGTTGAAGAGCGACGTCTTCCCGGCCCCGTTGGGTCCGATGATGGTCTGCAGACTCCCCTGCTTCACGGCGAAGGCGACCTCGTGGAGCGCCGTGATCCCGCCGAACCGCAGCGAGATCCCTTCCCCCCGGAGAAAGGCCTCCCCGCCCGCCACGGCGCCCACTAGCGCGCTCCCTCTGGCGGGGCCGCCCGCCGCCCGGTCCAGAGCGCCCGCGCGCCGCGGGCCGCCCGCGCCGCTCCTTCCGCCAGCCCGCCCGGCAGAAACATCATACACAGGATCAGCATGGCGCCATACACCAGGATGTCGTAATCCTCGATCGCCCGGAGCGCCTCCGGCAGCGCCGTGAGGAACGTGGCGCCGGCCACCGCCCCCCAGAGCGACGCCATCCCGCCGACCACCACCATCGTCACCAACTGGATCGAGGTGTGAAAACCAAAGGTTCCCGGGGAGACGAAGGTCACGTAATGAGCGTAGAGCGCGCCCGCCACCGCCGCGTAGAAACCGCTCAGGATGAAGACGCCGATCTTGAACCGCTCCGTGTCGACTCCCAGGACGGCCGCCGCCGTCTCGCTGGTGTGGATGGCGCGGAGCGCGCGCCCCACCCGCGACCGCACCAGGTTCTGGGCCAGGACGAAGAGCAGGAGCACGGTTGCCCAGACCACGTAGTAGTACGCCTGATCCGACGATACCACCCTGCCCAGGACGGCAAGTTTCGGGATCCCGGTGAGCCCGGACGGTCCCCCGGTGACGGCCGTCGCCTCGTTCAGAACGATGTAGACGATCAGCCCGAAGCCGAGCGTCCCCATCGCCAGGTAATGGCCTTTGAGCCGAAGCGTCGGCACGGCGATCACGGCCGCCACCAGGACCACCAGAAGAATCCCGGCCGCGATCCCGGCGGGGACCGGCCACCGCCAGGTGGCGGTGAGGATCCCGGTCGTGTACGCCGAGATCCCGAAGAAGGCGGCGTGCCCGAGGGAGATCTGCCCCGCATACCCCATCAGAAGGTTCAGCCCCAGCGTCAGGATCGCGTTGAACCCCGCCACGATCAGCACCGTGAGGTAATAGTCGTTGGGGAGCAGGAAGGGCAGGATTGTGATGCCGGCGGCAAACGCCGCGATCCCCAGGACGTGCGCGCGATCCGGACGGGCGGCCATCTCAGACCCGCTCCGCGCTGCGCTCGCCGAAGAGACCGGTCGGACGGACGACGAGGAGCGCCAGCAGGATGACGAAGGCCACCGCGTCCTTGTACCCGGACGAGATCAGGCCGGCCGAAAGCGATTCCAGAACGCCCAGAATCACCCCGCCCGCCACGGCGCCGAAGGGGTTCCCCAGCCCCCCCAGGATGCAGGCCGCGAAGCCTTTCAACCCCAGCAGGATTCCCACGTCGTAGGAAGTCAGCGTGATCGGCGCCAGGATCGTCCCGCCCAGCGCCCCCATCAGCGCCGAGAAGCCGAACGACAGGGTCACCATCGTGTCCACGTTGATCCCCATCAGCGAGGCCGCCTTCCGGTCGCAGGCGCAAGCCAGCATCGCCTTCCCCGAGATCGTCCGGTCGAAGTAGAGCTTCATCGCGATCAGGGTAGCGAGCGTGATCCCGCCCACCCACAGACTCTGGGGAACCACCGAGGCGCCCCAGAGCGCCAGCGGCTCGCCGCCGGAAAAGGGTGGCAGGGCATAGGTATCCTTGCCGAAGAGCAGCATGGCCGTGCCGCGCAGGACGATGGAGACGCCGATGGTGATGATGATCAGGGCGATCACGGATCGGCCTCGCACCGGCCGGATGGTGAGCCGATCCACCGCCACGCCGACCATGGTCGTGAGGGCGATGGCCAGGAGAACGGCCGCGGGCAGGGGCAGCCCGCCCCAGCGGATGGCGAAGACCGCCAGCACTCCCCCCAAGCATCACAAACTCGCCCTGGGCGAAGTTGATGATCTCGGTGGTGTTGAAGATCACCGTGAACCCGAGAGCCGGCCAGCCCGTAAGTCGAGCCCAGGGTCGCCCCGGAGATCACGTATTGCAGGATCTGCGAGACCAGCCGCTCGCCCTAGCGGCTGCTGAAGAACCAACCTTCGCCCAGGCTGCTCGAAAAGGTCCAGATGCAAGGCGGATCGCGTAAGGCCGAGTGAGGCGTACTCCAGGTACGCCGCGCGAGTACCTGAGCTTTCCAACGCCGCGATGAGTTTTTCAGCGCCTGCTACCGCCACATCTCCCACTGCCCTTGCTGATCCGGACCATGACGAAAGCGTCCTCGGTCAGGCCCGCGTGATCCTCGGGCGTGAAGGTAAACGCCCCGGCCGTCCCTTGGAACCCGCGGATCTTCTCCAGGGCATCCCGGATGGCGGCCGGCTCGGCCGACTTGGCGTTCCGGATGGCCTGCCGCAGAAGCATTATCGCGTCCCAGGCGTGGCCGCCAAAAGCCGAAACCGGCTGCTTGAACCGCCGTTCGTATTCCTTGATATACGACGAGAGCACGGATTTCTGCGGGTGGTTCGCGGGAATTTGCCCCTCGACCATGATCCGCCCCACCGGCAGCAGGATCCCTTCGGCGTTCTCCGGCCCCGCCAACTCGATGAACTTGTTGGATGCGACGCCGTGGCTCATGTACAGCGGTGTGGTGATCTTCAACTGCACGCGGTTCCGCGCGATGACGGCCGGTCCTGGATTCGTCCCCCAGACGACGATGGCCTGCGCATCCGTCCCTTTGATTCGGGTGAGCTGGGCGGTCATGTCGGTGTCCTTGGGCCCGAAGACCTCGTCGGCGACGACGCTGATCCCCGCCTGCGGCGCCAGCCCCTTCAGCTCCTCCCGGCCCGCGGCCCCAAACGCATCCGAGGCGGTGAGGATTGCCAGCTTGCCGATGCCGCTCTTCCGCGCGTGCTCGAAGATCTTCCCCACCGCCAAGCTGTCGCTCTGCGGCGTCTTGAAGACCCACTTCTTCACCGGGTCGGCGATCTTCTTCGCCGCCGCGCAGGAGAGGAGCGGGATCTGCGCCTCCTCGATCTTGGGAAGGATGGCCAGCGAGCTCCCCGAGGTGCTCGGCCCCACGACGGCCACCACCCGGTCCCGCTTGACGAGCCGATCCACCGCCGTCACGGCCTTGGTGGTGTCGCTCTCGTCGTCATAGACGATCACCTCGACCTTCCGCCCCAGCAGGCCGCCGGCCTTGTTGAGATCCTCTTCCAGCATCTTCGCCGTGTTCCGTTCCGGCTCGCCCAGAAACGAGGCCGGACCGGTCACCGAGAAGATCGCCCCGATCCGGATCGGCTCGCCGGCCTCCGCGAGAGCGTGGCACAGCATCAGCCCCCCCAAGGCGAACAGCCACGCGCCCAGTTTCTTCCCCATGTCCCCCTCCCCCTTATGTGTTGTCCCCGTCTCTCCCCCAAACACGGCGTCCCGTCGGGCGCGCTCCTCGTCCCTTGGCTTACCGCCGCATCTCCCACTCGCCCTTGGTGATCCGGATCATCGCAAAGGCATCCTCGGTGAGGCCGCTGTGGTCCTCCGCCGAGAAGTTGAAGCCTCCCCCGGTGCCGTAGAATCCGCGGATCTTCTCCAGGGCGTCCCGGATGGCGGCGGGCTCGGCCGACTTGGCGTTCCGGATCGCCTGCGCCGCCAGCATCACCGCGTCCCAGGCGTGTCCGCCGAAGGTCGAGACCGGCTGCTTGAACCGCTGCTCGTACTCCTTGATGTACTCGGCCAGAACCTTCTTCTGCGGGTGGCCGGCAGGCAGTTGCCCCTCGACGAGCAGCCGCCCCGCCGGAAGGAGGATCCCCTCGGCGTTCTCCGCCCCCGCCAGCTCGATGAATTTCTTGGAGGCGACGCCGGAGCTCATGTACATAGGCGTAGTCACCCTGAGCTGGACCCGGTTCCGGGCGATGACGGCCGGACCCGGGTTCGTCCCCCAGACGACGATCGCCTGGGCGTCGGTCCCCTTGATCCGGGTAAGCTGGGCGGTCATGTCGGTGTCCTTGGGGCCGAACACCTCGTCGGCCGCCAGGACAATCCCCATCTGCGGGGCGAGCTCCTTGATATCCTCCCGCCCGCCCGCCCCGTAGGCGTCCGAGGCCGTGAGGATGGCGACCTTGGTGAGGCCGCGCTGCTTCAGATCCTGAAAGATCTTCTTCGCGGCCAAGATGTCGCTGGCCGCTACCTTGAAGGTCCAGTGTCGCACCGGCTCGACGATCTTCCGTGCGGCGGCGCAGGAGAGGAGGGGGATCTTGGCCTCCTCGATCTTGGGAAGGATGGCCAGCGAGCTCCCCGAGGTGGTCGGCCCCACGATGGCCGCCACCCGGTCGCGCTTGACGAGCCGGTCCACCGCGGTCACGGCCTTGGTGACGTCGCTCTCGTCGTCGTAGACGATCACCTCCACCTTCCGGCCCAGCAGCCCGCCGTCGCGGTTGAGGTCCTCCTCCAGCATCTTGGCCGTGTTCCGCTCCGGCTCACCCAGAAACGACGCCGGGCCGGTCACCGAAAAGATGGCCCCGATCCGGATCGGCTCCGCCGCCTCGGCGGGGAGCGCCGAGAGCAGGATGCCGATCCCCAGGAGCAGACCTATCCCCCAGAGACACCTCCTCGCGCATCCCATCATCGTCCCCTTTCTGTCTCGATCCTTTCCCGCTGCGGCCCCATCACATCGCATACACATCCTCGCCCTCCAGCACCCGCACTCCCGCCTCCCGGAGCAATTGGGCGGCCCGCGCCGGCTCGTCGAAGCGGAAGAGGATCACCGCGTTCTCTCCCGCCTTCTGGACGAAGGCATACATGTATTCCACGTTCACCCCGGCAGCCTCCAGCAACTTGAGAATCCCCCACAGCCCGCCGATCCGGTCCGGGATCTCCAGCGCCACCATCTCGGTGAGACCGACCGTGAACCCGCTCTCCTTCAATACCCGAATGGCGACCTCGTTCCGATCCACGATCAACCGCAGGATCCCGAAATCGGCCGTGTCGGCGAGCGACAGGGCGCGGATGTTGACGCCGGCCCGGCTCAGGGCCCCCGTAATCTCGGCCAGGCCCCCGGGGCGATTCTCCAGGAATACCGAGATCTGCTCCAGTTTCATGGCAAGCCCTCCTTCGAAGGCGGGTCTGACCCGGGCGGGTCGGGGAAGGCCGCGGTGGCCCAGCCCGCCGACACGCCGTGGCTCTCTATATCATCAGATACGTCGCCGGGATGCAAGGGACAAGCGCGATTGACCCAAAGGATGGTGGCGAAAAGCAAGAGGAAGGGCGCCCGAGAGCCGGCGAGCACGCGAGGAGACCCGAGATGATTCGGCCGGGGGTATCCGCCCGCGGGTCTCACGACTCCCCGGTCGTCCGGGGCTCCGCTCGGAGGGGACTCGGGTGGTTGGTCCGCACCGTGTGGTAGGAGAGGGTCTTCAAGAGGACCGAGAGGTCCACATTCTGCACCTTGACCCCCTCGGGGACCGTGATCTGGGCCGGGGCAAAATTCAGGATCGCGGTGACTCCCGCCTCCACCAAGAGGTCCGCCACCGATTGCGCGGCAGGCGCCGGGACCGCCAGCATCGCGATCTTCACCTTCTTCTTGCGCAGGGTGGGCACCAGCTTGGCCGTCTCGACAACCTGGACGCCGCCGATCACCTGGCCCACCCTGGCCGGATCCGTGTCGAACGCCACGCCGATCTTGAACCCGCGGGCCTGGAAGCCTTTGTAGGCGATCAGAGCGGAGCCGAGATTCCCCACGCCGACCAGGGCCACCTCCCAGTCCTGCTTGAGGCCCAGGATGCGCTCCAGGTTGTGCTTCAGTTCGGCGATGTAGTAGCCCAGCCCCCGGACCCCAAACTGGCCGAAGTAGGCGAGGTCCTTCCGGACCTGGGCGGAATTCAGCCCGAACCGCTCTGCCATCTGGCGGGACGAGACCGAAGCGACCCCTTCCGCCTCGAGCTCCTCGAGGCAGCGAAGATAGATGGAAAGCCGCGTCACGGTCTTCTCGGGAATCTTCATCGGCTTCGTGTCGAGCATCTCTCCCACCGCCCGCCTCAGCCGAGGAGGGATGCAACCGACCGCAGGGCCATCTCCAGCACACGGGACGGGAGCAGACCGAGGAGGAGCGTGCCCGCCGCCGCGATCGCCAGGGCCAGCGACAGCGCGGGCGCCGGGGAGTCCGGGGCCGGCTCGCTCTTTCCGGGGGACATGTACATCACCACCGTGATCCGCAGGTAGTAGAAGGCCGAGACTACGCTGTTGAGCACACCAATGACCGCCAGCCCGATCTGGCCCGCCTGGACGGCCGCGCTGAAAATGTACAGCTTGCCCATGAAGCCGGCCGTCGGGGGCACCCCCGCCAGCGAGAACATGAACAGGGCCATGGCCGCCCCCAGCGCGGGGCGCGTGAGGCCCAGCCCGGCGTACTCGTCGATGGTCAGCCGCTCCTCCTCGCGGTGTGCCAGCGCCACGATGGCGGCGAAGGCTCCCAGAGTCATGCAGGCGTATGCCGCCAGATAGAACAGGATGGCGCCGCTGCCCAGCTTGGTTCCGGTGACCAAGGCCACCAGGAGGTAGCCCGCGTGGGCGATGGAGCTGTAAGCCAGCATCCGCTTGATGCTGGTCTGCGCTATGGCGGCCACGTTCCCGACCGTCATCGTCAGTACCGCCAGGACCCAGAGCACCCGGCTCCAGTCGGGTTGGAGCGCAGGGAGACCCGTCATCAGGATCCGCAGAAACGCGGCGAAGGCCGCCGCCTTGGTGCCGGCGATCATGAACGCGGTGACCGACGTGGGGGCCCCCTCGTACACATCCGGCGCCCACATGTGAAACGGCACCGCAGCCACCTTGAAGCCGAAGCCGACGATCAGGAGGCCCATCCCGATGCTGAGGAGCGTGGGACTGCTCACCTGTCCTAAGGCCAAGGCCTGGGCCACCCGCTGCAGGTTGATGCTCCCCGTCGCCCCGTACACCAGGGCGATCCCGTAGAGCAGGAAGCCCGACGCGAACGCCCCAAGGAGCAGATACTTCAGGGCCGCCTCGTTGGACTTGGTCTGGTCGCGCAGGAAGCCCGCCAGGATGTAAAGCGGGATCGACAAGGTCTCCAGGCCCAGGAAAATGGTCATGAGGTCCAGGCTGCTGGCCATGATCATCATCCCCAGGGTGCTGAAGAGCAGCAGGGCGGAGTACTCGCCGTGCTCCAGTCCGGTCTTCCGGATGTAGGCGATCGAGATCAGGAGGGTGAGTCCCGCGACCAGGAGAAAGATCAGGTTACAGAAGAAGGCGAAGCCGTCCGCGACCAGCATCCCGCCGAAGGCGATCTCGGCCTGGCCTCGGTTGAGGAGAAGGACTGCGGCCGCCGCCACGACCCCCCCCAGGCTGAGGACGGGCAGACGGTCACGGTGCTCCGGGGCCATCAGCGGGTCGAGGATCAGGACCAGGAGCCCCGTCCCGGTGATCACGAGGAAGGGCAGCAAGGCTCCCCAAGAGGCCTGGGACAGGCTACTCTCCATCTCGCCTCTCGCTCGCAGCCACAACCGCCGGCCGCCGCAGATCGATCCCCGCTCCTCCCTTCGCCCGCACCACGTGTGCTCACAGCTCGTTGCTCGCGGCTCTCCCCGCTCGGCTCTCGGTTCTCGGCTCGCGGCTCTCCCCGCTCGGCTCTCGGTTCTCGGCTCTCCGCTCGATACCTCATGTGCACCTGAGCGAGCAACTGCGTCACCGAGGCCTCCGTCGTCCTGAGGAAGGGCTGGGGGTAGATCCCGATCCACACGATCAGGACGAGGATGGGGACCAGGACCGCCACCTCGCGGGGCGTCAGGTCGGGGAGGCGGCGGTTGGCGTCCTCCGTCACCGGCCCGAACATGACCCGCTGGAACATCCAGAGCATGTAGACCGCGGCCAGGATGATCCCCAGCGTGGCCAGCGCCGCATACAGCAGCGTTGATCCGGAACGTCCCCACCAGGATCAGGAACTCGCCCACGAACCCGTTCAGCCCCGGCAGGCCGATGGATGACAGGGTCACGATCAGGAAGGCCGCCGTGAAGACGGGAATGATCCGGGCCAAGCCGCCGAAGTCCTGGATCAGCCGCGTGTGGCGGCGCTCGTACAGCATCCCCACCAGGAGGAAGAGCGCCCCCGTGGACAGCCCGTGATTGACCATCTGGAGGATGGCCCCCTCGACCCCCTGGACGGTCAGGGCGAAGATCCCCAGCACCACGAATCCCAGATGGCTCACCGAGCTGTACGCCACCAGCTTCTTCAGGTCCGGCTGGATCATGGCCACCAGCGCCCCATAGAGAATCCCGACGATCGCCAGCCACGAGAAGAGCGGCGTGAAGTAGCGGGTCGCGTCGGGAAAGAGCGGCAGCGCGAAGCGCAGGAAGCCGTAGGTCCCCATCTTCAAAAGGACCCCGGCCAGGATCACCGAGCCGGCCGTGGGCGCCTCCACGTGGGCGTCGGGCAGCCAGGTGTGGAAGGGGAACATGGGCACCTTGATGGCGAAGGCGACGGCAAAGGCCAGAAACAGCCAGACCTGGGTCTGGAACGGCAGCTCCAGGCCGATCAGCTTGAGCAGGTTGAACGTGTACTCCCCGCCGGGGCGGCTGCCGCTCAAGAAGTACAGGGCGATGATGCCGACCAGCATCAGGACCCCCCCGGCCATGGTGTACAGAAAGAACTTGATGGTGGCGTAGATCCGGCGCGGGCCGCCCCAGATGCCGATCAGGAAGTACATCGGGATCAGCATCCCTTCCCAGAAGACGTAGAAGAGGACCAGGTCGAGGGCCACGAAGACCCCGATCATGCCCGTCTCCAGGAGGAGCATGCAGATCATGTACTCCTTGACCGAGGTGGTGATGGCCGAGTACGAGGACAGGATCGCCACGGCGCTGAGAAAGGTGGTGAGGAGCACCAGGAGCAGGCTGATCCCGTCCACGCCGACGTGATACTCCACCCCCAGCCAGCCGATCCAGAGCGTCTGCTCCGTAAACTGCGGCCCCGGGACGTCGAGCCGGAAGCCCTGATACAGCCCCAGGGAGACCAGGAAGGTGACCAGCGAGGCGCCGAAGGCCAGATGCTTGATGGCGGTCTCCCGCCGCCGGTCCACGAAAAAGAGGAGGACCGCCCCCAGCACCGGAAGGAATGTCACGATCGAAATCATCGGCATGCCGCTCACGACAGAGACTCCACCTTGGTACTTGACTGCGTTCGGCAGTTCGACAGTTCGGCCGTTCGGCAGTACCGGAACCATCGAACCGCCGAACCGTCGAACCGCCGAACCATTTCTCCCCTCACCGCCACAGCGCGACGTACCCCAGGATGACCACCACACCCAGGATGAAGCTCAGCACATAATTCATCACATAGCCGGTCTGCAAGTACCGGAGCAGGATGCTCCCGGTCCGGACGATCGCGCCGACCCCGTTGACCGATCCATCTACTACCGGCTCGTCGAATCGCCGCCACAGCCAGACCGCGCCGCGCTTGATCGGCTCGACGAAAAGGGCGTCGTAGATTTCGTCCACATAGTACTTGTTGAGAAGGATCCGATAGGCCGTCGGATACTGCGCCGCCAGGCGGTCGGGAAGCTTTGGCCGCCAGCAATAGAACCAGGTCGCCGTCAGGACCCCCGCCACGGCGATCAGAAGCGAGACGAGATCCATGGCCACCAACTCTCCCGCTGGAGCTGCATGCGCCGCCACCGCGCCGGGCATGACAAAGACCGCCTCGACAAATCGGTGGTATGCCCCGTGCTCCGGCGGGAAACCTACGAACCCCACCCCTATCGCGAAGATTGCCAGGATCACAAGGGGGACCGACATGACGGCCGGGGACTCGTGCGCGGGGTGGGCGTGCGACGGCGCGCGGGATGGCCCTTCGAACGCCAGGTAGTAGCAGCGGAGCATGTAAAAACCGGTGAGGGCCACTCCGCCGGCGGTGAGCGCCCAGAGGACAGTGTTTCCCCCGGCGAACGCCCCGAAGAGGATCTCGTCCTTGGACCAGAATCCGGCCAGGGGGAAGATGCCGACATTGGCCAGCGACGCCACCAGGAAGGTCCAGGCGGTGATCGGCATCTGGCGCCGGAGTCCGCCCATCTTGCGGAGGTCCTGCTCGCCCGAGAGGCCGTGGATGACCGACCTGCCCCGAGGAAGAGAAGCGATTCGAAGAAGGCATGGGTCATCAGGCGAAAGATCGCCGCCGCATAGGCCCCCACCCCGCATCCCAGGAACATATAGCCGAGCTGCGAGATCGTCGAGTAGGCCACAACCCTGTTGATGTCGGTCTGGACCAGGGCGATGGTGGCGGCTAAAACCGCCGTGAGCCCGCCGATCCACGCCACCACCC
>CAVSHW010000061.1:0-33569 GCA_963727695.1 uncultured Methylomirabilota bacterium | reverse complement strand
CGCTACTTCTGGAACGGCGCCAGCACCTTCTCGATCTCGGCCTGGGCCTTCTTCATCCCCTCTTCCGGGGTGTACTTCTCGTCCAGAATCTCCTGGAAGGTGGTCACGAAGATGTTCCGCATCTTCCAGTTGTCGTGCGTGCTCATCTCCGGCAAGGCGTAGGGGATCTGATCGCGCGCCACCAGCGCCTGCGGCAGCTTCGCCGTGTACTCCTTCATGATTGGCAGCTCAAAGGAAGACTTTCGGGTGGCGATGTAGCCCGAGCCGATGTTCCAGCGGGCCTGCATCTCGGGCGAAGTGGCAAACTTGATGAACTGCCACGCCGCCTCCTGTTTCTCCTTGGATGCCTTTTTGAAGATGTAAAACCCGGCGCCGCCGATGGCCACGGCCCGCTTCTTGTGCGTGGGCAGGAACGCCGTCCCCCACTCAAACTTGGCCGAATCGCTCACGAAGCGGAGGTTCCCGGTCGAGTGGATCAGCATGGCCGTATTGCCCGCCGCGAAGTCCTGGACCGAGATGGGAAAGGTCCGGTGCCGCGGCATCACCTTGTACTTGTTGGCCAGGTCGGTCCAGAACTGGACCGCCTCGATCGTGGGCTTTTCGCCGAGATACGCCTTCTTGAAGTCCGCGCTGCTCACCCGCCCCCCGTTCTGGTAGATGAAGCACATCGCCAGCCAGATGTCGTCGGGGATGGTGAGTCCCCACGACGTCACCTGCCCCTGGGCGTTCTTGAGCGTGGCCTTCTGGGCCGCGGCCTGCAGCTCCTCCCAAGTCGTCGGCGGCTTGTTCGGATCCAGCCCCGCCTTCCGGAAGAGGTCCTTGTTGTAATAGAGGATCGGCGTGCTCCGTTGGAACGGGATCGCCCAAATCTTGCCCTCGGATCGGAGATCCGATAGAAACGCCGGGAAGAAGTCGGCCAGGTACTTGTCCCCGCCCTCGCGCTGCACGAATTCGTCCAGCGGCACGACCGCGTCCATGTCCCGCAGCGTGACGAGGTCCACGGCCAGGTGCACGGCGAGGTCGGGCGGGCTCCCCGCTTGCAGCGCCGCCACCGTCTTCTGCATGTTCTCCGCGTAGTTCCCCCCCAGACCGGCTCCACATTGATGTTCGGATTAGCCTTGTGGAAGTCGGCCACGATGGCCTCGACCTCTTTCACCAGGGGGCCGGTGAGGTGCACCGGGTAGTACAGCTTGATCTCCGTGGCCGCCCAGGCCGGCGCCACCGCCAGGACGAACAGCACAACCAGCACCCACGCGTGCCTTCTCATAGCGCGACCTCCTCTGTGAAGGGAACGCGGCGGCGTCCCCAAAGCCTATCCGCCCAATCCCGACTGCATAAAGCTGTTGATAAAGCGCCGCTGGAAGATCAGGAAGAGGCCCAGGGGCACGGCGATGACCATCAGGGTGGCCGCCATGAGCATCGTCCAGTCGGCGGACCCCTCGGTGGTCTGCGCGAAGATGCCCAGCCCCAGCGTCAGCGTGCGGGCCCGCGTGCTCTCCGTCACGACCATCGGCCAGAAGAACTCGTTCCAGTGATAGGTCAGGCTCACCAGCCCGAAGGCCAGATAGCCAGGCAGCGCCAAGGGGACGGCGACGTGCACCAGGAATCGGAAGCTGCCGCAGCCATCCAGGGCGGCGGCCTCCTCCATCTCTTTCGGGATCCCCTTGAAGCTCTGCCGCAGCAGAAACGTCCCGAACGCCGAGGCAAGATACGGCGCCATGATGGCCAGCTTGGTGTCGAGCAGGCCGAGGCTGGTGACGGTGAGATAGTTCTGGATCACCGTGCTCTGCGGCGCGATCATGAGCTGCACGAGGAGCAGGATGAAGAGCACGTCGCGTCCCCAGAACTCCATCCGTGCAAAGGCATAGGCGGCCAGCGTGATCGTCACGAGTTGGATGGCGAGGATTCCGAACGCCACCACCAGGGTGTTCCAGTAGTACCGCCAGAACGGCATCGCATCCAGGACTCCCAGAAAATTCTTGAAGGTGGGGTGCGCTGGAAGCCACTGGGGCACCAGCCCGAACACCTCGCTCCGCTCTTTGAAGGCCGTGAGGATGATCCAGACCAGCGGGAGCACCGTGACCAGTGTAGCAAACGCGAGCAGCCCGTGGACCGCGAGACGCGAGAGCGGCCGGTCACGCATAGTGCACCCGCCGGTGGAGCATGCGGAACGCCAGGACGGTCAGACCAAGCAAAATCAGGAAGAGGATGGCCGAGACCGCCGAGGCATAGCCCATGTCGAAGAAACGGAAGGCGTTCTGGTAGATGTAGAAGATGAAGAGGTTGGTCGCGTTCCCCGGCCCGCCGCCCGTCATGAGGTAGACCTGGTCGATCGCCTGGAACGAATCGATCACCGCCATGATCGCCACGAAAAAGGTGGTGGGTGACAACAGCGGAAACGTGACCAGCCAGAAACGCTGCCACGGGCTCGCCCCCTCGATGACCGCGGCCTCGTGCAGATACTCCGGGATCACCTGCAGCCCGGCCAGAAAGATGACCATATAGTATCCGACCCGTTTCCAGACCCCCACCAGGACCAGGGCCCACAGGGCCAGCCGACTGTGGCCCAGCCAGTGGATGTCCGGCAGCCCCAGAAACCGCCCGTAATAGTTCATCAGCCCGTAGTTCGGCGTGAGGATCCACAACCAGATCATCGCGGCGGCCGCCATGGGAATCATGGTGGGATAGAACAGCGCCGCCCGGTAGCAGGCCATCCCGCGGATCCGCTGGTTGATCAGCAGCGACAGTCCCAGGGCCAGGACCAGGGTCAGCGGCACCGTGCCCAGCGCGAACAGAACGTTGTTCCCAAGGACCTGCCAGAAGACCGGGGCCCCCCAGGCCTGCGCGTAGTTGGCCAGCCCCACAAACTCCTTCTTTGGCGTGGCCAGGTTCCACTTGTAGAGGCTCATCTGGAAGGTCTTGAGGA
The DNA here is from genome assembly GCA_963727695.1 of uncultured Methylomirabilota bacterium. Classification (GTDB taxonomy): domain Bacteria; phylum Methylomirabilota; class Methylomirabilia; order Methylomirabilales; family 2-02-FULL-66-22; genus 2-02-FULL-66-22. The sequence goes on along the minus strand of CAVSHW010000061.1, from coordinate 30,643 downwards.
TCGGATAGTGGGTAAAGATGAACAGAAAAAAGAAGGTGGGGAAGAGGTAGAGATAGGGCCGAGCCACTGTCAGCGCGCGTCGCAAGGTTGGTGTCTCCCGGATCGGGTGAGCAGCATCACGGAGCGGACCACTCACAGCCCGCGCGGGTCCCCGACGATTGCGACGGCGCGGATCGGAGACCCGTCCAGCCCGGCCAGCGCCAGGGGGAGCCCCACGAAGAACACCTCACCTCGCGGCAACCGCGACAGGTTGATCAACCCCTCGGTCACCGCCACGCCACCACGGAAGAGCATTTCGTGCACCTTCTTGTATTCCTTTGGGTGAACGGAAGGCAAGTCCAGCCCAGCATGATGACCTTGCGGCGGATCAGCCATCGCGCCGCCCCGGCGTCGATCCCGGGGAAATCCTTGAAGTAGGCGGGCCCCTTCGCCCGTTCTCCCCAGCCGGTATCGAGCAGGACGCGGCAGCGCTGCCTGCTCCCGCCGGCCAGGCTGCTTCCAGATCCTTCCTGGTGACCATGGTCACGTCCGGCCGCTTGCGAACGTCCAGGACCAGCGCCGGCCCCACATGCTGCTCGGGGCCATCCGGTCGATCGTTCGCCCCGCGGGCAGGAAGTGGCTGTACGCATCCGTGTGGGTGCCGAAGTGGGTCGGCATCAGGATCTGGCGGCAGCGGAACCCGACGTCGTCGAGACCGCTGAAGCGGATGAACCCGGGGCGCGCCTCCCCGGGAAAGTTCAGCATCTCGTGCGTGATCCTCCGCGTCAGATCCACCACCTGCGGTTTCCGCGTTCTTGCCATCTCTCCTCCAAGCAGCGCGATTCAGCCCGAACGTTGCAGTTGAACTGCAGATCCTGGCTTTCTCTGCGATCTTTGCCTGCCTGTGCGTTCCGCACGCAGACAGGCGAGCTTTGCGGTGAAATGTTTGGGCTCAGCCGCGCCGCACCGGCGGGCGATGCCGGAGCGGGATCCCCCCGGGCATCCGCAGGACCCGCAGGATCGCCTCGTGCACCTTTTTGTTGCTGGCCACCGTCTCGGCGCCGTAGATGTCGAAGAGGCCGCCGCGGAAATCGGACATCCGGCCGCCCGCCTCCTCCACGATCAGCCCGCCCGCCGCGATGTCCCAGGGCGACTGGTCGATCTCCCAGTAGCCGTCGAGACGTCCGCAGGCCACGTAGCACAGATCCAGGGCGCCCGCACCGCGATCCCGGACGCCCATCGACAACCCCGCAAACCGCCCGAAGGTCAGCCCCACCGATTTCATGAACTGCCCCACCCGGTGGGGACAGCCGGTCGCCAGAAAGGCCGAGCGCAGATCCTTCACCGTCGACACCCGGATGGGCTTCCCGTTGCACCAGGCGCCGTGCTTGCGCACGCCCACGAACAACTCGGCATGGATCGGATCGCACACCACCCCCACTTCCACCCGCCCCCGGCGCTCCGCAGCGATCGAGACACAGAAGTTCGGGATGCCGCGGGCGAAGTTCTTGGTCCCGTCCAGCGGATCCAGGATCCAGCGCCACTCCGCGCCCGGCGCGGTGTCCAGCCCCTCCTCGGCCAGGATGCCGTGATCGGGAAACGCGCGGCGCAGCCGGCGGACCACGACCCCCTGCGCCTCGACATCCGTCGCGGTGACGATGTCCGCCACCCCCTTCATCTTCACCGATACGCCCGTGCGGAATCGCCGCACCAGGATCCGGCCGGCCTCCTGGGCCGCGGCGATCGCCTCCGTCACCGGCTGCTGCACAGCGGCGGGCAGCGTCTTCACGCGCAATGGTTCTCTGGTCATGAACGCTCCTTGGTTGGGAAAAGCATCACATCCTCCGGTCGCACGGCGAACCGGACCCGCGCCCCCTCCGGCCTGAGGCGCGCCGCGTCCGGCTTGTGCTCGTCGAGGTGAATCAGGGCGCCGCCGTCGAGGCGCAGCCGGTAGCGCAGGACGGCCCCCAGAAACTCCCGGCTCACCACCACCGCATCGCCGATCGTGGCGCCGGGCGCCTCCCGGCCGTCGGCGAGGAGGCTGAGCGCCTCCGGCCGGAATACCGCCAGCACCGACCCCGTCCCTCCATCCGCCCGGCGCGCGCGCAGCGTCCAGTCGCCGATCAGGACGTTTCCCCACTCTCCGTCCCCGCGGCCCAGCGTGCCCGTCAGGGTGTTGCTGGTTCCGATGAACTGGGCCACAAAGGCGCTCTGCGGCGCCTGGTAGACGTCCCAGGGAAATCCCACCTGCTCCACGCGCCCGGCGTTCATCACCGCCAGACGCTCGGAGATGGCGAGCGCCTCCTCCTGGTCGTGGGTGACATAGACCGTGGTGATCCCCAGCTCGTGCTGCAGCCGCCGGATCTCCGTCCGCATCTCCACGCGAAGCTTCGCGTCCAGATTCGAGAGCGGCTCGTCCATCAGCAGGAGCCGCGGCCGAATCGCCATGGCGCGGGCCAGCGCGACCCGCTGCTGCTGCCCGCCCGACAACTGATCCGGCCGCCGATCGGCCAGCGCATCCATCTGCACGAGCGTGAGCGTCTCCAGCGCCCGCCGCCGGATCTCGGCCGGCTCGACCCGCCGAGCGCGCAGCCCATAGGCCACGTTCTCGAAGACGGTGAGGTGAGGAAAGATGGCGTAGTTCTGGAACACCATGCCGATGTCGCGCTTGTGCGCCGGCAGGCGGTCCAGCCGATCCCCGTCACAGAGGATCCGGCCATCGTCCGGCCGGAGGAATCCCGCCACGCACCGGAGCAAGGTGGTCTTCCCGCACCCGCTGGGCCCGAGCAACGTGAAGAACTCCCCGCCCTGGATGGTGAGGGACACCCCGGCCAGGGCTTCGACGTCGGCGTACCGCTTGTGCACTTCGTGAATTGTCAGATTCGTTCCCATGAATTCCTTCGCTTTACGGCAATCACACATTTGTCACGGCACGCTCGCCCATCACCCAGTTCACCGCCAGGACGGGGATGAAGACCGCCACCAGAAGGAGGGTGGACGCCGCGGCGGCGCTGCCGAAGTTGCTGCTGCTGACCTGCCGATAGATGACGACGGTGATCGTGGACCAGGCGCCGAAATAGAGAAAGATGGTGGCGCTGATCTCCGTGATGGTCTGCACCCAGGTCAGGATTCCGCCCGAGACGATCCCGGGCATCATCAGACGGGCCGTGACCTTGACGAAACTCTTGAGCGGCGAGACGCCCAGACTGATCGAGGCCTCCTCCACCGCCGGGTCGATCTGGTGGAGGATGGCCGATCCCGCCCGCACCGAGTACGGCAGCCGCCGGATGAAATAGGCGACGAGCAGGATCAGGAACGTGCCGGTGAGGACGATAGGGGGCTTGTTGAAGGCCACGATGAAGGCCACGCCGATGACCGTCCCCGGGATCGCATAGGGCACCATCACGCAGGAGTCCAGCACCGCCGTGGTGGCGGAGCGCCGACGCACCACTAGATAGGCGATCAGCGTCCCCAGGAGGACGTCCAGCACCGTGGAGACCGTGGAGAGTGTGAAGCTGTTGGCAATGGCGCGCGGCACGCTGAAGAGGACCTCCCGGTAGTTCCCCAGGCTGAAGTTCGGGTACAGCACCGGTCCCCGACTTTCGAAGAACGAGGTCACGATCACCACGACCGCCGGGATCAGCGACAGGCCGACCACGAGATAGACACAACTCGAACAGAGCCACTGCATGGCGGGCCGAAGGCGAACGGGCGGGATCGGCCGGAGCTGGTTCATGGCGTAGCGCCTCCGCCCCACCGCCCAGTACTGGATCAGCAGGATGCCGGTGGTGCAGAACACCAGCAGGGTGGCCGCCGTGCTGGCCATGGCGGGGTTTCCGCCCATCTCGTTCACGAACAGGCTGTACACGATGGTGGGAAGGACCTGATATCCCTCGCCGATAATCATGGGCGCGCCGAATTCCGCGAAGGCCGTGAGGAAAACCAGGAGCGCCCCGCCCAGGATCGAGGGCAGCGTGACCGGAACGGTGACCGTCCAGAACACCAGCCAGGGGCTGGACCCCAGGCCCTGCGCCGCCTCCTCCAGCGACTGATCCAGGGCGCGCAGCGCCCCGGTCACCATCAGGAGCACGAATGGGTACAGGTTTAGGCTGAGCGCCAGGACGATCCCGTGCATGCCGTAGACAGTGGGAATATTGATGCCGATCGTCTGGAAGAGGCTCGTGACGTACCCGGCGCGCCCGAACAGCAGGATCCATGAATAGGCGCCGATGAACGGGGGCGAGACCAGCGGCAGGATGGCCAGCGTGGTGAGGAGCGGCTTCCCCGGGATGTGTACCCGCGCCAGGACGAAGGCCACGGGCACAGCTACCACCAAGGCCGCGAGCGTGACCAGACTGCTCACCAGGAAGCTGTGGCCGATGGTGCGTGAATAATAAGGGTAGGCGAGGAAGTCCCGGTAGTGGGCCAGCGTGAGCCCACCCCCCTTGTCCAGCAGGCTCGCCCACAACAGGCGCCCCAGCGGCAAGATCAAGAGCAGCGCCAGGATCGCGAAGGCGATCCCGGTCACACCGGTCCAGACATCTCTCTGATTACGCATCACGCCTCAATGACCAATGACCAATTTCCAATGACCAACCGGAGATCCGCCTCCGTCATTGGTCATTAGTCATTGGTCATTGGTCATTGCTCTTCAGTCATTGGTCATTGGTCATTCAGCGTGCACCTTGCTTCTCCGCCGCTACTTCACTCGTACGATGATGTCCTGCCACTTCTTGATGAGGTCCTGGTAGTTCTTCCCGGCCCACTCCATGTCGTAGGCTACGGCCTTGATCTCGCCGAGCGGCGGAAATCCCTTGGGCGGATTCACGTCGGTCCGGGCCGAGCGCAGGGAAAACTTCTCCGCCAAAAGGTCCATGACCTCCTTCGACACGGCGTAGTCCAGGAACAGCTTGGCCGCCTTGGGATGTTTGGCCCCCTTGATCAGGGCGTTCCCGTCCGGCGGAACGGAGGTCCCGTCCTGCGGATAGATCACGCCCACCGGGGCGCCGCCGGCCACCTGCCGCATGGCGGCGTCCTCATAGGTCAGGCCCGCGTGGTACTCCCCATCGGCCACCCCCTTGGGCACCCGGCTGGAGCTGGGGAGGATCTTCGCGTTCTTCATGATCTCCTCGACGACCTTCCAGCCCTGGTCGTTGTTCCCGAACACGGTAAGCAGCGTGGCCAGGATGGTGTAGGACGAGCCCGACTTGTCCGCCGCCGCATAGGCGATCTTGTCCTTCCACTTTGGATCCGCCAAGGCTTTCCAGCTCTTGGGGGCGTCGGCGTCGCTCACCAGCTTCTTGTTATACACGATGACCATGGGGGTCACGTTGTTCGGCTGTACCCGGCCGCCCGCCATCCCCTTCTTGTAGATGGCGTTGATCTTGGCGTCCTCCGTCACCGTGTACGGCTCCAAGAGATCGGCGTTGGCTGCCAGCGGCTCGGCCGCCAGGGCCCAGAAGACGTCGCCGAGCGGATTCGCCTTCTCGGCCTCCGCCCGCTTCAGCACCTCGCCGGTGCCCCCCTCCACGAACTGCACCTTGACCCCGGTCTTCTTCTCGAACATCGGGCCGACCGCCTGGACGATCGTGCTCTGGGCGGCCGTGTACACCACTACCGTCCCCTCGTGGTCCGCGGCCGCCGCCGGCTGCCCCGTCCAGGCCGCCAGAACCACCGCAATCCCGATCCCGATCCATCGCCATGCATGTGTCATGATGCCTCCTCCCGTTTGGGGTCACGCGATCGCCATGACGCGAGCGCCCGACCCCGGGCCAGTGCCGCCCTGCACCCGTCAGTCTCGCACACTCCCGTCCGATCCGATCCTTGACACCGCCGTGAGACCGGTGTAGGCCACGGCCAGCGTCTCGCACTCCAGCCATTCGCCCGGCTGGAGCGTCCGGTGCCGGCCGGCCGCCACCGCCTTGTCCAGTTGGTGCGGCCAGCCGGTCCAGGGCTCCAGCGCGACGTGGTAGTGCCCACGCCATCCCCCGAACACCATCCAGCACCAGAGCACGGGAAAGACCTCGCGGGGAAAGGCCAGACCGATCCCCACTTTCGCGCCCGGATCGGTCAAGGCAACCCAGCCGTCGGTCAGATCGGTGGCGTAGTGTCCCTCGCACCATCCCTGGCTAGGCGGAGGCACCTGGCAGAGCTCGGGCCGCGGCCACGCGTACGTGGTGCCGACCGGGCCGAACGGGGACGTCGCCGTGTGGCCGACGATCCCGACCCGCGCCGGTGCGTCGATCCGGTAGCCTGGCCCCAGCCGAAAACAGGGATGAATACCCCACCCAAAATCCATCGGCTGCGTCCCGAGATTCGTCAGGCGGTGCCGGAACCGCACCACGGGCTCGTCCGCCGCGAGCCGAATCCATTTCTCCATCCGGGCCGGCGCGATCACCGTCGTCCGGCTGAGGTGGAGACAGCCCTGCGATGGGCCGTCCTCCTCCACCCGCCACGACCAGGGCAGGGACCAGAGCTCGCCCAGGTACGGATACCGCTCCCCCTGGTAGGTACTCACATCGCAGGTGGGAAAGACCTCATCCCAGCCCCCGCACCACCAGTCGTCGAAGTTCTGCCCGTATACCGGCCGCCGGGGCTCCAAACGGGGGTTGTGCCAGAGGAAGTTCCGGTCGGCCGGCTTGAGGATCAGGTCGTAGATCTTGGCGCCGAGTTCGGGGAGGAGCGTGAGGCGCAGGCGGGCGTTCTCCAGGACGATGGCCGTCAGGTCGTGGTATCGCCAGTGAGGGTCGATCCGGACGGGCGCCATCGCATCGCCTCCAGCCTTCGGATGCCTGCCGATCCCCGGTCGGCCGCGAAAGCACTTGACAAGGGGGGCGGCCAGGGTATACAAGAATTACCGGTAACGCTAACAAAAAGACCACGAGACCATGGCAAACCCACAGCGGTCGCCGGTTCGGCTGAAAGATATCGCGGAGCATACCGGTCTGTCAATCATGACGGTCTCGCGGGTGGTCCGTGGGCGGCCCGACGTGGGTGCGGCCCGCCGCCGCCAGGTCCTGGACGCCATCCAGCGTTTGGGGTACATCCCCAACCCCGCCGCCCGCCAGCTTGTCACTCGCACCCCCGCCCACGGCCGAGAAGAGCGCATCATCGGCGCCATCTTCAGCCGTGAGGTGGTCACCGCCCACAGCTACTTCGCGGGTATCATCCAGGGCATCGCCGACGAGGCGCGGCACTGGGACGGCCACCTGCTCTTCGGGTATGGCCTGGGGGAATCGACGGACTCGCTCGAGTATCCCAAGATGCTCCGCGACATGGTGACGCGCTGGATCATCCTGGTCGGCAAGGTCTCCCCCAGCCTCGTGCGGCAACTGCGGGCCAATGGGTTCTCCCTGGTCCTGGTGGATATGCGGCCGCCGGTCCGGGACGTGGACGCGGTGGTTTGCGACGACGCCGTGGGTGCGTACGAAGCCACCCGGCACCTTGTCAAGCTGGGCCATACCAAGGTCGCCCTGATCCGCGGATCGGCCCGGCATCCCTTCTTCAGCGCGCTGACGAGCGGGTATCGTCGCGCCCTCGCCGAGGCGCGCCTCCCCCTGCGGGACTCGCTGGTGGCAGAGGCGGCCGCGGGCCCACAGGGAGGCTATGACGCGGCCCAGGCGCTGCTCACGAGTCCGATCCGCCCGACGGCCATCTTCACCAATGACGACATGGGGATCGGGGCCTTGCGTGCCATCCACGAGCGAGGTCTCCGGATCCCCCAGGACATCGCGGTGGTGGGCTACGATGACATCGAGTATGCCGCCCATACGCTGCCGCCGCTCACGACCGTGGCCGTCCCCAAGGAGGAGATGGGCCGCCTGGCGGTGCGGAAGGCCATCGCCCAGATGGAGCAGGCAGAAGACCACGTGTTCTCCACAACCGTGGTGGCACATACGCTGGTGATCCGCTCATCGTGTGGCGCAGGCGCCGCAGCGCCTCCCCGCCCACACACAGGAAGGAGGAAGTCATGACCGATACGCTGGCCATTCGAGGCGGGACCCCCGCGGTTCCCAAGGAGCTTCACCACCGCTGGCCCGTGATCACCGCCGAGGACAAGGCCGCCGTCCAGACCGCCCTGGATTCCGGAATCATCTCCGGCCCCTACGCCCCTCAGACCAAGGCCCTGGAGGAGGAATGGGCCCGCTACTGCGGCGTCCGCCACGCCCTGACGACCAATAGCGGAACCGCGGCGCTCCACACCGCCGTGGCGGCCGGAGGAATCGGCACGGGCGATCAGGTTATCACCACGGCGTTCACCTTCCTGGCCACGGCCCTGGCGGTGCTCCAGAACAACGCCGTCCCCGTCTTCGTGGACATCGACCCGCGCACCTACAACATCGATCCCGGGAAGATCGAGGAGCGCATCACGGCGCGCACCCGGGCCATCATCCCGGTCCACATCCACGGCTGCCCGGCGGACATGGACCCCATCCTGGCCATCGCCCGGAAGCACCGCCTGCTGGTGATCGAGGACGCCGCGCAAGCGCACGGCTCCATCTACAAGGGGAAGAAGGTCGGCGGGATCGGCGACATGGGCATCTTCTCCTTCCAGGCCAGCAAGAACCTGCCCGCCGGCGAGGGCGGCATGTTCGTGACCAACCGGGAGGAGCTGAAGGAGCGGGCCAACCGGTTCCGCATGTTCGGCGAGGACGTTCGGGAGAGCGACAAGAAGGCCTTCGACCCCGCCCGGCCGCTGGACGGGGCGCGCGAGTACAACTCCCTGATGATGGGCTGGATGTACCGGTCGAACGAGCTGATCGCGGCCCTCTGCCGGAGCCAGCTCCACCGACTGGACGCCTCGCTGGAACAGACGCGACGAAACGCCGCTTACCTGAGTGAGCATCTGGGCAAGATCCCGGGAATCATCCCGCCCTATATCCCATCGGGCTGCACCTCAGGATTTTACCAGTACCGCCTCCGGCTGGATCTCAAGCCGCTCGGCGTGACGATGCCCGTCAAGGATTTCCGCCTGAAGCTCTTGGCGGCTCTCGGGGCCGAGGGGGTCGAGGTGAGCCTCTGGCAGACGGTCCCCGTCCCCGGCCAGACCCTCTTCCAGGAGCGGACCGGCTACGGCCTGGGCTGTCCCTGGCATTGCCCGCTGGGCAAAGAGGTCAAGTACGACCTGGCCGAGTATCCGGAGACCATGAAGCTGCTGGAGGACTCGCTGGTCGTCGGATCCCACACCTTCCCGCTGTTCCCACAGCCGCTGGAGCTGATGAAGAAGTACGTGGAGGCGTTCCAGCGGGTCTTCGCGAACCTGGACCAGGTCCTGGCATAAGGAAAGGAAAGGCCATGAAACGGACGGGGGCATTGGTTCTGTTGGCGGTTGGCCTGGCGGTCCTGTGCGCGCGGCCCGCCTGGGCCGGCGAGAACAAGGTGGTCGTGGTCTGCAGCCCAGATCCCGCCTGGTGCGAGGCGATCAAGCGGGAGTTCGGCAAGACCGGCACAGGGCTGGATTTCGTGCGCCTCAGCTCGGGGTCCGCGCTGGCGCGGATCCGCGCCGAGAAGGCCAACCCCACCTTCGACGTCTGGTTCGGGGGGAGCGGCGACGGTTTCTGGGTCGCCCAGGCCGAAGGGCTGGTGGAGTTCTTCCGCCCCAAGGCCTGGCCGGAACTTCGACCGCAGCTCACGAAGTCGGTGGACGGCCACTACATCCCGCTCTACAGCGGCATCCACGGCTTCGGCGTCAACGAGAAGATCCTGCAGGAGAAGAAGCTGCCCGTACCGATGACCTGGAAGGAACTGGGCGACCCGAAGTACAAGGGCCTCATCGCGATGCCCAATCCCAACACGTCGGGGACCAGCTATGTGATGATGACCACCATCATCCAGATCTACGGCGAGGATGCCGGCTTTGAGCTGATCAAGGCCATCCACCGGAACGTGGCCCAGTACACGCGGAGCGGCGGCGATCCCAGTCTGCTGACCGGTAGGGGCGAGGCCGCCATCGGCGTCTCCTTCGCCAACGATGTGGTGGAGGGGGCCCGGAAAGGCTTCCCCATCCGCTTCGTGGCTCCCAAAGACGGGACCGGCTACGAGATCGGCGGGATCAGTCTGGTGAAGGGCGCGCCCAACCGGGACAACGCACTGAAGCTGATTGACTGGGCGCTGGAGCCCGAGAACCAGAAGCTGGGCCCGCAAAACGGCGAGGTGGACATCCAGTCGAACAGCAAGACGCCCATCGATCCCGACGTCCCGCGTTTCGAGGACGCCAACGTCATCAACTACGACTTCGGGAAATACGGAACGCCCGCCGTCCGCGACGGCCTGATCAAGCGGTGGACCGAGCAGGTCTTCCCGCTGCCGAAATAATGGGAGCGGTGAATCGGTGGATTAGTGGACCGGTGGATTGGTGGATTGGTGGGGACGCGATACTGCCCCTTTGCCCCCCTGCTCCACTGCTTCACTAATCCACCAATCCACTAATCCACCGTTTCACGAATCTTCTTGGCGTCTTTTCCTATGATCCTATGATCACCTACCATCGTGAGACGATCGTCTGGGGTTGTGTGACGCTCGGGGGGTTTCTTTTCCTCCCCTGGGAGCGGGTTGGAAAGGTGTTCCTCGCCGTCTCGTGGTCCCAGACGGGCTTAGGTCGGATGGGGGAACACTGGCCGCTGGCCCTGGTAGGCCTGGCGGCCTGCCTGGCGATCGCGCTGGGGATGGCCGGCAGCAGGGACCGACGCGGGGGTTGGACGATCCTCGCCGGCGCCACCTGCGGCCTCCTGGTGGGGATTCTCCAGTTGGCGTCGACGGGCCGCGCCTTCGGTCTGGGGGCGGTCGTGAGCCTCTTCGGCCTCCTGACGTTGGCCGGAATCGGGCTCGCCCAGGTGGGTCTTGTCCGCGGGGGGCCGTTCGTGGGGGCCGGGATCCTGTGGTCGGCGGGGCTGATCATTCTATTTATCCTGTTCCCCCTCGTCATCATGCTTCAGGCCAGCATTGTGATCCAGGGGCATCTGACCGCCGACGGTCTGCTGCGCTACCTTCGATCCCCCATCTTCCTGCTTCTCCGCCACCCGGAGTTTACTGTCGACCCCATCCGCTGGGGAGCCCGCATCGGCATCGGGACCGGCCTCATCGCCGCAGTCCTGGCGTGGGGGTGGACGCGGCGCCCCGCCCCTTGTCTGGGATGGGGCCTGGGGCTCGGGATCGGCATGGGCCTCTCCACCATGATGGGCCTGGGCATGGGCGCGCTCCGCAACAGCCTGTTCCTGGCCGTCGTCGTGGGGGCCGTCTCCACCGGCCTCGGCTTCGCCTTCGCCCTTCTGGAGTCGCGGAGCACCCTGCCGACGCGGCGCCTCCTGGCCCCGCTGTCCATCCTTCCCATCATCACGCCCGCCTTCGTCCTGGGCCTGGCCATGATCTACATGTTCGGCCGCCGCGGCTTCATAACCCACACCCTCCTGGGCCTCTCCACCAACGTCTTCTTCGGCCCGCTGGGGGTCGGCATGGCGCAGATCCTGGCCTTCACGCCGATTGCCTATCTGGTCCTCGCCGGCGTCATACACTCCCTGGACATCACCCTGGAGGAGGCCGCGCGCACGCTGCGGGCAAACCCCTGGACGCTGTTTCGGACCATCCTGTGGCCGCTGGTACGCCCCGGCCTGGCCAACGCCATCCTCCTGGTCATGATGGAAAGCTTGGCGGACTTCGGCAACCCGCTCCTGTTGGGCGGGGGCGCCCCTTTTCTCCCCACGGAGATCTTCTATGCAATCGAGGGGCGCTTTGATCAGCAAGAGGCGGCGACCTACGGCCTGGTCCTGCTGGCCATTACCCTGACGATCTTCTTCCTCCAGCGCTACTGGCTGGGCCGCCGCTCCTATGTGACCGTCACCGGGAAGCCCTCCGGCGGGCGGCCCACGCCGCTACCCTTCGCCGTGGATCTGGTCCTGACCGGCGTCTTTCTTCTCTTCGCGGCCCTGGCGGCCCTTCTGTACGGCTCCATCCTTTTCGGAAGCTTCGTCAAGCTGTGGGGCATCGACAACACCTTCACCCTCAAGAACTACCAGGACCTCATGAGCCACGGGATCCCGGTCCTCCTGGATACCATGGGCCTGGCGGCGGCGGCGGCGATCCCCTCGGCTGGGCTGGGGCTCTTGATCGCCTATCTCACCCTGCGGCATCGGTTCTTCGGGCGGACCACCCTGGAGTTTTCTGCCATGCTCTCGTACGCCATCCCCGGGACTGTCATGGGGATCGGCTACATCCTGGCCTTCAACACGGGGGCGCTGCAGTTGACCGGAACCGGGCTGATCATCATCCTGGCGTTCATCTTCCGCGGCATGCCCGTGGGGATCCGCAGCGGGATGGCCGCCCTCACGCAGATCGACCCCAGCCTGGAGGAGGCGTCGTCTGCCCTCAAGGCCGGAACGGCAACCACGCTGCGACGCGTGGTCGTGCCCCTGATCCGGTCGGCAATCATCACCGGCCTGATCTACAGTTTTGTCCGTGCCATGACGGCGGTGAGTCAAGTCATTTTCTTAATATCGCCGGGGCACGATCTCGTCACGATCCTGATCCTTTCGTGGGCGGAATACGGCACCATCGGGCGGGGCGCGGCCCTGTCCACGCTGCTCATCCTGGTTTTGGCGGCGTGCATCCTGCCGGCCCAACGGCTGGCCCGCCGCCCATCGGCCGACATGTCGGCCGCCGGTTGAGCCGTCTCACGAGGAGGAGTGCATGCCACGGCTTGGTGTCTGTGCCTGGATCTACGGCGACGCGCCGCTGGATGCGACCCTGGCACGCATCGCCGCGGCGGGATACGACGGGGTGGAGATCCCGGGGGAACCGGAAGCCTTCGACCCCGCCGAGGTCCGCCGGCTGCTTGCACGGCACGCCCTCAAGCCGCTTGGGCTCACCGCCTCGTGCGCGGTGCCCGCAACGCGGCGGGACCTGGCGCATCCCGACCCGGCCGTCCGCGCCGACGCCGTGCGTTACGTCGTCGACTGCCTGCGCTTCGCGGCGGAGATCGGCGCCCCCCTGATGCAGATGCTCCCGTCCGGGGAGACCCGGCTGGCGCCGCTCGCAACCCAGGCCGAGGAATGGACATGGTCGGTGGAGGCCATGCGCGGGGCCGTCCGCGAGGCGGAGCGGCTCGGAGTGAGGATCGGCATCGAGCCGCTCAACCGCTACGAGGCCTATCTCGTCACAAATACCGACGAGGCACTGGCCTATCTGGCGGGGGTGGGCTCGCCCTGGGTCGGCATGACGCTGGACCTGTTCCACGCCCACCTGGAGGAGGCCGACATCCGGAAGGCGATCCTCAAGGCCGGACCGCGCCTGTTCCACGTCCACGTCGCGGACACGAACCGGCAGGGGTTGGGCCGTGGGCACTTGGACGTGGCGGCTTGCGTGCGCGCGCTGCGGGCGATCGGCTATGATGGGTCGGTGGTCCTCGAGGTGATACCACCCGGGCCCAACCCCTTCCAGTCCATCAAGGACAACAAGTCGGCGGGGATCCTCGACGGCTATATCCGGGAATCGCTCACGCTGCTTCGGCAACACTGGGCGGCCCTCTAGCGAAAGGAGAGATTGATGAAACGGATTCGCATCGGGGTCATCGGCTGCGGCCTGATCGGCCAGATGATGCATCTGCCCCATCTGAAGGAGCTGCACGAGCTCTACGACCTCGCCGCCCTCTGCGACGTCTCGCCCGGCACCCTGGAGTACGTGGCGGACTACTACCACGTAAGCAACGCTTCACGGACCACCACGCGCTCCTGAAGGAGCCGCTGGACGCCGTGCTGGTCCTCTCCGCCGACTCGCACGGGCAGGTCATCGTGGACGCCCTCAAGGCGGGCAAGCACGTCCTCACCGAGAAGCCGATGTGCTTCACGCTGCGCGAGGCGGACGAGATCGTGGCCGCCAAGAAGCAGGCCGGCACCGTCTGCATGGTCGCCTACATGAAGCGGCACGATCCCGGCTTCCGTTACGCCCAACCGCTGATCCAGGGCATGAAGAATCTCCAGGCGATCAGCATCACCGTCCTCCACCCCGACGAGCCAAACCAGGCCGGCCATCACGACATCCGGCGGTTCATGGACGTGCCCGCCGCCGTCCGCGCCAAGCTCCTGGCCGACCAGGACGCCCTGGTCCGCGAGGCGATCGGCGCCTTCACGCCGCTGGAGCGGCGGGTCTTCGCCAACAACCTGCTTTCCACGCTGGTCCACGACATCAACGTCTTGCGGGGGCTGTCGGGCGATCCGGAGGAGGTGCTCTTCACCGACGTCTGGCACGGCGGCGAAGGGATGGTCACCTGTCTCCGCTACGCCTCCGGCGTCCGTGCCATGATCAGTCTCCAATACCTCCCCGATCTCGCCCATTACGAGGAGACCGTAGCCTATTACGGCAAGGGGGACCGCGTGCGTCTGGTCTTCCCGTCGCCCTTCTACCGCAACGTCCCCACCCCGGTCGTCGTGGAGGGGATGGAAGACGGGAAGCCCTTCGAGAAGACGGTCATCGCCTCCATGAAAGAGGCGTTCAAAGAGGAGCTGATCTACTTCGCCGACTGCGTGAACCAAGGCAAGCCCCCCCTCACCACGCCGGAGGAAGCCAGGGGAGACGTGGCGCTGCTCCACAAGATCTTCCACGCCATCAAGAGGCCGCTGGCATGAATTCCAGAGAACCGTTCGGCGGTTCGGCGGTTCGGCGGTTCAAAAGTTCGCGTACCGCCGAACCCGCGAACTGTCGAACTGTCGAACGTTTTTCCCAAGAGACCCAGGCGGCGGTGGAGGCGGCCCGGGCGGCCGGGCGGATCCTCCTCCGCCAGCTCGGCCGCGCCCGGGGGATTCGTTTCAAGAGTGCCAAGGATCCCGTCACGGCGGCCGATGTGGCGGCGGAGCGCTGCATCCGCGGCCGGCTCCGGCGCCGCTTCCCGACGATCGGCTACCTCGGGGAAGAGGGCACGCATGCCGACGGGCCGGACGGCCGCTGGATCGTCGATCCGCTCGACGGCACCATGGTGTTCATCGCCGGGCTCCCCTTCTTCGCCGTCTCCATCGCGCTGGAACGGGAGGGGCGGATCGATACCGGGGTCTTGTACCTTCCGCGGCTGGACGAGATGTTCGTGGCCGAGCGGGGGCGGGGCGCATTCTGTAACGGCCGCCGCATCCGTGTGTCGCCGACCACGCGTCTGCGCAACTGCATGATCGCACTCTGGCACGACGACACCGTCTGGGGGAACCGCGCGCTTCGCGAACGGATCGCCGCCCTGGCTCTCCGGGTCCGGAACGTCCGGATCTTCGGCGCGGGCTACGCCCTGGCCTCGGTCGCGGCCGGCCGGCTGGACGCCTACTGGGAGCAGAGCGCCTATCCGTGGGACATCGCCGCGGGCGCCCTGATCGTCGCCGAGGCGGGCGGGCGAGTCACCGACGGTGGCGGCCGCCCGCTGGATATCAATCAACCCACCATCCTGGCCAGCAATGGCCGGATCCATCGCCGCCTGGTGAGCGCGCTCGCCGCGCCGCCGGGCCGCGCCACGAGGTCCTAATGTCGACACGCACCCCTCTGACCGTGGGCGTGGGAGTGCTGGGCTACGCCGGCGTGGCCCGGGCCCACTTCAATGCCCTGAGGAAACTCCCGTACATCTTCCCGGATCCCCCCGTGCGCCTGCGCCTGGTGGGGATCGCGGGCCGCTCCCCGGCCGGGGCCCAGGAGGCCGCCCGGCGCTACGGCTTCGATTACGGCACCACCGACTGGCGGCGTCTGGTGGAGGATCCCCAGATCCAGCTCTTCATCAACTGCGCTCCCAACGACACCCATGCGGCGCCGTCCCTGGCCGCGGCGGCGCTCGGGAAACATCTCCTGTGCGAGAAACCGCTGGCCCGCGACGCCCGCGAAGCCAAGCGGATCTGGGACGGCGTCCGGCGGCGGCGGATCGTCCACCAGGTGAGCTATAACTATCGCTTTATCCCGGCGGTGCGCTTCGCGCGCGAGATGATCCAGGCCGGCGAGCTGGGAGACATCATCCACTTCTGCACCCAGTACACCGACGAGAGCCTCTACGACCCCTCGACCCCGCACACCTGGCGGCAGGAGAAACGGCGCGCGGGCAGCGGCGCGGTGGGAGACATCGCCTCGCACGTTCTCGACCTCGGCCGGTTCCTGATCGGCGAGCTGAAGCAGGTGAGCGGCATGTCGCGGATCGTGACGCCGCGCCGCCCCGCCAAGGCGGGCTCCCGCGCCATGAAGACGGTCGACGTCGAGGACCTCTACGTCGGCGCCCTCGAGTTCGCCAACCGGGCCATGGGCACCCTGGAGGTCTCCATGTTCTGTCCCGGCCGCAAGAACTACCTGACCTTCGAGGTGAACGGGACGCAGGGCAGCCTCTGTTTCAATCTGGAGCGGCTGAACGAGCTGGAGGTCTACCGGCCCGAGCCGAAGGGACGCCGCGACCGGGGGTTCAAGACGGTCCTGGTCACCGACCGGGATCACCCCTACGGCGGTCGCTGGTGGCCGACGGGCCACATCATCGGGTGGGAGCACACCTTTGTGCACCAGCTCCACCACCTGATCCGGGCGATCGCGGGCGAGGAGACCGTTCGGCCGCTGGCCGCCGACTTTCGCGACGGATACCTGAACGCCGTTCTCTGCGACGCCCTGGTCGAGGCGGCCCGAACCGGGCAACGTATAAGCGTGTAGATGCCGAGAGCAGAGAATCACGGCAGATCGACGATGCTGTCCTCGCCATCCGTGCCCTCGGCATCTCAGATCATCGCGCGGCTCGCGTCAGCCTCTTGACCTGCGCGTCGGAGAAGTGAAACACTTTCCAGATAATGCAGGGCCCCCACGGGGGCCGAAAGGAGGTGGTTCGAAGCATTCCCCAGACCCAGGGCGTTCTCCCTTCTAATCGCTTCAAGGCGCACTCTCAATCAGGAAGGAGAGCAACAATGCGAATTCGATCTTGGGCAACGATGGCGCTCCTCGTCACGATGATCGGGTTGGGAGTTGTGGTGGCCGCTCCGACTGCCGCCACGGCGGGCGCGCCGCTCGAGCTGGTCATCGCCGACAGCCAGTCGGGGGCGAACTTCCAGGCCTACTGGCAGAAGTACGTGATCCCGGCCGTCAAGCAGACCCTGGGGATCAACCTGAAGTATCTGGTCACCAGCGACGCCGAGCAGATCCAGAAGACCAAGGCGTGGAAGCCGGGCCAAGGCGACACCCACATCCTCTTCCCCAAGTCCATGGCGACCTGGGTGAGCTCCGGCGTCCCGCTGGAGACCCTCACCACCACCAACGTCCCCAACTCGGCCAAGATCGACCCGAAATTCCTCAAGTCCGACGAGGGGGTGGATCTCCAGGGGAAAGGGCGTCCTCTACTGGCGCACCTCCTATGCCCTGATCTACAACAGCCTGAACATCAAGACTCCTCCCAAGTCCTGGAAGGAGTTCTACGATCGCCGGGCGGAGTTCAAGGGCCACATCGGCTTGGTCCGGCCCGACGCCAAGTCCAGCTCTGCCTGGCGGCAGCGCCTGGTCTTTCTCAACGCCTTCCTGAAGGAGAAGATGACCCTGCCCATCGCGCAACTGGAGAAAGACCCTGTCTTCATCGACGCCTGGAACAAGCTCAAGGACTTCAGCACCTACGGCAAGCTTCCCCTGCCCTCCGAGCCGCCGAACCTGTTTGAGGACTTCAACGCCGGCGACACCTGGATCTCGCTCTACGCGCAGGATTACTCCCTCTGGTCGGCGCGCCAGGGCACCATGCCGCCCACGATCAAGGCCACCTATCCCGAGGAAGGGGCGGACGAGATCGGCACGGCCTATCTGGCGGTCCCGGCCAACATCTCCCCGGAACACAAGGAGGCGGCGCTCAAGGTGGTGAACTATCTGCTCTCGGATGACCAGCAGATCCGCCTCATCACCACCATGTGGCAGTATCCGGGCACCGAGATCACCGACCAGGTGCCGGGCATCGCCTGGGAGATGGTCCCCAAGCTGGACGTCCTCACCAAGACCGCCATTCCGCGAGAGCGGATCCGGAAGGACATGATCGATTACATCAAGGGGCACGCCAAGGACTTGCTCCCCTAGCGCTGTGCGGCCCTGAAACTCCGTGGGCCCGGGTCGGGGACCTGTACCGCCCCGATCCGGGCCTCTGCACCGAAAAAGGGATCGTATGACCGCATTCTGGTATACATCATAAATCGCGACTGATCACCGGATTATTGCTGCTGCCGGCCGTCTTGAGCTTTTTCGGCCTCTTCTTCTATCCCATGCTCCTGACCGTCACCTTGAGCTTCCGGCCCGAAGGGCAAGAGGTGGGCTGGACCCTGCAGAATTACATCCAGTTTCTGACCGATCCGGACAGCCACTGGGTCATCCTGCTCACCTTCATCCTGTCGCTGGGCTCCACCGCGGTGTCGATTCTGTTCTCCGTCCCCCTCGCCCTGATCCTGCGCGAGAAGGTGCGCGGCCATCGCTTCTACCGTCTCATGGTGATCGTTCCCCTGGTGATCCCGGGCCTGGTCGGCGCCCTGGGGCTCTTGCTGTTCTGGGGGCCCCGCGGCTGGTTCAATCTCTTCCTGATGCAGATGGTGCCCTTCATCCAGCGCCCCGTGGCCGTGGATTACACCATCCATGGCCTGATCATGTTCTATGTCTGGCTCTATTTCCCGTACACCTGCGTGACCACCATGTCGGCGCTGGAGTCGCTCGACCGCAGCATCGAGGAGGCGGGGGCCGTGGCGGGGGCCAATCGCTGGCAAGTCCTGCGCTACATCGTTCTCCCCCTGATCACCCCCGGGATCCTGGCCGGGTCCGTCCTCACCTTCATGGCCGCCTTCGGCGCCTTTAGCGTGCCGCTGGTTGCGGGCGGGAACTACCGCCCCCTGGCGGTGGAGATCTACAAGCAGATCTCCATCCCGATCCCGGCCCACTGGTCGGCGGCCAGCGCCATCGCCGTGGTCATGGGGGTCTTGCAGGTGGGGTTCCTCACGCTCTACATGCGCTTCGTGCGCCGGGGCGGGGGCGCCGGGGCGGCAGGAGGTGCGCGATGACGCTGCTGCGCGCATACCTCCGCGGCGTGCGGGAGGGATGGTTCATCCTGGGCTACACCCTGCTGCTGTGCCTCACCTTCTTCATCGCCGCCCCCTTCCTGATGATCGTGCTCCGATCCGTCGGCAAGGGGTGGTTCGGGCGGCTCTGGCTGCCGCCGCAGCTCACCCTGGACTGGTACCGCTGGGCGATCGAGGTGGGCAACATCCCCGAGGTCATGAAGAACACCCTGATCATCGGGGCCATCGCCGTTGCCATCAGCACCATCATCGGCATCTTCGCCGGCTGGGCCTTCGGCCGGCGTCAGCTACCGGGCAAAGAGATCCTGATGGCCGTCATCCTCTTGCCCCGCATGATCCCGCCCATCACCTACGCCCTGGGCGTGGCCAGGATCTTCTATACCGTGGATCTGGTGGATACCTACCTTGGCGTGGCCCTCGCCCATGTCTCGGTCTGCGCCCCGTACGCCATCCTGGTCCTCTCGGCCACCTTCGAGAGCCTTGACGAGCGCGTCCTGGAGGCGGCCGCCGTCTGCGGCGCCAACACGATCAAGCGGTTCTTCTACGTCGTCCTGCCGCTGATCATGCCCGGGATCCTGGCATCCATGCTCTTTTCGTTCACCTCGTCCTACAACGAATTCACGCTCACGCTGCTGACCTATGGGCCGCACACGGTGACCTTGCCGGTGCGCACCTATCTGGCCGTGGGAGACGGGTACTGGGAGATCACCAGCGCCATGGCGGTGATCATGGTCGTCCCATCCCTCTTCATCCTGGCCACGATCCAGCGACGCGCCAAGCCGGAGAAGCTGGTCGGCGGATTTAAGGGGGTCTAAGGATGGCTGATGCCATGATCGAGTTTCGCGAGATGACCAAGCGGTACGTCAATCTGGTGGCCAACGACCACCTCAGCCTGACGATCCAGCGGGGAGAGCTGATGACCTTGCTCGGCCCCTCGGGCTGCGGCAAGACCACGGCCCTGCGGTGTCTGACCGGCACCATCCAGCCCGACGAGGGTCAGATCCTCCTCGACGGGAAGGACGTCACCCACGTCCCGACCCACCAGCGGGAGCTGGGGATGGTCTTCCAGAACTTCGCCCTCTTTCCCCACATGACGGTCCAGGACAACGTGGGCTTTCCCCTCATGATCCGGAGCGTCTCCAAGCCCGAGCGGGAGCGGATGGTGATCGACGCCCTCCGTCTGGTCCGGCTGGAAGGATATGCGGGCCACTACCCTCGCCAGTTATCCGGCGGACAGCAGCAGCGCGTCGGTCTGGCGCGGGCCCTGGTGTACCACCCCAAGGTGCTCCTCCTGGACGAGCCGCTCTCCAACCTCGACGCCAAGCTTCGCGAGGAGATGCGCTTCGAGATCAAGGAGGTGGTCACACGGCTGGGGATCACCGCCGTGTACGTCACCCATGACCAGGGCGAGGCGCTGGCCCTGTCGGACCGCGTGGCCATCATGAACCGCGGCCACCTGGAGCAGCTCGGCACGCCCGAGGAGATCTACGAAAGCCCCCGGTCCAAGTTCGTGGCCGAGTTCATCGGCCTCTCCAACTTCCTGGAAGGCTACGTGCAGTCGATCGAGGGCCGAGACATGCTGGTGATGGCAAGCGGCCTGGCGGTCGGCACGCCGGCCCTGCCCGCGATCGGCCCGGGCCAGAAGGTGCTCCTCTTCCTGCGCCCGAACGAGGTGGAGATCTTGCCGCCGGACGCGCCGGCCGGCACCAACGTCTTTGCGGCTCGGGTGGACAAGGCCACCTACCTGGGCGACACCATGGACTACCGCATCGCCCTTGGCCAGGGCGTGGAGCTTCGCGTCCAGGGCGACGCGCGCCGCCGCTATCAGGCGGGAGAGAACGTGCGCCTCCGCCTGCCGCGCGTCCGATCATGGGCAGTCACAGAATGACCAATGGCCAATGGCAAATGACCAATTGAGGTTTGTAATTGGTCATTGGGATTTAGCCATTGGTCATTGAAAGGAAGCTATGTCCTCAGAAAAGCGCCTCCGAGTTGCCGATCTGACCCGCGACGAGTTCG
Organism: uncultured Methylomirabilota bacterium; assembly: GCA_963727695.1. GTDB lineage: Bacteria > Methylomirabilota > Methylomirabilia > Methylomirabilales > 2-02-FULL-66-22 > 2-02-FULL-66-22. The sequence continues at coordinate 9,629 of CAVSHW010000061.1, read as the reverse complement.
CCCAGGCGATGCGGGCGGGACGCTGGCTACTCCTCCCCTTCGGGTCGGTCGAGCAGCATGGCCCGCACCTCCCGCTCGGGACCGATCTCTTCTACGGAGAACACGTCTGTCTGGCGGTCGCCGAGCAAGTGAACGGCCTGGTGGCGCCCGGTTTTCCCTACGGCATCTGCCGGACCATGCGAAACTTCCCCGGGACCGTCTCGCTCTCGCCCGAGACCTTCACGCCCATGCTGCGCGAGGTCCTCGCCGAATACATCCGCCACGACGCGCGCAAGCTCGCCCTCATCGCCGGCCACGCCGAGGAAGCCCAGAACGGCGCCATGCGCGAGGCCGTCCTCCCATTCGTCAATGCCGACCCGACCCTGAAGGCCCTGGTGATCGGTCCCTACGATTTCCTGGACCCTGTCCGAGAAGAGGCCGGTCTCGTCGGAACCGACGGGCACGCGGGCTCGATCGAGACCTCCGAGCTGCTGGTCATTGCAGAGGACAAGGTCCACCTCGATCGGCTCCCAGAGGTCACCCGGCCGCGCCTCTCCCGGTTCCGGCTGATGCCGCACCCCGAGACCGAGTTTCCTATCGGCGTGCGCGGCGACACCTCCAAGGTCTCGCGCGCGCTCGGCGAGCGCGCCCTGAGTCACGCCATCGCAGAGATCGTCCGGCTCTTGCAGAATCTCGACGCGAAAGGAAGCGAATGGTAACGCGAAAGACACTCCACTGGCGCGGCGTCGTGCTGACGGCGCTGCGCGCCGCCCAGGCGACGGTGAAGGGGCTGGGGGCGGCCGCGGGACAGCGGGTCGTCGCGGGACGCGAAGCCGGGTATCGCCCCTGGGACCCCGAGGTGATCGGGGTGGACACCGCCGCCGAGCGGGCCGTGATCCGGGTCCTGGAACGGCACGGTGTAGCCGGCACGCTCCTGTCCGAAGAGGCCGGTGAGCGCCCCCTCGGGAATCGATCCGGCGTCTCAGAGCCCGTCTATGTGGTGATGGACCCGTTCGACGGAAGCCTGCTCTACCGGCGCGGCATCCGCGCCCACTGGTTCACGGCGCTGGGCATCCACGGGACGGACGGCACGCCTCGGGCCGCCGGGATCGTCGATCACATCACGGGCGAGATCGCCCTGGCGGATCCCGCGGGGGCCGTCCGGCTGCCCCGGCCCGGCGCCCGCCCGGTGCCGCTCCGGCCGGCCTCCACGACGAAGCTGGACGGCGCCTTCTTGGAATCGTACATGATGAAGCCGCTCTTTCTCTACGCCACGGCGACCGCGCTGCGGCCGCTCTTCACGCGCGCCATGTTCGTCCTGCCGAACGGCGGCCCCGGCGGATTCGCCGACGTCGCCGCGGGACGGATCGATGTCTATCTGGCCTGCAACGAGGCGCTGACCGAAGTGCACTCGGCCGCCTTCATCGCCGAGCGCGCCGGCTGCGTGATCACCCACTGGGACGGCGCCCCCGTCCGGTTCACTCCCGACATCCATGCCGTGTACAGCCTGGTCTGCAGCGCCAACGCCAGGCTGCACCGGCAGGTGCTCCGGCTCCTCACAACCATCCAACCACCGAAAGGATTCGCGTCATGAAACTCGCGTGCATCTGCGGCACCTTCAACCGCTCGTTCGACAGCGGGGCCATGGACCTGACCCGCTTCCTGCAGCGGTGCGCCACCGATCTCAAGGTCGAGGGGGTGGAGCTCCAGGACATCCATTTTCCCCAGACCCGCCCCGCCTATCTGAAGATGCTCCGTCGAACCGCGCGCGATCTCGGTCTCTCCATCGTCGGCGTCGGCGCCCACAACGACTTCGGCCGGATCGATCCGACGATCCGCCAGAGCGAGGTGGTGAAGGTCAAGCAGTGGGTCCAGATCGCGGAAGAGCTCGGCGCCCCCCTGGTCCGTGTCTTTGCGGGCTATCCCGAAGGCGACCGCGAGGAGCGCTGGCCGGCGATGATCGACTCGCTGTGCGAAGCGGCGGAGTTCGCCAAACAGGCGGGCGTGCGGCTGGGCCTGGAGAACCATAACCACGGCGCCTTCACCCCGACTGCGGGAGAGTTTCTCCGCGTCCTCGGCGAGGTGGGCTCCCCCTACCTGGTGCCGCTCTTGGACACGGGAAACTTCACCGACGGGTGGCAGTCGATCCAGCGGGTGGTGGGAATCGTGGAGCACGTCCACGCCAAGTTCTGGCAGGTCGCGCGCGACGGCTCGGATGAGAAGGTAGATTACAGCAAGGTGTTCCCGGCGCTGCGCCAAGCGGGATACGATGAGTGGATCAGCTTCGAATACGAGACGCCCGAGCCCGAGGAAACCGGCATCCCCCGCTCTCTGGCCTACCTCAAGCGAATGGTCGCGGGTGGTTGATCCGGAGATTTCTTAGCGGCTGTCGCCCGGGGGCGACAGCCGCTAAGAAATTACAGGAACCCCTTCGGCTTCTTCGCCTCGGCCGGCTTCGGCGAGCCCGCCTCTCCCCCGCTCCCCCGTCTCCCTTTCTCTGCTCCCGTCTCTCGGCTCTCGGCTCGTGGCTCGCTCGCCCCGGCTCGACCTTCAATCCTTCCTCCTTCAGGATGAATTGATCGTCGCTGGGATTCGGCGTGAAGTCCAGTTGAAGCCGCGTCGCCTCGGTCACGTAGGAGCCGTCCTTGAGCCGGATCTCCCCGTCCGGCGTGACCACGATGGCCGATTCTCCCTGGACCGGGCAGCGCGTCTCGCAGAACCCGCAGCCGTTGCAGTGTGAGGCGACGACGAAGGGGCGCCGGTAGCCCTCCACCGTCCGGAAGACGATGGCATGGTAGGGACAGATCTCGTCGCAGATCAGACACAGCTTGTCCTGCGCCCAGACCAGGCAGCTCTCCTTCTTCAATACGGCCGTGCCGATCTTGGCGTGAGTCTTCTCCTCCAGGGAGAGCGATCGGATGGCCTGCGTCGGGCACACCTTGCCGCAGATGTTGCACTCTTGCTCGCAGGCGGCGAAACGCAGGTCCAATTTCGGCGTCCAGAGCCCCTCCAGACCCGATTCCCAGAGGCAGGGCTGGAGCGTGTTGGTGAGACAGGACTTCATGCATTCCCCGCACCGAATGCAGGTGGTGAGAAACTCCGCCTCGGGCAACGCCCCCGGCGGTCGGATGAACGGCCGCTTGCCGTGCAGGTCCGCGAACGGCGTCCTGTGGACGAGGAAGCCGAGCCCCAGGCCGCCGGCCATGGAGTACACGAACCCTCGCCGGGACAGATCGATCCGCGAATACTCCCCACCCGGGATCGGCGCCGTGGCGGGGAAGCGGATCGCGTCCTGCTTGCAGACGTCGGCGCAGGTCCGGCACTGGATGCATTCGGCGAGGCGAGTGTCTGTGCCGTCCAGGGCGGCGCCCATGGGGCAGTCCGCCTGGCACTTCATGCACTCGGTGCACTCCGGCCCGACCTTCCGCTTGAAGAGTCCCATGGGGGAGAGGAGGCTCAACAGCGCCCCCAGCGGACACAGGTACCGGCACCAGAACCGGGGAACCAGGCGGCTTAACGCGATGATCCCGCCGAAGATCAGCAGCGTGAGACTCGCCATATAATAGACGGGCTGCGGGTACGCGCGGGTCGCCAGGCCCATCCAGCCCATCGCCTGGGCCAGCGGGCGCAGGCCGTCCAGCCCGAGGTTCAGCAGGGTGATGACCAGCGGGTAGAAGACGAAGGTGTACGTCCGTGTGAGGAGGGACAGCGGATCCATCAGGTAGACCAGGAGCACACCGGCCAGCGCCGCCGCGAGGACGGCGAGCAGGACCACGTACTTCACCCGCCGCAGGCCGGCATCCGTCTTGAGCGCCCGCCGCCGGATCTTCCGGAAGAAGAGCGCGTCCAGAAAATCGATGCACGCTCCGAGCGGACAGACCCACGCGCAGAAGAACCGGCCGAAGAGAAGCGTGGCCGCGATCAGCAGCGCGCCCCACACCGCCCGGGCGACCATCTCCCGCCCCGCCAGGATGGCGGTCAGCCCCAGCAGCGGGTCGAGGCGCAGGTAAATGTCGGCGGGCAGCCAGGCCGGCAGCCAGTAGGTGGCAAGCGCGAACAGCAGCGTGAAGAGGGCGAGGGAGAGGCCCTGGACCGCGCTCCTCATGCGGTGGCCTTGGCGATCTTGAGCTGGTCGAGATCGATCCTCCCCAGCCCGCGCTGGTGGACCGCCAGGATGTGCTCGACTTGCCGGCCCTTGAACTGCTGGCCGTACCAGGGCGCGACGGTGACGCCGTACGAGTCCACCGCCACCGGATCGATCCCGGCGACCACCAGGTTCGGCCGGACAACATCACCGGGGCCCCCCGGGCCGCCGGTCGTCAGGGCGCGCGTGGCATCCAGCACCGTGAGCTGCGGACGCAGGACCGTGGCCAGGTCTGCCAGGGCCTGATTGATGTTGTACCTGCTGTGGAAGCTCCCGCGGTCCCAGATCAGGCCCATCAACCCTTTGATCCCCATGCTCACTCCGGTGTCGGAATGGGACTTGGCCACGGGGATGCAGATCAGCACCTGGCTGTCCAGGACCTCCTTCATGATCTCGACCTTGTCCAACACTTTCCCCTGCGGAACCTTGACCTCGCGAAAGAACTTCCGGTCGGTGATCGCCTGGACATAGACGTTCTTGAGATCCTTGCAGGCGTCGGCCACGCCGGCCCGCTTGAGGCACAGCTCGGCGGTCTGCAGCGGGTAGTCCAGGACCATCACCCGCTCCGCCCCCGCCTCGAGGCACATCCGCGCCACCGTCAGCACCACGGCGGGATGGGTATTTGACGCCCGATCCGGGCCGCTGGCGAAGGACATGTTGGGCTTGAGGACGACGCGCTGCCCCTTCTGGACAAAGCGCGACATCCCCCCGAGCGTTTCCAGGGCCTTTCGGGTGGCCGCCGCCGGGTCGCCCGAGATCACCGCGAGATCGGGCTCCCCTGCCGCCTCCGCCGAATGCGGCAGACCGGGCAGGCTCAGCGCCAACCCGGCGGCCGCGCCCACCAAGAACTTCCCGCCGCGTCATGCCGTATATGTCGTCGATCATTGATTCCTCCTTGTGCCGGATATCGCCCCCACATTTGTGCCGCACCTAGCCGGGACTGTCAAGCAATGACTTCCCTGCGCTCGAAATCCTTGACAAGTCCGCGCGTTCTCCAGTATTAGTGAGCGTGCTTCGCGGCTTCCGCTGACCCGGGTGGCCTCCTGCGAGGGCCGCCTGCCAAGGCAACGACGCCTCGACAACACCGGGATGGCCTTGTCCCTCGAAGGAGCGTGTCTTACCGCAATGAGCATCCCCCTGCGCACCGCACAGCGAATGGGCATCCTGCCCGTGTATCTCTTCGACGAGGTCGTCCGCCTGAAGAACCAGGCGATCGCCCGGGGCATGGACGTCATCGACCTCGGCGTCGGGGATCCGGACTTCCCCACGCCCGCCCCGATCCGGGAGGCCGCCCACGGCGCTTTGGAGGACGCGGCCAATCATCACTACTCGTCGTATCGCGGGCTGGCGGAGCTGCGCCGCGCCTTCGCGGAATGGTATCAGGCGCGCTTCGACGTGTCCCTGGATCCGGAGACGGAGGTCGTGCCGCTGATCGGCTCAAAAGAGGGCATCGGCCACATTCATCTGGCCTATGTGGACCCGGGCGATGAAGTCCTGATCCCCGACCCGGGATACCCGACCTATCAGGGGGGCACCATCCTGGCCGGAGGACGGCCGCGCTATTACCCGGTGCGTGCCGAGACCGGGTTCCTCCCGGACCTCGCCGCGATCGAGCGGCAAGACCTCCGCCGGGTGCGGTTGATGCACATCAACTTCCCCAGCAACCCGACGACGGCCACGGCGCCGCTTCCGTTCCTAGAGCAGGTCGCCGCCTTCGGATTGCGGCACAAGATCCTCATCTGCCACGATGCCGCCTATTCCGAGATCTTACTTCGACGGCGTCCGCCCGCCAAGCTTCCTGCAGGCTCGGGATGCGAAAGAGATCGGCATCGAGTTCCACTCCCTCTCCAAGACCTACATGATGACCGGCTGGCGGATCGGAGTCGCCGTCGGAAACCGGGACATCATCGCGGCGCTCGGATCGGTGAAGTCCAACTACGAGACCGGGATCTTCCCCGTGATCCAGCGGGCCGGCATCGCGGCGCTTCGCGGCGACCAGACGTTCCTGGAGGACGCGCGGGCGCGGTTCCAGCGCCGGCGGGACCTCTTCGTCGACGGCCTGAACAAGATCGGCTTCTCGATTCCGAAGCCGACGGCCACCTTTTACGTCTGGGGCCCCATCCCGGGCAAGGAGCCGTCGAGCGAGTTCGCGCGGCGCCTCTTGGACCAGGCCGGCGTCGTCGTGACCCCGGGCGCCGGGTTCGGGGAGCACGGAGAGGGGTACTTCCGGGCCGCCATGACGGTGGACGAGCCGCGGCTGGAAGAAGCAGTCGAACGCATCGGGCGGGTTTCGCGGTGAACGCAAGCTAAGTGCACGCGGACACAATTTCGATCACGTATCGGCTGGCCGTATAAGTCCAGGTCCCCCGGGCCGACCCGAGACGCCGCCCTCGCGGGCGACCTCGTCCCCGGCACGGAGGTCCGCTTCCCGAGCGGACCGACCCGGGGTAAGAGGGAGCCGGCTCGGGTACCCGCCCGAAGGGTGGGTGCAGGGTAAGGCGTCGGAGGGAGGCCCTGGTGGCCCCGGCGAGCTTGCGACTGACTTTCGACTTACGAGACTGGCTGAACGGGTACAACGCAAATAACCAGGAGGAGCAATGATGAGTCGCAGCGCGTACAGATTCCGCGGTGGGTGGATGCTCTTGATTGCCCTGATGGCGTGGATCGGCGTGGCCGCATCTTCCGAGGCGGCGACGTTCAAGCTCGGCCACGTCCTGCCTGCGGCGCACAACTGGCACATCGCCGCCACCGGCTTCGCCGACGAGGTCAAGGCGGCCACGCAGGGCCGGGTGGAGATCAAGATCTTCCCGAACTCCCAGCTCGGCAGCGAGACGGCCATGATCGAGGGGCTCCAGCTCGGCACGATCGAGATGGGGCTGATCGGCGGCGCGTCGTTTCAGAACATCGAGCCCAAGCTGGGGATCGAGGGGCTCCCCTACGCCTGGGCCGACCATCAGCACGCCTACCGGGCCTTCGACGGCGAGCTGGGGAACCGCCTCTTCGGGCTGCTGGAGGCGAAGAACATCCATGGCCTGGCCTGGTGGGAGAACGGCTTCCGCCACATCACCAACAGCAAGCGGCCCATCAACACCCCGGACGACCTGAAGGGCCTGAAGCTCCGCGTGACGCCGGACAAGATCCGGCTGGACACCTTCAAGGCCCTGGGCGCCCTGCCCGTCCCGATGGCGTTCGCGGAGCTCTACTCCGCCCTGCAGCAGGGCACCGTGGACGGCCAGGAGAACCCGCTGGCGATCATCTTCTCCAGCAATTTCTTCGAGGTCCAGAAGTACCTCTCCCTCACCAACCACGTCTGGTCCTCCGCCACGCTGGTCGTCGCCAAGGGCGTCTGGGACAAGATCGCTCCCGCGGACCAGCAGATCGTCCAGAAGGCCGCCTTCACCTGGCGCGACAAGCAGCGCAAGATGGTCCAGGAATCGAACGAGGACTTCCTGGCCAAGCTGAAGGCCAAAGGGATGCAGGTCAACACCCCGAGCAACGAGGCCTTCAAGAAGGCCATCGCACCGGTCTATGCCCAGTACGAGTCGGTGTTCGGCAAGGACCTCTTCGACCTGATCGAGAAGGCGCGGAAGTAGGCAGGCGTGGAGCGCTGATATGGATTCGAGGCTGATTCGCGGTGTGACCTGGGGCGTAGAGCGGCTGCTCATCCTCTTGAGCATGCTCATCGCGTCGGTGGTCTTCCTCCAGGTCGTGTTCCGGTACGTCTTGCAGCAGCCGCTCTACTGGTCGGAGGAGCTGCCCCGATATCTGCTGATCTGGATGAGCTTCCTGGCGGCGGCGCTGGCCCAGAAGAACGAGGCTCACATCAACATCACCCTGGCCGTGACCCCGCTGCCGACCGTGGTGCAGCGGGGGATCCGTCTATTCGCGAACCTCGTCATCCTGGGATTCCTCGGGGTCCTGGTCTACAGCGGATCGCTCGTCACCCGCATCACGGCCGCCCACCGCTCGACGGCCCTGCAGATCCCGATGGCCCTCGTCTACGCCGCCCTGCCGGTCGGGGCGGCGCTGATGATGCTCTACCTCATCCTGCAGATCGTCCAAGACCTGGCCGGTCGCCGCCCTTAGGAGCCGTTACGAAATGACATGTCCATTCATTGGAATTTCGTTACGGCTCCTTATGCCGTCCCCGGAATTTCTCCGGTCAAGTCAATCTTTGACGACGGCTTAGGAGTCCCCATGCTCGTCCTGATCGGCAGCTTCTTCCTGGCGGTCACCCTCGGCATCCCGATCTCCATGTCCATCGGGGTCTCCGCGGTCCTCTATCTGCTTTTCTACGGCAGCATCTCCCTGGCGGTCATCGCCCAGCAGATGACCCTGGGGATCGATTCGTTCCCGCTCCTGGCGATTCCGCTCTTCCTCTTGGCCGGGATGCTCATGTCCGAGGCCAACATCACCACCCGGATCATCGCCTTCGCCAACGCCCTGGTGGGGCGGATCACGGGCGGTCTGGCCATGGTGATGGTCATTTCGTGCATGTTCTTCGGGGCCATCTCGGGCTCCGGCGTCGCCGACGTGACGGCCATCGGCTCCCTGATGCTGCCTGCCATGGACCAGCAGGGCTACAAGAAGGGCCTCTCCGCCAGCCTGCTCGGCTGCGCCGGCTCGCTCGGGACGGTGATCCCGCCCTCGATCGTCATGATCATCCTGGGGGTGACGACGGGGACTTCGATCGGCAAGCTCTACCTGGGCGGGTTCATCCCGGGGGTCTTCACCGGTTTCTGCCTGATGGCACTCGCCTGGGTGTACGCAAAGCGGATGCACCTGCCCCCGGGCGAGCCCTTTGCCGTCGGCAAGGTCGTGACCGCCTTCCGCCAGGCGTTCCTCTCCCTGCTCACCCCGGTGATCATCATCGGCGGGATCATCACGGGCGTCTTCACCGCCACCGAGGCGGCCGCGGCGGCCTCCGCCTACGCCCTCTCCTCGGTCTCTTCGTTTACCGCAGCCTCAGGCTCTCGCAGCTTCCCGGCATCTTCCTGCGCGTGGCCGAGACCACGGGCATCATCCTGTTCATCATCTCGGCCGCCGCCCTCTTCGGCTGGATCCTGGCTGCGGAGCAGATCCCCCAGCGGCTGGCTGCCTTCTTTCTCTCCATCAGCCAGAACTACTACATCCTGCTGATCCTGATCAACGTCCTGCTCTTGATCCTGGGCACCTTCATGGAGACCATCGCCATCATCATTATCGTGGTCCCCGTCCTGATGCCCCTGGTGACCAGCCTGGGCATGGACCCGGTCCATTTCGGCGTCATGGTGACCGTCAACATGGCCATCGGAGCCAACACGCCTCCGGTGGGCGTGGATCTCATCGCCGCCTGCAAGGTCGGCCAGACGACGCTCGACGATGCCATGCCCTACATCTGGCCCTTCGTCGCCTCCATGACCGTCGCCCTGATTTGCGTCACCTTCATCCCCCCGCTGGTCACCTTCATCCCACAGATGTTCCTGCGGTAACCGTTCCGCGTTCCAACGTTCCACGTTCAACGTTT
>CAVSHW010000060.1:0-27856 GCA_963727695.1 uncultured Methylomirabilota bacterium | reverse complement strand
ACCTGCGACTTCGAGCGCCGGCCCCCCGAGCAGTGCCCGGAGTGTCGCGGGGCTCGGCTGCGCAACCTGGGGTTCGGGACCCAACAGATCGAGGCCGCCGTCCGAGAGCGCTTCCCGAGGGCGCGCGTCGCCCGGATGGACCGGGACACGGTCGGCGGCTGGCGCGCCGCCGAGCGGATCCTCGATCGCCTCATCCAGGGAGAGATCGACATCCTGGTGGGGACCCAGATGATCGGGAAGGGCCACGACGTGCCGAACGTCACCCTAGTGGGCCTGGTCTCGGCGGACATGGCGCTCCATGTGCCGGATTTCCGCGCCGGCGAACGGGCTTTCGCCCTCTTCACCCAAGTCGTTGGCCGTGCGGGCCGGGGCGACCGGCCGGGCCTGGCGCTGATCCAGACGTTCAATCCAGACCACTACATCCTGCGGGCCGTGCAATCGCAGGACTATGCGGCCCTCTGGGAGGCGGAGAGTCCGCTCCGCCGCGATCAACTCCTGCCCCCCTTCTCCCGCGCTATCCTGGCGATCCTGAGCAGCCCGCAGGAGAAGACCGCCGAGGCGGGGGCCGGGGAGTTCGCGCGGCTGCTCCGCGAGGGAGGCGTCAAGGAGAGTGGACTGAGCGGGCCCGCTCCCGCCCCGCTCTACCGGGTACGCTCGCGCTATCGCTGGCACCTCCTGGTGCGGGGGCAGGACGGGCGAAAGCTCCACACGCGCGTGCAAGAGGCCGCTCGGCGATTCCGCGCCTCCCCGGCCGGTCGCGGCCTCCGCCTGGACCTGGACGTGGACCCCGCCTCGGTGTGCTGATCCTGGGGCCGAGGTGTCACAGGTAAGGTAACTGCTCAGGTGGTTCAGGGTTCAGGGTTCAGGGTTCAAGGTTTGGGGAAGAGGGGAATGAACATGGTCCGCGGCCTGAACCTGAGTAGTCACCAGGTGAGAAGTATCACTAGAGTCGTAACATCCCCCGAGAATAGATCGGAAAAGGAGCCAGACGCATGATCATCGTGCTCAAGCCAGAGGCAACCAAAAAGGACGCCCAGGAGATCATCCGCCGGATCGCCGCGCTCGGGCTGAAGCCCCTTTACATGCCGGGCACCGAGCGCACCGTGCTCGGTGCGATCGGCGACGAGCGCATCATCGGCAAGCTCCGCATCGAGAACCATCCGCTCGTGGAGCGCGTCTCCCCGGTCCTCACCCCCTACAAGCTGGTCAGCCGAGAGATCCACCCTCGCGACACGGTGGTGCGGATCGGCGGCGTCCCGCTGGGCGGGAACTATTTTGTCGTGATCGCGGGACCATGCGCCGTGGAGAGTCCTCGCCAGATGCTCCTCACCGCTCAGGCGGTGAAGCGGGCCGGCGCCAAGTGCCTTCGGGGCGGAGCCTACAAGCCGCGGACCAGCCCGTACAGCTTCCAGGGACTGGGGTTGGAGGGGCTGGAGATTCTGCGCGACGTCGCCCAGCGGCTCCAGATGCCGGCCGTGACCGAGGTCGTCGAGGTTGCCGATGTTGCCGCAGTCGAGCGCTACGCCTCCGCCTTCCAGGTCGGCGCGCGGAACATGCAGAACTTCCGGCTGCTGAAGGCGCTGGGGCAGAGCCGGAAGCCGGTCATCCTGAAACGTGGGATGGCGGCCACCGTGGACGACCTGCTCCTGGCCGCCGAGTACGTCCTTTCCGAAGGGAATCCCAGCGTGATCCTGTGCGAGCGCGGCATCCGGACTTTCGAGACGGCGACACGGAACACGCTGGATCTCAACTCCATCCCACACATCAAGCAGCACAGCCACCTGCCCGTCATCGTGGATCCATCCCACGGCACGGGCGTGCGCTCGTACGTGATGGCCATGGCCAAGGCGGCCGTGGCCTGCGGCGCGGACGGGTTACTCGTGGAGGTCCACCACAATCCGATGGAGGCCCTTTCCGACGGTCAGCAATCGCTCGATCCGAAGGAGTTCGCGCGGCTCATGCGCAGCATCCGTCCCTACGTGGAGCTAGCCGGCAAGCGGATGTGAAAGGAGATGAGCGTGAGCCAACCAGTGAGCACACAGATCCCGGGATTCACGATCCGGTTCGCCAGGGAAGACGACGTCCCCCTGATCCTACGCTTCGTCAAGGGACTGGCGGAGTACGAGAAGCTCACCCACGAGGTGACGGCAACCGAACCATTATTGCGCGAGACACTCTTCGGGTCCCGCCGGATCGCCGAGGTGATGATCGGCGACTTCCAGGGCGAGCCGGTCGGCTTCGCCCTGTTCTTCCACAACTTCTCGACGTTCCTGGGTCGCCCCGGCATCTACCTGGAAGACCTCTTCGTGATCCCAGAAATGCGCGGGCGCGGCTTTGGGAAGGCGTTGCTCACCTATTTGTCGAAGATCGCCTCCGAGCGGGGCTGTGGCCGCGTCGAGTGGGCGGTGCTGGACTGGAACGAGCCGTCCATCCAGTTCTACAAGAAACTCGGCGCCGTCCCGATGAACGAGTGGACCGTGTTCCGGCTCACCGGGGAAGCGCTCGCCGCGCAGGCGAGCGCCTTCGACGCGTAGGGCGCCCATGGGAGACGGCAGCATCCGCACATCACCGTGACTGCGACCAGAAGCACTTACGCGGACACAAATTCGATGACGTATACGTTGGCCGAATAAGTCCAGGTCCCCCGGGCCGACCCGAGACGCCGCGCCACACCCATCCGGGGGATGTGTACCCGGCGAGCCGCACCCAGCCGCTGGCTGGGTACCCGCCGGTACGGAGGTCCGCTCCCCGAGCGGACCGACCCGGGGTAAGGGCGAGCCGGCATCGGGTACCCGCCCGCAGGGTGGGTGCAGGCGCCAGGCGTCGGGTACCCAACCGAAAGGTTGGGTGTGGCGGTCCGGGGGACCGGCGATATATCACCGTAATTGCGGGCAGAAGCACTTAGCCGGATTTCTAGGAGTCTTCGAATGTACCCGGACGGCAGTCGTCGATGACCGACCAGCCCCTCCCCCCGCCATCCGACCCCCCGGACGCGCATCCCGCCCGGCGCGTGGCCCGGATCCCCGGAACCATCGGCTACTTCGCCGCCTTCGTCGCCCTGGGGCTGGCGTCCGCCTCACTGGGGCCGACGCTCCCGGGACTCGCCCTGCACACGCAGAGTCATGTTGCTCAGATCAGCTCTTTGTTCGCCGCCCGGTCCCTGGGATATCTGGTCGGCTCGCTGCTGGGGGGCAGACTGTACGATCGGGTCCCCGGTCATCCGGTGATGGCCGTCGGGATCTTTCTCATGGCGGGGATGATGGCCCTGGCGCCCCTGGCCTCATCGCTCTGGGTCCTGACCGGCGCCATCCTGATCCTCGGCCTGGCCGAAGGCGGGCTGGACGTGGGCGGCAACACGCTTCTGGTGTGGGTGCATCGCGAGAAGGTGGGCCCGTTCATGAACGGGCTCCACTTCTTCTTCGGCGTCGGCGCGTTCCTGTCCCCGCTGATCATCGCCCAGGCGATGCTGGGAGGCGGCGACATCCGTCGGGCGTACTGGACGCTGGCCGTCCTGCTGCTGCCGGGGGCCTTCTGGCTGCTGCGGCTGCCCAGCCCCGCCGCCCCCGCGGCGCCGCCCGGCGAGCCGACGGGCCAAGCCAACGGACGGCTGGTGGTCTTGATCGTGGCGTTCCTCTTCCTCTATGCCGGCGCAGAGGTCTCCTTCGGGGGCTGGATCTACTCCTACACGGTGGCGCTCCGCCTCAGCAGCGACGTTGTGGCCGCGTACCTGACCTCGGCCTTCTGGGGGGCGCTCACCGTGGGGCGTTTGTTGGCCATCCCCCTGGCGGTGCGTATCCCGGCGCGCTATCTGCTATTCGCCGACTTCCTGGGATGCTTGGCCAGCCTCGGCGTCTTGTTGCTGTGGCCGCATTCCTTGATCGTCGTCTGGCTGGGAACGTGCGGGCTGGGCCTGTCCATGGCCTCGATCTTCCCCACCACGCTGTCCCTGGCCCAGGGCCGCATGCCGATCAGCGGCGCGGTGACCGGCTGGTTCTTCGTCGGCGCCAGCGCGGGCGGCATGACGCTGCCCTGGCTGATCGGCCAACTCTTCGAGACAATCGGGCCGCGGGTGACCATGGCGACTCTGTTCCTCGACCTGCTCGCGGCCGCGGGGCTCCTCGCTGTATTAGCCTTCCAGTTCGCCCGTCCGGTGTACCACCGGATCCTCGGAGAGCGCTGAAGAGTGCCCGAGGCTATTTGAGCCCGAACCTTGCGGTTGAACCGCAAAGCACGCAAAGAGCGCAGAGAAAGACTCACTGTTTTTGGAGGGTTCCGGAATCACCCGGTCTGAGTAAGCTGGATGATTTCCATCCGTGCTCCGAGGCCCGATCCACAGATCCTGGTTCTCTTTGCGGTCTTTGCGAGCTTTGCGGTGAAATGTTTGGGTTGAGCGGCGGGATCTCCTGTGGCTCCAAGCGCCTGAAGCTGTACCAGCCTACCGCTGCGGGACCAGCTTGAATTGGATCTTGCACCCGACGGCTTCGGCATATTTCTTCAGCGAGGTGAGCGACGGGGCATGCTTGCCAGCCGATTCAAGGCGGGAAATCGTGCTTTTTGTCGTGCCCATGCGGGCAGCCACCGCTTCCTGCGTAAGGCCGGCCCGCGCACGTGCAGCGAGCATTTCGCTCGCAACAGCATACTCAACCGCGAGTGCTTGATATGCGGCTTGAAAACCTCGGCGCTTTCGTGCTTTTTTGAGGAAAGCGTCGTGGTCGTGGGGAACGGGTTGATACTTGATTTCAGCCATTGTTGGCCGTTCTCTACAATTGGTCGCCGGGCAGGGGCTTCCGCCTAGAAACACGGTCAAGAACCTTCCGGAAGGCTCCCTTGCGGGTGCGCGCTGCACGTGCGGCAATGTACTCTTCCGTCGTAAGGGCGGATATCTTCTCCGACACCGCAGAGGTGATGAACAGTCGGATTCCGAACGTCACTGCCTGCGTGAAGTCCCGCACGTTGTGCGTCACGATGTCCGCACCACCGGCTGCTATGGCCAACTCCAGGAGGTGGTCGTCCTGCGGATCTGAGAGTTGCGTAAACCGGTACCTATATTTCGGCTGGCCTGTGTCCCTGTCGACGCCGTTGCTGGGCCTGTCTCAGGCGTACACATACACGGGAGCGTGTTTCTCCGGCTCTGCCTGACGCTGCATGAGCCGCTCAAGACGTCGGATTGTTTCCGGTGCCAGGAGCATGTCAGAACACACGTCGCACACTTCTGCCGGAACGTTCTCGAACACAACCACGCCCGCCCCCCGCTTGACGGTGTGGACGATAACACGCTTCTCGTATTCCCCGGGGCATCCCTGGATGCTGCATTTCATTAAGACCGACTCCGAATCGTGTCAGTAGACAACGGGGAAACCCAGAAGCGACATTCGCCGACGCCCGAGTCGACCCGGAGCGCCTACGTCTGGGTGTGAGCGAATGAGTGCAATCGTGTGCTCGATTTCAACAGCGAAGGAATTGCCAAGACCCACCCTTCGTGACTCGTAGAACAGCGTGGCTTCGATAAATTCGGCCTTCGCATCCGGGTGGAAGTCGTAGGGGATCACTTCAGCCTGCGGCGAACCTCGGCGAATACCTCGTCGCCGGGAACGGGCTTCACTTCTCCGCGTTCAATCTCACCAACCCGACGTTCGATCTCCACGCGCCACGCCTCTTCGACCACTGCTGGGTCTTCGGCGGGGCCGTCCAGAGATTCGATTAGGGCGAGGGTGAGGTCTGCCCGCTCCGGCTCCGAGAGTTGCGCTGCCTTTACCTTCAACTCAGCAAGCACGTTTGACATCAAGAACCTCCAGGTCGCAATCTCAAAATAAAGTATACCTCGCGCGCTCCGCAGCTGCTTCCAGCCCGCTAACCACGTTATACAGTCTACCTAAATCTACCTAGCCAGACGGTTCCAGTCTATATAAATTCACCCTGCATTCCGGAGCGAGACCCGTAACTTCCTGTCGAACAAAGCGCTATCGGAATGCGGCGCTGTGCCTCCGCTGGATTATCCCGAACGTTGCAGTTGAACCGCAAGGCACGCAAAGGGCGCAAAGAAAGGCCTACTTTTTCCAGACGCTTCTGGAATCACCTGATCTCAGCGAGCCGTACGTTTCCATCAGTGGTTTGAGGCCCGATCCATGGATCCTGGTTCACTTTGCGGTCTTTGCGAACTCAGCGGTGAAATGTTTGGGATTATGCAGACTGCCCAAAATGCTACGTCACGACCACCGTCTCACGCTCGGCATCCGGTGGCGCCCCCCGGAGTTCATTCTCCCGGCGATCCTTCAAGAGTTGACCAATGGATACCACGGGCGAGGGCCTACTCCCAGCCCTTTGCGTCGGGGTAGCGGCTCAGATGGCGGATGCCCTGCCGGGGCACGGCCATCCAGGGGGCGACGGTTTCTTTCCAGGCGAGGTAGTGGGGCGTCTGCTGGTGGCGGATGAAGTCCTCTTTGCTGCAGTACGCCTCGTAGAGGAAGAACTGGTTGGGATCCGCCTCGCTCTGCAGGACGTCGAAGCGGACGTTGCCGGGCTCCTCACGGCTCTGGCGGGCGTTCTCGAAGGTGGCCTGAAGGAAGGCGTCGCCCTGGCCCTGCGCGACGTGCACCGTGACGCAGACGACATACATGGGAGTCACCTCCCGGAGCGCGGTCAGAGGTCAGAGGCAGAGGTCAAAGTCAGAGTCAGCAGCCATCGGTCGACGGTCAGCCCGAGAGAGCTGAGCGCCGATCGCTGGCCGCTGGCATGCTTGTCTACGGTTTCAAGGACATGTTGTACGCTTCGATCCGCTCGTCGGAGCGGGCCGTCCAGTCGAGCTTGCGGCTCACCCCGTAGTTGTCGATCTGCTGGTACAGGGAGATGACCGGGGCATCATCGATGAATATCTTGGCGATCTTGCTGTACATCGCCTGCCGCTTCTTCTGATCCGTGATGGTCCGCGCATCGTCCAGAAGAGCGTTGAACTCGGGGTTCCAGTAGTTGGCCAGAGGCTCGCCGGTCTGGAACATATTGGTGAGGGTGTTGTCCGCGTCCCAGGTGGTATTGCCCCAGCCGATCAGCCAGATGGGGGCGCCACCGTGCCGGTACGCGATATTGTTCATGTAGGTCGTCCACTCAAAGATCTTGACCTGCGTCCGGATCCCGGCCTTGGTCAGTTGACCCGCCACGGCCTCGACAACTTCCTTGTCCTTGGGATACCGGCCGTTCGGCCCGTAGAGCGCGATGTCGATCCCGTTGGGATAGCCGGCCTCGGCGAGCAGTTTCTTCGCCTTGGCGGGGTCAAACGGGAACGGCTTGATCTTCGGGTCATACCCGAAGTGCTTGGAGGTCAGCGGCGTGGCAATCCGGATCCCCTGCCCCTCCAGCACGTTCTTGATGATCGAATCGATATCGACCGCATAGTTGATCGCCTGCCGGACCTTCGGATTCGCCACGGGGCTCTGGACGGGCTTGGTGCAGTCCCAGGACCCCTGGGCCATCTCGCACTGCACGTTGTAGATCGGCATGAAGATCGTGCGCACGCTAGGCGCCGACGAGATGGTCACCTTGGGGTTTTTCGTCTTCAACTCCTTGACCAGGTGGGGCGGCACGTTGGTAGCGATATCCACCTCGCCGGTCTGCAGCGCCGACATTCGGGTGGTCTCCTCGGGGATGGGGCGGAAGATCAGGGTCTTGATCTTGGGCGCCCCGTGCCACCACTGCTCGTTCGCCTCGAACTCGATCCGATCGTCCTTGACCCAGGTGACGAACTTATAGGCCCCCGTCCCGACCGGGTTGCGGGCCAGGAAGGCCTTGTCGTGCTCCTTGAAATACTTGGGGGGCAGCATGGCGCCCCGCAGACAGAGATGAGCGTCCAGCGTCGGATACGGCTTCTTGGTGATGATGTGGATCGTATACTTGTCCTTGACCTCAACCCGATCGATGGGCCGGAGAGCGGTCATCTTCAGGTTATTGGCCGGATTCGCCACCCGCTCCAGGCTGAACTTGGCCGCCTCGGCGTCGAACTCCTCGCCGTTGGTGAACTTCACCCCCTGGCGCAGCTTGAACTCCCAGGTCGTCGGATTAATGATCTTGTAGGAGGTGGCGAGCCAGGGCGTGATCTTGAGATCCTTGTCCCGGACCAGGAGCGTGTCGTAGATGTTCAAGAGCACGTTGAAGGCCGGGGTTTCCTCGTGGTCATCCGGGTCCAAGGTGGTGGGATCCACCCCCTGCGCCACCACGATCTTCCCCGCGGGCGCCGCCCAAACCGTGGGTGCCAGGAGGACGAGGAAAGCCGCCCCCCAGATCCATGCCGTCCATTTCCGCATCGCTGTTCCTCCTTTTCGTCGAGTGAGGCTTCCGCTGCCCCGGCGCATACCCCGGGGAGCGGCGCCGGAGCCCTAGAGTTGGAGCCGAGGATCCAGGACGTCGCGCAGCCAATCCCCCAGCAGGTTGATCCCCAGCACGGTCACCATGATGCAGAGCCCGGGGAAAGTGGCCAGCCACCAGGTCGTGGTCAGGTAGGCTCGCCCGTCGGCCAGCATGCCGCCCCAGGTCGGCGTCGGGGGCTGAACCCCCAGCCCCAGGAACGAGAGGGCGGATTCCAGGATGATCATGCGCGCCACCTCGAGGGTGGCGATCACGATCACCGGCGTGAGGACGTTGGGCAGAAGATGCCGGAACACGATGCGCCGCCCCCCGCTCCCAAGCGCCTGCGCGGCCGAGATGAACTCCCGCGTGCGCAGGGTCAAGACCTCCGCCCGCACGACCCGGGCGTAGGAGACCCAGCTGGTGATCCCCAGGACGAAGATGATGTTGCGGAGGCTCGGGCCCAGGACGGCGATCACCGCCAGGGCCAGCAGGATGAAGGGCATGGCCAGCATGGTGTCGGTCGCGCGCATGATCAGATCATCCACGCGCCCACCCTGGTAGCCCGCCACCAGACCCAGCAGCGTCCCCAGGGTGCCGGCCAGCGTCACCGCCGAGACTCCGATAACGAGCGAGACGCGCGCGCCGAAGATCAGACGGCTCAGGATGTCCCGCCCCAGGTGATCCGTCCCCAGCCAGTTGGTCGCGCCTTCAGACGTCGTCCATCCCGGCGGTTTCATCCGGCTGGTGATATCCTGGATGGTCGGATCGACCGGGGAAATCCAGGGGGCCAGCACAGCCGCGACCGTGATCCCGAGCAGGATCAGGAGACCCAGCAGGGCCGCCTTGTTCCGCAGGAGTTCCTTGAGGATCCGCCTGAGATCTTGTCGGTTCGTCGCGTGACGCCGTCGCCTCGCCGACCTTGATGGCGATCTTCCCGTCACTCATGACCCGGGTGCCTTCCCATCATCCCCGCTCTTCTCTCGGCACTCGGCTCTTTGATCATTTGTACGCCACCCGCGGGTCCAGGTAGGTGTAGAGCACATCGACGAAGAAGTTGATCAGGACGAAGATCAGGGCCAGCATGAAGACCGCCGCCTGCACCAGCGGATAGTCGCGGTAAGAGATGGCCTGCACCGCCAGTCGCCCGACACCCGGCCAGGCGAAGATCGTCTCGGTGATGACCGCCCCGCCGAGCAGGGTCCCCATGTCCAGACCGATCACCGTCACGACCGGGATCGCCGCGTTCTTGAGCGCGTGCTTTAGCACGGTCCGCAGCTCCGAAAGCCCCTTGGCGCGGGCCGTGCGGACATACTCCTGTCCCAGCACCTCCAGCATGCTCGACCGCGTGAGCCGGGCGATCCGGGCCATGGAGAACGCCCCGAGCGTCACCGCCGGCAGGACCAGGTGCCGCCACCCCTCGGCCCCGAAGGCCGGCAAGAGGTTCAGCCGGACGGCGAAGAGCAGGATGAACATGATGCCGAGCCAGTAGACCGGCATCGACTGCCCCAGCAGGGCGAGGACCATTCCCGCATGGTCCAGGGCGCTGTTGCGGCGGACTGCCGAGAGAATACCCACGGGCACGGCCACGGAGACGGCGATCAGCATGGCCGCCGCGGTGAGCTCGAGCGTGGCCGGCATTCGCTCCAGGACGAGGCTCATCGCCGGCTGCCCATGCCGGAAGGAGTTCCCGAAATCTCCATGAATCACCCCCACGAAGAATCGCCCGTACTGGGTATCCGTCGCGAACCGCCACGGCGGATTCAGATACTCCCACGGCGGCCATCGGAAAAAGAGCGGGTCATTGAACCCCATCAGCTTGCGAAAGTTGTCAAGGTCCGCCTGGGTGGCATCGGGCGGCATCAAGAGGACGGCGGGGTCCCCCGTCAAGTGGAGGATGATGAAAATGATGATCGAGATCCCGAAGAGGACCAGGAGTGACTGCCACACGCGACGAACCAGATAGCGAATCATCGTTTCTCTGCGAACCTCATGGCCCGGCAGGCGTCTCGGGGCACAAGAAAACCCCTCCCCACCAAGATTGTGAGAAGGGGCTGACGTCTGCGTTCCCCTCCCCATCTCTCCCCGCTGACCCCTGCGCCCCGCAGCGGCGCGGGTGCAGATCGTGGGGCAGGAGTTAGCACCCCGCTCCGTTCGAAGCAGGGTTGCCGTGGCTTCCTCGGGCCAGTCCCTCAGCCACTCTAGATGAGAAGTAGGATGTTTTCTACTTGATCGAGGCCCGGGTGTCAACACAAATTCCCCATGAGCACTTTGAACCTTGACCGCCGCGCCGGACCATGTTAGAGGAGGGCGTCAGCATCGAGACACGGCACGCCGATGGCAGAGGGAGACGCTATGACCAGCGAAGACATCATCGAGGTTGCCCTAGACTTGGCGCAGCTCGCCGAGATTCCCGACGACTCCGGGGTTCACGTGCGTAGCGACAACATCAAGAAGGTCTTGGCGACGATCGACTGCGACGTGGGGGACCTGCTCCTGGCGCGCGATCTCAAGTGTGATACCGTCCTGACCCATCACCCCGAGGGGAAGGCCGCCCTGACCGGCTGGCGGGTGATGCGCAACCAGATCGACCAGATGGTGGAGTGCGGCGTCCCCATCGCCCGCGCCGAGGCCGCCATCCAGCGGCGCCAGCAGGAGGTGGAGCTGAACAGCCACGCCAGGAACTACGACCGCGTCGTCCAGGCCGCCCAGCTCCTCAAGCTGGGCTTCCTGAACGTCCACGTCCCCTGCGACGTCATCACGCGCCGCCTCATCCTCGAGAAGCTGGCCCCCTTCAACGACCCGAAGAGCCGCGCCACCGTGTCCGACGTGGTGGCCGCCCTCCAGGAATTTCCCGAGCAACACGCGGCGGCCACGCTGCCGCAGGTGCGCCTCGGCGCCCCCGACCGCTTCGCCGGTCGGGTGGCGGTCGCCATGGGCGGCTACACGAGCGGCGGCGTCGACGTGCTGCGGGCCTACTACGAGGCGGGCGTGGGCACGGTCCTGATGATGCACTTCCCCGAGGCGGACCTTCGCGAGGCCCGGGAGCAGAAGACTGGCCGGCAACCTTATCGTGACGGGCCACATGGCCAGCGATTCCATCGGCATCAACTTCTACCTGGACGAGCTACAGCGGCTCGGGCTCAAAGTGGTCCGGGCCGGCGGGATCATCGCCTCAAAGTGACGGAACGCCTCCGACGTTCCACGTTCAACGTTCAACGTTCCACGGCGGAATCGTCGCCACGGAGTGACGAACCGCTCCCTTTTCCTATTTCCTTTGGAGGATCTATGCACCCGGCAATCGGATACATTCACGAGAAGCGCGAGGTCTTTGTCGAGGAGTTGAAGGCGTTCCTCCGGATTCCCAGCGTGAGCACCAAGCCCGAGAACAAGGCGGACATCCGGAAGGCGGCGGAGTGGCTCACGGCACACATGAAGAAGATCGGCCTGGAACATACGGCCATCCTGCCGACGGGCGGCCACCCGGTCGTCTACGCCGACTGGCTGCACGCCCCGGGCAAGCCGACCGTGCTGATCTACGGCCACTATGACGTCCAGCCCGCAGAGCCCCTGGAACTGTGGGCCACCGGTCCCTTTGACCCGACGGTGCGCAGCGGGAAACTCTTCGCCCGCGGCGCCGTGGACGACAAGGGGCAGGTCTTCATGCACCTGAAGGCGCTCGAGGCGCACCTGAAGACACGGGGCAGCCTGCCCGTCAACGTGAAGCTCTTGATCGAAGGTGAGGAGGAGGTCGGCAGCCCCAACCTGGATCCCCTCATCAAGGCCAAGCTGCGCCTATTCAAGGGAGATGTCGTGGTGATCTCGGACACGGCGATGATCGCCAAGGGGGCGCCGGGAATCACCGTGGGATTGCGGGGTCTCGTCTACTTCCAGATCGACATGGACGGGGCCAAGAGCGACCTCCACTCCGGCGGCTTCGGGGGCGGCGTCGAGAACCCGGCCTTCGCGATGATCCAGCTCCTCTCGCAGCTCAAGGATCGAAACGGTCGGATCACCATCCCGAACTTTTACGAGGATGTGCGCCGGCTGCCCGCCGAGGAGCGCCGCGCCCTGGCCCGACTCCCTTTCAGCGAGAAGAGATTCTTGAAGGAGGTCGGCGCCCCGCTCCTGCACGGCGAGAAGGGGTTCACCACCCTGGAGCGCCTCTGGGCCCGCCCCACGCTGGAGGTAAACGGGATCTACAGCGGCTTCATCGGCGAGGGGGCAAAGACGGTCCTCCCCTGCCGCGCCATGGCCAAGGTGAGCATGCGCCTGGCCCCCGACCAGGACCCCAATAGGATCGCCCGGCTCTTCGTCCGACACGTGAAGGCGATCGCGCCCAAAACGGTGCGGACGCGGGTCACCGAAGTCTCCGGCCGCGGGATCCCCTGGCTGGTCTCCACCGACGAGCCCTCGCTGCAGGCCCTGGCGCGCGCCATCCGCAAGGGCTTCGGCAAGCCGCCGGTCTACACCCGGACGGGCGGCACCATTCCCGTCGTCGCCACGCTGACCAAGCTGCTCAAGGCCCCGTGTCTGCTGATGGGGATCGGGCTTCCCGACGAGAACGCCCACGCGCCGAACGAGTCGCTGGACCTCGACAACCTCCACCACGGCACCCTGGCCGCCGCCCACCTGTTCCTGGAACTGGCCGAGGAGAAACGTAAGAAGGCATAGGCCTCCTGTCGCGGAACACCACGGCCCGGAGGGGAAACCCTCCGGGCCGTCTTCGCTTCACCGCCGTCCCCCGACGCTACTTCTTCATCCGGGAGAGGACCTCCGGGTTGACCGGGGTAAGGGGCGGTTTGCCTTGCAGCACCGCCAGGAGGTTCTCCACTGCCAGGTTCAGCATGGCCTGGCGGGTCGCCCCGGTGGCGCTTCCCACGTGCGGGAGTTTCACCACGTTCTCCATCGCGAGGAGCGGGTTCGACGCGTCGATCGGCTCCGCCTCGAACACATCGAGCCCGGCGCCGGCAATCTGCCCCGCCTGGAGCGCCGCGATCAAGGCCCGCTCATCCACCACGGGCCCCCGGGCGGCGTTGATCAGATATGCGGTCGGCTTCATCATGGCGAGCTGGGCAGCCCCGATCATTCCTGTGGTTTCGGGCAAGAGCGGGACGTGGAGGGTGACGAAGTCCGATTCCTTGAGCAGGGTCTCCAGGGTTACATACCGGTAGCCGAGCTGCCGCTCCAGCTCTTCCCGCCGCACGAAGTCGAAGTAGAGCACCGGCATGTGGAAGCCCCGGGCGCGCTCCGCCACCGCTACTCCGATCCGGCCCATCCCCACGATCCCCAGGGTGGCATGGTGAACGTCCCGGCCCATGGCGGTCACCCCGAGCGTCTTCCACTGCCCGGCCAGCATCCACCGCTCCGTCTCGCAGACACGCCGCGCGGCCGCCAATATCAGGGCAAAGGTCAAGTCCGCAACGGTCTCGGTGAGCACGTCCGGCGTGTTGGTCACCAGGATGCCGCGCGCCGTGGCCGCGGCGACGTCCACCATGTCGAAACCGACGGCGGTCAGCGCCACCAGCCGCAGGCGAGACGCCTGATCCATCATGGCCGACGTCCAGCGATCGGTGCCCAGGACGGCATCGACCTTCTCTCCTTCCTTCGCCAACACCTCGGCGGGGCACTTGCCCGGCCCCGGCCAGGCTTGCACTTCGCACACCTCGCCCAGCCGGGCCAGCACGCGCGGATCCAGACTCCTGGATACGTACACCTTTGGTCTCGACATCGCTTCTCCTTGTGTCTACCTTCCAGCGGGTTAATGGGTCTTTACTGCCTCAGTCGCGGATCCAGCGTGTCGCGCAGACCGTCGCCGAAGAGGTTGAATCCGACCACCACGAACATGATGGCGAGGCCGGGGATGGTCGCCACGTGGGGGGCCACGATCAGGTAGCTCCGCGCGTTGGAAAGCATCGCGCCCCATTCCGGCGTCGGCGGCTGCACCCCCAGGCCGAGGAAGCTCAGCCCGGACGCCGTGAGCAGCACGGTGGCCATGCGCAGGGTGGATTGCACGATCAGCGGCGCGAGGCAGTTTGGCAGCAGATGGCGAAACATCACCCGGTTGGCGCCGCTGCCGAGGGCCAGCGCCGCCTCCACGAACTCCCGCTCTTTGAGGGACAGGATGGAAGCCCGCACGATCCGGGCAAAGGCGGGGATGGAGCTGATCCCGGCCGCCAGCATCAGGTTGAAGAGGCCGGGGCCGAGCGCCGCGATGATCGCCAGGGCCAAAAAGATGCTGGGAAAGGCCAGCAGGACGTCCATGCACCGCATGATGAGGTTGTCCACGCGGCCGCCGAGATACCCCCCCACCGACCCCAGGACCACCCCCACGATCAGCGCCAGGACCACGGCGACGATCTGGATCTGCAGGGAGATCCGCGCGCCGTAGAGGATGCGGCTGAAAAGGTCGCGTCCCAGTTCGTCCGTCCCGAACCAGTGTGCCGCGCTAGGAGAAAGCAGACGATCCTGCAGGGCCCCCTGGGTGGGGTCATAGGGAACCAGCAGCGGGGCCAGGATCGCCAGCAGGACGAAGATCCCGACCACGCCGGCACCCATGATCGCCGCGCGGTTCTTGCGGAGTCGTCGCCACAGCTCGGCGAGCTCCCCCCCTCTCACCCGCGACCGGTGTCCTGTCGTATCCGCTGTCTCTAGCATCCCAAGTTCCAGTGGAAAATGACCAATGACCAATTCTCAACGGCCAACAAAGGAGCGTCTCTCATATTGGGATTTCTTCATTGGACATTGGCCATTGTCGCTTTGATCATTCGTATCGGATGCGTGGGTCGAAGAACGCGTAGGCCACGTCCGTCAACAGGTTGACGAGTACGAAGGTCGAGGCCACGAGAATCATGGCCCCTTGCACGACCGGGTAATCCCGGGCGAAGATCCCTTCCACCAGGAGCCGCCCGATGCCCGGCAACGAGAACACCGTCTCGGTGAGGACGGCCCCTCCCAGCATCGACCCGAACTCCAGCCCAAAGACCGTGAGCACCGGGATCATGGCGTTCTTGAGGGCGTGGCGGAAGATGACGACGCGTTCCTGATACCCTGTCGCACGCGCGGTCCGGATGTAGTCCTGCCGGGTGACTTCCAGCATCGAAGCCCGGGTCATCCGGGCGATCACGGCGGCCGAGGCGCTCCCCAGGGCGATGGCCGGCAGGATGAGATGCCGGATCGATCCCGTCCCGCCGGATGGCAGCCACTGGAGATTGGCCGCGAAAACCAGGATGAGCAGGAGCCCCAGCCAGAAGATCGGCATGGAGATGCCGAAGAGCGCCCCCAGCATGCTGGCGGTGTCGAAGAACGAGTACTGTCGCGTGGAGGAGATGATCCCCGCCAGGAGGCCGAGCGCCGCCGCTACCAGGACGCTGGCCAGCGCGAGTTGCAGGGTGAAGGCCAGGCGCTGGAGCAGGAGTTCCCGCACCGGATGTCGGCTCTGGATCGAGATGCCGAGGTCGCCCCGCACGGCGTTTCCGACAAAGTGCGCGTACTGCACGACCAGCGGCTGATCCAGTCCGTATTCCTTCCGGATGCGGTCGATATCCGCCTTGGACGCCTCCTGCCCCCCCAGCACCTCGGCCGGATCGCCCGGGACGAGATGGAGGAGAGAGAAAGAGACCAGCGTCACCCCGAACAACACGGGGATCAGCATGACGATGCGACGGAGGATGTAGGAAACCATAGGCTCAGCGTCCAGCGTTCCCGTTCGGCGCTCACCTTTTCTCATGGTCGCGCCGGCCGGACAGAGTGATGGATGGCGCGGGCAGAATACCAGATGGCAAGAACCACAGGCAAGTGAAAGAACGGCCGAGCGAGCGAGAAACCCAGGCGATCCGCAGCGAGAACCCGTACAGCGACACGGGGCGGCCCCGTCAGGCGGGGTCGCCCCGATGTCCGACGCAGAGACGCGGCGAGCTACTTCTCCTTCCAGGTATCCTTGTCCGCGTACACCAGCTCCAGGGGCGAGTTGATGATGTCGTGGACCTTCAGGGACATCCCCACCGTCTCCTTGGTGGCCAGCAGGTAGATGGCGGAGGGGTCCTCGATCAGGATCTCCTGAGCCTTTCGCAGATACCCGTCCCGCTCCTTGAGATTGGTGGAGGCCACGGACTTATCGATCATCTGGTCCAGGGTCTTGTTGCAATAGAACGAGTCGTTGGATCCCGTGGGCCGCCACTGGTCGCAGGCGGTGATCGGATAGATTCCCCACCGCGCCTCTCCGGTGGAGGGAGCCCAGGCGATCATGTAGAGCTCCTGCTTCGATTCATCCCTGGGCTTCCTGAGCTGCGCCAGGTAGGCGCCCCACTCGAACGCCTCCAGCTTGGCCTTGACGCCCACCGCAGCGAGCTGCTGCTGGACGGCCTGAGCCAACTCGTAGTCCTTGAGATACCGCCCCTGGGGCGTCCAGAGGCTGATCTCGAATCCGTTGGGATAGCCGGCATCGGCGAGGAGCTTCTTGGCCTTCGCCGGATCGTACCCGTACCCCTTCACCGCGGCGTAGCCGACGTTCAGCGGGCCCACCACGGTCGGGATGACGGCCGCCATGCCCTGGTAGATATTCTTGACGATGGAATCCTTGTCGATGGCGTAGTTCAGAGCCTGCCGGACGCGGAGGTCGTCCAGCGGCTTCTTGCTCATGTTGAACGCGATCCGGATCGCCCGGTTGCTCTGCTCGGCGTCGATCCGCACCCGGCCCTCGCGCATGAGGCGCGGCACCTCTTCCGGCGGGATCCGGACGATCAGATCGTAGTCACCCGCCTGCAGACCCAGGACCCGCGAAGAATCCTCGCGGATCGTGCGAATCACGATCTTCTCCAGACGGGACTTCCCCTCGTAATACTCGTCGTTCCGCTCCAGCACCACCCGGTCGCCGCGCACCCACTCCACGAACTTGAATGGACCCGTGCCCGTCGGATGGAGCGTGAGGTCCTTGCCCCACTTCTTGTGGGCGGCCGGACTCACGATCCCCGAGGCGCTGTGGGCCAGGTTGTTCAGGAAGAAGGCAAAGGGGACCTTCAGGTTGAACTTGACGGTATACTCGTTCACCACCTCCACCGATTTGATGATGGGGTCGTGGAGGCCGGACTTCAGGGGCTTCTCCGGGCCGATGAAGCGGTCGAAGTTGTACTTCACCGCCTCGGCATTGAAGGGGGTGCCGTCATGGAACTTCACCCCCTTGCGGAGGGTGAACGTCCAGCTCAGGCCGTCCTTTGACTGCGTCCACTTGGTGGCCAGATCGGGATGCAGATTCACCTTGGCGTCGAACCGGACCAGGTAGTTGTGCACCATGTGGCCGACGGCCTCGCCCGGGTTGCTGTCCGTGTTGGCCGGGTCCAGGCTGTCGGGATCGGCCCCGGCTCCGTACACCAGCGTGCCGCCGCTCTGGGGCTGTGTCGCCCCCCAGGCTGCCGGGCTCATCGCGACCGTCAAGAGCATCACCCACAGAAACCATCTACTGCGTCGCATCGGCCTGCCCTCCTCTCCTGAAAGGTGTCGTGAATTCCCCCACTCCCGTGGAGCCCGCACTCTCGCAAAGAGGATACCAGTCGCCCGAGGCAATCACAAGCCCATTGCCAGGAAACCACCTACGCCCGTGACCAGGCCTCCAGCAGGGTCCGCTTGGCGGAGGCGATCACCGCGCCGGAGGTCTCGCCCGGGAGCGGCTTGACCTCGAAGGCCACCACCGGGCGGCGGCCCTTGCCGAGGTAGCCGATCTCAAAGAGCGCCTTCAGGAACTCGACCAGTTGGGGCACGTCGTTCTCGCCCCCCGGCAGGCCGAAGCGGGGGTGCTGGTCGCCGTAAGCGAGGTGGCCGGCCTGCTTGACGGCATTCCCGATGTGGATGTGGGCGATGTTCTCCTTCTTCAGGGTCCCGAAGACCTGCTTGGGCGTCTCGTCCTGGATCGGCAGATGGCTGAGGTCCACCATGATCCCGAAGTCCTTGTACTCCTTCCGGACCGCCTTGCAGAGCGCCAGGGCGTCCTTGGCCGGGCCGATCAGGCACTTCTTGTCATACTTGGCGTCGAAGCTCTCGAGCACGAAGCGGAGTCCCTGGCGCTTGGCGTAGCCGCACAACTCCTTGACCGAGCCCACCAGGAGGGCGAAGGCCTCCGCGCGCCGCGCGCCGGGGTCGGCGCCGCTCAAGACCGCCACCGCGCCGGCCCCCACCTCGGCCGCCTCGTCGATGCAGGCCTTCACCTGGTCCACGGCCTTGGTGCGCTCGGCCGCGTCGAAGTGGTTCAGATTGAGCTTCTGGCTGAGCAGACAGGGCTGGGCGCCGTAGCCCACGGTCAGGTGGCTGGTGGCCAGCAGCGCCTTCACCCGCGCGCGCTCCGCCGGGTCCTTGATCCAGGTGATCTCGACGGCCGCGAAGAACTCATCCTCCACGATCTTGGTCAGGGTGTCGTAGATCGGGCCCTCCCCCTTCATACACTCGGGGTAGGCCATGAAATGCACGATGCCGACCTGCATGTAATTCGGGAGCGCCTCTTTCATGACAGCCTCCTTGTGAGAAACCACGCATCCAGTTCGAGGGGGGGAGCGAACCGCTCAAGATTTGGGTAGTCTATCAGGACTCTGCGCGCACCGCCAGCTTCCGGGAACCCTTGTTTGGTTTTCCACTCCACGGAGAGACTCCGACGGCCTCCCAACCCAGGAATCCCTGCGAATCGTCCTTGACACTGCCGTCTCGTCCCCGTATGTTGTCCGAGCTTCCGTTCTGTCGTCCGAAGACCATGGAACTGCCGAACCGCCGAACCGCCGAACTGCCGAACCATCGGATGGTTGCGCCCGTGTACGTCCTCTATTCTGATCGCTACCTCATCGATCTTCCGGCGACCCACGGTTTCCCCATCCAGAAATACCGTCTGATCCGAGAGCGGCTGCTGGCCGAGGGGACCCTCACCCCGGGCGAATTGGTGGAGCCGACCCTGGCCGAGCCTCAAGACATCTGCCTCGTCCATACCCGGGAGTACTGGGAGCGGTTCCGGACCGGTGCCCTGACGCCGGAGGCGGTCCGCCGGATCGGGCTCCCCTGGTCCGAGGCCCTGGTCCAGCGGTCGCGCGCCTCGGTGCAGGGGACCATCACCGCGGCCAGGATCGCCGTCCGGGAGGCCATCGGAATCAATCTGGCCGGCGGGACACACCATGCCTTCCCGGATCACGGCGAGGGCTACTGCATTCTGAACGACATCCCAATCGCCATCCGGGTCCTTCAGCGCGATGCCTGGATGCAGCGCGTGGCCATCATCGACTGCGACGTCCATCAGGGAAACGGCACAGCCGCAATCTTCGCCGACGAGCCCGACGTCTTCACCTTCTCCATCCATGGAGCCCACAACTACCCGCTCCACAAGGTTTCCGGCACTCTGGACATCGAACTCCCCGACGGGACCGGGGACGACGACTACCTCCACGCCCTGCAGCCGGCCGTCTCCCGGATCCTGGCCGAGTTTCGGCCCGGCCTGATCTTCTACCTGGCCGGGGCCGACCCCCACGAGGACGATCGGCTGGGACGCCTCCGGCTGACCCACGAGGGGCTGCGCCGACGGGACGAGCTCGTCCTTTCCGCGTGCCGCGAAGCCGGCGTCCCGGTCGCCATCACGTTGGGCGGGGGGTACGGGCGAAACCTCGACGACACCGTCGAGGCGCATTGCGGCACCGTTCGCGCCGCCCGGGCGCTCTTCGCCAGCTCGCTTCCGCCGACCGCTTAGGCCCACCTTCCTTTCGGCAGGCTGCTCAAAAGGGCCCAGATGCAAGGCGGCCCGCGAAGGGCGGGGTACCCACCGCGGGTGGGTCCAGGCGTACTTCCGGTACGCCGCAACGAGTGCCCAAACGGGTCAACGCAGCAGATGGGTAGTTTTCAGCAGCCTGCCCCCTGGCCCCGTCTTATGATCTTCCAGCAGGTATGGATCCGGGGGGTTCGCTCGAAATCCTGAGGGATAGTGGCGGCAGAGCACTCCTCGACCGTGAACTGGGAGAGGGCCGCTCGGTTCAGCTTGAAATGGCGGAAGTTGTTCGAAAACAGGAGGACGCCGTCCCGCGCCAGGAGGGTCGCGGCTGCCCGGATGAGGGAGGCGTGGTCGCGCTGGACGTCGAACGTCTGCCCACCCATCCGCTTGGAGTTTGAAAAGGTCGGCGGGTCCAGGAAGATCAGATGGAATCGCTCGGGGTGCGGACTCGCCAGCCACGCCAGACAATCCGCACGCACGAAACGGTGCGCCCGCCCCTCAGCGAACCCGTTGAGCGCCATGTTCCGCCGGGCCCAGTCGAGGTAGACGGGCGAGAGGTCCAGCGTGGTCGTCGAGACGGCCCCCGCGGCGGCTGCGTACACGCTGGCGGTGCCCGTGTAGGCAAAGAGATTGAGGAACCGTCCGCCGGCGGCCAGTCCTCGGATCAACGCCCGGGTGGGCCGGTGGTCCAGGAAGAGACCGGTGTCGAGGTAGTCGGTCAAGTTCACCTGGAACCGTAGCCCGCCCTCGTGGACCACGCGGAACTCTCCCGTCGCGGCCTGGCGCTCGTACTGCGCGGGCCCCTTCTGCTTGCGGCGCACCTTCAGGATCACCCGATCCGGATCCACCCCGAGGACCACGGGGATGCTCACCAGCGCATCCTTGAGACGAGCCTCGGCCCGGCCGGGATCCACGCTGGGCGGCGCGGCATACTCCTGGACGTGGACCCACCCTTCGTAGAGATCCACCGCAAGGGCATATTCCGGGAGGTCCGCGTCGTAGACCCGGTAGCAGGTCACCCCTTCCCGCCGCGCCCATTTGCCGAGGTGGCGCAGATTCTTGCGCAGACGGTTGGCGAACATCTCGGTCCCGGCCAAGAGCGGCTTGGTCGCACGGTCGGACATCGGCTTCCTCCGCTGCTTTCGGCGTTCGGCCGCGGTCACCGGTCGAGACGGTACGAGAGGGGGATCCGGATCCACCCGGCCAGGACGGGATACGGGCCGGCGCGGCGAACGGTCTGGGCGGAGGTCTCGTCCAAGAGTGGGTGGCCGGAGGAGCGCACGACTTCGATCGTCTCCACCGAGCCATCGCCGGCGATGCGGAAGCGCACCTCCACGGTTCCTTGTATCCCCTCCCGGCGCGCAGTCTCTGGGTACACCTTGGCGTGCTCGATCTTCTGGCGGATGACTCGCAGAAGATCGGTCACACCCACCCCGGTACCGCCGCGCCCCGGCGCCCCTCCCAGACTTGCCACGCCGCCTCGCGCTGCGCCTGCGCCGTCCCCTTCCCCCGCCCCGCCGCGACCGGAGCCGGTCCCGTTGCCACCCGAGTCGGCAGTCTCTCTATCGCCCGTCCCGGCCAGGCCGGTTCCGCTCCCAGCGATGGGAATCAGAAACACACCCGAGAAGCGTTCCGGCGCCCCGCTTGCAAGCGAACCACCGGATTCATTCGCCGCGCCAGGCCCGCCCCCGGCGTGTCCGCCCGCTTCTTCGATCACCCGCGGCATCCGCCCCTCGCCTTCCGCTTCATGGGCCGCCCGCGGCGGAACAGGGGACGCGATATCGACAGGTGCTGCGGGAGACATCGGCGGCGCGGCCGCCGTGACCCGCGCGATCGAGATCTCATCAGGCAGGGTGGCGCGGGGGGAAACCCTGTCGCTGGCAAGCCGCCGCACCATCCGGCGCGCCACCGAGGGCGACTTCGGTGGCGGGGCCGGCGCGCGTGTGGGTTGTGACGCCTCGATGGATGGGGGTGCCTGCGGCTCCTCCACCAGCCGGACGCGTAGTCCCGCCTTGGGGGCATCAGTGGCCGGCTGAAGGAGGAAGAGCGCGCCCACCACCAAGAGGTGAAGCAGGCAGGAGCTCGCCGCCCACCCTGGCCGCTGCCAGGTCGATCGCCGGCCCCCCACGAACTCCAGCCGCTTCATGGCCAACTCCAGGTAGCCCTCAGTAGTAGTTCTCGAACCGAATCGTCAGCCCGCCCAGGACGCTGATCCCGGGCGCGGGCATGAGATAGGGCTGCGCCGGAAACCCGCCCCAGATCCCGTAGGTCTCATATTTGTTGTTGGTCAGGTTGTTCAGCCGCAAGAACGTCGTGAGGAGCTTCCAGGTGTAGGAGGCCCGCAGATTCAAGACGTAGTAGTCCTGCACCCGGAAACTGGACAGGTTTACCTCGTTGTTCAACAGGACTTGCCGCCCCACGTAGGTCCCGTCGAGGCTGATCTCCATCCCATGGATCGGCCGATACGTGGCCGTGGCCGTGAGTCGGTGGAGTGGGACCAGCGCCACCCGATCGCCCGCCTGCGGCAGCGTGGCGTTCCCGGCCGTTCCACCGGTGTACCTGGCATCCGTATAGGCGTAGGTAGCCTGCAGGTCCACCTGCGAGTGGGGGTGCAGCCGGGTCTCAAACTCCACCCCTTGCCGCCGACTCTCTGGCGCGTTTCGGTTGGTGAAGGCCAGCGAGTCGTAGACAATTTCGTTCTGAACGTCGGTGACGAAGAATGCCGCCCGGAGATTGATCCAGTTCAGCGGCTGGACGCGCACCCCGGTTTCGTACGTCGTGCTCGTGACCGGCTTCAGGTCCGGATTCGATCCGAACCCCGCATAGGCGAACAACTCGTCCGAGGTAGGAACCCGGAACCCCTGCCCATAGTTGAAATAGATCGACACCGGCTGCCAGGGGGTGTAGGTGATGCCGGCGCGGGGCGTCCAGCGGTTGAACGTCTTGTGGTCGTTGTCCGCGGGAGTCAGGTTGTCCGTGAAGGCCATCCGGGTCGTGTCGTAGCGCACGGATCCGGTCAGCACGATCTCCCGCGTCAGGTCGAAGGTCTCCTGGGCGAAGAAGGCCTGATCATCGACGCCGATTGTGCGATCGCTGGGCCCGAAGACACTCCATGACTTGGCGGTCACATCGCTGTGGTCCAACTCCCCGCCCAAGACAAAGCGGTTTGTCCGCCCCCAGAACTGCGTCTCGTTGGACAACTGCAGGGTGCCCCCGGGCGTGGCGGTATCCATGATACCTTGAAACGGGCCGCCGCCATAGTTCCCCTGAAACGTCCCCAGCGAGCTCTTCCGATAGGAGCCGTTGGCCGCAAGGGAGAACCCCCACGCGAGCTGTTGTCGCCCCTGAAAGGTGAAGAAGGACATGTCATTGTCGTAGAGAGAGGAGTTCCCGCTCTGTTGGCGATCCTGGACCAGGAGGGACAGGGGCAGTGACCCTGGCTGCTCCAGCCGATCACTGACGTATTGGTAGCCGATACTTAGATCCGTCGCGTCCGAGGGCCGATACCCCAGACGTCCCGTGAAATTGGTCACCCGTCCGTCCGACTCTTGACGGAATCCGCTCTCGCGATCCCAGACCACGCTCGCATAGTAGTCCAGGTCCTTGAGCGCCCCGCTGGTACCCATGGGGCCGCTGGTGTTCGCCTTGAGCTGGTAGTGATGGTCGCTTCCGAAATCGCTCTCCACCGTCGTCTGGGGTGTCTTCCCGCCCCGCTTGGTCGTGATGTTGATGACGCCCCCGAGTGCGTTCCGGCCATACAGCGCCGTGGCCCCGGGCAACACCTCGATCCGCTCGATGTCCTGAATGGGGATGAGGTCGAAGTTGACCTGGTTGAAGTCGGGCTCGTTGACGCGCACCCCGTCCACAAAGACCGAGACGCTGGGGCTCGGCTGCCCGTTGAAGCCCCGTAGGTCCACCGTCTGTTGAAAACGATTACCGATCATGTCATAGAAGACGATCCCGGGCACGGCTTGTTGGAGAGCCTCCTGCACCGTGCGCGGCTTGGTGTGTTCGATCTCCTCACTGGTGATCACATATACCTGGCCGGGCACCCGGCGAAGCTCCTGGATCTGATCCGAGATGCGGGCGCCGCTCACCACCACCGGCTCCAGCGTGAGCTCCGACTCTTGCGGCGGGCTGTCCTGCGCCGAGGCGAGCCGGCCGAGCAACACCACCACGAGACAACCGACGACCATGAACATGGTCACGACGAAAGCCCTGGAAATTCGAGATACCGTACGAGACATGATGGCCACACTCCTTGCCGCGAGGTGAAGAGGCCGCGCCCCCTCGGATAGGTCTCCTGACTTGTGGATCGTCGCTTCCCCGCGCCTTCCCATTCCAGGTACGGCAATTTGGGACAGTGGCAATCTGGCGATTTGGCAAAGGGGAGGCAGGCGAAACGCTCTCCCGAATTGCCCAGTGGCCCAGTTGCCTCGTTGCCGTCCCTCGAAACAGTGGCTTGCTGCGGGATCGCTCCCCACTCACAGTGGCGGGACCGTGCTGGATTTCCCCGGAGGGCTCACCGAGCCTACGCGCGGGGCAACCAGCTTCCCTTACATCCGAGGGGTGAGAAAATTCGACTCAAAGGGTCCGGGCTGCGGCAGCGGGCTTCGCAGGCGCGGCCGGCCGGAGGCCGGGTCGCGCTCCACCTCCACCGCACACCCGTACGCCCGTTCCAGCGTCTCTGACGTCATCACCTCCTCTGGACGACCGAAGGCCTGTACGCGCCCCTCGACAAGCAAGAGGAGGCGGTCGCAGTGCTCGGCCGCGAGATTGAGATCATGCGAAACCAGGACCGTCGTGCGCCGCCCCTCCGGCCGTCGGGCCAGGACCGTCGTGAGGACGGTCCGCTGGTGGCGGAGATCCAGATGGGCGGTGGGCTCGTCCAGGAGGAGGATCGACGGCTCCTGGGTCAGGGCCCGGGCGATGGAGACGAGCTGTCGCTCTCCGCCCGACAGTTCGTCAATCGACCGACCGGCCAGCCCGCCGATCCCCATCGTCTCCATGGCTGCCCAGGCGATCTGGTGATCCCGGCTCCCCCAGGCGGCCCCCGTGGTGTGCGGATAGCGCCCCATCAGCACGACCTCGGCCACGCGAAAGGGAAAGGCAACCTGGAACTCTTGCGGCACCACGGCCACCTGGCGCGCCAGGGCCAGCCGGCCGGTCGCGGCGACATCCCGGCCGGCGATCTGGATCCGGCCGCGCTGCGGAACCAGGACCTTGCTGAGGAGGCGGAGCAGCGTGCTCTTCCCAGCCGTGTTCGGTCCCACCACGCCCACCAGCTCACCGGGCAGGACCGCGAAGGTCACCCCGTCCAGGCCGAGCCCTGGCCGGTACTGAAACGTGAGATCCTGGACGACGATCGCGCTCACCATGACTCCGCGCCGCGCCGGCGCCGCAAGAGATACACGAACAGGGGCGCCCCGCAGAAGGAGGTGATGACGCCGACGGGGAGTTCCGTGGCGCCGGCCGCCGTGCGGGCTCCAAGGTCGGCCAGGATCAGGAACGCCGCCCCCAGGAGGACGCTCATCGGGACCAGGTTGCGGTTGTCCGGACCGAGGAGCAGCCGGGCCGCGTGCGGGACGATCAGCCCGACAAACCCGATCGACCCGGCCGCCGAGATCGCCGCCCCGGTGATCAGCGAGGCCGCCACGAAAACCACCCGCTTCACCCGCTCCGCCTCCACCCCCAGTTGCAATGCCTGCTCCTCCCCCAACGCCAGGACGTTCAGGCGGGGCGCTTCGCGGAAAAGCGCGGCGACACCGATCCCCAGAACCACCGCCAGGACCCCCAGACTGCCCGTGCTTGCCGGGCCCAGGTTTCCCATCAACCAGAAGATCACCCCCTGCAGCTCTGCCGCGGCCAGGAGGACCGTGGCCAGCATCACGCACGAGGTAAAGAACAGCCCGACGATGACGCCGGAAAGCAGCAGCGTCGTCATGGGCAGCCGTCCATCCACCCGGGCGATCGCATACACCAGCGCCGCCGCCAGGAGCGCCCCCGCAAAGGCGAACAGGGTGGTCACGGCCGGGTTGGACGTCGGCCCCGCCACCCCCAGGAGCATCGCGACCATGAGGCCGAAGGATGCGCCGCTGCTCACGCCCAGAATCGACGGGTCGGCCAGTGGGTTACGGGAGATTGCCTGGAATCCGAGACCGGCCAGCGAGAGACAGGCCCCCACGATCCCGGCCAAAAGCGCCCGCGGCAGCCGGATCTTCCGCACGATCGTCGCCACCGCGTCGTCCGACCCTGCCCCGCCCTTGACGAGGGCCTGGATCGCCTCCTGGGGCTTGATGGGCACGCTGCCCACCATCACGGAGAGAAGAAGGCTCGCCAGCAGGAGCGCCCCCATCCAGAGGAAGACCCCCCTCCGCGAGATTCCGATGCCCTGCCCTTCCGTCCGTACTCTCACCGGGACCCTGCCGCTCACCCGGCTCGCGGTGAATGGCCTGGGCGAGCCTGGCCAGGCCCTCTCCCACCCTCGGCCCGGGCCGGAGGACCGTGTCCCCTGGGATCGGCACCACGCGACCGGAGCGGATGGCCGGGACCGCCTGCCATTCTTGCCACTCGCGCGGCGTGACGGCCGCGGCCGATGCCGCTCGTTCCGCGTCCGCTCGGTGGTCGGCCACCAGGATGATCTGGGGTGCGTGCCCGATCACCTGCTCCCAGCCAAGACGAGGGTAGGGGACGGCCCGCTCCTTGACCACGTTTTGCCCGCCCGCCAGACCCAGCAGATCACTGATGTAGCTGGCGGCTCCTGCGGCGATCATCGGGTCGGTCCAGATCAGATAGAGAACCCGCGGGCGCGGTTGGTCGGCCACGGCGGTCCGGACCACGCTGACGCGTTCCTGGATCTCCCGCACCACCCGCCACGCCGCCCGCTCCGCCCCCAGCACGCGGCCAAGCGATTTGATCGATTCGATCACCCCCGCGTAGCTGTCCGGCTTGAAGGCGAAGGTGGCGATCCCGAGCCGCTCCAGTTGCTCCATCGTGCTTCGGGAGTTCCCCTCCGCCGTCGTCAGCACCAGATCCGGGGCGAGGGACACGATCCGCTCCAGACTCGGCGCGGCGATGCCGCCGACTCTGGGCTTGCTCCGCGCCTCGGGCGGGAAGTCGCAGACCTCTGTCACACCGACCAGCCAGTCGCCCCGGCCTAAGGCATAGACAGTTTCCGTGAGGCTCGGCGCAAGCGATACGACCCGCAGCGGCCGGTCCGGGACGACGACAGTCCGCCCCAGCATGTCTGACTTGGTCGCGGCGGCGACCGACGACACCGCGACCAGAAGCCAGCACCCAACCAGAAGCAGCCCTCCGCCCCAGATACATACCCTGTGCTCGCATCTCATGGTCCGTCAGCCCCTTCAAACAGAGAAGCCCCGATCCGCATGGCGGGTCGGGGCTCCTCGAGCCAGCAGTCCGAAGAGAGTCCGGGAGACTGAAGGTGGGCCGCCCCTCCCCGCGGAGGGATCACAACACCCAGAAAGCTGAGCAGGTTTCCTGGCTCGCGGCTTCGGCTTCTTCTCTGCGCCTTCCCATTCCGCTACCAGCGGAACAGTGGCCCGTGCAGATTTCAACCCCGCTCACAGTTGCGGGGCAGCAATGGATTCCCTCCGCAACCGGGCCGGCCCGGCTTGGAGGCTCACCATTTTCCCTCGGGGTCCCCTCCCGGGGACCACTCAGCCTCACCTATGCGATTGTCCGAACGCCTCCTTTGTTGTGTGACCAACAACCGATAGCGGGATATCTAGTGGAAGCCGGACGAGAAGTCAAGCGCTTTGTTGAAAACGG
>CAVSHW010000059.1:0-15116 GCA_963727695.1 uncultured Methylomirabilota bacterium | reverse complement strand
AGCCGGGAGAGGACCTCCGGGTTGACCGGGGTAAGGGGTGGTTTGCCTTGCATCACCGCCAGGAGGTTGTCCACTGCCAGGTTCAGCATGGCCTGGCGGGTCGCCCCGGTGGCGCTTCCTATGTGCGGGACTTTCACCACGTTCTCCATCGCGAGGAGCGGGTTCGACATATCGATCGGCTCCATCTCGTACACGTCGAGACCTGCGCCGGCAATCTGCCCCGCCCGGAGCGCCGCGATCAAGGCCCGCTCATCCACCACGGGCCCCCGGGCGGCGTTGATCAAGTATGCGGTCGGCTTCATCATGGCGAACTGGGCTTCCCGATCATCTCCTGTGGTCCCGGGCAAGAGCGGGACGTGGAGGGTGACGAAGTCCGATTCCTTGAGCAGGGTCTCCAGGGTTACATACCGGTAGCCGAGCTGCCGCTCCAGCGCTTCCCGCCGCACGAAGTCGAAGTAGAGCACCGGCATGTGGAAGCCCCGGGCACGCTCCGCCACCGCTACTCCGATCCGGCCCATCCCCACGATCCCCAGGGTGGCATGGTGAACGTCCCGGCCCATGGCGGTCACCCCGAGCGTCTTCCACTGCCCGGCCAGCATCCACCGCTCCGTCTCGCAGACACGCCGCGCGGCCGCCAATATCAGGGCAAAGGTCAAGTCCGCAACGGTCTCGGTGAGCACGTCCGGCGTGTTGGTCACCAGGATGCCGCGCGCCGTGGCCGCGGCGACGTCCACCATGTCGAAACCGACGGCGGTCAGCGCCACCAGCCGCAGGCGAGACGCCTGGTCCATCATGGCCGCCGTCCAGCGATCGGTGCCCAGGACGGCATCGGCCTTCTCTCCTTCCTTCGCCAACACCTCGGCGGGGCACTTGCCCGGCCCCGGCCAGGCTTGAATTTCGCACACCTCGCCCAGCCGGGCCAGCACGCGCGGATCCAGACTCCTGGACACGTACACCTTGGGTCTCGACATCGCTTCTCCTTGCGTCTTCCTTCCAGCGGGTTAATGGGTCTCTACTGCCTCAGTCGCGGATCCAGCGTGTCGCGCAGACCGTCGCCGAAGAGGTTGAACCCGACCACTACGAACATGATGGCCAGGCCGGGAATGGTCGCCACGTGGGGGGCCACGATCAGGTAGCTTCGCGCGTTGGAGAGCATCGCGCCCCACTCCGGCGTCGGCGGCTGCACTCCCAGGCCGAGGAAGCTCAACCCGGACGCCGTGAGCAGCACAGTGGCCATGCGCAGGGTGGATTGCACGATCAGCGGCGCGAGGCAGTTTGGCAGCAGATGGCGAAACATCACCCGGTTGGCGCCGCTGCCGAGGGCCAGCGCCGCCTCCACGAACTCTCGCTCCTTGAGGGACAAGATGGAGGCCCGCACGATCCGGGCAAAGGCGGGGATGGAGCTGATCCCGGCCGCCAGCATCAGGTTGAAGAGGCCGGGGCCGAGCGCCGCGATGATCGCCAGAGCCAGGAAGATGCTGGGAAAAGCCAGCAGGACGTCCATGCACCGCATGATGAGGTTGTCCACGCGGCCGCCGAGATATCCCCCTACCGATCCCAGGACCACCCCCACGATCAGCGACAGGACCACGGCGACGATCTGGATCTGCAGGGAGATCCGCGCGCCGTAGAGGATACGGCTGAAAAGGTCGCGCCCCAGTTCGTCCGTCCCAAACCAGTGTGCGGTACTGGGAGAGAGCAGACGGTCCTGCAAGATCCCCTGGGTGGGGTCATAGGGGACCAGCGCCGGGGCCAGGATCGCCAACAGGACGAAGATCCCGACGACGCCGGCACCCGTCACCGCCGCGCGGTTCTTGCGGAGTCGCCGCCACAGCTCGGCGAGCTCCCCCCTCGCGCCCGCGACCGGTGTCCTGGCGTATCCGCTGTCTCTAGCATCCCAAGTTCCAGTGGAGCAAGTTCCAGTGGAAAATGACCAATGACCAATTCTCAATGGCCAACAAAGGAGCCTCTCTCATATTGGGATTTCTTCATTGGACATTGGTCATTGTCGTCTGGTCATTCGTATCGGATGCGTGGGTCGAAGAAGGCGTAGGCCACGTCCGTCAACAGGTTGACGAGCACGAAGGTCGAGGCAACAAGAATCATGGCCCCTTGCACGACCGGGTAGTCCCGGGCAAAGATCCCTTCCACCAGGAGCCGCCCGATGCCCGGCAGCGAGAACACCGTCTCGGTGAGGACGGCCCCCCCCAGCATCGACCCGAACTCCAGCCCAAAGACCGTGAGCACCGGGATCATGGCGTTCTTGAGGGCGTGGCGGAAAATGATGACGTGTTCCTGATACCCTGTCGCGCGCGCGGTCCGGATGTAGTCCTGCCGGGTGACTTCCAACATCGAAGCCCGGGTCATCCGGGCGATCACGGCGGCCGAGGCGCTCCCCAGGGCGATGGCCGGCAGGATGAAATGCCGGATCGATCCCGTCCCGCCGGCCGGCAGCCACTGGAGATTGGCTGCGAAAACCAGGATGAGCAGGAGCCCCAGCCAGAAGATCGGCATGGAGATGCCGAAGAGCGCCCCCAGCATGCTGGCGGTGTCGAAGAACGAGTACTGTCGCGTGGAAGAGATGATCCCCGCCAGGAGGCCGAGCGCCGCCGCTACCAGGACGCTGGCCAGCGCGAGTTGCAAGGTGAAGGCCAGGCGCTGGAGCAAGAGTTCCCGCACCGGATGTCGGCTCTGGATCGAGATGCCGAGGTCCCCCCGCACGGCGTTTCCGACAAAGTGCGCGTACTGCACGACCAGCGGCTGATCCAGTCCATATTCCTTCCGGATGCGGTCGATATCCGCCTTGGACGCCTCCTGCCCCCCCAGCACCTCGGCCGGATCGCCCGGGACGAGATGGAGGAGAGAGAAAGAGACCAGCGTCACCCCGAACAACACGGGGATCAGCATGACGATGCGACGGAGGATGTAGGAAACCATAGGGTCAGCGTTCAGCCTGCGAGGTGCGCCTGGGACCCAAGGCCTCATCCTCGCGCGAGGGCATCAGGAGACTGTGCAGACATACCGGGGTGGTGGAAGCCGCGCATCAGGCCGGCGTCCACCACCCCGCCCCATGCCGCAAAGCGAGCTACTTCTCCTTCCAGGTATCCTTGTCCGCGTACACCAGCTCCAGGGGCGAGTTGATAATGTCGTGGACCTTCAGGGACATCCCCACCGTCTCCTTAGTGGCCAGCAAGTAGATGGCGCAGGGGTCCTCGACCAAGATTTCCTGGGCCTTTCGCAGGTAAGCGTCCCGCTCTTTGACGTTGGTGGAGGCCACGGACTTATCGATCATCTGGTCCAGGGTCTTGTTACAATAGAACGAGTCGTTGGATCCCGTGGGCCGCCACTGATCGCAGGCGGTGATCGGATAAATTCCCCACCGTGCCTCTCCGGTGGAGGGAGCCCAGGCGATCATGTAGAGCTCCTGCTTCGATTCATCCCTGGGCTTCCTGAGCTGCGCCAGGTAGGCGCCCCACTCGAACGCCTCCAGCTTGGCCTTGACGCCCACCGCAGCGAGCTGCTGCTGGACGGCCTGAGCCAGCTCGTAGTCCTTGAGATACCGCCCCTGGGGCGTCCAGAGGCTGATCTCGAATCCGTTGGGATAGCCGGCATCGGCGAGGAGCTTCTTGGCCTTCGCCGGATCGTACCCGTACCCCTTCACCGCGGCGTAGCCGACGTTCAGCGGGCCCACCACGGTCGGGATGACGGCCGCCATGCCCTGATAGATATTCTTGACGATGGAATCCTTGTCGACGGCGTAGTTCAGAGCTTGCCGGACGCGGAGGTCGTCCAGCGGCTTCTTGCTCATGTTGAACGCGATCCGGATCGCCCGGTTGCTCTGCTCGGCGTCGATCCGCACCCGGCCCTCGCGCATCAGGCGCGGCACCTCTTCCGGCGGGATCCGGACGATTAGGTCGTAGTCGCCCGCCTGCAGACCCAGGACCCGCGAAGAATCCTCGCGGATCGTGCGAATCACGATCCTCTCCAGACGGGCTTTCCCCTCGTAATACTCGTCGTTCCGCTCCAGCACCACCCGGTCGCCGCGCACCCACTCCACAAACTTGAATGGACCCGTGCCCGTCGGATGGAGCGTGAGGTCCTTGCCCCACTTCTTGTGGGCGGCCGGACTCACGATCCCCGAGGCGCTGTGGGCCAGGTTGTTCAGGAAGAAGGCAAAGGGGACCTTTAGGTTGAACTTGACGGTATACTCGTTCACCACCTCCACCGATTTGATGATGGGGTCGTGGAGGCCGGACTTCAGGGGCTTCTCCGGGCCGATGAAGCGGTCGAAATTGTACTTCACCGCCTCGGCATTGAAGGGGGTGCCGTCATGAAACTTCACCCCCTTGCGGAGGGTGAACGTCCAGCTC
This sequence comes from uncultured Methylomirabilota bacterium, assembly GCA_963727695.1. Lineage (GTDB taxonomy): Bacteria > Methylomirabilota > Methylomirabilia > Methylomirabilales > 2-02-FULL-66-22 > 2-02-FULL-66-22. Next base: position 10,746 of record CAVSHW010000059.1, on the reverse strand, counting down.
AGGCCGTCCTTTGACTGCGTCCACTTGGTGGCCAAATCTGGATGCAGATTCACCTTGGCGTCGAACCGGACCAGGTAGTTGTGCACCATGTGGCCGACGGCCTCGCCCGGGTTGCTGTCCGTGTTGGCCGGGTCCAGGCTGTCGGGATCGGCCCCGGCTCCGTACACCAGCGTGCCGCCGCTCTGGGGCTGTGTCGCCCCCCAGGCTGCCGGGCTCATCGCGACCGTCAAGAGCATCACCCACAGAAACCATCTGCTGCGTCGCATCGGCCTGCCCTCCTCTCCTGAAAGGTGTCGTGAACTCCCCCCCCACCCCCGTGGAGCCCGCACTCTCGCAAAGAGGATACCAGTCGCCCGAGGTAATCACAAGCTCATTGCCAGGAAACCACCTACGCCCGTGACCAGGCCTCCAGCAGGGTCCGCTTGGCAGAGGCGATGACCGCGCCGGAGGTCTCGCCCGGGAGCGGCTTGACCTCGAAGGCCACCACCGGGCGGCGGCCCTTGCCGAGGTAGCCGATCTCGAAGAGCGCCTTCAGGAACTCGACCAGTTGGGGCACGTCGTTCTCGCCCCCCGGCAGGCCGAAGCGGGGGTGCTGGTCGCCGTAGGCCGGGTGGCCGGTTTGCTTGACGGCATTCCCGATGTGAATGTGGGCGATGTTCTCCTTCTTCAGGGTCCCGAAGACCTGCTTGGGCGTCTCGTCCTGGATCGGCAGGTGGCTGAGGTCCACCATGATCCCGAAGTCCTTGTACTCCTTCCGGACCGCCTTGCAGAGCGCCAGGGCGTCCTTGACCGGGCCGATCAGGCACTTCTTGTCATACTTGGCGTCGAAGCTCTCCAGCACGAAGCGGAGTCCCTGGCGCTTGGCGTAGCCGCACAACTCCTTGACCGAGGCCACCAGGAGGGCGAAGGCTTCCGCGCGCCGCGCGCCGGGGTCGGCACCGCTCAAGACCGCCACCGCGCCGGCCCCCACCTCGGCCGCCTCGTCGATGCAGGCCTTCACCTGGTCCACGGCCTTGGTGCGCTCGGCCGCGTCGAAGTGGTTCAGATTGAGCTTCTGGCTGAGCAGGCAGGGCTGGGCGCCGTAGCCCACGGTCAAATGGCTGGTGGCCAGCAGCGTCTTCACCCGCGCGCGCTCCGCCGGGTCCTTGATCCAGGTGATCTCGACGGCCGCGAAGAACTCGTCTTCCACGATCTTGGTCAGGGTGTCGTAGATCGGGCCCTCCCCCTTCATGCACTCGGGGTAGGCCATGAAATGCACGATGCCGACCTGCAGGTAATTCGGGAGCGCCTCTTTCATGACAGCCTCCTTGTGAGAAACCACGCACCCAGTTCGAGGGGGGCAGCGAACCGCTCAAGATTTGGGTAGTCTATCAGGACTCTGCGAGCACCGCCAGCTTCCGGGAACCCTTGTTTGGTTTTCCACTCCACGGAGAGACTCCGACGGCCTCCCAACGCAGGAATCCGTGCGAATCGTCCTTGACACTGCCGTCCCGTCCCCGTATGTTGTCCGAGTCTTCTGGACTGTCGTCCGAAGACCATGGAACCCGCCGAACTGCCGAACCATCGGATGGTTGCGCTCGTGTACGTCCTCTATTCCGATCGTTACCTCATCGATCTTCCGGCGACCCACGGTTTCCCCATCCAGAAATACCGTCTGATCCGAGAGCGGCTGCTGGCCGAGGGGACCCTCACCCCGGGCGAATTGGTGGAGCCGACCCTGGCCGACCCGCAAGACATCTGCCTCGTCCATACCCGGGAGTACTGGGGGCGGTTCCGGACCGGTGCCCTGACGCCGGAGGCGGTCCGCCGGATCGGGCTCCCCTGGTCCGAGGCCCTGGTCCAGCGGTCGCGCGCCTCGGTACAGGGGACCATCACCGCGGCCCGGATCGCCGTCCGAGAGGCCATCGGAATCAATCTGGCCGGCGGGACACACCATGCCTTCCCGGATCACGGCGAGGGCTACTGCATTCTGAACGACATCCCAATCGCCATCCGGGTCCTTCAGCGCGATGCCTGGATGCAGCGCGTGGCCATCATCGACTGCGACGTCCATCAGGGAAACGGCACCGCCGCAATCTTCGCCGACGAGCCCGACGTCTTCACCTTCTCCATCCATGGAGCCCATAACTACCCGCTCCACAAGGTCTCCGGCACTCTGGACATCGAACTCCCCGACGGGACCGGGGGCGACGAGTACCTCCACGCTCTGCAGCCTGCCGTCTCCCGGATCCTGGCCGAGTTTCGGCCCGGCCTGATCTTCTACCTGGCCGGGGCCGACCCCCACGAGGACGATCGGCTGGGACGCCTCCGGCTGACCCACGAGGCGCTGCGCCGACGGGACGAGCTCGTCCTTTCCGCGTGCCGCGAGGCCGGCGTCCCGGTCGCCATTACGTTGGGCGGGGGATACGGGCGAAATATCGACGACACCGTCGAGGCGCATTGCGGCACCGTCCGCGCCGCCCGGGCGCTCTTCGCCAGCTCCCTTCCGCCGACCGCTTAGGCCCACCTTCCTTCGATCACTTTTCGGCAGGCTGCTCAAAAGGGCCCAGATGCAAGGCGGCCCGCGAAGGGCGGGATACCCACCACAGGTGGGTCCAGGCGTACTGCGGGTACGCCGCAACGAATGCCCGAGCGGGCCAACGCCGCAGATGGGTTCTTTTCAGCAGCCTGCTCCCTAGCCCCGTCTCATGATCTTCCAGCAGGTATGGATCCGGGGGGTTCGCTCGAAATCCGGAGGGATAGTGGCGGCAGAGCACTCCTCGACCGTAAACTGGGAGAGGGCCGCTCGGTTCAGCTTGAAATGGCGGAAGTTGTTCGAAAACAGGAGGACGCCGTCCCGCGCCAGGAGGGTCGCGGCTGCCCGGATAAGGGAGGCGTGGTCGCGCTGGACGTCGAACGTCTGCCCACCCATCCGCTTGGAGTTTGAAAAGGTCGGCGGGTCCAGGAAGATCAGATGGAATCGCTCGGGGTGCGGACTCGCCAGCCACGCCAGACAATCCGCCCGCACGAAGCGGTGCGCCCGCCCCTCGGTGAACCCGTTGAGCGCCATGTTCCGCCTGGCCCAGTCGAGGTAGACGGGCGAGAGGTCCAGCGTGGTCGTCGAGACGGCCCCCGCGGCGGCTGCGTACACGCTGGCGGTGCCCGTGTAGGCAAAGAGATTGAGGAACCGTCCGCCGGCGGCCAGTCCTCGGATCAACGCCCGGGTGGGCCGGTGGTCCAGGAAGAGACCGGTGTCGAGGTAGTCGGTCAAGTTCACCTGGAACCGTAACCCGCCCTCGTGGACCACGCGGAACTCTCCCGTCGCGGCCTGGCGCTCGTACTGAGCGGGCCCCTTCTGCTTGCGGCGCACCTTCAGGATCACCCGATCCGGGTCCACCCCGAGAATTACGGGGATGCTCACCAGCGCATCCTTGAGACGGGCCTCGGCCCGGCCGGGATCCACGCTGGGCGGCGCGGCATACTCCTGGACGTGGACCCACCCTTCGTAGAGATCCACCGCAAGGGCATATTCCGGGAGGTCCGCGTCGTAGACCCGGTAGCAGGTCACCCCTTCCCGCCGCGCCCATTTGCCGAGGTGGCGCAGATTCTTGCGCAGACGGTTGGCGAACATCTCGGTCCCGGCCAAGAGCGGCTTGGTCGCACGGTCAGACATCGGCTTCCTCCGCTGCTTTCGGCGTTCGGCCGCGGTCACCGGTCGAGACGGTACGAAAGGGGGATCCGGATCCACCCGGCCAGGACGGGATACGGGCCGGCGCGGCGAACGGTCTGGGCGGAGGTCTCGTCCAAGAGTGGGTGGCCGGAGGAGCGCACGACTTCGATCGTCTCCACCGAGCCATCGCCGGCGATGCGGAAGCGCACCTCCACGGTTCCCTGTATCCCCTCCCGGCGCGCAGTCTCTGGGTACACCTTGGCGTGCTCGATCTTCTGGCGGATGACTCGCAGAAGATCGGTCACACCCACCCCGGTACCGCCGCGCCCCGGCGCCCCTCCCAGACTTGCCACGCCGCCTCGCGCTGCGCCTGCGCCGTCCCCTTCCCCCGCCCCGCCGCGACCGGAGCCGGTCCCGTTGCCACCCGAGTCGGCAGCCCCTCCATCACCCGTTCCGGCCAGGCCGGTTCCGCTCCAAGCGCCGGGAATCAGAAACACACCCGAGAAGCGTTCCGGCGCCCCGCTCGCAAGCGAACCACCGGACCCATCCGCCGCGCCAGGCCCGCCCCCGGCGTGTCTGCCCGCTTCTTCGATCACCCGCGGCATCCGCCCCTCGCCTTCCGTTTCATGGGCCGCCCGCGGCGGAGCCGGGGGCGCGAAGTCGACAGGTGCCGCGGGAGACGTCGGCGGCGCGGCCGCCGTGACCCGCGCGATCGAGATCTCATCAGGCAGGGTGGCGCGGGGGGAAACCCTGTCGCTGGCAATCCGCCGCGCCGTCCGGCGCGCCACCGAGGGCGGCTTCGGTGGCGGGGCCGGCGCGCGTGTGGGTTGTGACGCCTCGATGGATGGGGGCGCCTGCGGCTCCTCCACCAGCCGGACGCGCAGGCCCGCCTTTGGGGCATCAGTGGCCGGCTGAAGGAGGAAGAGCGCGCCCACCAGCAAGAGGTGAAGCAGGCAGGAGCTCGCCGCCCACCCTGGCCGCAGCCAGGTCGATCGCCGGCCCCCAACGAACTCCAGCCGCTTCATGGTCAACTCCAGGTAGCCCTTAGTAGTAGTTCTCGAACCGAATCGTTAGCCCGCCCAGGACGCTGATCCCGGGCGCGGGCATGAGATAGGGCTGCGCCGGAAACCCGCCCCAGATCCCGTAGGTCTCATATTTGTTGTTGGTCAGGTTGCTCAGCCGCAAGAACGCCGTGAGGAGCTTCCAGGTGTAGGAGGCCCGCAGATTCAAGACGTAGTAATCCTGCACCCGGAAGCTGGACAGGTTTACCTCGTTGTTCAGCAGGACTTGCCGCCCCACGTAAGTCCCGTCCAGGCTGATCTCCATCCCATGGATCGGCCGATACGTGGCCGTGGCCGTGAGTCGGTGGAGTGGGACCAGCGCCACCCGATCGCCCGCCTGCGGCAGCGTGGCATTCCCGGCCGTTCCACCGGTGTACCTGGCATCCGTATAGGCGTAGGTAGCCTGCAGGTCCACCTGCGCGTGGGGGTGTAGCCGGGTCTCAAACTCCACCCCTTGCCGCCGACTCTCGGGCGCGTTTCGGTTGGTGAAGGCCAGCGAATCGTAGACGATCTCGTTCTGGACATCGGTGACGAAGAAGGCCGCCCGAAGATTGATCCAGTTCAGCGGCTGGACGCGCACCCCGGTTTCGTACGTCGTGCTCGTGACCGGCTTCAGGTCCGGATTCGATCCGAACCCCGCATAGGCGAACAGCTCGTCCGAGGTAGGAACCCGGAACCCCTGCCCATAGTTGAAATAGATCGACACCGGCTTCCAGGGGGTATAGGTGATGCCGGCGCGGGGTGTCCAGCGGTTGAACGTCTTATGGTCGTTGTCCGCGGGAGTCAGGTTGTCCGTAAAGGCCATCCGGGTCGTGTCATAGCGCGCGGATCCGGTCAGCACGATCTCCTGCGTCAGGTCGAAGGTCTCCTGGGCAAAGAAGGCTTGGTCATCGACGCCGATCTTGCGATCGCTGGGCCCGAAGACACTCCACGACTTGGCGGTCACATCGCTGTGGTCCAACTCCCCGCCCAAGACAAAACGGTTTGTCCGTCCCCAGAACTGCGTTTCGTTGGACAACTGCAAGGTGCCCCCGGGCGTGGCGGTATCCATGATACCTTGGAACGGGCCGCCGCCATAGTTCCCCTGAAACGTCCCCAGCGAGCTCTTCCGATAGGAGCCGTTGGCCGCGAGTGAGAACCCCCACGCGAGCTGTTGTCGCCCCTGAAAGGTGAAGAAGGACATGTCATTGTCATAGAGAGAGGAGTTTCCACTCTGTTGGCGATCCTGGACCAGGAGGGACAGGGGCAGTGACCCGGGCTGCTCCAGCCGATCGCTGACGTATTGGTAGCCGAAACTCAGATCCGTCGCGTCCGAGGGCCGATACCCCAGGCGTCCCGTGAAATTGGTCACCCGTCCGTCCGACTCTTGCCGGAATCCGCTCTCGCGGTCCCAGACCACGCTCGCATAGTAGTCCAGGTCCTTGAGTGCCCCGCTGGTACCCATGGGGCCGCTGGTGTTCGCCTTGAGCTGGTAGTGGTGGTCGCTTCCGAAATCGCTCTCCACCGTCGTCTGGGGTGTCTTCCCGCCCCGCTTGGTCGTGATGTTGATGACGCCCCCGAGCGCGTTCCGGCCGTACAGCGCCGTGGCGCCGGGCAGTACTTCGATCCGCTCGATGTCCTGGATGGGGATGAGGTCAAAGTTGACCTGGTTGAAGTCGGGCTCGTTGACGCGCACCCCGTCCACAAAGACCGAGACGCTGGGACTCGGCTGCCCGTTGAAGCCCCGTAGATCGACCGTCTGTTGAAAACGGTTGCCGATCATGTCATAGAAGACGATCCCGGGCACGGCTTGTTGGAGAGCCTCCTGTACCGTGCGCGGCTTGGTGTGTTCGATCTCCTCACTGGTGATCACATATACCTGGCCGGGCACGCGGCGAAGCTCCTGGATCTGATCCGAGATGCGGGCGCCGCTCACCACCACCGGCTCCAGCGTGAGCTCCGACTCTTGCGGCGGGCTGTCCTGGGCCGAGGCGAGCCGGCCGAGCAACACCACCACGAGACAACCGACGACCATGAACATGATCACGACGAAAGCCCTGGAAATTCGAGATATCGTACGAGACATGATGGCCACACTCCTTGCCGCGAGGTGAAGAGGCCGCGCCCCCTTGGATAGGTCTCCTGACTTGTGGATCGTCGCTTCCCCGCGCCTTCCCATTTCGCTCTCCAGCGAAACAGTGGCTTGCTGCGGGATCGCTCCCCACTCACAGTGGCGGGACCGTGCTGGATTTCCCCGGAGGGCTCACCGAGCCTACGCGCGGGGGCAACCAGCTTCCCTTACATCCGAGGGGTGAGAAAATTCGACTCCAGGGGTCCGGGCTGCGACAGCGGGCTCCGCAGGCGCGGCCGGCCGGAGGCCGGGTCGCGCTCCACCTCCACCGCACACCCGTACGCCCGCTCCAGCGTCTCTGACGTCATCACCTCCTCTGGACGACCGAAGGCCTGTACGCGCCCCTCGACAAGCAAGAGGAGGCGGTCGCAGTGCTCGGCCGCGAGATTGAGATCATGCGAAACCAGGACCGTCGTGCGCCGCCCCTCCGGCCTTCGGGCCAGGACCGTCGTGAGGACGGTCCGCTGGTGGCGGAGGTCCAGATGGGCGGTGGGCTCGTCCAGGAGGAGGATCGACGGCTCCTGGGTCAGGGCCCGGGCGATAGAGACGAGCTGTTGCTCTCCGCCCGACAGTTCGTCGATCGACCGACCGGCCAGCCCGCCGATCCCCATCGTCTCCATGGCTGCCGATGCGATCTGGTGATCCCGGCTCCCCCAGGCGGCCCCCGCGGTGTGCGGATAGCGCCCCATCAGCACGACCTCGGCCACGCGGAAGGGAAAGGCGACCTGGAACTCTTGCGGCACCACGGCCACCTGGCGCGCCAGGGCGAGCCGGCCGGTCGTGGCGACATCTCGGCCGGCGATCTGGATCCGGCCGCGCTGCGGAACCAGGACCTTGCTGAGGAGGCGAAGCAGCGTGCTCTTTCCCGCCGTGTTCGGTCCCACCACGCCCACCAGCTCGCCGGGCAGGACGGCGAAGGTCACCCCGTCCAGACCGAGCCCGGACCGGTACTGAAACGCGAGATCCTGGACGACGATCGCGCTCACCATGACTCCGCGCCGCGCCGGCGCCGCAAGAGATACACGAACAGGGGCGCCCCGCAGAAGGAGGTGATGACGCCGACGGGGAGTTCCGTGGCGCCGGCCGCCGTGCGGGCTCCAAGGTCGGCCAGGATCAGGAACGCCGCCCCCAGGAGGACGCTCATCGGGACCAGGTTGCGATTGTCCGGACCAAGGAGCAGCCGGGCCGCGTGCGGGACGATCAGCCCGACAAACCCGATCGACCCGGCCGCCGAGATCGCCGCCCCGGTGATCAGCGAGGCCGCCACGAAGACCACCCGCTTCACCCGCTCCGCCTCCACCCCCAGTTGCAATGCCTGCTCCTCCCCCAACGCCAGGACGTTCAGGCGGGGCGCTTCGCGGAACAGCGCGGCGACACCGATCCCCAGAACCACCGCCAGGACCCCCAGACTGCCCCTGCTTGCCGGGCCCAGGTTTCCCATCAACCAGAAGATCACCCCTTGCAGCTCCGCCGCGGCCAGGAGGACGGTGGCCAGCATCACGCACGAGGTGAAGAACAGGCCGACGATGACGCCGGAAAGCAGCAGCGTCGTCATGGGCAGCCGTCCATCCACCCGGGCGATCGCGTACACCAGCGCCGCCGCCAGGAGCGCCCCCGCAAAGGCGAACAGGGTGGTCACGGCCGCGTTGGACGTCGGCCCCGCCACCCCCAGGAGCATCGCGACCATGAGGCCGAAGGATGCGCCGCTGCTCACGCCCAGAATCGACGGGTCGGCCAGTGGGTTACGGGAGATTGCCTGGAATCCGAGACCGGCCAGCGAGAGACAGGCCCCCACGATCCCGGCCAAGAGCGCCCGCGGCAGCCGGATCTTCCGCACGATCGTCGCCACCGCGTCGTCCGACCCTGCCCCGCCCTTGACGAGGGCCTGGATCGCCTCCTGGGGCTTGATAGGCACGCTGCCCACCATCACGGAGAGAAGGAGGCTCGCCAGCAGGAGCGCCCCCATCCAGAGGAAGACCCCCCTCCGCGAGATTCCGATGCCCTGCCCATCCGTCCGTACTCTCACCGGGACTCCTGCCACTCACCCGGCTCGCGGTGAATGGCCTGGGCGAGCCTGGCCAGGCCCTCTCCCACTCTCGGCCCGGGCCGGAGGACCGTGTCCCCCGGGATCGGCACCACGCGACCGGAGCGGATGGCCGGGACCGCTTGCCATTCTTGCCACTCGCGCGGCGTGCCGGCCGCGGCCGATGCCGCTCGTTCCGCGTCCGCTCGGTGGTCGGCCACCAGGATGATCTGGGGTGCGTGCCCGATCACCTGCTCCCAGCCAAGACGAGGGTAGGGGACGGTCCGCTCCTTGACCACGTTTTGCCCGCCCGCCAGACCCAGCAGATCACTGATGTAGCTGGCGGCTCCTGCGGCGATCATCGGGTCGGTCCAGATCAGATAGAGAACCCGCGGGCGCGGTCGGTCGGCCACGGCGATCCGGACCCCCCGGACGCGCTCCTGGATCTCTCGCACCACCCGCCACGCCGCCCGCTCCGCCCCCAGCACGCGGCCAAGCGATTCGATCGATTCGATCACCCCCGCGTAGCTGTCCGGCTTGAAGGCGAAGGTGGCGATCCCGAGCCGCTCCAGTTGCTCCATCGTGTTCCGGGAGTTCCCCTCCGCCGTCGTCAGCGCCAGATCCGGGGCGAGAGACACGATCCGCTCCAGACTCGGCGCGGCGATACCGCCCACCCTGGGCTTGCTCCGCGCCTCGGGCGGGTAGTCGCAGACTTCTGTCACACCGACCAGCCAGTCACCCCGGCCAAAGGCATAGACAGTTTCCGTGAGGCTCGGCGCAAGCGACACGACGCGTAGCGGCCGGTCCGGGACGACGACCGTCCGCCCCAGCATGTCTGACATGGTCGCGGCGGCGACCGACGACACCGCGACCAGAAGCCAGCACCCAACCAGAAGCAGCCCTCCGCCCCAGATACATACCCTGTGCTCGCATCTCATGGTCCGTCAGCCCCTTCAAACACAGAAGCCCCGATCCGCATTGGGCGGGTCGGGGCACCTCGAGCCAGCAGTCCGAAGAGAGTCCGGGAGACTGAAGGTGGGCCGCCCCTCCCCGCGGAGGGATCACAACACCCAGAAAGCTGAGCAGGTTTCCTGGCTCGCGGCTTCGGCTTACTCTCTGCGCCTTCCCATTCCGCTTCCAGCGGAACAGTGGCCCCTGCAGATTTCAACGCCGCTCACAGTTGCGGGGCAGCAATGGTTTCCCTCCGCAACCGGACCAGCCCGGCTTGGAGGCACACCATTTTCCCTCGGGGTCCCCTCTCGGGGACCACTCAGCCTCACCTATGCGATTGTCCGAACGCCTCCTTTGTTGTGTGACCAACAACCGATAGCGGGATATCTAGTGGAAGCCGGACGAGAAGTCAAGCGCTTTGTTGAAAACGGGCAATCGAGTAGGCAGGGAGCCTTACGGCTCCTCGCCTCTCACACCTCCGGACGTGCCGTTCGGCATACGGCGGTTCACGAGGAACACGCGAGACGCTGGTGCTCAGGAAGGGGACTCACGAGACCCATCGCTCGCAACACACGGGTGGGAACGGCCGCATTCATGTGACCAGGGTCGCGCCCCCGCGCTCTTCGCCCGATTGCTCCGCAGCCGGCGGAGGCATGTGTCCTTCACCCGGCGGGCCCCGCGGGCCATGCGCACGTCGTGGTGGACGCGGTCGAAGAACTTGTCCCGATCCAGACGTGACTGTCGCCCCATCTCTCCGCCGCCTCTACGCCGGCCCGGTCCGGGTGCCATCGGGCTTCCGGTCGTTTGGCCCCCTCGCCCACCTGCCCGACGCCTCCTCTACGGTTCGGGTGCCTCTAGCCACGCGCCATGCCTGGCGCACCCAAGCAAACGGGCGGGGCGCCAGCGCCCCGCCCGTTTCATCGTGAAGTCCGATTTCATTTAGGCTGCTAGT
>CAVSHW010000058.1:0-21467 GCA_963727695.1 uncultured Methylomirabilota bacterium | reverse complement strand
CAACTACGACGAGTCCACACAGGAGCCGGTGGTCCTGCCCGCGCTCATGCCGAACCTCCTGGTCAACGGCTCATCCGGGATCGCGGTCGGCATGGCCACCAATATCCCGCCGCATAACCTGAGCGAGGTAGTGGACGCGGTCGTGGCGCAGCTCGAGAACCCCGAGATCACCATCGCGGAGCTGATGGAATCGGTCCCTGCGACCGGATTTTCCGACGGCGGGTTACATCCACGGACGGCAGGGGATTTCCGATGCCTATCAGACCGGCCGAGGGCTGATCCAGGTGCGGGCCAAGGCGTTTGTCGAGAAGGGGCGCGCGGGGCGCAAGGATGTCGTGGTGACCCAGCTCCCCTACCAGGTCAATAAGGCCAAGCTGGTGGAGCGCGTCGCCGAGCTGGTCCGGGGGAAGAAGATCGAGGGGGTGGCGGACCTCCGCGACGAATCGGACCGCGAGGGGATGCGGATCGTGCTGGAGCTCAAGAAGGACGAGCCTGCCATGCCGATCCTGAACTCGCTCTACAAACACACGGCGATGCAATCAACCTTCGGGGTCATCATGTTGGCCCTGGTGGATAACCAGCCGCGCATTCTGGATCTCAAACAGGTCATCGGGTACTTCATCGACCACCGCAAGGTCGTGGTCGTCCGCCGCACCCGCTACGAGCTCCGCCAGGCGGAAGCGCGGGCCCACATCCTGGAGGGATATCGGATTGCCCTGGACCATCTCGACGCGGTCATCCAGCTGATCCGCCGCTCGCGCGCCGTGGACGAGGCGCGGTCGGGCCTGATGGGCGAGTTCGGCATGACCGAGACACAGGCACAGGCCGTCCTGGACCTCACCTTGCGCCGCCTGACGCGGCTCGAGCGGCAGAAGATCCAGGATGAATACCAGGAAACGATCCAGCTCATCGCGAAGCTACAGGCCATCCTGGGGAGCGAGGCCCTGGTTCGACAGATCATCAAAGAGGAGCTGGTAGAGCTGAAGGAAGAGTACGGCGATCCCCGTCGCACCCAGATCCTGGAGGAGACGGCCGATATCAGCTACGAGGACACCCTGGCCGACGAAGAGATGGTGGTCACCATCAGCCACGGCGGCTACATCAAACGAAGCCCGCTGACAATCTACCGGGCGCAGCGGCGCGGCGGCAAGGGCACCACGGGAATGGCGACCAAGGAAGAGGACTACGTGGAGTATCTCTTCGTGGCGACCACACATAGCTACATCCTCTCTTCACCAACCTGGGCCGGGTACACTGGCTGAAAGTCCACGAAGTCCCCCAGCTCGGCCGGGCCGCCAAGGGCAAGGCGCTGGTGAACTTCCTGCAAGTGCAGCCGGGCGAGATGGTGACGGCCATGATCCCGATCCGGCAGTTCGAGATCGGCCGGCATCTCTTTATGGCCACACGCCGCGGCGTGGTGAAGAAAACGGAGCTGCACGCCTACTCCAACCCGCGCGCCGGAGGCATCATCGCGATCACCCTGGACGAGGGAGACGAACTGATCGCGGTGCGACTCACTGGGGGGCGGGACGAGATCTTCCTGGCGACGAAACAGGGCATGGCCATCCGTTTCAACGAGGACGAGGTGCGGGCGATCGGCCGCGCCGGCCGGGGCGTGATCGGGATCGCCCTGGAGGCCGGGGACGAAGTTGTTGCGGGGGAGATCGTCCGGACCAGCACCACCGTCCTCACGGTGAACGAGCGGGGATACGGCAAGCGCACGGAGCTGGAGGAGTATCGCCTCCAAGGGCGCGGGGGCAAAGGCATTATCAACGTACGCGTGAGCGAAAAGAACGGCCCGGTGGTGGGCGCGCTGCAGGTCCAGGAGCAGGACCAGGTGATGATGATCTCACAAGAGGGCAAGGTCAACCGCGTCAACGTGCGGGAAATCAGCGTCATCGGCCGGGCCACGCTGGGGGTGCGCCTGCAAGGCCTGGAGGCCACCGATCGGGTCGCCGCCGTCACCAGCCTGGTGACGGACGAAGGGGATGGCGAGGCGAATAGCAACGGCGGCGACGCGGAGCCGGCCGGGCCCGAAGCATAGGGAAAGGTACAAAGGCGCATGCTGGATCTCAAGTTGGTGCGTGACAACCTGGAATTGGTGCGAGCCCGCCTGCGCGACCGCGGGGTCGCGATCGACTTCGGGGAGTTTCTGGCGGCCGACGAGGCCCGCCGCAGGCTCCTGACCGAGGTCGAGCAGCTCAAGCATCGCCGCAACACCGTGTCGGAGGAGGTGGGCCGGCGCAAGAAGAGGGGCGAGGATGCGGGCCCCCTGATCGCCGAGATGCGGGAAGCGGGCGACCGGATCAAGGCGCTGGACCAGACGGTCAAGGACAGCGAGGAGCAGATCCAGCGGCTCCTGCTCACGGTGCCGAACCTGGCCCATGCCTCGGTGCCGGTGGGCCGGACGGCGGGGGCAACCTCGAGGTGCGACGCTGGGGAGAGCCGCGCCGGTTCGACTTCACGCCCAAGCCCCACTGGGAGATCGGCGAGGCTCTTGGCCTGCTCGATTTCGAGCGGGCGTCGCGCATGGCGCAGGCGCGGTTCGTGGTGCTCACCGGCATGGGGGCGCGCCTGGAGCGCGCGCTCGTCAACTTCATGCTCGACCTCCACACCAAGGAGCACGGCTACACCGAGATCTTCCGCCGCTCTTGGTGAACGCGGCGGCGATGACGGGCACAGGGCAGCTCCCCAAGTTCGCCGAGGAGCTTTTCAAGACCCAGGACGAGTCGCTCTACCTGATCCCCACCGCCGAGGTCCCGGTCACGAACCTGCACCGCGAGGAGATCCTGCCGCCCGGACGGCTGCCGCTCTCCTATGTGGCCTTCACCCCGTGCTTCCGGCGCGAGGCGGGTTCTTACGGCAAGGACACACGCGGGCTGATCCGACAGCACCAATTCAACAAGGTCGAATTGGTCAAGTTCGCGGAGGCCGATCGGTCGTACGAGGCGCTGGAGCAGATGACCCGCGACGCCGAGACGGTGCTCCAGCGACTCGGGCTGCCCTATCGGGTAGTGCTCCTGTGCACGGGGGACATGGGCTTCTCGGCGGCCAAGACCTACGACCTGGAGGTGTGGCTGCCCGGCCAGTCCGCCCCCGGCGCGTATCGGGAGATCTCGTCCATCAGCAACTGCGAGACGTTTCAGGCGCGTCGGGCGAGCATCCGCTACCGCACGGGACCCAAGACGCCGGCGGAATACGCGCACACGCTGAACGGATCGGGGGTCGCGGTGGGTCGGACCGTCGTCGCCATCCTGGAGAATTACCAGGAGGCGGACGGCAGCGTGAGGGTCCCGGAGGCCCTGAGGCCGTACCTGGATGGGCTGGAGCGGATCGCCAAACCGTAACCGCCCACAATTCTGCTTCCCTTTCGAACCGGTCTTCTCTATTATCATGACCCAGCGAGCGAGGCTCGACCCGGCGAGTGCGGCCCGGACCGAGGGCTTGACCCCGGGGAGGGGTGGCCGAGTGGTCGAAGGCGTCCCGCTTGAAACGGGATGACCGAAAGGTCCGTGGGTTCGAATCCTACCCCCTCCGCCAGTGATACAAGCGGGTGCGGAGCCGAGCGGAAGATGTGGCGGACGTCAGCCCCGCGGCGCGCGCAAGACGCCCGATGGGAGTGTCCTCGGAGAGGTGGCCGAGCGGCCGAAGGCAACCGCCTGCTAAGCGGTTGGCTGGGTAAAACTGGCCCCCGGGTTCGAATCCCGGCCTCTCCGCCAATATTCAGTCAGCATTCCGCGGCAGCCCCGGGCTGGCCGACGGAAGTGAGGCGCGCGATCGCCCAGGACGGGGCGAGTTGCGCGTCTGGAGTTTTGGGGCAGCGAGAGACATGAAGACGGACGCCGGCGGAACGAAGATGCGGCGATGGGTGCTAGCGGGGCTGGCCGCGGCCGTCCCGCTGGCGGCGGTGGCCCTCTACTTCGCGCTCGTCGCGCCGGCCCCGCCGCCGACCTCGGCCGGCCCCGCCGCCGCGGTGACGCCAACGCTCCCGCCGAATCATCCGCGGGTCGAAGGGGCGGTTATTCCAGAGGACCGGCCCCATCCGCCGACGGGCAGCACGGGCCGGCCGGTGCGAGTCCCGGACTCGGTCAAGGGGAAGTGGCAGGCGGTCAAGCTGAAAATTGAGATGAAGAACGGCGCGAGCGCGCCCCAGATCGTCACGGTGAAGCTGGGGGGCGACCTCGTGATTCCGGGCAGCACGCTCAGGCTCCGGGTGGACGACTTCCTGCCCGCTCTGCAAGTGAAGGACAGCGAGATCACGTCCGCCTCCAACGAGCCGAGCAATCCGGCAGTGCTGGTAACCATCCGGGACGGCGACAAGGAGACGTTTAGGGGTTGGCTGTTCGGCAAGTTTCCCGAGATGCAGCCGTTCGAGCATCAGACATACCGGATCACGCTGGTCGAAGGGATTCCCGAAGGGTAAGCCGTTGTCAAAGAATATCTTGACCGGAGAAATTCCGGAATCGGCATAAGGAGCCGTAACGAAATAGCAAGAAATGGACAAGTTATTTCGTAACGGCTCCTAAGCGCGTCACGACCGCTGGGAGAGGTACCGAAGTGGTCGTAACGGGCCCGCCTCGAAAGCGGGTTGGGGGGCAACTCCCACGTGGGTTCGAATCCCACCCTCTCCGCCACCCTGCGTGTAGGAAACGATTCGGGCCGGCGGCGCCGGCCCACGAAGGGAGCACGAAAGCCCATCTCCTGCTGGCATGCGGAGAGGTGTCCGAGTGGTTGAAGGAGCACGCCTGGAGAGCGTGTGTGGGGGGAACTCCACCCCGGGTTCGAATCCCGGCCTCTCCGCCACCCTGCCGGCGCCGGCCGGCGGGATCGAGGAGCCAGGAGGAGGCACGAGTTTCGGCCGGCCAGAGCCGCCGATCACCTGAGCGCCGAGCGGTTCGTGCGGCGTTGATGATCGGGTCTTGCGCATGGTAGCCCTGTGAACCCCGCCAGGTCCGGAAGGAAGCAACGGTAAACAGCGAGCGGCCGGTGCCGCGAGGCCACCCGATCGGAGTTGCACGAACCGTTCGGCGCTCAATTCTTCGTCAAGCGGCGAGGCTCTCTCGCCTGGGGGCGACATGGCGTACGAGGTGATTGCGCGGCGGTGGCGGCCCAAGGTTTTTGAAGAGGTCGTGGGCCAGCGCCACGTCACCGAGACCCTCAAGAACGCCGTCGCGACCAACCGGGTGCCCCACGCCCTCCTCTTCGCCGGACCCCGCGGAGTCGGAAAGACGACCACGGCGCGCATCATGGCGAAGGCGTTGAACTGCATCACGGGACCGACGCCGACCCCCTGTGGCACCTGCCCCGCCTGCGAGGAGATCGCCGCCGGCCGATCCATGGATTGTATCGAGGTGGACGCCGCCTCCAACACGCAGGTGGAGAAGATGCGGGACCTGCTGGAGACGGTGCAGTACGCGCCGACTCACGGCCGGCACAAGATCTACATCATCGACGAAGCCCACATGCTCTCCGCCAGCTCGTTCAACGCGCTCCTCAAGACGCTGGAGGAGCCCCCGCCCCGCGTGGTGTTCATCCTGGCAACGACCGAGCCTCACAAGATTCTCGCCACGATTCATTCGCGCTGCCAGCGGCACGACTTCCGACTCTTGGGCGCGGCCGAGATCGGCGATCATCTGCGCAAGATCGCCGCCGCCGAGGGGGTCACCGCCGCCGAGGGGGCCATCGCGGCCATGGCCCAGGCGGCTGCGGGGAGCTTGCGGGACGGCCAGAGCCTGCTGGATCGGGCGATCGCCTGTCTGGGGACCCGCCTGGAGGCCGAGGCGGCGGCCGGACTCCTGGGTTTGGTGCGGGCCGACGTCCTGGCCGAGGCGGCGGAGGCTATTCTGGCGCGCGATGCGGCCCGGGCGCTTACGCTGATAGACGATCTGGCGCGCCACGGGCAGGACCTGCGCCAGTTCGCGCTGGAGCTCTGCGCGCACCTGCGCGACCTCGCCATCCTCAAGGTCTGTCCCGAGCCGGGGACGCTCCTGGAAGGGGCTCGTGTCGACCGAAAGATCAGCCGGAGCCAAGCGGAGCGTGCGAGCCTGCCCGAGTTGGAGCTCATGATCAAGAGCCTCCAACGAGCCGAAGCGGAGATGCGGCGCGCAACGCAGCCGCGACTCATGCTTGAGATGGCTCTCATCCGCCTGACGGAGGTCCGGAGTCTCCCGGGCGTGCAAACCATTCTAGACCATCTGGCCGCGCTGGAGACCCGGCTGGGCGGGGGACCGGCGGCCCCGCCGCCAGCCGCACTCCCGCTCTTTGATCGGCCCGCGGCCGAGACGCCGCGCGCCGCCCTGCTCACCCCGGCCCCGCCGTCGGCGCGACCATCAGCGGCCCGGCCCGGCCCGGAGCGGCAAAGCGGCACGTCTTCCATCGACGCGGCCTCCGGATGGCAAGCCACCGTCTTGCGTCTCAAGGGGCGAAAGCGGGTCGCCTCGGTCCTGAGCGATGTGCGACCTCTCGCGGTCGAGGACGACCGCCTGCTCCTCGAGGTGGGGAACGACAACGCCTTCGTGCGCGATACGCTGGAGGATCCGGAGACGCGCAAGCTGCTCGGAGAGACCGCATCGGCCGCGTTCGGTAGCCGCCTCCGGGTGGAGTACCGGTTCGTGGCGGCGACCCAGCCCTCGCCGGCCGGCCTCGCCGCCGAGGGAGCGGCGGAGGGATCGCGGCCCCAGGACCACCCGATCGTCCGCGAGGCGCTCAGCTTGTTCGGCGGGACGGTGATCCGCCAGCCGGCGGGCTGAGGAGGAGATATGGCGGGGCTCGGCGATATCATGAAGCAGGCGCAGCGGCTGAAGGCCGAGATGGATCGGCTGCAGGCCGAAGCGGCGACGAAGATGGTGGAGGGCAGCGCCGGTGGCGGCATGGTGACGGTGGTCGCCAACGGCAAGGGAGACCTGCTCTCGGTGAAGATCGACCCCGAGGTGGCCCGCGGCGAGGATCTGGAGATGCTCCAGGATCTCGTCGTGGCGGCGGCGAACGACGCCCTGCGGAGGGCGCGCGAACTCCTGGCGCAGGAGGTCTCCCGGCTCACCGGCGGCCTCAACCTGCCGGGACTTTTCTAGCAGAAGAGACCGCAAGGCTTTCAAGCCGCTAGACGGAGACCTTCATGTCGGTAATGCCGGCCGCCCTGGCGGCCTTGATCGAACAGCTCGTCCGGCTGCCGGGCGTCGGACCGAAGACCGCCCAGCGGCTGGCCTTCCATTTTCTGAAGGCGCCCAGGGAGGACGCGGCCGCCCTGGCGGAGACCGTGGTGGCCCTCAAAGACCGCACGCGCCTGTGCCAACGCTGTTTCAACCTGTGCGAGCAGGAGCTCTGCGCGGTGTGCACGGACACGCGCCGGGACCTCAGCCTGCTTTGCGTGGTGGAGGAGATCAACGATCTCCTCGCCATCGAGAAGACTCGGGAGTTCCGCGGGCTCTACCACGTGCTGGGCGGCTCGCTGTCTCCCCTCGACGGGCGGGGGCCGGAGCAGATCCGAGCCAAGGAGCTTCAGAGCCGGCTGGAGTCTGGCGAGGTACGCGAAGTCATCCTGGCCACGAACCCCAACGTCGAGGGCGAGGCGACGGCGCTGTATCTCCTCAGGGTGTTAAAGCCGTTCTCGGTCAAGGTGACACGCATCGCTCGCGGCCTGCCCATGGGCGGGGATCTGGAGTACGCGGATGAGGCGACGCTGGCCCGGGCGCTCGAGGGCCGGCGCGAGATCGGGTAGGCAGGGGCCGTCGCCGTGGAGACACGCCCTTGAAAGACCTGATGCTCCTGGCAGAGGACGCGGAGCGCTTGACGGGTGCCCTCGGGCGGCTTTGCGAGGAGGCCAAGGGGCGCGCGGCATTCCTCGTGGATCCGAACGGTCGGCTGCTTGCAGGCTCGGGCGGGGCGGCGAATCTCGACACCACGTCGCTTGCCTCGCTGGTCGCAGGGAGCATGGCGGCGACGGGCAGCCTGGCGCAGCTTCTCGGGGAGCGAGGCTTCAGCGGCCTCTACCTTGAAGGCGCGCGCGCCCACCTGTACCTCGCGGTGGCGGCGGAGGGGGCGATCCTGGTGGTGGTGTTCGACGGGGGCTCCTCTCTCGGCCTGGTGCGCTTCCGGGTGAAGCGCGCGATCGACGAGGTCGGCCGGATCCTCGCCGACTTCGCCGCGCGCGACCAGCGCGGGGAAGGCCCGGGACCGGCGAGGGCCGCGACGGAGCTCGCGGAAATCACCGACGAGGAAATCGACAACCTGCTATCGAGCTAAGGCGACGCCGTGTCATTCATCAACTACGCGGCCAGAGAGATCAACTGCAAGCTCGTCTACTACGGCCCGGGTCTGTGCGGGAAGACCACGAACTTGCAGCAGATCTACGCCCGGGTCGATCCCGCCACCAAGGGGAAGCTGATCTCTTTGGCCACCGAGAGCGAGCGGACCCTGTTCTTCGATTTTCTGCCGCTGGACCTGGGGAGCATCCGGGGCTTCAAGACGCGGTTCCATCTGTACACCGTGCCGGGGCAGGTCTTCTACGACGCCAGCCGGAAGTTGATCCTGAAGGGGGCGGATGGGGTCGTCTTTGTGGCGGACTCGCAGGTCGAGCGGATGGAGGCCAACATCGAAAGCCTGGAGAATCTGGAGGAAAACCTCGTCGAACAGGAACATACCCTCACTACCCTGCCCCACATCATTCAGTACAACAAGCGGGACCTGCCAAACACCGTCCCCGTGGCGGACCTCCAGTCCACACTCAACGAGCACAACGCGCCCTGGTTCGAGGCGTCCGCGGCCAAAGGAATCGGGGTATTCGAGACGCTGAAGGGGGCGGCCAAGCTGATCCTGACCGACTTGAAGAAGAAGATGGCGAGCTGATTTTCCGCCAAACATGGACCCTGGCGGACTCCCCCCGCATCCGACTTGCAGCGGAGCCGGTCTGCTGATATAGTGGCCCCACTTCCTACCTTCCCCGGTAGCTCAATGGTGGAGCGAGCGGCTGTTAACCGCTAGGTTGCAAGTTCGAGTCTTGCCCGGGGAGCCATGATAGACGCGGCCACGGCCCACGTAACAACGAGTTACGTGGGCCGTGGTGTTTGAGGACCGGTTCGGTCGAGTACGATTTGGGAAGAAAAGCTTGACATACTGAGCGCCTTCGAATAAATGCTCTCAGTGTATTGAGCCCAAAAAGAGCCGCCCTAGCAACTTAACGCCGCAGGCGTGCCAAATCTTTGGCTTATTGCTATCCATCCATTCGGAGGCGCCAATGCCCCCCCCGCGATTTGCAGTAATCGGCGCTGGAAATGGCGGCCAAAGTTTCGCGGCCCATCTCACGCTCCTTGGGTTCCCTGTCGCGCTCTGGGATGTTGAGCCGGAAAAGGTGCACGCGCTCCAAGGTACCGGTCGTCAGATTCGGCTCACCGGGGCCGTGGAGGGCAATGCCACGGTGGCCTGTGTTACGGGCGACATTGGGAAAGCGCTGCACGGCGCGACTGTAGTGCTCGTCGTCATTCCGACCGTGTACCACGGCTCAGTGGCTCGCCTGATGGCTCCCCACCTACGGGACGGGCAGATCTTGGTGCTGAACCCCGGCGCGACCGGCGGGGCACTGGAAGTGCGAGCGGTGCTACAGGCTGCCGACTGCCGAGCCTCCCTTGTTGTAGCGGAAACCGACACGCTCCTCTATGCGTGCCGGAGCCCCCAACCCGGCGAGGCGATTATTCACGGCATCAAAGAGCACGTGAATGTTGCCGCCCTTCCCGCGATCGAAGGGCCCGCAGTGGCCCGGTTGCTCAACGCGGCATTCCCTCAATTCATGGCAGCGCCGAACGTCCTCGTCACGAGCCTCATGAACGGAAACGCGATCATGCACCCCGCCCCGACCATTCTGAATGCGGGCCGAATCGAGTGCAAGGTCGGTTTTGACTACTACTCGGAAGGGATCACCCCCGCGGTGGCGCGGGTGGCGGAGCGGTTGGACGCGGAGCGTCTGGCCGTGGCGGACGCCCTAGGTGTGCGGGTGCCTTCGATTGTTGAGTGGTACGCTATCTGTTACGGAGTCAAGGGGGCGAGCCTCCACGACATCGTGCAGCAGGTGCGGGCGTATGACGGGATTCGTGGGCCGATCAGTTTGAACGTGCGCTATTTGTTCGAGGACGTTCCGACAGGTCTGGTCCCGCTGGCAGCTTTGGGAGAGGCGGTCGGCGTCAAGACCCCCCTGGTCCGGGCCGTGATCGAGTTGGCCAACGCGCTGCTCGGCCGCGACTTTTGGCAGGAAGGACGGAGCCTTGCCCGGTTGGGTCTCGCGAGCCTTTCGGCCGGGGAGATCCGTCGCCGAGTCATGGAGGAGTGAGGGATCCGCACCTTCAAAACGCGACTGTCAGGCATCCGCAAAGGAGAAAAGGAGAAGATGATGCACAGAGCCGCCGTGATCACATTGCTTGTCGTCGGATTGCTCTCCCCGGGTCTCGCTGCCGCTGCGACCGATTTCTACGTCGCGAGTTACGGCGGCACGTTCGAAAAGGCACTCAAGGAAGAGCTGGGGCCGGTGTTCGAGAAGCGCTGCAACTGCACGATCAACTACGTCCTCGGTATCTCGACCGAGACCTTGGCCAAGGTCCGCGTCCAGAAGGACAACCCGCAGATCGATGTGGCCTTCATCGATGACGGGCCGGCTGCCCTGGGGGCGTCCGAAGGGATGTGGGCTGCCCTGGATCCCAAGATCGTGACCAATCTGCAGAAGCTGTATCCCGTGGCGCTGCAGCCGAACAATGTCGGGGTCTACATGGGCATGAACGCCACGGGGCTCATGTACAATGCGCAGATCTTCAAGGACAAGAACCTGAAGCCGCTGGTGTCCTGGATGGACGTGCTGCGCCCGGAATTCAAGCAGCGCTTCGTCATGCCTCCGATCACGAACAGCTACGGCCTGCTCGCCCTGACCATGTTCGCGCGCATCAACGGCGGGAATGAGAAGAACATAGAGCCCGGCTTCGCCGTGATGAAGAAGCTGAAAGACAGCGTGATCTCCTTTGAGCCGCAGGCGGGCAAGATGTCCGAACTGTTCCAGTCCAAGGAGGCGTGGGCTGGCATCTGGGGCAGCGGCCGCGTGTACTCGCTCGCGGACATGGGGTTCCCGATCGAGTTCGTTTATCCCAAGGAAGGCACGGTGGCCCTGGCCGTAGCGATGGAGATCGTCAAGAACGCAAAGAACATGCGCTTGGCGCAGGAGTTCGTGAACTTCATGCTGGAGGAGAAATCCCAGGAGGTCTGGGCGCGCACGTTTATGCTCGGCCCCATGACCAAAGGCACCAAGCTGTCTCCGGACGTCGCGAAGCGCGTGCCGTACGGGGCGGAGCAGATCGGCAAGCTGGTCACGGTGGATTGGGAATACATCAACCAGAAGCGGGCCGACTGGACCGAGCGCTGGAGCAAAGAGATCGAGACCCGGTAGTACCGACTTCGGCGGGCGGACGGATCGCCGTCCGCCCGCCGACCCCAACCGGAGACCGGCATGGCTGAGGTCCGTCTGGAACATCTGGCCAAGCGCTTCGAAAGCCTCACCGCCGTCGATGACGTATCCCTCACGATCCGATCTGGGGAGTTCCTGTCGCTCGTGGGCCCGTCCGGGTGCGGGAAGACGACTACCCTCAATCTGATCGCCGGATTCATCGCCCCGGACGCGGGGGACATCTTCGTGGAGGGGGAACGCCTCAATGAGGTGCCCATCTATAAGCGGAAGATGGGCATGGTCTTTCAGAGCTACGCCCTCTTCCCGCACATGACCGTCTTCGACAACATTGCGTTCGGGCTGCGCATGCAGAAGGCGACCGACGCCGTGGTGCACCGGGAGATCGGCCGGGCGCTGGAGCTGGTGCGGCTGCCAGGCGTGGAGCAGCGCTATCCTCGGCAGTTGTCCGGCGGGCAGCAACAGCGGATCGCGCTCGCGCGGGCCCTGGTCATCAATCCGCGCGTTCTCTTGCTGGACGAGCCCCTGAGCAACTTGGACGCCAAGCTGCGGAAAGAGATGCGGATCGAACTGCGGGACATTCAGAAGGCTGTCGGGATCACCGCGATCTTCGTCACCCATGACCAAGAGGAGGCCCTGTCGCTTTCCGATCGGCTCGCCGTGATGCATCGGGGGCGAATCGAGCAAGTCGGCACCCCGATCGAGATCTACGAAACGCCCCAGACGGAGTTCGTGAATACCTTCATCGGGGAAACAAATCTGCTGACCGTGCGCGTCCTGGAGATCCGAGGCGAGGAGGCGCAGGTGGACTTGGGCGGCCAACGGATGCCGGTGCACCGCGGCGACGCCGCGGTGGCGGTGGGGGACCAGGTCAAGATCTCCATTCGGCCCGAGAAAATCAGCATCAACTCGTCGGCGAGATCATCCGGGCTCTGGCTGGCGGCGACGGTGGAGCATGCCGTGTTCGTGGGGAACATGACCTACTACCGGATGAAAGCCGGCGGTGAGACGCTCGCGGTCCTGTGCCAGAACCTGGACGCGCGGACGTTCCCGCCCGGCGAGGAGGTACGGCTTGGCTTTCAGGCCGACGTGTGCCGGCTGGTGGGGCGGGCATGAGCGCCACGCAAACGCCCAAACCCCATCCAGCCCGCGGAGAGTCCGCGGGCTGGATGCCGTATTTGCTGGTGAGTCCGAGTCTCGCGTGGTTCGCCGTCTTCTTCGTGATTCCCCTGCTCCTGCTCGTGGTGATGAGCTTTCGGGGGTACGTGCCCACCAAAGGCATCACGGACACCTTCACGCTTGCGCATTACGTCAAGTTCCTCAGCGACGGGTTCTACCTCGGCATCCTGTGGCGGACCCTCAAGTTGGCCTTGCTGGTCACTGTCATCAGTCTGCTGCTCGGTTATCCTGAAGCTTATTACCTGACGCTCGTGACCGGGAAACGCAAGGCTGTGTTCCTCGCCCTCATCCTCTCGCCGCTGTTCGTCAGTGCCGTGATTCGTACGTTCGGCTGGATGATTGTGCTCGCGCCCCACGGCCTCCTGAACAGCCTGCTGGAGTCTCTGCGGATCGTCGACAGCCCGGTCAAGTTCATGTACAGCGAGAAGGGGATCGTGATCGGACTCGTGCATGTCCTGATGCCGTACATGGTGCTGTCCATCTATTCCTCCTTGATCAACCGCAATCGCGACCTGGAACGGGCCGCGCAGTCCCTGGGTGCCCACCCCCTGACGGCCTTCCTGAAGATCACGCTCCCCCTGAGTCTGCCGGGCATTCTCGCCGGCACCTTGATCGTGCTCACGCTCAGCGTGAGCGCCTTCGTGACCCCAGCCATGCTGGGAGGTACCCGGGTCCGCGTGATCCCATTCGTCACCTACGAGCAGTTCATGGTGCTCCTGAACTGGCCGTTCGGATCAGTGGCCGCGGTGGTGCTCCTCGCGATCACGGTGAGCACGGTGATGCTCTATCATCGCTGGCTCGAGCGGGGCAAGTGGGCAGAGGTCTTCCGATGAGGCCGAGCCGCTGGCTGTCGCTTTACCATTACGCATTGGTGGCCTTCCTGATTGCGCCGGTGGTCGTCGTGGTCCTCGTGTCGTTCACGCCCAAGACGTTCCTCGAAGTGCCGCTGACCGCGTTTTCCCTCCGGTGGTACCGAACCATCTTCGACCACCCCGAGTTCGTCGGGTCCTTCTTCAACAGTCTCTACCTGGCGCTCACGGTGTGTGTGATCGCGGCGAGCCTGGGCACCTTCGCCGCCTTCGCCCTCGCGCGCTATCGGTTTCCGGGGCGGACCGCGCTGAACGCGCTGTTCCTCTCCCCGTTGATGGTGCCCACCGTGGTGATGGGTGTAGGAGCCCTGCAAATCCTATCACGGCTGCACCTCGCCGGAACGTTTGCCGGGATGGTGATGGCGCACGTGGTCATGACCGTGCCATACATGATCCGCACCATGCTGGCGAGCTTCGCGGGCTTCGACCGAAGCCTCGAGCTGGCGAGCATGAGCTTGGGCGCCAACTGGCCCAAGACCTTCTGGCGCATCACGCTGCCGCTGGTGTCGCCGGGACTGCTCGCCGGGGCCATCTTTTGCTTCATCGTCTCCTTCGACGATCTGACCGTGGCCCTGTTTGTCTCGGGGCCCCGGATGGTCACCCTGCCCATCCGTATCTACGCGCACATCGAGTACTACACGGATCCCATCGTGGCGGCCATCTCCGCGAGCATTGTGGGGATGACCACGCTGGTGATCCTCCTCATGGAAAGGCTGGTCGGCCTCAACCGCATCCTCGGCTCGCGCTAAGGGGCAGCACGGCGGGACCGGCCCGAACTGAGGCGGCTCGAACATCACTTGAGGGAGGACGCAATGGGAACCTTGCTGCTGAGTCAACAAGAGATTCAGGATCTCATCTCGATGAAGGACGTGGTGGATGCTGTCGAGAAGACGTTTCGCGGGATGGGCGAAGGCACCGTCGTAAATCCGACCAAGGTCGGGCTGGACCTCGGCGAAACCGCGGCGTGGCCGCCCTACAAGGGTTTCATGAATGCGATGCCGGCGTATGTGGGCTGGCTGGACAGCGCGGGGATCAAATGGGCTGGGGGCTTCCTGGGCAATGCGGCCCTGGGGCTCCCGTACATCAGTTCCTTGATTCTTTTGATCGATCCGAAGGACGGGCAGTTCCGTGCCGTGCTGGACGGCGCGCTGATCACGAACCTGCGGACGGGGGCGCAGTCGGCAGTGGCGCTCAAGTACTTGCACTCGGGCAAGACGATTCGCCTGGGGCTGTTCGGGTCCGGCGCGCAGGGGCGGACCCAAACCCGGGCCATGGCCGAGTTCTTCGAGATCGAACGGCTGACGGTCTATGACATCCGGCGCGATGCCGCCGAGCGCTTCGCCAAGGAGATGCAGCCGATCGTGCACGGCCGGATCGTGATCGCGGATACGCCGGAGCAGGCAGCGCAAGCCGACGCGGTGATTTGCGTCACGCAATCCAAGGACAAGTTCGTGAAGAAGGCCTGGCTTGCGCCAGGGACGACCCTCTTCCCGATGGGCTCCTACCAGGAGTGCGAGGACGCGGTGCTCCTTGGGGCAGATCGGATCATCGTGGACCACATCGGCCAGTGTCTCCATCGCGGCGCCTTGCGGGAGCTGAGCGAGGCGGGCAAGATCACGGAGAAGACGATCTATGCGACCATCGGCGAGGTCGTGGCCGGCAAGAAACCGGGACGCGGCTCGGCGACCCAGAACATTGTCTGCATTCCCATCGGCACCGGCGCCATGGACATCGCCGTCGCGACCCTTGCGTACCAGCGTGCGCTTGAGAAGGGCCGAGGCGGCCAGTATGCCTTCGTGTGAGGCGCTCCTTGGATGGGTTCTCTGACTGTCGACCACGAAAACCGCGCCCGGATCCGGGCGCGGTTTTCGCATATACAGAAGACTCCCCGAATGCTTTACCCGTTCAACGCGCAGCGGTGTCAGCGATCCCGGCAATCGTTTCGATCTCGACCTTTAAACCGGCGCCGAGGTTCGCCACCGCGAAGCAGGCGCGTGCGGGAGGATTCGTGGGAAAATAGCTCACGTACACGTCGTCGAAGGCCTTCTTTTCGGAGAGATCCGCCAGGTAGCAGGTCATCTTCAACACGTTCTCCATGGAGGTGCCTGCTGCCTGCAAGCAGATCTTGATGTTCTCCAGGGTCTGCCGGGTCTGGCCGGTGATGTCAGACGGCAACTCCTTGGTGACGAAATTGCGGCCTGCGGTTCCCCCGATGAAGACCAGGTTTCCGAAGCGCACGATCCGCGAGGTGTGCTTGGCGGGGGCTTCACCGGGAACGGCGATGACTTCCTTTTTCATCTGGGCCTCCTCCGTGTGTGAGTGGTGTTTGTGGTGCGCAGGTCATTGTGGCGACAGACTGGAACCCTGCTCGTGCAAATCCGCGAGTGCACCGACGGGGATAGGTTTTAGCGGCGGGCGGACGTGGAAATGGCCCACCTCGGCGAGCCCGGCACCGGTGTCACGCGCGAGCAGTTGGGCAACCAGGGTCTCGCATGTCGTCCCTTGACATCGGCCGAATCCCGCCCGAGTCACCGTCCTGACCGCATCGAGAGTTCGAGTCCATTCGGCCCTCGCCCGCAACATTTGGCCGGCCGTGACCTCCTCGCACCGGCAGACCACCGTGTCGTCAGTGATCAGACCGAGGAGGCCGGGCCTCACAGCGAAGGTCTCGTTCAGCGCCCGAGCAAAGCGTAGTTCTTTGCGGAGGCGGTGCCTGGCGGCCTCGATGCGCCGTCGCGCCTCTGTCACATCACCCCTGCCAAGCTGCAGGGCGGCCGACAGGCCCGCGATCCGGCCCTCCAACTCCGCGGCCTTGGCGCCCGCAATCCCGGCGGCCTCGCCGGCGACGAAGACCCCAGGGCGGGAGCTCTGCATGTTGTCATCGTGGACGGGGACGAGGCCTCCCCGGGCGGGATCATGGGTGAGCCCGCATCCCAACAATCTGGCCAACTTTGTGTTGGGCACGAGCCCGAATCCGAGGCACAACGCATCGACCTCGACCTCGGACTCGGTACGGGGGATCGGCTGCCAGCGCTCGTCCAGCGCGGCCGTGACAACGCGAGACAGCACCCCGTCTCCCGAGGCCCGGACGACGGTCCGGCCGAAGCTGATCGGAACACCGGCGGCCCGAAGGGTGCGCCGGTACCCCCACCCTTCCCGGAGGCGACTCCACTGCCCCCAGAAATGGGGTGCGGTCGCGACGAGGCGCGCCAGCCCGTTCGCCTCCAGCACGCCGGTAAGCTGCGCCCCCGCTTGCACGAGTTGCGCGGCCACGGCAATCTGAAGCGGCCCGGTGCCGGCCATCAGGATGCGGCGGCCCGGCAGGATGCCTTGACTTCTGACGAGCGCCTGGGCGGCGCCGGATGTCATGACGCCCGGCAGCGTCCATCCGGGAAAGGCGACCGGCCGGTCGTGGGCGCCCGAGGCGAGAATCAGCTTGGCCGGCTTGAGGATCTCGGACTTGCCATTCATGTGGAGACTCAGTGTGCCGTCTGCAAAGCCACCCCAAACCATGGCGTCCGAGAGGAATTGGACTCCAGACCGCCGGGCCTCCTCGATTCGCTCCTGCCCCTCTTGCGCGTGGGCGAAGAAGCGCCTATCCCAGGAGGCGGCGAGGCCGCGCGCCGGCTGCCGGTAGTACTGGCCACCGGCCTGCGCGTACTCATCCAGAACGAGGACCGACGCGGATGCGCGCGCGGCCTCAATGGCCGCCGCCAGGCCGGCCGGCCCGGCTCCAACGATGACGATCTCCGGGGTCAACATAGCGTCATTTCCCTCCTCGGAACGGGCGTGGCGTCTGTATCCTCATCCCCGCTCGTACGGGAGTGACGCAGCTTCGCACGCTGGGGTCGCCGTCCACCTCCACGACGCAATCGAAACAGACCCCCATGCCGCAAAACACTCCTCGGGCAGTGCCCTCCGGGGTGTAGCGGAGCGTGCGTCGACCGGAGGCGAGAAGCGCGGCCGCGATGCTCTCCCCCTCGAAGGCCTCAACCGGCTCGCCATCCACCTCGATCTGAACAGCCTGGCCGCGATGAAAGTATCCCTGAACGCGAAGCGAGTTTCGTTCCATGGCTTCCCCTTAGGAGCCGTTACGAAATAACTTGTCCGTCTATCGGAATTTCGTTACGGCTCCTTATGCCGTTTCCAGAATGTCTCCGGTCAAGTTATTCTTTGACAACGGCTTAGGCAATGCCCGGCGAAAATCGGGCGAGGCTATATGGCTCGAGCGGCAGGCAGGGCTTCCCCGTCGTGACGAGTTCGGTCAAGAGCTTCCCAGCGGCGGGCGACCAGGTGATCCCGCTGTGTCCCACGGCGGCGAGGAATCCCGGCATCCCTGGAATCGCTCCGAGGATAGGCAGCCCGTCCGGCGGCCAGGGCCGCAGGCCGACAAAAGATCGGATGACCTTGACCTTCGTCAGGCTAGGGATCACCCGCCTCGAAACGAAGGCCTGCGCGGCCAGCAGAGGTAAGCTCTCTGTGACCTCATGGCCGACCAGTTCCTCGCTTTGGCCCAGGAGCATGGTGCCGCGGACGGTCTGCCGAATGAGGGTGGGCCCCGAGATCCGGCGCCGGATCAGGGGCGGGACGGCCTCAGTGACCAGAACATGGCCCTTGTTGGGCTCGATTGGGATGTCAATGCCGATCATCTTCCCGATCCGTCGCGCGTCCACCCCGGCAGCGTTCACCACCCAGGGTGCCTCGACTTCCCCCTTGGAGGTGGCGACTGACCACGTGTGCTCGCCCTTCGACCTCACCCCCTCCACTTCCGTCCAGGCAAGGACCTGCCCACCGAGTCGCGCCACTCCGCGCGCCAGGGCATCCACATAGAGCAGGCTGTTCACCGAACCGTCCAACGGGCAGAGGGCAGCGCCCTTCACCTCGGTCGAGAGGGCCGGCTCCATCGCCCTGGCCTCCTTCCCCGTCAGGAGATCGGCCGTGTACCCCGGGGTCTCACGCTGCGCGGCCACGAACACCCGCATCTTTTCAAGAGCCTCCTCGGTCAAGGCGACGTTCAGGACTCCATCCATCCGCAACTCCACATCCCGGTCCAGCCGGGCCACGAGCGACGGATAGAGTTCGGCGCCTTTCATGTTGAGCGCCAGGTTCGGCCGAGGGTTCTTCGCATAGACTCCGATCCCGGCCTGGGTCGCCCGTGAGGTTCCCCCGCCGGGGAAGCTTCGGTCCAGCAGGATCACTTTCAAGCCGGCCTCGGCCATCTGAAAGGCGACCGAACTCCCCACCGCCCCGGCACCGATGATGACGACGTCACAATGCATGCTGCCGACCTTTCCGGTGGAGCTCGTCCACCGCGACCCCGGTCCTTCCTCTGCTGCCTGCCCCGCCTGTCGTTCCCGAAACCGGAGAGCACTTCAAATCGGAGGCAGGTTTTCGGAACCCCACCCCCCTCAACCGACAAACAGTCGATTCAAGGCAATATTTTCGGCTTTCAGCGTGGAGCCATCCGCCAAGAGGCATTAATCGGGTCGACTCAACGAGTGACACTTTTCGCACCTTTGGAATATAACCGCACGGTGTCCCCGGATCTCCGTGTCCGAAGACCGGCTAGGGCCTTCCTCGGGTAGGTGCGGAGTAAGGCGGCGAGGTTGGCGATGTCGGGTAGCCGGTCTACGCGGGCGGCGAGATCGGCGATCGTCTCGGCGTGGGCGGTCGTCGTGACCGTGGTGGCGAGCTTCAGGTACTTTGCGCGAATCTCCTCTGGGGTGAGGGGATTCCGCATCGTTCCCTTGGCGTCGTCGACTCGGCAAGAGAGGGTCCGGCCGGCCGTTGTGGTCACCTCGACGATGGAGGCGTATTGCTCGGGCCAGGCCTTCTCCAGCTCAGGGTCGCCCTCCATCCGCGTGCCGGCGCGCAGGCGCGCCACCTCTGGGTTCCGAAGGCGGTCCTCTAGGATGTCGTCGATCATGACGCCGCCGAAGACTAGGCCCACCGGCAGGATGTACTGAGCGCAGTGAGACTTCAACTCGTTGTTGTCGATCATGTGTTTCCCGGAGACGGGGAAGCGGAGCAGTATCGATTTCACGTCCGCCGGCTTCAGGTGGTGCTCGCGTGCCAGATGGAGCAAGGCGTCCAGGCCGGGATGGGTGAAGGAGCAGCTGGAATATTGCTTGTAGGCGAATTCGGGGACGTGGAAGTGCGCCCCCCAGTCAGCGAGCAACGCCTCGGGATGCCGCTCGCCCGAGAAGGCGGTGAAGACATCGTACTTGCCCTCGAACGGAGTCGGCGGGCCGCCGAAGCCGAGCCAAGCGAGGGAGGCAGCGGTCACACCGTTTCTCGCCGCCAGGCCGGGATTGAACGGGCGGGAGTTCTCAGTGGGGTCCGAGGCCCAGGCCAGAAGGCCCGAGGCCTGCTGCAGGGCGAGACCGAGGGCAATGGCGGTCTTCTTCGCGTCGAGGCGGAAGAGATGCCCGGCCACGGCCGCGGCGCCGAAGGCCCCGCAGACGGCGCTGGGGTGGAAGCCGCGGTTGTAGAGGGCGGTCGGATTCAGCGCGTAACTCACCCGGCAGGTGGTCTCGATCCCCAGGATCATGGCCTCCAGGAGCCGCGCGCCGCTCGTCCCTAACTTCTCGCCCACCGCCAGGCTGACCGGGACTATGACGGCAGGAGCGTGCAGGATCCCCCCCACGTGGTGCGGCTCGATGTCACAGTAATAGCCCAGCGTCCCGTTGACCAGGGCGGCATTGACGCAGGAGGTCTTTCCGCGCTGACCCAGTAGGCTGGACTCGGGCCGCCCGCCCACCTGCCGGGCATATTCCATCAGGATACGCGTGGCGGAATACTTGGGGTTCGAGGCGGCGAGCATGGCGCCCAGCGTATCCAGCAAGAGCAGCTTGGCGTGGGCAACGACTTCCTTGGGAACTTCCTTCAGGCGGAACGTGGCCAGGCGCTCGGCGAATTGGGCGGAGAGGGAAACGGAACCCTGCATGGAACACCTCGACAGACAGGGCTGGTGTCAGCGAGAGGGATTTGTTTTTCGGGGATATGGCACAATGGCACCTTGTCTCTTGGCCACAAGCCCGCCGGGGGTGGGCCCACCGGCCCGATCGCGGGGTGCCAGAGCTCCCGACTCGCGTCCGTCGGGTCGGGCCGGAGTATCGGGCGATCTGGAGGGGCCGTCAAGAAAATTTGGTCATATTCCAACACGGGTACGCAAGCGGTCACCTCATAAAGGACTCTTGTGTACGGTGGGCAGCCGTGGCACGAGAGATTTCAGGGGGTTAGCCGATCGCTGGAACGAAGTCTGTGAGGGGACAAGATACGAAGGAATTATTGAAACGTGTTACGCAAGCCTCCTGCCCTGCGCTGCCTTTGCCTTCGCCCGGTGGACCTTGCTGCGCGCGGTGCCCGATTGGAAGCAGGGCCCGCAGTACTCGCGCTTGCGCTCCCGCCAGAACCACGCCCCGCAGTGCCGACAGCGCCGCAGGCGGTTGCCGTTGGCCTCCAGCAGATGCAGCAGACCCTGATCCTGCGCCTTCGCGTCTCGGAATCGTTCGACCTTCAGCCCTCGTGTGGTGGGCGACACCTTCGCCACGACCGGGCAGCGAATCGCGAGGCCCTTACGGAAAAGTCGCAGCACCCGCTGGTGAAAGGCCCGCGTCTCCCGCTCCCGGTCCACGGGGGGCACCGCGGACCATTCGGTCCCGCTCAGCGGCCGGCTGAAGGCCAGCGTCCGCGTGAGCCCCGCGAGGATCTCCCCGCCCGATCCGACCGGCTGCTGCAGCAGCCAGCACAGCGCCAGCGCCTGCCCCTTGTGGATCGCCAACTGCTGCCCCGCCTTGGTCTGCATGACGATAGAATAGCATAAGTAGTTGTATCGTCGCAAGGCGCGACACGAAACGGCCAGGTAACTGTAGACAAACACTGCGATTTCAGGTGGGACTCGAATCAACCGGCCTGGTCACTCCATACATGGACGCACGGCGGCTCGCTGCCGGCACCTGCCGCCAGCGCCGATTCCCGAAAGG
>CAVSHW010000057.1:0-86796 GCA_963727695.1 uncultured Methylomirabilota bacterium | reverse complement strand
GTGGCCGATGGTCGTCAGGGCGTACCGCTCCGGCGCGAGGAGAGAGCGGTTCAATTCGGCGAACGTCTCCGGGAGCACCCCGTCGATTCCCCGGATGATCTCGTCCAGGTCGAAGTAGCGCTGAAAGTAGATCTCGGCCTTGGCCAGCCTGGTCATCCGGCTGCTCGTCCCTTCCAGCCCGAGGAGGAGGTTCCCTTTGAGCTGCTCCTTGGCCCGCTGGAACTCCTCGATATCCACCGGCTCGTCCTTCAAGCGGGTGAACTCGGCGCGGACCAGGTCCACCACCTGCCGGTACGACTCGGGGCTGGTGCCGGCGTAAACCGCCATCAGACCGGAGTCCTGGTATGAGGCCTGGTACGAATAGATCGAGTAGGCCAGGGCGCGCTTCTCCCGGATCTCCTGGAAGAGGCGGGAGCTCATGGAGCTACCCAGGATGGCGTTCTGCAAGAAGAAGGCGTATCGGTGCGGGTGGTTGTAGGGGAGCCCCTCCGCGCCCAGAACCAGATGCAGTTGGGCAGAGTCCCGCTCCGCGTGATGCTCTGCAACGTTGCACACGGGCGCGCCCCCGTTCGTCACCACCGACCGCCCGCTCCACTCGCCGAGCGCGGAGCGGATCAGGTCCACCACCTTGGTGTGGTCGAGATCGCCGGCAGCGGCTACGATCAGGCGGTCCGGCTGGTAAAAGTCGCGCAACTGGTCGAGGACGTCCTGGCGGGTGATGGCTTGGAGACTCTGACGGCTCCCCAGGATGGGGCGTCCCAGCGGATGATCGGGCCAGACCTGCTGGGCGAACAGGTCGTGGATCAGGTCGTCGGGGTCGTCCTCGACCATCTTGATTTCTTCCAGGACGACCCGCCGCTCCTTCTCCACATCCTCGGGGTCCAGCTTGGGGTGCAGGAGGAGATCGCTCAGCAGATCCACCGCCAGGGGGAGATGCTCCCCCAGAACCTTGGCGTAGAAGCAGGTGTTCTCACGGGAGGTAAAGGCATCCAGCGACCCGCCCACCCCGTCGATGGTGCGGGCGATGTCCTCGGCGCTCCGGCTCTCGGTTCCCTTGAAGAGGAGATGCTCGATGAAATGGGAGACCCCGGCGCAGGCGGCCCGTTCAAACCGCGAGCCCACCCTGACCCAGAGCCCGATCGCCACGGAACGCACATGCGGCATGCGCTCCGTGAGGACCACGATGCCGTTTGGCAGGACCTCCTTGGCGAAGAGCGCGTCTACCTTCCCGATGGCCCCCTCCCTCCGCGGTCACGGTCCTCGCCGTGGGCGGGTCCATCTCCGCCTGCCGGCGGTCCCGCCGGTCCGGCCTTCTCCTCGGCGGCCATCAGGAGCTCTTTCCGGCTGAGGCGGATCTTACCTGATCTGTCCACCTCGAGGACCTTGACTTGGAGCTCATCCCCTTCCTTCAGGACATCCTCCACGCGCTTGATCCGCTCGGTGGAGATCTGCGAGATGTGAAGCAAGCCGTCCGTGCCGGGCAGGATCTCCACGAAGGCGCCGAACTCCATGATCTTGACGACCTTGCCCAGGTAGACCTTGCCCACCTCGGGGACCTCGACGATCTTCCCGATGATGTCCATGGCTTTCCGCGCGGCCGCCTCGTCCACCGAAGCGATGGCCACCGTCCCGTCGTCCTCGATGTCGATCTTGACGCCGGTCTGCTCCACGATGCTGCGGATGACCTTGCCGCCGGGGCCGATGACCTCACGGATCTTGTCCACCGGGATCTTGAAGGTGATGATCCGCGGCGCATACGGGCTGAGCGCGGGGCGCGGCTTGCCGATGGCGCGCTCCATGATGTCCAGGACTTCCATGCGCGCCTGACGCGCCTGGACCAGGGCCTGCTTGAGGACGGCGTCGGTGATCCCCTGGATCTTGATGTCCATCTGGATCGAGGTCACACCCTTGCGCGTCCCGGCCACCTTGAAATCCATATCTCCCAGGTGGTCTTCCAGGCCCTGAATGTCGGTGAGGACCACCGTCTTGTCCCCCTCCTTCACCAGACCCATGGCCACCCCGGCCACCGCCGCCTTCACCGGCACGCCGGCATCCATCAGCGAAAGGCTCGCCCCGCAGACTGTGGCCATGGAGGAGGAGCCGTTCGACTCCAGGATGTCGGAGACGATGCGGACCGTGTAGGGAAACTCCTCCTTGCCGGGCAGAACCGCTTGGATGGCGCGCTCCGCCAGGGCCCCGTGCCCGATGTCTCGCCGGCTCGCCCCCCGCATGAACTTGACCTCCCCCACCGAGAACGGGGGGAAGTTGTAGTGCAACATGAACCGCTTCCGGCTCTCCCCCTCCAGGGCATCCATTCGCTGCTCGTCATCGGCGGTGCCCAGGGTCGTGGTCGCCAGTGCCTGGGTCTGCCCCCGCGTGAATAGAGCGGAGCCGTGGGTGCGGGGCAGGACGCCGGTCTCGCAGGTGATGGGCCGCACCTGGGTGATACTGCGGCCATCCACGCGTCGCCCCTCCTCGATGATCAGGCGGCGCATCTCCTGCTTCTCCAGATCCTCGAAAACCTCCTTCACCTGCAGCTTGGCCTCGGCCGACTCCGAGACGACAAGCGCCAGGGCCTCGTCCAGCAGAACGCCTCTGCGCGCCTGCTGCTCTTCCTTTTCAGGCACGAACGCGAGATCCCGGATGCGGGCACGACACAACCCTTCCACCCGCCCCTTGAGCCCCGCGTCAACCGGAGTCGCCACGAAGGGGGCCTTGGTCACCCCCATCTGGCGGACGAGGTCGCGCTGCAGCCCGATGATGGCCTGCACGATCCGGTGGCCGTGGAGCAACCCCTCCAAGAGCGCCTCTTCCGAGGCCTCGTTGGCCCCGCCCTCCACCATGACCACGGCGGCCTCGCTCCCGGCGATGACCACATCCATGTCGCTCTCGGCCAGTTGGGCGTAGGTCGGGTTCACGACGAGCCGGCCGCCCACGCGTCCGATCCGGACGCAGCCGATGGGACCCTGAAACGGAATCTGGGACACGGTGAGAGCCGCCGAAGCTCCCACCACCGCCAGGATATCCGGATCGTTCTCCTGATCGGCGGAGAGGACCGTCGCGATGATCTGGACGTCCTGATGGTACCCTTTCGGAAACAGCGGACGGATCGGCCGGTCGATCAGCCGTGAGGTCAGCGTCTCCTTCTCGTGCGGGCGCCCCTCGCGCTTGAAGAAACCGCCGGGGATCTTGCCCGCGGCATAGGCTCGCTCCTGATAGTCGACCGTCAAGGGGAAGAAATCGATCCCCTCGCGGGCCTCCTTGGAGGCCACGGCCGTCACCAGGACCACCGTGTCCCCATAGCGGACCCAGGCCGCGCCATCCGCGGCGCGCGCAACACGCCCCGTCTCGATAGAGAGGGTCCGACCCTCCAGATTGATCTCGCTCCGATACGTCATTTCCGGATACCCAGCCTTTCGATCACCTGCTTGTACCGCGCCACTTCCTTGCTCTTTAGGTAGTCGAGCAGCTTGCGTCGCCGCCCGACCATCATCAAGAGTCCGCGGCGCGAATGGTGATCATTCTTGTGCACGCCAAGGTGTTCTGTGAGATAACCAATACGACCGCTCAGAAGGGCAATCTGCACTTCCGGCGAGCCTGTGTCCTTCTCGTGCAGCCGATACGTGCCGATCACTTCACTCTTCACCATCACTTCCTTGGGCATGATCGTTCTTCCCCCTTTCGTGCCCGACAATAGATACCGAGACCTTGCAAATTACCACAGGGTCCTAGGAGTGTAAAGCCCATTCTGGCCACGGAAGCTCGCGGGCGGCCTGCCAGACCGCCTCGGCGGCCTCGCGATCTCGGACGAGCTGCGCGCGAAGCGCTGTCCCATCCGGGAATCGCCGCTCCGCTCGAAGCCGCGCCAGAAAGAAAGCGAGGATGCGCTCTCCGTACAGCGGCTCCGCCCAGCCGGGCAGATGGATCTCCAGCCGGTGCTCCCCCTGGCCGAAGGTGGGAGCGAAACCCAGGTTCATCATGGCGTCCCGGAAGAGGCCGCGGACCAGCATTCGCCCGGCGTACACCCCGTCCGCCAGCAGTCCGGGATTCGGCACGGAAAGGTTCGCCGTGGCGAACCCCAACTCTTGCCCCCGCCTCGATCCCCGTTCGACCTCGCCCGCCAGGCAGTACGGTCGGCCCAGCAGTTGCCGCGCGTCCTCCACCCGCCCCTGGATCAGGAGCCCGCGGACCACCCGGCTGCTCACCACCCGGCCATCCACCGAGACCGGCGGCACCACATCCAGCCAGAATCCGTGCTCCACGCTGCACTCTCGAAGCAGGTCCGCGTTCCCTTGGCGGCCTCGGCCGAAGCCGAAATCATACCCCACGCAGACGCCGGCCACCCCGAGCCGCTCCACCAGCCCCTGCTCCACGAACTCCCGAGCCGGCAGCGCGGCCAGCGCGGCCGAGAAGTGAATCACCACGGCCGCCGCCATCCCCAGCCGCTCCAGGAGGGCCAGCTTGAGCGGGAGCGGCGTGATCAGCGCCGGAGCCTGTTCCGGCCGGACAACCTCCAGGGGGTGCTGGGCGAAGGTGAGAACCGCCGGCGTCCCCCCGGTGTCGCGCGCCCGATCTCGCACCCGTCGCAGGATCTCCTGATGTCCCGCGTGGACCCCGTCCAGCGTCCCCATCCCCAGGACGGCGTTCTTGCACTCCCAGCGGAGATCCTCGACGGCGGCAACGTGGATGACCCGCATGAACGACCCGCCTCAGGCAGCGCTCGGGAAGACGCGGACGGGGTGCAGCACGATCCGGGTCGGCTCGCAGGCGCCGAACTCTTCCGAAGTCACCGCGGCTTCCGCCAGGGACAGGAGCTGCTTGCGAAATCCCAGGATCCGCACCAGACCCCCGGACGCGATCTCAGGGGGAAACTGGGCCACCATGCCCGCTGTGACGGCGTTTCCGTGCAGGATCAGCGGGCCGGCTTCAGGCGCCACCCGCACCCCGGGGAGGTGGGCCAGGGCATCCGCGATCGGAATCAGCACTTCGCCGAGGCGTCCCATCCGCACCCGCTCGTCGAGTCCCTCCAGCGTGGTCGCCGCCTCCAGCGAGAACCGGCCCGCGCGGGTGCGGCAGAGCGCGTGCAGGTGGCCGCCGCACCCCAGGGTCCGTCCGATGTCATCGCACAGGCTGCGGGCGTAGGTACCCTTGGAGCAGGTCACCTTCAGATGGACGAAGGGCAACTCGAACCCCAGCAGATCCAGGGCGAAGACCTTCACCGCCACCGGCTGCCGCTCCACCACTTCCCCTCGGCGAGCCAGCCGATACATCCGCTCGCCCTGATGTTTCTTGGCCGAATAGATGGGCGGGATCTGCTGGATCTCCCCGGTGAATCGGGGCAGGAGGGCCTCCACCTCTTCCCGACGCACGCGGACTTCGTCGACCCGGCCCGTCTCCTTCCCGGCCGCGTCCAGGGTGTCGGTGGTGATCCCCAGCCGCAGCGTCATGACGTATTCCTTGTCCGCCTGCGTAAGGTATTGGGCGATCTTGGTGGCCCGTCCCACGCAGAGCGGCAGGACGCCGGTCGCCTGCGGATCCAGCGTTCCAGTGTGGCCGATCCGCTGCATCCCCAGGATCCGTCGCGCCGCATCCACCACGTCGTGCGAGGTCATCCCCGCCGACTTGTTGACGTTCAGGACCCCATGGACTTCCGGCCTGGTCTTCATCATATCGATCCGCTCACTGCAACAAGGCTTCGGCAGCCGCGAGCACCTGCGCCTTGGCGGCCGTGAGCCCGCTCCGCACCGTGCAACCGGCGGCGTTCCGGTGCCCGCCGCCGCCGATCGACCTGGCCAGCCGGGCCACGTCCACACTCCCGTAGGAGCGAAGACTCACCCGCACCTCGTCGGCCGAGACCTCCTTGAAGGCCACGGCGATCTCGACTCCGCTGAGATTCCGTGGATACTCGATGAAATCCTCGGTGGCCTCGAGCCCCACCCCGGCCCGCTGCCGGGCGGCGAGACTCACCTCGATCCAGGCGAGTCGTCCCCCCAACCCGACCTGCAGGCCGGTCAGCACTTCGCTCAAGAGGCGCCATTCCCCGAGGGCGCGGTGCGCCCGCAGCCCCTGCCCGATCTCCTCCGGGACGGCCCCGGCCTCCATCAGGTCGGCCGCCACTCGCAAGCATTCGGCCGTCGTGTTCCCGTACTGAAATCCACCCGTGTCGGTCAGGATCGCGGCGAACAGATTCGCGGCCACGGACTGCGAAAGGGGGAATCCCCCCTCACGGAGAATGCGGTACACCATCTCCCCCGCCGAGGAGGCGCCCGGCTCGACCCAGTTCACATCGCCAAAACGGCTATTGCCGTCATGGTGGTCGACATTGATGACGACCGCGTCCCGCGATCGCCCGTCGAGGAGCCCCCCGGTCCGGTCGAGACCGCTCGTATCCACCACCAGGTAACAGGCGAAGGCCTGATCGCCGGGCACCGCTCGTCGGAGCTCGGAGACGCCGGGCAAATGCTGCAGCCCCGGAGGAACCGGGTCCACGTTGTAGGCCCCGGTGGCCTTGCCGGCGTCCCGGAGCGCCAGGGCCGCCGCTAGGGTAGAGCCGATGGCGTCCCCTTCGGGGCCGACATGGGAGACCACGGCGACCGAGGGAGCGGCCTGAAGCGCCGCGACCACGCGCTCCAGGTCATTCATGCTGTTCCTCCGCCGCCACCTGCTTCAAAAGAGCCGCGATATGGAGACTGTGGTCCACCGAGTCGTCGATCTCGAAGGCGAGTTCAGGCGTATACCGGAGGCGGAGGCTTCGTCCGAGCTGTCCCCGCAGGAACCCCGTCGCGCTCCGGAGCCCCGTCAACTCCCCGGCATGATCCGCCCCCGGCCCCCCCGTGAAGAAGACTCGCGCGTGGCGAAGGTCGGCGGTCAGATCCACCTTCGTGATAACCACCTGCGCCAAACGGGGGTCCTTGATCTCCCGCAAGAGAAGCCGGCTGAGTTCGCGCAGGATCAGATCGCCGACCCGGTCGGCACGTCGAAACGGTAACGGCATTGTCGCGGAACCTATAGGGAGCCCCCGAGGCCTCGACCATCGGCCGGGGAGGGTCCCGGGGAAAGCCGGCTGTCCGGCGAGGGACCCGATGAAACGGACGGGGTCATTGGCTGGTCAGCTCGATCTCGTAATCCACCACCAGGACGTCCCCGCTGAGCTCGATCCAGCTCACCACTTTGGACAGCGTGGCGTCCACCAGCCGGGAATCGTTGCTCACGGTGACCACCCCGAGGGTCGCTCGCTGCCAGTCGTCGAGCCGCTCCACCTCGGCGATGCCCACGTTGAAGCGGGCCTGCACTCGCTCCTTCACGCTCTTGACGACCCGGCGCTTGGCCTTGAGCGAGCCGCTCCCGGGAATCCGCAGCTCGATCTTGCAGCACCCGACGGTCATGGCCGTTCTCGCCGCGCCACCTGCACCCTACAGAGTCGTCGTCACTTGCTCGAGCTCGTAAACTTCCAGGATGTCCCCCTGGTGCACATCGTTATAATTGAGCAGGCCGATCCCGCATTCCAGGCCGCTCTGGACCTCGTGCACGTCGTTCTTAAAGCGGCGCAAAGACCCGATCTTCCCCGTGTGCACCACTCGTCCGTCCCGCAGTAGCCGCACCGACGCGCCGCCCAGCACCTTGCCGTCCACCACGAAGGAGCCGGCGATGGTCCCGACCTTGGTGACCATGAAGACCTGCCGCACCTCTACCCGTCCCACAGGGTGCTCCACGTAGGTGGGCTCCAACAGCCCCTCCATGGCCGCCCGGACCTGGTTGATCGCCTCGTAGATGATCGCGTAGAGACGCAGGTCCACGTGCTCCTGTTCCGCCAGCCGCTGGGCCTTGGGCTCGGGCCGGACGTTGAAGCCGACGATGATGGCGTTCGAGGCCGAGGCCAGCATCACGTCGGTCTCGGTGATGGCGCCCACGGAACTGTGGATGACGTTCACCTTCACCCGCTCGGTGCCGAGCCGCTCCAGGGACTCCCGCAGAGGCTCGACCGAGCCCTGCACGTCCCCCTTGATGATCATCCGCAACTCTTTCACCTCGCCCTGCTCGATCTGCTGGTGCAGAGCGTCCAGCGTGATCCGGGGCTGGCTGACCATGGCCTCCTGGCGGTGGCGCTCCTGGCGGGCCACCGCGATCTGCCGGGCCTTGCGCTCGTCTCCAACCACCGCAAAGTTGTCACCGGCCAGGGGAACGCCCGATAGACCCAGGATCGCCACCGGCGTGGCCGGTCCGGCTTCCTGGATCTTCTTGCCCTTGTCGTTCAGCATGGCCCGGACCTTCCCATGATGGAAGCCGGCCACGACCGCGTCTCCCACTCGAAGGCTGCCGGTCTGTACCAGGATGGTGGCCACCGGGCCGCGTC
The DNA here is from genome assembly GCA_963727695.1 of uncultured Methylomirabilota bacterium. Classification (GTDB taxonomy): domain Bacteria; phylum Methylomirabilota; class Methylomirabilia; order Methylomirabilales; family 2-02-FULL-66-22; genus 2-02-FULL-66-22. The sequence goes on along the minus strand of CAVSHW010000057.1, from coordinate 78,443 downwards.
CCTTGTCCAACTCCGCCTCGACCACGAGCCCGCGCGCCGGCTTGGCGGGGTTGGCCTTGAACTCCTGCACCTCGGCCAAGACCAGGAGGTTGTCCAGGAGGTTCTCGATCCCCTCGCGGCGTTTGGCGGAGACCGGCGCAAAGATCGTCTCGCCGCCCCACTCCTCGGCCACCAGGCCGTACTCGGTGAGCTGCTGCTTGATGCGGTTGGGGTCGGCGTTCGGCTTGTCGATCTTGTTGATGGCCACCAGGATCGGAACCTTGGCGTCCTTGGCGTGGTTGATCGCCTCGATCGTCTGCGGCATCACCCCGTCATCCGCCGCCACGACCAGGACCACGATGTCGGTCGCCTGCGCGCCGCGGGCCCGCATGGCCGTGAAGGCCTCGTGGCCCGGCGTGTCCAGGAACACCACCCGCTTGACGGCGTGCCCCGGCACCTCCACCTCGTATGCCCCCATATGCTGGGTGATCCCGCCGGCCTCGGTGGCGATCACGTTGGTGTGGCGGATGGCGTCGAGAAGCGACGTCTTGCCGTGATCGACGTGTCCCATCACCGTGACGACCGGGGCCCGCGGCAGGAGCAGCTCGGGGGCCTCCGCCTCTACCGTCGCCGCCTCCTCCATCATCTCCTCGGGCGAGGCCTGTTCTACGACATAACCGAACTGCTGCGCGACTTTGCCGATGGTTTCGGCGTCGATGGGGGAGTTGATCGTCACCAGCACACCCAGCTTGATCAGACGCTTGATGACGTCGCTCGAGGTGGCCGAAATCTTCTCCGCCAACTCCTTGGGCGTCATCCCGCCGCCGATCTTGAGAACCTTGACGACCGGGGCCGGTGGGGGCACCAAGACCGCGGGTCGCTCGCTCGGCTCGGCTACGGCTTGCCGGGTCTGGATTTCCGCGGAGGAGCTGAAAACGGCCGCGGGGGGGGATCCTGGCGCCCTGGACTCTGGCGCCGGACGCGGCTTGGGCCTCGTGTCGGCCGGCATCGGTGGCCGGGGCCGCTCGTACCGCTGCGGCCGCGCGCCGGGACGCCGCGGCTCCACCCTGGGAGCCTCTGGCGGGACTGGGCGGGGCGGGGGCGGGACGCTCTCCGCGGGTTTCGCTGCTTCAGGCTTTCGGAGCTCGACCGGCGGCTCGACCTTCGGGGCTTCCGGGGGCTTGGGGGGCTCCGGCGGCGGCGCTGCCTCCACCACGGGTGGCGGCTGCACCGCGGCGGGCGGTGGGGCGGGGGATTCGATCATCACCGGCTCGTGCGCAGCGGGCGGTGGGGCAACCACCACTTCCACCGGCGGGGCCGGCGTGTGTTCGAGCGTCGGCGCCTCGAGCGTCACCACCAGCGGCTTCGCCTGCACCGACGCCGCAGGGCGCTTGCGGGGGGCGCGCGGCTTGGGCTCCTCTTTCTCTTTCCCCTCTCCGGCCGTAGCGGGCTTGGTCCGGGGTTGCCGCTTTGGAGCGGCCTTCGCCGTTTCTCCGCCTGTGGCGGGCTTGCTGCGCGTGCTCTTGCGCGCCGGCGGTTTCGCCGCAGCCCCCCCCGTGCCCGGCCGGATCGCATGCGCGGCAATCCTGGCCATCGGCTGCGACAGGATTTCCCGGGCCTGCTCGTCTTCGACCGTACTGCTAAACGTCAGGGCCTCGATCCCCCCCGCGCGCAGCCGCTCTAGGACTTCCTTGGTCGTAAGGCGGAATGCCGTCGCCAGATCATAGATCCGAACCATTCCCACGCTGACATCCTCCGGCCTTCCCGTGACGGTCACGGGGAGGCGGCTCAGTGTGACCCCGCGGAACTCTCCGACATCGCGCCAGCCGCCGCGACGAAGGATCGGCGCAGCGCCTCCGCATCCAATCGGTCGAGCTCGCACCGGAGCGCCCGGGGCAATGCCTTCCGCCGGAGCGCCTGCTCCAGACAGGACACCGTCGGACAGCAATACGCCCCGCGTCCGGCGCCGCGGCCGGGGTTCACCATCACCCCGCCCGCCCCGTCGACGACGATCCGAACCAAGCGCACCTGCTCTCGCACACTCCGACATCCGACGCAAGTTCGCCTGGGCAGGCTGCGCGATCCGGCCGGCGGCTTACTCGCCCGCATCCGGACCGGCGTTCGTCGCGGGGACATCGGCCGCCTCGGACGGGAGTTCGGAAGTTTTAGTCGATTGGAGGGACGCCGGAGAGGTTGCCGCGGCATCTCGCGCCAACTGCCGGATCCGCTCGGCGCTCTTCGGGCCGATCCCCTCGATCTCCTGCAAGGCCTCCAGCGTAGCGTCCGCCAGCCCTTGCAGGCTGGTGTAGCCAGTCGCTACCAGGCGAGCCGCCAGCGTCTCTCCCACCCCGGGCAAGCTCACGAACAGCTCTAGAGCTTCCGCCGGCGCGTCGGAGGGCAGGGCCTCGCCGCCGCCCATCATCCCGGTGAGGATCGCCTGCGCCTCTCGCTGCAGCTCCGAGGTGCTCTTGATGTCCACCTTCCAGCCGACCAGTTTCGCCGCCAGCCGGGCGTTTTGTCCACGCTTTCCGATGGCCAGGGAAAGCTGGTCATCCGCCACGATGACGCGAAGCGTCCGCGTGTCCGACTCCCCGGTCGCGCGCTGCACCTCGGCGGGGGCGAGGGCCGCCTTCACGAAGGCGGCAGGGTCCTCGCGCCAGGGCACGATGTCGATCTTCTCCCCCATCAGTTCCCGCACGATGGCCTGGACGCGTGCGCCCCGGTACCCCACGCACGCCCCCACCGGATCCACGTTGCTGTCCTTGGAGGCCACCGCGATCTTGGCCCGCTCGCCCGCCTCGCGCACCGCGACCTTGACCTCCACGATGCCTTCGTAGATCTCCGGCACCTCCAGTTCGAACAGCCGCTTCAGGAAGCCGGGATGGGTCCGCGAGACGACAATCTGCGAGCCTTTGGAGGTCTTTTTCACGTCCAGGATGTACGCCCGGACCCGGTCCCCTACGCGGAACTCTTCGCGCGGAAGCTGCTCGCGCAGGGGGAGGATCGCCTCGGCCTTCCCGATGTTCAGGATCGCGTTTCCCTTGATGACGCGCTGGACGACCCCGTGGACCAGCTCGCCCTCCTTCTCCTTGAACGTCTGGAACACCGAGTCCCGCTCCGCCTCGCGCACCCGCTGGATAATGACCTGTTTGGCGGTCTGGGCGGCGATGCGGCCGAAGCTGTTGGCCGGCACGGGGACAGGGGTCTTCACCTCGTCGCCGATCTGCGCCCCGGGGTTGATCTGCTGCGCCTCCGCCAGGCTGATCTCGACCTTGGGGATGGTCGGCTCCTCCACGACCTTGCGGACCGCGTAGAGCATGAATTGCCCCAATTTCCCGTCAAAATCCACCCGGAGGTCGAGGGCCGCCTGCGCCACCGGCAAGCTCTTCCGAGACGCGGAAAGGATGGCGGCCCCCACCGCGTCGACGAGGATCGATTTCTCGATCCCCTTCTCACGACCGATTTGATCGATGACCTGCATCAAATCCATACCATGCCTCCCGTGTGGGCTTTGGGCTGGACGGGCCCACGCGAGCCGGAGTGCACCCTTCGACACCCGAGGGCGTCGTGTCCGGGCCGTCAGGCCGTTAGAGTTCCGGCTCCAGCCTGGCGCGAAGAATCAACTCAAGGGGAATGGCCGCCCGCCGGCCGTCCTGAAGGTCGAGGAGCACCGCCGCCCCCTGCAACCCTGCCAGGCGACCGCGGAAGTTGTGCCGACCCTCGACGTCTTCCCGGGTCGCGATCTTGGCCGCCTTCCCCACAAACCGGACAAAATGCTCCGGGCGGGCCAGGGGCCGGTCAAGACCGGGAGAGGAGACTTCCAGATGGTAGGGGTGACCGATGAAGTCCTCAACGTCCAGATGGTCGCCGAACTCCTCGCTCACCCGCTGGCAGTCTTCCAGGGTGATTCCACCGGGCCTATCCATGTAGAGACGGAGGACCCACCCGTGGGCCTCCCGACGATACTCGACATCCACGAGCTCTAGCCCCTGTTCGGCAAGAATCGGCTCCGCCAGGGTCCGGACGCGCTCCAAAGTCTCCGCGGCCTGCGGGAAGGTCCCCGGATGCTTGGCTCGAGTCATGCCGTGTCCTATCAGCCCTCGAAAAACAAAGAGCGGGCCGGTGCCCACTCTTTGTACCCGCAGGATAACACAGGATCCGGAGCGGGCGCAAGAGAAAAGTACGCTACTCCTCCTCTTCCTCCGCCGGCTTCGACTCGGCGATGATCTTCTCCTGGATGTGTGCCGGGACCTCTTCCATATGGGAGAACTCCATGCTGTAATCCCCCCGGTCGCCGGTGATCGACCGCAGCCGCGAGTCGTACTCCAATATCTCGGCCAGCGGCACGCTCGCCTTGACCGCTTGGTTGCGCCCCTTCGCCTCGATGCCAAGGACCCGGCCTCGCTTGCTGTTCAGGTCCCCCACAATGTCTCCCATGCAATCGCCGGGGGCCACCACCTCCACGGTCATGACCGGCTCGAGCAGTGTCGGCTTGGCTTGGGTCATGGCTTTGCGGAAGGCCAGACGCCCGGCCAGCTTGAACGCCATTTCCGAGGAGTCTACGGGGTGGGTGGAGCCGTCGTACAGAATGACCTTCAGGTCCACCACCTGGCAGCCGGCCAGGGCTCCCCGCTCCATGGCCTCCACGACCCCCTTCTCCACCGCCGGGATGAAGTTGCGGGGAATGGAGCCCCCCACGATCTGGTTCGAGAACTCGAACCCGCCGCCTCGCGGCATCGGCTCCATGTGGATCCAGCAGTCACCGAACTGGCCGCGGCCGCCGGTCTGCTTCTTGTGTCGGCCCTGCACCTCGCGCACCCGGGCCTTGATCGTCTCCTTGTACGGCACCCGGGGGGTCTTGAGGACGACTTCCACGCCGAATTTCCGCTTGAGCCGCTCGGCCACGATCTCCACGTGGGCCCGCCCCATGCCCGAGACCACCGTCTCCCTGGTCTGCGAGTCATAGCGGATCTGGATCGTCGGGTCCTCCTCGCGCAGCCGGGTGAAGGCGATGCTCATCTTGTCCTCGTCCCCCTTGGCCTTCGGCTCCACGGCGAACGAGATCACGGGAGTGGGGAAGCTGATCTCGGGCAAGCGCACCGTCGTCTTCTCGTCGCAGAGCGTATCCCCGGTCTGCGTCTCCTTGAGCTTGACCACCGCCCCGATGTCGCCGGCCCCCAGGCTCTCCACCGGCGTCTGCTGTTTGCCGCGGAGGAGGAGCAGTTGGCCGATTCGCTCCTTGGCCCCCTTGACCACGTTTTGCACCGAGGAGTCGGACTTGAGCGTCCCCGAATAGATCCGAAACATCGTCACCTTGCCGGCGAAGGGGTCGGCAATCGTCTTGAACACCAGGGCCGTCAGCGGACCGCCGTCCTTCGCCTCGCAGCGGACGACCCCATCCTTGGCATCCTTGCCCTCCAGCGGCGGACGGTCCAGGGGTGAGGGGAACGCCTCCACCGCGAGATCCAGGAGCGGTGTCACGGCGATGCTCCGGGCCGGGGCCCCACACAGGATCGGGAAGAGCTTCTGAGCGTGGATGGCACGGATCAGCCCCTCCCGAACTTCGGTCTCGGAGAGCTCGGTCCCCTCCAGGTATTTCTCGAGCAGCTCGTCGTCGGCCTCGGCCACCGCCTCCACCAGGGTCGCCCGCTGGCTCTCGGCCAGCTCGCGGACGGCGGCCGGGACGTCCTCCTCCACGGCCTTGCCCGTCCCGTCCGGCGTGAAGCGCAAGGCGCGCATCCGGACCAGATCCACCACGCCGATGAAGCCCGACTCCTGTCCGATAGGCACTTGGACCGGCACCGCACTCGCCGAGAGGTTCTTCCGCACATCCTCCAGGATCCGGACGAAGTCGGCACGCTCCTTGTCCATCTTGGACAGATAGATGGCGCGGGGTAGCTCCATGGCGGCGGCGGCGCTCCACAGCTTCTCGGTCGAGACCTTCACTCCATCGGTGGCCCCCACCACCACCACCGCGGCGTCCACCACGCGGAGCGCATTCTTGGCGTCGGTGAGAAACGCCGCGAACCCCGGCGTATCCACGAGAGTAATCTTGTGTCCCTTCCATTCGCACCAGGCCAGGGCGGTGCTGATGCTGATCTTGCGACGGATCTCGTCCTCGTCGAAGTCCGTCGTGGTCGTGCCGTCCTCCACCCGTCCCAGACGGGTCGTAGCCCCGGCAGAGAAGAGCAGGGCCTCCGTCAGTGTGGTCTTGCCCGAGGTGCCGTGCCCCACCAGGGCGATGTTCCGAATCTTCGCCGTCTCCGGTCGCTTCATAGTCTCCCTCGCCGTTCCAGAGTGAGAGTCTGAACTCACGACCCGACCCGAGGTGTCACTCGGGATGGCCGCGAACCGTCCCGCTTCTTCAACGTCCCCGCTCGAGCGGGGTTAGGAGCCGTTACGAAATAACTTGTCCATTCATTGGAATTTCGTTACGGCTCCTTATGCCGTTTCCGGAATTTCTCCGGTCAAGTTACTCTTTGACAACGGCTTACAACCGTATGCTGCCCCCAGATTGCCGAGGGCGGTCCTGCCGTCTCAACGGCGCGCCGCGCCGCCGGGCGCCGCCAGCACGGGGAGAACCGAGCCCCCCTCCGGCATCACGACGACGCACGGGTCCGGACCCTTCGCCTCCAGGGCCGCCGCAAGTGCCGTCTCCACGCTGGTGAAAGGCCGAAAACCCATCCCTCGGACGCGATCGGCCGGCAGCCCCGAGACCAGGAAGATCGCCGCCTGCTTCATGGCCATCGCCACCGCCGCCGCCTTGTGTCCCCCCAGGACAAACTCCCGCCGGATACGGGTGAGGATGGCGTCCGGCCCGCCGGGATCTTGCATCCACTCCTCGAAGGTGTGGTGGCCCAGGCCTTCGGGACACTCCGCCACCAGCAGGATGATCCCGCCCGCTCGCACCGCGTGCCGCGCGTTGTCCAGCGCCTTCTGCGCCTGGTACAGGTTGATGTCCTTGGGGGAGCCGCCCGCCGAGACGACGACCAGGTCGGCCGGCTCCGCCACCGTCGCCCGTCCGAAGGCGTCGAGCGCCGCGCACCCCTCCCGGTGGGCGAGGCGCGGGTCCCCGGCGACGACCCGGACGATTCGCTTCTCCTCGTCCAGGACGACGTTGAGGAGAAACCGCGCGCCGATCAGCTCGCCGCCCTCGTCGATGTCGTCGCGGACCGGGTTGTGCTCGCGGTTGCCGGTGATCGCCCCCGGCTCCGTCATCCGGCGATGGTTCGCCTGGATGGTGGCCTCGCTGCACACCCCCGGGACCAGCGCCTTCAGACCGCCGCTGTATCCCGCAAAGTAGTGGTACTCGATCACGCCCAGCAGGATCCGGACATCGGCCCGGCGGACCGGCCGGAAGACCTCGACCGGGGTGCCGCGGCGCGTCGTGCCGACATGTTCGACATCGGCGGGGTCTGAGTCGAGGCAGCGCACCCGACGGAAGACCGCCGGACCGACCAGCGCTTCCTGCTCCTCGCGCGTGTGGGGCCGGTGCGTCCCAAGACCGAAGACCACGGTGACGTCGCTGTCGGCGACGCCGGCTTGGTGCAATTCATCCAGGATGTGCGGCAGCAGGCGGGCCGTCGGACACGGGCGCGTGATGTCGGAGGTGACGATCACGACCTGCTCTCCCGGGGAAACCGACCGGGAAAGCCGGGGGCTGCCGATGGGATCGGCCAGGGCGGAGCGGATGAGGTCGGTCTCCCCGCCGGAACCGGCCGTCCGCCCGGGTGCAAGGACGGACACCCGCATCCCCGCGGGAAGGGGAAGGCGCTGCGCCGTTCGTCCGTACTTGAGCAGGATCTCCATCCGTCGGGGTCCCTTTCCGGGCTGCAAAAAAACGCGCCCTCCCGCAGGCGACTGCAGAAGGGCGCGCGACGTCTTCTCCCTCTCGGGCCGAGAGACTAGCTATCCGAGCCGGACGTGGAAGCCGTTTCTGCCGCCGTGCCGCCGCGCTTGCCTCGCCGGCGACGCCGGCGCCGAGTCTGGGGAGCGCCCTCCCCCTCCGTCTTCTCTGTACCGCGGGGCTTGGACTTGCCCTTCGTCTCTGGCGCAGGCTCCGCCCCGAGGAACTCGATGGCGGCCAGCGGCGCCCCATCGCCCATACGGTAGTCCAGCTTGGTGATCCGGGTGTATCCGCCGTTTCTTTCGCGAAACCGAGCCCCGATCGTCTCAAACAGCTTCTTCAGCGCCTTGTCGTCGTTCAGGACCTCTGCCGCCTGCCGGCGCGCGTGCAAATCCTCGCGCTTCGCCAAGGTGACCATCTTCTCCGCGACGCCGCGGAGATCCTTGGCCTTCGCCGCCGTGGTGATGATCTTCTCGTAGAGGACCAGGGATGTCGCCAAATTCCGCATCATCATCTCCCGATGCGCCATGGTCCGACCGAGTTTTCGTCCCGCTTGCCTGTGCCGCATTGCCGTTGGTCTCCCCCGGTGTGTCCGCCGGGCCTAGCCCTTGGCTGCCTTCCGCCTGGCAGCCTCGCCCACGGGCAGTCCTTCCAGCTTCATGCCCAGACTCAATCCCATGCCTGCCAGGATCTCCTTGATCTCGTTGAGCGACTTCCGACCGAAATTCTTCGTCTTGAGCATCTCGGTCTCGGTCTTCTCCACCAGCTCGCGGATATGGCTGATGTTGGAGTTCTTGAGGCAGTTGGCAGAGCGGACCGACAGCTCCAACTCTTCAACCGGGCGGCTCAGGTTCTCCTCCATACGTTTGCTCGCCTCGTCCACCGGCGACTCTTCCAGCTCCGGCTCCTCCTCGAAGTTGATGAAGATGCTGAGGTGATCTTTGAGGATCTTGGCGGCGTAGGCCACGGCGTCCTGGGGCAGTAACGATCCGTCGGTCCACACCTCCAGGATCAGCCTGTTGTAATCCGTCGCCTGCCCGACCCGGGTATCCTCCACCTGGAAGTTGACCCTCCGGACCGGGGAGAAGATCGCATCGATCGGGATCACGTCCACCGGCGTCCCCTCGTGCTTGTTCCTATCCGCCGGGACATAGCCGCGTCCGTGCCGCACCTCCAACTCCATGTCCAGTCGCCCGTCCTTGTCCAGACTGCAGATGTACTGGTCCGGCGACAGGACCTCGATATCCGCGTCGGGGGTGATTTGCGCGGCGCGGACCTCCCCCTCCCCCGCCGCCTTCAGCGTGAGGGTCTTGGGGTGGTCCGCGTTCAGCTTCAATCGGAGCAGCTTCAGGTTCAGGATGATGTCGGTGACATCTTCCTTCACGCCCGGCACCGTGGAAAACTCGTGTAGAACCCCGGCGATGCGGACAGAGGTGACCGCCGCCCCCTCGATCGCCGAGAGGAGCACCCGCCGGAGCGAGTTCCCCAAGGTCAGCCCGAAACCGCGCTCCAGCGGTTCCGCGAAGAACTTCCCGTACGTGTTGGTGAGGGTCTCGAGCTCTGGCTCAAGCCGCTTGGGTTTCTGGAATCCCTTGAACTTCTGCATGCTCAGCCTCTCCCTCGCCGCCCTACTTGGAATACAGGGCAACCACGAGTTGCTCCTGAACCGGTATGGCCATCTCGTCCTTGCTGGGGAGGGTGCGGACCGTCCCTTTGAAGTTGGCTGCGTCCAACTCGAGCCAGGAGGGAACCCGACGCTTCTTCGCCCCTTCGATGGCGGCGACGATCTCGCTCAGCTCGCGGCTCTTCTGCGCCACCTCCACCGTATCGCCCGCCCGGAGGAGAGCGGAAGAAATGGTCACACGGCGGCCGTTCACATGGAAGTGGCCGTGCCGGACGAGCACACGCGCCTGGGCGCGGGAGGCTGCGAGGCCGAGACGGTGCACCACGTTATCCAGTCGCTGTTCGAGGAGACGGACCAGGTTTTCGCCGGTGATCCCCTTCTGCCGGGCGGCCATCTTGAAATAGGTGCGGAACTGCGTCTCCAGGACGCCGTAAATCCGCTTCATCTTTTGTTTCTCGCGCAATTGCAGGCCGTACTCGGACGGCTTCGACCGACGCTGCCCGTGCTGCCCGGGTGGATAGCTCCGCTTTTCTTGGGAGCACTTCGCCGAGAAGCAACGATCGCCCTTGAGGAAGAGCTTCATGCCCTCCCGTCGGCACAGCCTGCAGACCGGATCGGTATGTCGGGCCACTACGCTTACTCCTTCTTAGACGCGCCGCCGTTTGCGCGGCCGGCACCCGTTGTGCGGAATCGGCGTCACGTCCTTGATGGCCGTGATCTCCAGCCCTGCCGCTTGCAGGGAACGGATCGCCGCCTCCCGCCCGGCCCCGGGCCCCTTCACAAATACCTTGACCTCTTTCATCCCCTGCGAGATAGCCTTCCCTGCCGCGTTCTCCGCCGCCATCTGGGCCGCAAAGGGGGTGCTCTTCCGAGAGCCTTTGAATCCCGCGCTGCCCGCACTGGCCCAGGTCACCACATTGCCCGCCCCATCCGTGATCGTCACGATGGTGTTGTTGAAGGTGGCCTGGATGCACGCGATGCCGTGGGTGACCCCTTTCCCCTCTTTCTTGCTGGGACGCGAGGAGCCCGTTCGCTTCACTGGTGTCGCCATTCATTCCTCCGGATGTGCCGAAATCCATGCGGGGGCGTCCGACGCAGGCCCGACACCCATGAATCCTCCGCCGATCCTATGCGCCCTTGCCGGTCGTCGGGGCGGGCTTCGCAGACCGCTTCACCCCAACCGCACGCTTCGGCCCCTTGCGCGTCCGCGCGTTGGTGCTGGTACGCTGCCCCCGCACAGGAAGTCCTCGGCGATGGCGCAGGCCGCGGTAGCAGCCGATGTCCATGAGTCGCTTGACGTCCATGGCCACTTGCCGCTTCAGATCGCCTTCCACTCGGTAGCCGCCCTCGATGACCCGGCGCAGTTTGCTGACCTGGTCCTCGGTGAGATCCTTGACCCGGACCTCCACGCCCACCTCGGCCTCGGACAGGATCTTCTTGGACAGGGATCGCCCGATCCCGTAGATGTAGGTGAGGGCGACCTCCAACCGTTTCTCCCGGGGCAGATCCACCCCCGCTATTCTCGCCACGTGAACCTCCCTGGCGCCGTCAGCTTATCCCTGGCGCTGCTTGTGCTTGGGGTTCTCGCATACGACGCGGAGGACCCCTTTCCGCTTGATGACCTTGCACTTCTCGCACATTGGTTTAACCGACGCCCGCACCTTCATCCCTGCACCCGTCTCCCCGGTCCCCGTCCGGCCCCACCACGGCGGCCAGTCTCGGTGACCCGGGTCATTTGTAGCGGTAGATAATCCGTCCCCGCGTGAGATCGTAGGGCGACAATTCCACCGTGACCTTGTCCCCGGGCAGGATCCGGATGAAGTGCATCCGCATCTTCCCGGAGATATGGGCCAGCACCTTGTGTCCGGTTTCGAGTTGCACCCGAAACATCGCATTGGGAAGCGGCTCGACTACCGTCCCCTCGACTTCAATGGCCTCTTCTTTGGCCATAGGCCTTGGCGTTCCTCGTGCGGGTGGCGCCCCTCTCGGGCAGCTTACCCGTCCAACAGCGTGAGGACTTCCGATCCGTGTTCCGTGATGGCTACCGTATGCTCGAAATGGGCAGACAACGCGCCATCGGCGGTCACCGCCGTCCACTTGTCATCCAGCACCCGGACGTCCGGCCCTCCTGCGTTGACCATCGGCTCGATGGCCAACACCATCCCTGCCTTCAGGACCGGACCTCTTCCCTGCCCCGCGTCCACGAAATTCGGGATCTGTGGGGCCTCGTGCAGCGCCTTGCCGATACCGTGCCCCACGAACACTCGAACCACCGAGAACCCGTTCGCTTCGGCGTGCCCCTGTACGGCCTGCGAAATATCAGCGAGACGCCCGCCTGGCTGGGCTGCCCCGACCGACCGCTCCAGACATTCCCGGGTCACACGGAGCAGCCGTTCCGCCTCTCCGGAGATCCGTCCCACCGGCAGGGTAACGGCCGCGTCCCCGTAGTACCCGTCAACGACGGCACCCATATCCAGACTCAGAATATCCCCTTCCCGGAGAAGACGGGTCGACGGAAACCCGTGGACCACCGCCTCGTTGACCGAGGCGCAGAGCGTGAACGGGTAATCCCGATATCCCTTAAAGGCCGGCCGAGCTCCCCGCTCTCGGAGATAGGTCTCGGCGAACCGATCCAACTCCAGCGTACTCACCCCGGGTCGAACCATCCGAGTCAGCTCGCGCAACGTCTCGGCCACCAGCCGATTGCTCCGTCGCAGGATCTCCAACTCCCAGGGAGCCTTTAGGATGATCTTATCCCGCATGTCTCAGACGCCCAGACTCTTCACCATCCGGGCGAAAATCTCGGCGATCTCCCCCGTCCCCGGGATGCGGCGCAGCAGTCCCCGCCCATCGTAGAAGCGGATCAGGGGCGCCGTCTGCTCCTCGTACACCAGCAGTCTTTGCCGGACCGTCTCCTCCCGATCGTCATCCCGCTGGTACGTCTCCCCCCCGCAGGCATCGCAGACACCCTCACGCTTGGAAGGGGAAAACCGCAGGTGATACATCGCCCCGCAATTTCGACACGTCCGTCGCCCTGCGATACGTGAAACGAGATCCTCGCTGGGCACCTCCAGACACAGGACGTGATCCAGACTGAGATGGAGATCCTTGAGCGTCGTCTCCAGTGCCTCGGCCTGCGCCGCAGTCCGGGGAAAGCCGTCAAGAATGTAGCCTCGGGAGCAATCCTTGACCTGTAGACGCTCCCGGACCAGACCGATGATGACCGCATCCGGGACCAAGCCCCCACGATCCATATAGGCTTTGGCCTCCGCACCCAGGGGGGTCCCCGCCTTCACCGCCGCCCGCAGCATGTCGCCGGTCGAAATCTGCGGGATGCCGAGCCTCTCGATCAGAAGCTTGGCCTGCGTCCCTTTGCCGGCGCCAGGAGGCCCCAAGAGGATGATTCGCATTTCCGTTTCGCTCCCCGGCTCATCGGAGACCGGGCTAGCTGATTCGCCCGCGGACCTTCGCCTTCTTCAGGAAGCCCTCGTAGTGGCGCATCAGGAGGTGAGACTCGACCTGCTGCACCGTGTCCAGGGCCACCCCGACCACGATCAGGAGCGAGGTGCCCCCGAAGTAGAAGGGCACGTTCATCCAGGTGATCATGATCTCGGGAAGGATCGAGATTCCTGCCAAATACAGCGCTCCGACCAGGGTGATCCGATCCAGTACGCGCTCGATGAATTCTGCCGTCTTGCTCCCCGGCCGAATGCCAGGGATGTATCCGCCGTACTTCTTCATGTTGTCGGCCACGTCGGCCGGATTGAAAATGATAGCGGTATAGAAATACGTGAAGAAGATGATGCCGCCGGCGTAGAGAAGGGTGTATGGGACCCCCCCGAAGGCCAGCCAGCTCTTCACCGCCGCCGCCCACGGATGCTGAATGAACTGGGCCGCGGTGGCGGGAAAGGCGATGATGGAGCTGGCAAAGATGACCGGGATGACCCCCGCCGTGTTCACACGCAGCGGAATGTGGGTGCTCTGCCCGCCGTACACCCGCCGACCCACCACCCGCTTCGCGTACTGGACCGGTATCCGCCGCTGCCCCAGGGTCATCAGGATGACCCCCGCCACCGTAACCACCATGATCACGATGAGCAGGAGGAAGATGAGCGGATTCAATTCCCCCTGGGTGATCATCGTCCAGGATGCCACGATCGCCTCGGGGAGACGGACGATGATCCCGGCGAAGATCAGGAGCGAGATGCCGTTCCCGACTCCGCGCTCGCTGATCTGCTCTCCCAGCCACATCAGGAACAAGGTTCCCGCCGTGAGCGTGATCGTGGTCATCATCCGAAACGCCCAGCCGGGGTAGGGAACCACCATGGCTCCCTTGATCTGCATGCTCTCCAGGCCGATGGCGATGCCGAGCCCCTGGATCGCCGCCAGACCCACGGTGCCGAAGCGGGTGTACTGGGTGATCTTCTTCCGCCCGGCCTCCCCCTCCTTCTGCAGCTTCTCGAGGGCGGGGACTACCACCGCCAAGAGCTGCAGGATGATGGAGGACGAAATGTACGGCATGATCCCCAGGGCGAACACCGACAGGCGCCGAAGCGCCCCGCCGGAAAACAGATCAAAAAAGCCCAGGAGATTCCCGCCCTGCTGCTGGAAGAAGAGCGCCAGCGCGTGAGCGTCGATGCCCGGCGTGGGAACGTGCGCCCCAATGCGGTACACGATCAGAAGCGCGCACGTGAAGAGGACTCGCCGCTTCAGCTCCGGGACACGGAAAATGTTGCGGACCTGCTCGATCACGACCCGATGACCTCGACGGTCCCGCCCGCCGCGCGGATCTTCTCCTCCGCGGTCTTGGAGAACCGGTGCGCCGAAACCGTCAGAGTCTTGCTCAGACTCCCTTCGCCCAGGATCTTGACTGCCGCACTCGCCACCCGCACCATCCCGGCTGCGGCCAAGCTGGCGGGAGTCACGACCGTCCCTGGAGCGAAGCGCTCCAGGTCCTTGACGTTGAGGATCTCATACTCCGTGCGGAAGAGGCTCACGAACCCCCGTTTGGGCACGCGCCGATGGAGCGGGAGCTGGCCTCCCTCGAAGCCGGGCCGAGTCCCTCCGCCCGACCGCGCCTTCTGGCCCTTCTCTCCCCTGCCGGAGGTCATCCCGTGACCCGACCCCGGACCGCGGCCCACGATCTTGCGTCGATGGCGCGATCCCACCGGCGGCTTCAACTCGTGCAGTTTCATCCCCGTTTGCCCCCGTGGCCGCGCCCGTCGCCGGACATGACCTCCACCTTCACCAGGTGGGTCACCTTCGTCACCATGCCGCGAATGGCGGGGTCATCCGGCCGGACCACGCTGGAACTCACCCGGCCCAGCCCCAACCCGCGCAAGACCTCCCGCTGACGGGGCGGCGACCCGATTGCGCTCTTGTAGAGCGTGATCTTGAGACGCCCGCTCACGGCTGGCCTCCTTCTACCCGCCCAACCGCCGCCGCGGGTGCCGCCTCACGCCCTCGAAGCCGATCCGCGTCCCCCTGCGACCGGAGCTGCTTGAGTCCCTGCATCGTCGCCTTCACCACGTTATGCGGGTTGTCCGAGCCGAGCGACTTGGACAGGACATCCTTGACCCCCACCACCTCCAAGACCGCTCGGACGGCGCCTCCCGCCACGATCCCGGTCCCCACCGAAGCCGGCTTCAACAGCACGCGCCCGGCACCGTACTCTCCAAGGCTCACGTGGGGAATCGTGCTGCCCTTGAGAGTGACCTTGATCAACCCCTTTTTGGCCTCCTCCATTCCCTTCCGGATGGCCTCGGGAACTTCGTTGGCCTTTCCGAGCCCCACCCCGACGTGGCCCTCCTGATCCCCGACCACCACTAAGGCACTGAAGCTGAACCGGCGGCCGCCCTTCACCACCTTGGCGACCCGGTTGATATGAACCACCCGCTCCGTCAGGCGCAGGCCTTCCGCAATGATACGCTGGACCAACTGTGGGGCACCCATCAGAATTTCAACCCCCTATCCCGGGCCGCCGCGGCCAGGGCCTTGATCCGCCCGTGGTACGGATAGCCGCCCCGGTCGAAGACCACCGACTCGATCTTGGCCGCCAGTGCCAGATCGGCCACCATCGTACCCACCACCTTGGCGGCCTCGGTCTTCTTCATCCGGTCTCCCGGCCGCGCGAACTCTTTCGACAGAGTCGAGGCCGTCACCAGCGTCCGCCCCTCCTCGTCGTTGATGATCTGCGCGTAGATATGTCGGCTGCTCTTGAAGACGCAGAGTCGTGGGCGATCCCCCGTGCCCCGCACCGTCTTGCGCACGCGCTGGTGCCTACGCACTCGCGCTTCCCGTTTCTCCTCAAGCTGTCCCACCTGCAGCCCTCTCCTCTCCTCGTCGGATCCGCCCACCCCAGACGGCGCTACTTCGCGCCGGCCTTTCCGGCCTTCCGCCGAACCCGTTCTTCGGCGTACTTGACCCCCTTGCCCTTGTATGGCTCGGGAGGCCGGAAGCTCCGGATC
Source organism: uncultured Methylomirabilota bacterium (assembly GCA_963727695.1). GTDB lineage: Bacteria > Methylomirabilota > Methylomirabilia > Methylomirabilales > 2-02-FULL-66-22 > 2-02-FULL-66-22. The sequence continues at coordinate 62,527 of CAVSHW010000057.1, read as the reverse complement.
TTCGCCGCCACCGCACCCACCAACTGCTTGTCGATGCCACTCACGACGACCTGTGTCTGGTCCTTCACCTCGACCTTGATCCCCTTCGGAACGGGATAGATGATCGGGTGGGAGAATCCCAGGGCCAGATTCAGATTCGGCCCGAGAAGCGAGGCGCGGTAGCCGACGCCGACCAGCTCCAGTCGCCGCTCGAAGCCCTTGACCACCCCGTCCACCATGTTGCGGACAAGGCTCCGCGTCAGACCGTGAAGCGCCCGGTGGGCCTTCTCGTCCGAGGAGCGCCGGCACAGGACGCTGCGGTTCTCCATCTGCACCTGGATCGCCGGGTGTGCCGTGAGTGTCAGGGACCCCTTGGGCCCCTGGACCGTGACCGTCTGCCCCTGGATGTCGATTGTGACGCCCTCGGGGACTGGGATCGGAAGCCTGCCAATACGTGACATACCCCTACCGCTCCGCGCTGGCCGCGCCCACATCCGGAAGGTCGACGCCGACCCTACCCGTCGCAAGGGGCCATCCGAATCACCACACGTAGCACAGTACCTCGCCGCCCAGGCCGCGCTCCCGCGCGGTCTTTCCGGTCATGAGGCCCTGCGAGGTGGAGACCACCGCGACTCCCAATGCCTCCACCGTCTGGGGAACCTTCAGGGCCTTGCGATATACCCGCAGGCCCGGCCGACTGACTCGCTTGATCCCGCGGATAACCCGCTCGTTGCCCGCTCCGAACTTCAGGTACACCCGCAGGATCCCCTGCTTTTGGTCGTCGATCAGGCGGTAGGCCCGGATATATCCCTCGGCTTTCAGGATCTTGGCCAGTTCCACCTTGAGGCGAGACGCCGGAATGTCCAGCCGCTCCAGCAACGCCTGATTCGCGTTGCGGATCCGGGTCAGCATATCTGCGATCGGGTCCGTCATTGCCATTCGCAACTCCACATCACTGAGCGAAAAGTGGCTACCACGAGGCCTTGATGACGCCGGGAATCTCACCGCGCAGCGCCAACGACCGGAAGCATATCCGGCACATCTGGAATTTTCCGAGATACCCCCTGGGCCGCCCACAAATCCGGCACCGATGGTACCGCCGGACCCCGAACTTGGGCTCCCGTTGCGACTTGATGATCAGGCTAGTCTTCGCCATAGCGCCTCTCGTCTACTTCCGGAAAGGAAACCCAACCTGCTCCAGGAGTGCCCGGCTCTCTTCGTCGGTCCGGGCCGAGGTTTGGATGCAGATATCCATTCCTCTGGTCATGTCCACCTTGTCGTAGCGGATCTCCGGAAAGATCAGTTGCTCGCGAATTCCGAGGGAATAGTTCCCCCGGCCATCGAAGGACTTGGTCGGGACCCCGCGGAAGTCTCGGATGCGGGGCAGGGCCACGGAAAGCAGGCGATCCAGAAACTCGTACATCCGTTCGCCTCGCAGCGTAACCTTACACCCGATGGGCATTCCTGCCCGCAGCTTGAAGGCTGCCTCGGACTTCTTGGCCCGCGTCACCACCGGCTTCTGCCCGGTGATGAGCGCCATCTCGGCAACCGCCGCGTCGATCACCTTGACGTTGGCCACCGCCTCGCCCAAACCCATGTTGACCACGATCTTCTTGATCTCGGGGACCTGCATCCGGTTCGAGTAGCTGAATTGCTGCATCAGCGCCGGGGTGATCTCCCGCCGGAAGCGCTCCCGCAGCCGCGCGGGGACACGCGGAAAGCTGGGAGCCGGCTCGGCCTTCGCCTTCGCCGTCTTCTCGCCCTTGTCCGTCTTCGCCGCGCTCGCGCGGCCTTTGCGTTCCGACTTATCCGCCATGGCCTAGTCCATTGTCTCGCCGCACTCGCGGCACACCCGAATCCTGCGTCCATCCGCCAATTGCGTGCGCCCGACCCGCACCGGACGATCGCATTTCCCGCACACGAGCTGCACGTTGCTCACGTGCAAGGGATTCTCCCGCTCCAGAATGCCGCCCCGCTGGCCCAGGCGACCCGGCTTCTCGTGCTTCTTGACGAAGTTGATCTTCTCGACCAGGATCTTTTCGATCTTGGGGAGCACGCGCAGCACCTTTCCGCGCTTCCCCTTGTCCTTGCCGGCGATCACCTCGATCAGGTCGTTCTTCTGTACTGCCAGTCGATGTCCCACACCCATGATCCGCCCTCGCGCAGCACCGTCCGACCCCGTCAGATAACCTCCGGGGCCAGGGAAATGATCTTCATAAACCGGGCCTCCCGCAGCTCGCGGGCCACCGGCCCAAAGATACGGGTTCCGACCGGATCGTTGTGATCGTCGATCAACACAGCCGCATTCCGGTCGAACTTGATGTAGGTGCCATCCGGCCGGCGCTTTTCCTTCACCGTCCGCACCACCACGGCCTTGACAACGGCCCCTTTCCGGACGGTGCCATCGGGGACCGCTTCCTTCACGTTGGCCACGATGATGTCTCCAAGCCGCGCATAGCGCTTGGCCGACCCGCCCAGGACCTTGATCAGCGAGATCCGCTTGGCCCCGGAGTTGTCCGCGACATCCATAATTGTTCGGAGGCCGATCATGGCTCTTCCCTGTCATTCACCCCATGACGGATCACCTCGGCGCGAGGCCCGCGGGGCGACAAAAGTCTCAGACGGCCTTCTGCAACACTTCCACGACGCGCCACCGCTTGTCCTTCGACAGCGGTCGCGTCTCCATCAAGCGGACCGTGTCCCCCACCCGACAGGCGCTCTGCTCGTCGTGGGCCTTCACCTTCGTCTTCCGGCGCACCATACGCTCGTAGCTCTGGTGCTTCGTGAGACGGGCGATCTCCACCACAACCGTCTTCTGCATCTTGTCGCTGACGACCGTGCCGACGACTATCTGCCGCTGGCTGCGCTCCTCCGCCATCCTAAGACCCTCCCTGGCTGGCTGTCCCGGGCGTCAGCGCTCGCTGGGCCGTCCGGATCCTGGCTATGTCGCGGCGGAGTTGCCGAATCCGCATGGGGTTCTCCACCTGGGCCGAGGCCTGTCGGAGGCGCAGCTTGAACATCTCCTCTTGGAGCCCGGCTTCCTTCTGCCGGAGTTCCTCCGCCGTCAGGTCTTTCAGCTCAGCGTATTTCATCACACGGCTCCCGTTGTCGTTCGGCTCACGAACCGGGTCGCGATGGGGAGCTTCATGGCCGCCAGGCGCATGGCCTCCTTCGCCTCGACCTCCGTGATCCCCTCCATCTCGTAGAGGATGCGGCCCGGTTTCACCACGGCGACCCAGCCCTCCGGCGCTCCCTTGCCCTTGCCCATCCGCGTCTCGGCCGGCTTGGACGTGATCGGTTTATCGGGAAAGATCCGGATCCAGACCTTCCCGCCCCGCTTGATATACCGGGTCATGGCGCGCCGGGCCGCCTCGATCTGTCGGTTGGTGATCCAGGCGGTTTCCAGGGCCTTCAGCCCGTACTGGCCGAAGGCCAGGGAACTCCCCCGAATGGCCAGCCCGGATCGCCGTCCCCGCTGCTGCTTGCGAAATTTTACCCGCTTCGGAACCAGCATGGATTGCTCCTACCTTCGTCTTATCTCTGCGGAGCCGCAGGGGCTGGCGGACGGCGCCGACGCTGACGATCCATCGGGGGACGCGGATCCCGGTACCGCTCTACCGGTTTGATCTCCACACCCAGAGTCTCGGGAAGCACCTCGCCGTGGAAGACCCAGGCCTTCACCCCGATGATCCCGTAGGTCGTCTTGGCGTTCGTCAATCCGAAGTCGATGTCCGCCCGGAGAGTGTGCAGGGGAACCCGGCCTTCCCGGTACCATTCCGACCGGGCGATCTCCGCCCCGGCCAGCCGGCCCGCGCAGGCCACCTTGACCCCCTGGGCCCCAAGTCGCATGGCCGACTGCACCGCCTTCTTCATGGCGCGGCGGAAGGCCACTCGGCGCTCCAACTGTTGGGCGATCTGCTCGGCCACGAGTTGCGCGTCGGTCTCGGCCTTGCGCACCTCCTCGATGTCCAGCCGGACCTCCTTCTTGGTCATCTTCCCCAGTTCGGCGCGCAGCTTCTCGACCTCAGAGCCCTTCTTCCCGATGATGATGCCCGGTCGCGCCGTGTGGATGATGATCCGGATCTGGTCCGCCTTGCGCTCGATCTCGATGCGAGACACCCCGGAGTGATGGAGGCGCTCCTTGATGTACCGGCGCAGCCGCAGATCCTCGTGCAGCATCTCCGCGTAGTTCTTTCCGGCGTACCAGCGAGAGCGCCACGTCTTGATGACGCCCAGCCGAAACCCCAGGGGATGCGTCTTCTGTCCCACGCCGTCCTCCCTCGCTAGCTTTCCCCGCGCTCCTGCAACACGACGGTGATGTGACTGCTCCGCTTCCGGACCCGAAACGCCCGGCCCATCGCCCGGGGCTGGATCCGCTTTATGGTCGGACCTTCGTTCACGTAAACCTCGGCCACCACCAGCCGGTCCACGTCCCGAACCCCGTGATTCTGGGTCGCGTTGGCCATGGCCGAGCGCAGGACTTTTTCCACGATACGCGCCGCCTGGCGCTTCGTCACCTGCACCTGCACCAGGGCCGTATTGACGTCCTTCCCCCGGATCAGGTCCGCGACGAGCCGCGCCTTCTGGGCCGGCACTCGCACGAATCTCGCAACTGCTTTGGCTTCTGCCATGTTCTAACCCCGGCCCCCGGCATGCGATCCCCTCATGGGAACCCCCATCCCGGTCGGCCCTGCGCCGCGCGCTTTACTTCGGCGCCGTGGACTTGGCGGTATGGGCGCTATGCCCCCGGAACGTGCGGGTGGGGGAAAACTCGCCCAGCTTATGACCGACCATGTTCTCCTGGACGTACACCGGAATGAATTTCTTTCCGTTGTGCACCGCCAGGGTATGACCGACGAACTCCGGCGGGATCGTCGAGCGCCGCGACCAGGTCTTGAGGACCTTCTTCTCGCGCGCTCGATTCATATCCTCGACCCGCTTCAGCAGTCGAGCCTCGATGAACGGCCCCTTCTTCAATGACCGTGCCACGTATCCTCCGTGCCCCGCGCCCCGTGGATCTCTCCACGCAGAACGCCCGCTCTAAACCTACTTGCGTCGCTTCACGATATACTGGTCGGAGAACTTGCCTCTCTGCCGGGTCTTCCCCTCGCGCTTGCCCCACGGGCTGCAAGGATGGCGCCCACCGGAGCTCTTTCCCTCACCACCGCCTAGGGGATGGTCATGGGGATTCATGGCCACACCACGCACCGAAGGGCGAATCCCCAGCCAGCGGGACCGACCCGCCTTCCCGATCGACACCCGCTCGTGGTCCTCGTTCCCGATCTGGCCGATCGTCGCCATACAGGTCAGGCGAACCTTGCGCATCTCGCCGGAGGGAAGCCGAAGAAGGGCGAACTCCCCCTCTTTCGCCACGAACTGCGCCATGGAACCGGCGGTCCGGACGAGGCGCGCGCCCTGGCCCGGCTGGAGCTCGACATTGTGGACGTTCACGCCCACCGGGATGTTCTGCAGCGGGAGCGCATTGCCGGTTCTGACCTCGGCCTCCGGCCCGGACATCACCTCGTCACCCACCGCCAACCCGACCGCGGCCAGGATGTACCGTTTCTCCCCGTCGGCGTAATGCAGCAGGGCGATGCGCGAGGAGCGGTTCGGGTCGTATTCGATCGCCGCCACCTTTGCCGGCACCCCGAACTTGTCCCTCCGGAAGTCGATCACCCGGTACATGCGCTTGTGGCCGCCCCCGTGGTGGCGACAGGTCACGCGCCCGAGCGCGTTCCGTCCCCCCGTCTTCCGGAGAGGAGCCAGCAGCGCCTTCTCCGGAGTCGTCTTGGTCACCTCTTCGAAGGTGGAGACGCTCTGGAAGCGTCGCCCGGCGGATGTCGGTCGATATTTTCTTACAGGCATCGAAGTCCGTCCTTGATTCAGCGGCCCGCTCTGCGCGGCCCGCTCTGTTCTCCAACCGCTACACGCCCTCGAACAGCTCGATCGAGTCGCCCGCCTTCAAGGTGGCGATGGCCTTCTTCCAGTCCGGCAGCTTCCCCTGGAAGCGACCGAGCCGTTTCGCCTTGCCGCGCACCGGGAGTGTGCGCACTTCGAGAACCGTCACCTTGAAGAGGGCCTCGATCGCTTGTTTGATCTCGACCTTGTTGGCCCGCTTGGCCACACGGAAGAGGTACTGGTTCCCCTCCTCTTTGAGCCGAGTCCCCTTCTCGGTCAAGAGCGGCTTCTGGACGACCTGATACGCCGTCTTCATGACCCCAGCACCTCCTGCACGGTCTGCACCCCCTCCGGGGTGAGCACCAGCGTGTCCGCTCTGAGCACGTCGTAGACGTTGAGCCCACGGACCGTCAGCACTCGGACCGTCGGCAGGTTTCGCGCCGACTTCTCCAACACCTCGTCCCGGGCCGACAGGACCACCAGGGTCTTCCCCTGGATCCCCGCCCCCGAGAGCAGCGCCAGCATCGACTTGGTGCTGGGCCGATCCAGATTCAAAGACTCCAAGACTCGAACCGCCCCGGTCTGGGCCTTGATGGTCAGCGCGGCCAGCAGGGCCTGCCGTCGCACCGCCTTCGGCACCCCATACTCATAGGATCGCGGATGCGGGCCGAAAACCGTTCCGCCGTGCCGCCACAGCGGCGACCGGGAGCTGCCGGAGCGCGCCCGACCCGTGCCCTTCTGCTTCCAGGGCTTCTTCCCGCCCCCGCGCACCTCGGCACGCCCTTTGGTTTCCGCGGTCCCCTGACGCCGATTCGCCAGCTGCATCAGGACGACATCGTGCATCAGGTGCGGCTTCACCGGCGCGCCAAAGATCGCCTCGGGCAATTCGCAGTGATCCACCGTCTCGTTCTTCGCGTTGACTACGTCTACCTGTGTCGCCATCGTCTCATCCGGTCCCCGCCCCGTCAGGCGGCATCGAATCGGCCCTGACTACTTCCCCTTTTGGATCGTGACCACGCCACCGCTCGGACCGGGAACCGCGCCCTCGATCAATACCAGATTGTTGTCCGGATCCACCGAGACCACGCGCAGCCCGCTCACCGTCATCCGCACCGCCCCCATGTGTCCGGGCAGATGGTGTCCGCGGAACACGCGGGAGGGGTAGGACGACGCCCCGATCGAACCCGGCGCCTTGTGAAACATCGACCCGTGGGTCGCGGGACCGCCTCGGTACTTCCAGCGCTTCACCCCGCCCTGAAAACCTCGCCCTTTGGTCACGCCGGCGATCCGCACCCGATCGCCCTCTGCGAACAGGCTGACGGTCAGCACCTGCCCAATCTGGTATTCCCCTTCACCCCCGCGCAGGCGGATCTCTCGGAGAAACCGCTGGTACGCAACCTGGCCCTTATCGAAATGCCCCTGCAGGGGACGCGTCACTCGATTCTTGTTCGGCTGGGTCTCGAAGCCGACCTGGATCGCTTCGTATCCATCCCGATCCGCCGTCTTCTTCTGCACGACTGGACACGGACCGGCCTGGATGATCGTCACCGGCACGGCCTTGCCCTTCTCGTCAAAGACCTGCGTCATCCCGACCTTACGGCCTAGCAATCCGATCGCCATCGCTCCACACGCTATAGGGTCGGCCGCCGATACCCGCCAATGGGCGGGCCGGACCCGACACCCTGCTCAGAGTTTGATCTCGACATCCACGCCGGCCGGCAGATCCAACCGCATAAGCTGGTCCACCGTCTGCGGCGTGGGTTGGACGATATCCATCATCCGGACGTGGGTCCGAATCTCGAACTGCTCCCGCGATTTCTTGTCCACGTGCGGGGAGCGGAGCACGGTATACCGGCTGATCTTCGTCGGCAGAGGGATCGGACCGGAAACCAGCGCGCCAGAGCGCTCGACCGTCCCGACAATGTCCTTCACTGCTTGATCGAGCAACCGGTGATCGTACGCCTTCAACTTGATACGGATCTTCTGGTTGTCCATACGCTAACCTGACGCCCTCTCTGGGCAGTTGCCGAACTCTGACCGATCACCCCGTCCGTCGGAGGGCCCGCCGCCCCGGTTACTCCAGCACCTCGCTCACCACCCCGGCGCCCACGGTCCGGCCCCCCTCGCGGATGGCGAAGCGGAGTTCCTTCTCCATGGCGATGGGCTGGATCAGGGTCACTTCCATGGTGACGTTGTCGCCGGGCATGACCATCTCGGTCCCCTGGGGGAGCTTGGCCACCCCGGTGACGTCGGTCGTCCGGAAGTAGAACTGGGGCCGATAGCCGTCGAAGAAGGGGGTATGGCGCCCGCCCTCCTCCTTGGTGAGAATGTAGGCCTCGGCCTTGAACTTCGTGTGGGGGGTGATGGAGCCCGGCTTGGCCACGACCTGCCCGCGCTCCACCTCTTCGCGCTTGATCCCGCGCAGCAGCACGCCGATGTTGTCGCCGGCCTGGCCCTGGTCGAGGAGCTTGCGGAACATCTCCACGCCGGTGCAGACCGTCTTCTGCGTCGGCCGGATGCCGACGATCTCCACCTCTTCCCCGACCTTGACCACGCCGCGCTCCACCCGGCCGGTGACCACCGTCCCGCGCCCGGAGATGGTGAAGACGTCCTCCACGGGCATCAGGAAGGGCTTGTCGATCTCGCGCTTCGGGGAGGGGAAGTAGCTGTCCACGGCGGCCGCGAGCTCGTAGATGCAGGCGTACTCGGGGGCCTTCGGATCCGTGCTGGTGGACTGGAGGGCCTTCAGGGCCGAGCCCTTCACGATGGGGATCTCGTCCCCGGGGAAGCCGTACTGGGTGAGCAACTCGCGGACCTCCAGCTCGACCAGCTCCATCAGCTCGGGGTCGTCCACCTGGTCCACCTTGTTCAGGAAGACCAGCATGCTGGGGACGCCGACCTGGCGGGCGAGCAGGATGTGCTCCCGGGTCTGGGGCATCGGGCCCTCGGAGGCCGCCACCACCAGGATGGCGCCATCCATCTGGGCCGCCCCGGTGATCATGTTCTTGATGTAGTCGGCGTGGCCGGGGCAGTCCACGTGGGCGTAGTGGCGCTTGTCGGTCTCGTACTCCACGTGGGCGATGGCGATGGTGATGCCCCGCTCCCGCTCCTCCGGCGCCTTATCGATCTGGTCAAACGGCACGAAGGCGATCTTCGCGTTCTTGAAGCCGAGGGCCTTCGTGATCGCCGCGGTCAGCGTCGTCTTCCCGTGGTCGATGTGGCCAATGGTCCCGACGTTCATGTGCTCTTTCGTCCGCTCGAACTTCGCTTTCCCCATGAGAGTGTCTCCCTGCGCAGGCCTCCTGCCCGGAGGCCATCATGCCGGCTCGCAATCCTACCGCGGCACCCGTCTGGATACCCGCTCGGTCACGCGCCCGCGCGGCCGCCCACCTTGGCAACGATCTCTTCGGCAATCTGCGTCGGCACCGGATGGTACCGGGCGAACTGGAACGGGGTGTGGCTGGCCCGACCCTGCGTGGCGGAGCGAAGATCGGTGGCATACCCGAAGAGTTCCGCAAGCGGCACCTCGGTCCGGACCACCTGCGCGGCCGGCCGCGCCTCGATCTCCAGCACCCGTCCCCGCCGGGAGTTCAGGTCGCCGATCACTTGCCCCACAAACTCCTCCGGCATGATCACGTCGAAGCGCATGATCGGTTCGAGGAGGGTCGGCTTCGCCCGGCGCGCCCCGTCCTTGAATGCCATCGAGCCGGCGATCTTGAACGCCATCTCCGACGAGTCTACCTCGTGGTAGGAGCCGTCGAGCAGGACCACCCGCGTGTCCACCACCGGATAGCCCGCCAAAACTCCCCCCTCCATAGCCTCGCGGATCCCCTTCTCCACCGCCGGGATATACTCTTTGGGGATCGTCCCGCCGATGACCTTGTTCACAAACTCGAACCCTCCGCCTGGCAACGGTTCGAGCTGAATCTTCACATGGCCGTACTGCCCGCGCCCGCCGGTTTGCCGGATGAAGCGACCCTCCGCCGGAACGGACACCGTCACCGTCTCTCGGTAGGCCACCTGGGGTTTCCCCACGTTGGCCTCGACCCGAAACTCCCGGAGGAGGCGATCCACGATGATCTCCAGGTGGAGCTCCCCCATGCCCGAGATGATGGTCTGCCCCATTTCCTCGTCGGTCATCGCCCGGAAGGTCGGATCCTCGTTGGACAAGGAGGCCAGCGCCATCGACAGCCGCTCCTGCCCGTCCTTGGTCTTGGGCTCGATGGCCACCGAGACGACCGGCTCGGGGAACTCTATCGACTCCAGGACGATCGCCTTCGTCTCCAGGCAGAGCGTGTCTCCCGTCTTGGCGTTCCGGAGTCCCACCGCCGCCGCGATATCACCCGCCGCAACGCGCTTGACGTCTTCGCGCTTGTTGGCGTGCATCCGGAGGAGGCGGCCCACCCGCTCCTTGGTTCCCCGGGTGGAATTGAAGATGTAGGAGCCGGATTCCAAGGCGCCGGAGTACACCCGGAAAAAGGCCAACTGTCCGACGAAGGGGTCGGCCATGATCTTGAAGACCAGCGCCGAGAACGGGGCTTCTTCCTTGGCCTCGCGCCGTTCCATCTCCCCGGTCTTGGGATTCTTCCCCTCCACCGGAGGCAGATCGAGCGGAGACGGGAGATACGCCACCACCGCATCCAGGAGCGCCTGAACTCCCTTGTTCTTGAAGGCCGAACCGCACAGGACGGGCACCGCCGCGAGCTTCAGCGTGGCGTTCCGGAGGGCGGCCTTGATCTCGGCCGATTCGACCGGCTCCCCCGCGACATACTTCTTCATCAGACCGCTCGTCTTGGTCCGCCACGGCTTCCACCAGCCGCTCTCGGGCCGCCGCCGCCGCCGCCTGCAGCTCTTTCGGGATCGGCTCCTCGTGGTATTCCGCGCCGAGCGTCTCCTCTTCCCACACGTAGGCCTTCATCTCGACGATATCCACGATCCCCTTCAGCTTGTCTTCCTTGCCGTAGGGGAACTGGACGCACACCGGATTGGCCCCCAGCCGCTCGGCGATCATCGCCACCGACCGCTCGAAGTCCGCGCCGGTCCGGTCCATCTTGTTGATGAAGGCGATCCGCGGAACACCGTACTTATCCGCCTGGCGCCAGACCGTCTCCGACTGCGGCTCCACCCCGGCCACCGCGTCAAAGACCGCCACCGCGCCGTCCAGCACCCGCAGCGACCGCTCAACCTCGACGGTAAAGTCCACGTGGCCCGGCGTGTCGATGATGTTGATCCGGTAGTCGTTCCAGTAGCAGGTCGTGGCTGCGGAGGTGATGGTGATCCCCCGCTCCTTCTCCTGCTCCATCCAATCCATCTCGGTCGAACCCTCGTCCACCTCGCCGATCTTGTGGGTCTTGCCGGTATAGTACAAGATCCGCTCGGTCGTGGTGGTCTTACCGGCATCGATGTGGGCCATGATGCCGATATTCCGGGTTCGTTCCAGAGAGGGAGTTTCAGCCACGTCGAGATCCTTGCGAGCCGGCTAGAAAGGCCAGCAATCCTACCACCGGTAATGGGCAAACGCCTTGTTCGCCTCCGCCATCTTGTGGGTATCTTCGCGCTTCTTCACCGACGAGCCGCGATTGTTGGCCGCCTCGATCAACTCCGCCGCCAATCGCTCCTGCATCGTCTTCTCCGTCCGGTTTCTGGCGAACCCGATGACCCAGCGGAGCGCCAGCGACGTCCGGCGATCCGGCCGCACTTCTACCGGGACCTGATAGGTGGCGCCGCCGACCCGCCGCGACTTGACCTCCAGGACCGGTTTGACGTTGTCGATCGCCTGCTTGAACAGCTTCTGCGGATCCAGCTTGGTCCGGTCCTCGATGAGGCGCATGCAGCCGTAGAAGATCCGCTCCGCCGGGCTCCGTTTTCCCTTGGCCATCATCGAGTTCACGAACTTGGTCACCAGCTTGCTGCCGTAGACGGGATCCGGCAGGACCTCGCGCTTCTCGGCAACCTTTCGTCTCGGCATCCCCAGCTCCTTACAACACGATCCGCGATTCCGCGGACGCTCGGAGAGAAGAAAACCGGCACTGGAGGGCGGAGGCTAGCCCCGGTTCCCCAGTGCCGGTCTCGTTAACTTGCCTTCGGTCGCTTGGCTCCGTACAGGGATCGCGACTGCCGGCGATCCGCTACCCCAGCGGTGTCCAGGGCGCCCCGGATGACGTGGTACCGCACCCCGGGCAGATCCTTCACGCGCCCCCCCCGGATGAGCACGATGGAGTGCTCTTGGAGGTTGTGGCCGACCCCTGGAATATAGGTGGTCACTTCGATCTGGTTAGTCAACCGGACGCGGGCGACCTTGCGCAAGGCGGAGTTCGGCTTCTTCGGCGTGGTGGTATACACGCGTACACAGACCCCGCGCTTCTGCGGGCAGTTTTGCAGGGCCGGCGCCTTCTGCTTTCGTGGGAGCGCCTTGCGCCCCCGCCGGACAAGCTGTGAAATCGTTGGCATGAGTCCTCTTCCGCGCCGTAGTTTCAGACATGAACCGGGGGAGTCTACGTTGGACTCCCCCTTTTGTCAAGGGCTTTCTGAGCGGTTACGCCAGATTCACGTCCATGGCCTGCAAAATTTCGGCGGCCGTCTCCCGCGTCGCCGCCTCCGGCTCCGGTTGCGGCGCCTGCGCCTCGGGCGTGGCGATGCGCGTCTCCCGGTACCAGCGCAGTCCCGTCCCCGCCGGGATCAGCCGGCCCATGATCACGTTCTCCTTCAATCCGCGCAGCTCGTCCCGCGCGCCGTTGATACTGGCCTCGGTGAGCACCTTGGTGGTCTCTTGGAACGAGGCAGCCGAGATGAAGCTATCCGTGCTGAGCGAGGCCTTGGTGATCCCCAGCAGCAGGGACTCGGCCGTGGCCGGGGCGCCACCTTGGGCGCGCACGCGCCGGTTCTCCTTCTCGAAGAGGGCCTTGTCCACATGTTCACCCGCCAAGAAGGTGGTGCTCCCCACGCTCTCGACCCGAACCCGCCGCAGCATCTGGCGCACGATCACTTCGATGTGCTTGTCGTTGATGCCCACCCCCTGCAGGCGGTAGACTTCCTGGACCTCGTTCACCAGATACTTCTCCAGGGCATCCGACCCTTTGACGTGCAAGATGTCGTGGGGATTGATGGGCCCGTCCATGAGGGGCTCGCCCGCCTTGATCTCATCCCCGTCCAAGACCGTGACGTGCTTGCCTCGGGGGATCAGGTACTCCTTGGCGTCCTCCGCCTCCCCGTGGACGACGATCTTCCGCAGGCCCTTGGTGGTCCCGGCGAACTCCACGCGGCCGTCGATCTCGGAGATGATGGCCGGATCCTTGGGCTTGCGGGCCTCGAACAGTTCCGCCACCCGGGGGAGACCGCCGGTGATGTCCTTGGTCTTCGTCGTCTCGCGCGGAATCTTGGCGATCGCGTCGCCGGCCGCCATCTGCTGGCCGTTCACCACCATGAGGTGGGCCCCCATCGGCAGCTGGGACTTGAACACCGTGGTGCCATTGGCGTCCTTGATGGAGCAACGGGGCTGCAGCTCCTCCTTCGTGCCTGGCTCCACGATGACCCGCTGGCTGAGTCCGGTGACCCCGTCCACCTCCTCCTTGACAGTGACCCCGTCGGTGACGTCCCGGAAGTGGACGGTCCCGGCGAACTCCGTCAGGATCGAGGTGGTGAATGGATCCCACTCCACCAAGAGCTGGCCCGCGGTCACGCGCTGACCGTCCTCGACCTTCAGGCGCGCCCCATAGACCGGATCGTAGGAGTCCCGAGGGCGCCCCTTGTCGTCGAGGATCTCGACGGAGCCGTTCCGGTTCATCACGACCAAGTCGCCCGTGACCGTCTTGACCGTCCGCAGGTTCTTAAACCGGACGGTCCCCGCATACTTGCTCTCCATCTGGGTCTGTTCGGTGCCCCGGAGGGTCGCCGTCCCGCCGATGTGGAACGTCCGCATGGTGAGCTGCGTGCCGGGCTCGCCGATCGACTGGGCCGCCAAAACGCCCACCGCCTCGCCCAGCTCCACGAGGCGGCCGGTGGCCAGATTCCGTCCGTAACATTTCACGCAGACCCCGCGCCGCGCCTCGCAGGTGAGAACCGACCGAATCCGGATCCGGTCAATGCCCGCATCCTCGATGCGCCGGGCCAGGGTTTCGACGATCTCCCCGCCGGCCGGCGACAGGATCTCTCCGGTGAACGGGTCCACCACGTCTTCCAACGGCACCCGGCCCAGGATGCGGTCCCGTAGCGGCTGGATGATCTCGCCCCCCTCGATCAGCGGGGTGGCCCAGATCCCGTTGATGGTCCCACAGTCCAGCTCGGAGATGATCATGTCCTGGGCCACGTCCACCAGACGGCGGGTGAGGTAGCCGGAGTCGGCGGTCTTGAGCGCAGTGTCCGCCAACCCCTTGCGCGCGCCGTGGGTCGAGATGAAATACTGCAGGACCGTGAGGCCCTCGCGAAAGTTGGCGGTGATGGGGGTTTCGATGATCTCTCCCGACGGCTTGGCCATCAAGCCGCGCATCCCGGCGAGCTGCCGAATCTGCTGGCGGCTGCCGCGGGCCCCCGAGTCGGCCATCATAAAGACCGGGTTGAACTCCCCCTCGTCTTTCCGCTCGATCTCCTTGAACATCGCGTCCGAGACCCGCTCGGTCACGTGGGTCCAGATGTCGATGATCTTGTTGTAGCGCTCCCCTTTGGTGATCAGGCCGTCCGTGTACTCCTTCTCGACCTTGACCACCTCCCGGTTCGCCTCCTCGATGATCGCCGGCTTGCTGGCCGGGATCAGCAGATCGTCCACCCCGATGGAAATGCCGGCCAGCGTGGCGTAGCGGAATCCCAGATCCTTCAGCGCATCCAGGAGCTTGACGGTCTCGCTGTTCCCCAACAGGTAGTAGCACTGCGAGACCAGGCGGCCCAGCTCGCGCTTGTTCATCTCCTGGTTGACGAAGCGGACCTGGGCCGGGAGGATCTCGTTGAAGAGAACCCGTCCCACCGTGGTCTGGATCAGTTCCCCGTTCCAGCGCAACTTGATCCCGGCCAGGAGCCCCACCTCGTCGGCGTCGTAGGCGGACCGCACCTCGTCCATGTCGGCGAACCGCATCCCCGCCCCTTTCTGGCCGGGCTTCTCGCGGGTAAGGTAGTAGCAGCCGATGACGATGTCTTGGCTCGGCGCCGCCACGGGCTGGCCGTTGGCCGGCGACAGGACGTTGTACGGGGCCCACAACAGGAGGCGCGCCTCTAGCTGGGCCTCGGGCGAAAGCGGCACATGGACCGCCATCTGATCGCCGTCAAAGTCGGCGTTGAAGGCGGAGCACACCAAGGGGTGGATCTTGATCGCTTCCCCTTCCACCAGCATCGGCTCGAAGGCCTGGATGCCCAGCCGGTGCAGCGTGGGGGCTCGGTTCAGCATCACCGGGTGTTCCTTGATGACGTGCTCCAGGGCATCCCAGACCTCGGGACGGCCGCGCTCCACCATCTTCTTGGCGCTCTTGATGGTGGCCACATGCTCGTCATCCCGCAGGAGCTTGCGGAAGATGAAGGGTTTGAACAACTCCAGGGCCATCTTCTTGGGGAGTCCGCACTGGTGGAACTTCAGCTCCGGCCCGACCACGATCACCGAGCGGCCCGAGTAGTCCACGCGCTTGCCCAGCAAGTTCTGGCGGAAACGGCCCTGCTTCCCCTTGAGCATGTCGGAGAGGGACTTGAGGGGCCGGTTGTTCTGACCCTTCAGCGCCCGCCCGCGGCGCCCGTTGTCGAAGAGGGCATCCACCGCCTCTTGCAGCATCCGCTTCTCGTTCCGGATGATGATATCGGGGGCGCGGAGCTCCATCAAACGCTTGAGCCGGTTGTTCCGGTTGATCACGCGCCGGTAGAGGTCGTTCAGATCCGACGTGGCGAAGCGGCCTCCGTCCAGCGGCACCAGCGGCCGCAACTCTGGCGGCAGGACCGGCACCACTTCCAGCACCATCCATTCCGGCTTGTTGCCGGAGTTCAGGAAGGCCTCGACGATCCTGAGCCGCTTGGTGATCTTCTTCCGGTTCTGCTGGGACGTCTCCTTCTTCATCCGTTCCCGCAGCTTGTCGGCGTCCTCCTTGACTTTGATATCCTCGAGCAGTTCCCGAATGGCCTCGGCCCCCATCCCGTCGCGGAACCCCTCAATGGAGAAATGGAAGACCTGGAACCGCTCGACCTCATGGCTTTCCAAACGCTTCAGCAAATCAGACGTCAGGTCCTCCCACTGCGCTCCGATGATCTTCTTCGAATGCCCGTCCGCGATATTCGCGGCCAGAACGCGGCCCACGAGGTCCTCGCGCCGGACGGGGATCTCCCGGATGCCCGCGGCCTGAAGGCGCTTCACCAAGGACAGATCCAGGGTTTCTCCTGCCTTTGCCAGCGTCTCCCGCCCCTCCTTCACATCGCGACCGACGCGAAACTCGGCAGCCCACAGGCAATCCAGATCCAGCAGCGCCTCCCCGTTCTCGATGCGGAACGTATAGGGGGTGGTGATCTTGCGGTGCTGCTCTTCGTTCAGAAGTTGCTTCTTCTGCAGCTTGGTTTTCCCCGGGTCCAGGATCACGTGCTCTTCGAAGTACAGGACCTTCTCGAGGTCGCGCAGCGGCATGTCGAGGAGGTACCCGATCCGGCTGGGGATGGATTTGAAGAACCAGATGTGGACCACCGGCGAGGCCAGCTCGATGTGGCCCAGCCGCTGGCGACGCGCCTTGGACCGGATCACCTCGACACCGCACTTGTCGCAGATGACCCCATTGTGCTTGATGCCCTTGAACTTGCCGCAGTTGCACTCCCAGTCCCGGGTCGGCCCAAAGATCTTGGCGCAGAACAGGCCGTCCCGCTCGGGCTTGAACGTCCGATAGTTGATGGTCTCGGGTTTCTTGACCTCGCCGTGCGACCAGCTCCGAATCTTCTCGGGAGAGGCCAGGCCGATCCGGATGGCCCGAAAGCTGGTGGGGTCGATGGGCTTCTCGTCGAAGAACCCGAAAAACTTCTCCACGGACGGCTCCTTTAAGAATCGCGATGACGCGATTCCTGACTATTCCTTGACCAGCTCCACGTCCAAGGCCAGGCTCTGCAACTCCTTCACCAGGACGTTGAAGGACTCGGGCAAGCCGGGCTCCAGGGCGTTCTCCCCCTTCACGATCGACTCGTACATCTTGGTCCGACCGATCACATCGTCGGACTTGACCGTGAGGATTTCTTGCAGCGTATGGGCGGCACCGTAGGCCTCCAAGGCCCAGACCTCCATCTCGCCGAAGCGCTGACCCCCGAACTGAGCCTTCCCACCCAGGGGCTGTTGCGTCACCAGCGAATACGGGCCGATGGAGCGGGCATGGATCTTGTCGTCCACCAGGTGAGCCAGCTTCATCAGATAGATATACCCGACCGTAACCTCCTGATGGAAGGGCTTCCCGCTCCGCCCGTCGCAGAGGACGACTTTCCCCGACTGAGGAAGCTTGGCTCGCTTCAGCATCATCTTGATGTCCTTCTCCGCCGCCCCGTCGAAGACCGGCGAGGCCACGCGGACCCCCAGAGCCTGGGCAGCCCACCCGAGGTGGGTTTCCAGGATCTGCCCCACGTTCATTCGCGAGGGCACCCCCAGAGGATTCAGGACAACCTCCACCGGACTCCCGTCGGGCAGGTACGGCATATCCTCCTCGGGGAGGATCTTGGCGATGACCCCCTTGTTGCCGTGCCGCCCGGCCATCTTGTCCCCGACGGAGAGTTTTCTCTTCATGGCGATAAAGACCTTGACCAGCTTGAGAACGCCCGGCGCCAACTCGTCCCCGCGCTTGAGCCGCTCGATGCGCTCCTCCAGCAACATCTCCAGGGCGTGGACCTGGTCATTGGCCTCTTCGATCAGGCGATGAACCTCTGCCCCCGTCTTCTCGTCCAGGGCCAGGGCCGCCTCCAGCATGTCTTCGGGGCTGAACTCCGCCAAGAGATCGGCGCTGAGCTTGTGCCGCTTGGCGATGATCAGCTTGCGGCCGCCGCGAGATTTCACGTCCCGACCGACCACTCGGTCCTCGAGCTGTTCACGGATCCTGGTGTCGCGCTCCGCGGCGATGATCTGGATCTCGTCCTCGAAGTCCTTGCGGAGGCGGGCCGCCTCTTCGTCCTCGATCGACTTCGCCCGCTCGTCCTTCTCCACTCCCTTGCGGGAGAGGACCTTGACGTCGACCACCGTTCCGCTGATCCCCGGCGGGACGGTGAGGGACGCATCCCGCACGTCCTCCGCCTTCTCGCCAAAAATGGCCCGGAGCAGCCGCTCCTCGGGGGTGAGGACTGTCTCCCCCTTTGGGGTGACCTTCCCCACCAGGATGTCGCCCGGTTTGATCTCGGCCCCGATACGGGCGATCCCGCTCTCGTCCAGATCCTTCAGGGCCTCTTCGCCCACGTTGGGGATATCCCGGGTAATCTCTTCCTTGCCCAGCTTGGTGTCCCGGGCCTCGATCTCGAACTCCTCGATGTGGATCGAGGTGTACCGGTCGTCCTTCGTCAACCGCTCGCTGATGAGGATGGCGTCTTCGAAGTTGTAGCCGCCCCAGGGCATGAAAGCCACCAGGACGTTCTGACCCAGCGCCAACTCCCCCTGCTGCGTGGCCGGTCCATCTGCGATCACCTGGCCCTTCGCCACCTGCTGTCCCTTGGCCACGATCGGTTTCTGGTTGATACAGGTATTCTGGTTGCTGCGCCGGAACTTCATCAGGGTATAGATGTCCACGCCCGTGCCGTTGGTCTGGCCGTCGGAGCGCGGCTCCTTCGGGTCGCCCCGCACGATGATACGCTCCGCCGACACTGCCTCCACCACGCCGGCGCGCTTGGCGACCACCACGGCCCCCGAGTCCTTGGCCGCCACGTACTCCATGCCGGTCCCCACCACGGGGGCGGTGGGCCGGAGCAAGGGCACCGACTGCCGCTGCATGTTGGCCCCCATCAGGGCGCGGTTGGCGTCGTCGTGCTCCAGGAAGGGGATCAGCGAGGTGGAGATTCCCACCAGTTGCTTGGGCGAAACATCCATGAACTCGATGGCCTCGGGGGTCACCATAACGGAGTTCATGGAGGCGCGCGCCGCGACCCGCTCGGCGACGAATCGATTGCGCCCATCCAACTCGGCGTTGGCCTGGGCAACCGTGTGCAACTCCTCCTCGTCCCCCGTCAGGTATTCGATCTCGTCGGTGACCCGGCCGTCCCGCACTTTCCGATACGGGGTCTCGATGAATCCGAAGTCGTTGACCCGGGCGTAGGTGGAGAGCGAGGCGATGAGCCCGACGTTGGGTCCTTCCGGGGTCTCGATGGGGCACATCCGCCCGTAGTGGGTCGGATGCACGTCACGCACCTCGAATCCGGCCCGCTCGCGGGAGAGACCCCCCGGACCCAAAGCCGAGAGGCGCCGCTTGTGGGTGAGCTCGGCCAGCGGGTTCGTCTGATCCATGAACTGGGAAAGCTGAGAGGAGCCGAAGAACTCCTTCAGGGCCGCCGTGACCGGCTTCGCGTTCACCAGGTCGTGCGGCATCAGCGTCTCCAACTCCTGCGTGCTCATCCGCTCGCGCACAGCCCGCTCCATCCGGGACAGCCCGATGCGGAACTGGTCCTCCAGAAGCTCGCCGGCGGCCCGCACCCGGCGATTGCCCAGGTGGTCGATGTCGTCCACCTGGCCTTCGCCCCGCTTGGCCTTGAGGACGTAGCGGATCACCTCCAGGATGTCCTCCTTGCGGAGGACACGCTCCTCTAAGGGCACACTCATGCCCAATTTCTTGTTCATCTTGAGCCGGCCGACCCTGGACAGATCGTACCGGCGGGGATTGAAGAAGATGTTCTCCAGCAGCGCTTTGGTGCTCTCCAGCGTGGGGGGATCGCCCGGGCGCATGCGGCGGTAAATCTCGACCAGGGCCTCGTCGGTCCCCCGGGTGCTGTCCTTCCGGAGCGTCTCGCGGATCTCGAACACTTCGCGGTTGTCCGGACCGCTCAGCACCTGGAAGGATTCCAGCCGGTGCTCCTGGAACTGCTCCAGCAGCTCGCCGGTCACTTCCTGGCCGCACTCCGCCAGGACCTCGCCGGTCGTCCCATCCACCACGTCCCGACTGAGGAATCGCCCGACGACGTCCTCCCGCGAGACGGCGACCTGCTTGATCTTCAGGGTATGGCAGCGCTTCAGCCCATTCTTGCTGATCCGCTTACCCGCCTGGAGCACCGTCTCTTTTCCATCCGCAACTTCTTTGGCAGCGCGGTACCCCAGGACCCCTGGAGAGCCGAGCTCCAGCAGGACGTCCCGCTTCGAGAGGTGCAGCGTGTCCCGGTCATAGAACAGACCCAGGATCACCTCGTTGCTGTTGTACCCCAGCGCCCGGAGCAAGATCGTGGACAGGAATTTGCGCCGGCGGTCCACCCGGACGTGCAATACGTCGTTGGCGTCGAACTCGAACTCCAGCCACGACCCGCGATAGGGAATCAGGCGGGCCGAGAACAGCATCTTGCCGCTGCTGTGCGTGGTCCCGCCGTCATGGTCGTAGAACACACCCGGCGACCGGTGCAGTTGGCTCACCACGACACGTTCCGTGCCGTTGACGATGAAGGTCCCGTGCTCGGTCATGAGGGGCATCTCGCCCAGGTAGACTTCCTGTTCTTTGATGTCCCGGATGCTCCGAGCCTCGCTCCCGACCTGTTTGTCCCAGACCACCAGGCGGAGGGTCACCTTGAGAGGGACCGAGAAGGTCATCCCCTTCTCCCAGCACTCCTCGGAGGTGTACTTGGGATCACCGAACTCGTACCGCACGAACTCCAGCGACGCGGAGTCATTGTAGTCCGTGATGGGGAAGATACTGGTGAACACCCCCTGGAGTCCGGAATTCTCCCGCTCTTGCGGGGGGACGCGCGACTGGAGAAACTGCTCGTACGAGCGCTGCTGGATCTCGATCAGATTCGGGATTCCGATAATCTCGTGAATCTTGGCGAAGCTGACGCGATCCTCGCCTCCGGCCCTCTTCACAACGGCCATGCGTGTTTTCCCTCGCTACTTGAGTTCGACGGTTGCCCCAGCGTCCACGAGCTTCTTCTTGATCTCTTCCGCCTCGGCCTTGGAGACGCCTTCCTTCACCGGCTTGGGAGCCCCGTCCACCAGGTCCTTGGCCTCTTTCAGGCCGAGCCCCGTGATGACGCGGACCTCTTTGATCACCTGGATCTTCTTCTCGCCGACGGCAGCCAGGATGACGCTGAATTCCGTCTTTTCCTCCGCCGCCGCGCCGCCGCCCGCCGGCGCCGCCGCCACGGCCATCGGGGCCGCCGCCGACACCCCATACTTCTCCTCGATTCCCTTGACGAGCTTGTTCAGCTCCAAGACCGTCCAGGAATCAATGGACTCCAACACATCGTCGATCGTGACCTTTGCCATTGCAGCCTCCTCTGAATGCCTCGTTCGAAAATCGGAAACGGAACGCGCGAACACGTCGCAGGACGGCGCGAGCTACGCCGCCCCTTCCTTCTTCTGTCGGACCTGGTCGAGGGCGCAGGCCAGCCCCAAGAGATGGGCGCCCAACACCCGCACCAGCCCGGTGATCGGCGCCTGCAAGGCTCCCGCCATCCGAGCCAGCAGCACCTCCCGCGGCGGGACCGCGGCCAGTTCTGCGATCTCGGCCGACCCGACGACCCGGCCCTCGACGACCCCGCCCTTGATGGTGAAGGTCGGCCGGCTCTTTCCCCAGGTGGTCAGGACCTTTGACGCAGCCACCGCATCCTTCCGGCTGATGGCGATGGCCGTGGGACCTTCGAAATAGGCGGCCAAGCCCTCGAGTCCGGTGTCCTTCACGGCCAGCCTGGCCAGGGTGTTCTTGACCACCTTGTACTCAACCTCGCTCTTGCGAAGGAGGCTTCGAAGCTCGGTGATATCGGCCACGCTCAGACCGCGAAAATCCGTCAGCACCGCACCTCGCACGCCGCTCAGCTTCTCACGAAACTCCGCGATACTGGTGCTCTTCTCTGCACGCCCCACTGGAGCCTCCTCCCTAGACTTTCACCAAGGCCTGGACGGCGTTGGCATCAACCCGGATCCCAGGACCCATGGTGGACGAGATGAACACACCCTTGACGTACCGCCCCTTGCTGGTGGCCGGCTTGGCCCGCAGGAGGGCTTCCAGCACCGCCGCGGCGTTCTCGGTCAACTGCTGCGGCGTGAAGGAGGCCTTGCCGAAGGGAACGTGCACGATGCCTGCCTTTTCCACTCGGAACTCGATCTTGCCCCCCTTGAACTCGTGCACCGCTTTCCCCACCTCGAAGGTGACGGTGCCGGTCTTGGGGTTGGGCATGAGCCCCCTGGGACCCAGCACCTTGCCCAGGCGACCCACCTGACCCATGATGTCGGGGGTGGCGATGGCCCGATCGAAGTCGAGCCAGCCTCCCTGGATCTTCTCGACGAGATCCTCGGCCCCCACATAGTCGGCCCCCGCCTCCTGCGCTTCCCTCTGCTTCTCCCCCTTGGCGAAGACCAGAACCCGCACCTTCTTTCCGGTCCCGTGGGGAAGGACCACCGTCCCTCGGACCATCTGGTCGGCGTGCTTGGGATCAACCCCCAGCCGCACCGCCAGGTCCAGGGTCTCGTCGAACTTGGCCACGGCGTTGGCCTTGGCCAGTTCGACGGCCTTCCCGAGCTCCATCTCGCCCGCTTGGCCGACGGCCTTCTCCACCGCCTCCGCGGCCTTCGCGTACCGCTTCCCGACTTTCGCCATATTAGGCTCCCTCCTTCTCGCGTTCCGGACAACGGATGAGGTGGGCCGTCGTCCACCACTCAGAAATGAAAAATGACAAACCGACAATCAAGAACCGGACAACCGAAACCACCCAAAGAGCAGCGTCCGTCTCCTTGGCCGGTTTTGTATTATCACGTTGTCAGTTTTCAGTTTGCCACATCTTGACAACGGCTACCCCACCACCTCGACCCCCAGGCTGCGGGCCGTCCCCTCGATGATCTTCGCCGCCGCCTCCGGGGTGAAGGCGTTCAGGTCGGGCAACTTCGTCTTGGCGATGTCTTCCACCTGCTTCCGCGTGACCTTCCCCACCTTCACCCGGTTCGGCTCCTTAGAGCCCTGCGCGATCCCAGCGGCCTGCTTGAGCAGAACCGATGCCGGGGGCGTCTTGGTGATGAAAGTGAAAGACCGATCCGCGTAGATGGTGATCACCACCGGGATGATCAATCCCTCCTGAGCCTGCGTCTGAGCGTTGAACGTCTTGCAGAACTCCATGATATTGACGCCATGCTGTCCGAGGGCCGGCCCCACCGGCGGCGAGGGATTCGCCTTGCCGGCCGGAACCTGGAGCTTCACTTGGGCGGTAACCTTCTTGCCGATGCGCTTTGTCATGCAACCTCCTCAGATGGACACAAGAGCAGGACCGCGGGCCGCGCAAGAGCTACCCGCCCCGCCCTGGTCAGACCCGTTCGACCTGGAGGAACTCGACATCCACAGGGGTGGGACGGCCAAAAATGCTGACCATGACCTTCAGTCGGCCCTTCTCGGGCTTCACTTCGTCCACCACGCCGGTGAAATTGGAGAACGGCCCGTCGATAACACGGACGCTCTCTCCCCGACTGAAGAGGATGCGGTGTTTTGGGCGCTCCGCACCGGTCTCCACCTGCTGCAAGATGGCCCGGACCTGCTCCTCCGGGATCGGGGTCGGCCGGACACCGGGTCCGACGAATCCGGTGACCTTGGGCGTGTTCTTGATCAGGTACCAGAGGTCGTCCGACATCTCCATGCAGATCAGGACGTAGCCCGGGAAGAACTTCTGCGAGGCCTCTCGCCGCTTCCCCTTCTTCAGCTCCACCACCGTCTCGGTGGGGATCATGACTTTGGAGACGACCTCGCCGAGGGCCAGCGCCGAGACTCGCTGCTCGATGCTCTGCTTCACCTTGTTCTCGAACCCCGAATAGGTATGGATGACGAACCACTGGTGATGCGGCGGGTTGGCCCCGATCTCGACCGCGGTCGTGGCGGCCTCGAAAGACGGCACCGCCGCCGACTCGGCCCCGGATTCCTGGGGCGCCCCGGCCTCAGCCGCGACACCGCTCACATTCTGCTCCGCCATGATTCCCCTCGGTCTCGGACGTCCGAATTACTTGATGATGAGCCCCAACGCCTTCTGGAGGATCAGGTCCACGAACCCCAGGAAGAACGCCACCGCGAAGCTGGCCACGATGACCACCGCCGTCGAGCCGATGATCTCGTTGCGCTGGGGCCAGGTGACCTTCTTGAGCTCGACCCGGACCTCCTTGACGAACTGGACCGTCGTCCCCCACGCGTTCTGCAACCGTTCCGCCACTGCCGTCATGTCGTCCAGCCCTCTCTCGTCGCCCGTGGGACATCGGGCACTTGGCGGTGCCCGTGCGCTCCGGAAACCGTCCGACCGAAACTCCACCGCGTTGGCAGGCCTGGAGGGATTCGAACCCCCAACCTACGGATTTGGAGTCCGCCGCTCTACCAGTTGGAGCTACAGGCCTGTTGGTAGCCCGGCTGCCGCCGTCCGCGCCGGATCTCGCACCCCCCGGACTACTTGGTCTCGCGGTGCGGAGTGTGCTTCCGGCACCAGGGGCAGTACTTGGACAACTCCACGCGGTCGGTCGTGTTCCGCTTGTTCTTGGTCGTGGAATAGTTCCGGCGCTTGCACTCGGCGCACGCCAGGGTGATCGTATCTCGCATGATCGTCTCGCTCCAGAGCCGGCATCGCGGCTCGGTCTGGTATAGCCCCGCCTCGCACCGGAGGAACGGGGCCCGCCGCCCCGGTTACTCCAGCACCTCGCTCACCACCCCGGCGCCCACGGTCCGGCCCCCCTCGCGGATGGCGAAGCGGAGTTCCTTCTCCATGGCGATGGGCTGGATCAGGGTCACTTCCATGGTGACGTTGTCGCCGGGCATGACCATCTCGGTCCCCGGGGGGAGCTTGGCCACCCCGGTGACGTCGGTCGTCCGGAAGTAGAACTGGGGCCGATAGCCGTCGAAGAAGGGGGTATGGCGCCCGCCCTCCTCCTTGGTGAGAATGTAGGCCTCGGCCTTGAACTTCGTGTGGGGGGTGATGGAGCCCGGCTTGGCCACGACCTGCCCGCGCTCCACCTCTTCGCGCTTGATCCCGCGCAGCAGCACGCCGATGTTGTCGCCGGCCTGGCCCTGGTCGAGGAGCTTCCGGAACATCTCCACCCCGGTGCAGACCGTCTTCTGGGTCGGCCGGATGCCGACGATCTCCACCTCTTCCCCGACCTTGACCACGCCGCGCTCCACCCGGCCGGTGACCACCGTCCCGCGCCCGGAGATGGTGAAGACGTCCTCCACGGGCATCAGGAAGGGCTTGTCGATCTCGCGCTTCGGGGAGGGGAAGTAGCTGTCCACGGCGGCCGCGAGCTCGTAGATGCAGGCGTACTCGGGGGCCTTCGGATCCGTGCTGGTGGACTGGAGGGCCTTCAGGGCCGAGCCCTTCACGATGGGGATCTCGTCCCCGGGGAAGCCGTACTGGGTGAGCAGCTCGCGGACCTCCAGCTCGACCAGCTCCATCAGCTCGGGGTCGTCCACCTGGTCCACCTTGTTCAGGAAGACCAGCATGCTGGGGACGCCGACCTGGCGGGCGAGCAGGATGTGCTCCCGGGTCTGGGGCATCGGGCCCTCGGAGGCCGCCACCACCAGGATGGCGCCGTCCATCTGGGCCGCCCCGGTGATCATGTTCTTGATGTAGTCGGCGTGGCCGGGGCAGTCCACGTGGGCGTAGTGGCGCTTGTCGGTCTCGTACTCCACGTGGGCGATGGCGATGGTGATGCCCCGCTCCCGCTCCTCCGGCGCCTTATCGATCTGGTCGAACGGCACGAAGGCGATCTTCGCGTTCTTGAAGCCGAGGGCCTTCGTGATCGCCGCGGTCAGCGTCGTCTTCCCGTGGTCGATGTGGCCAATGGTCCCGACGTTCATGTGCTCTTTCGTCCGCTCGAACTTCGCTTTCCCCATGAGAGTGTCTCCCTGCGCAGGCCTCCTGCCATCGAGGCCAGAAAGGAATGGAGCCCACGACCAGGATCGAACTGGTGACCTCGTCCTTACCAAGGACGCGCTCTACCAACTGAGCTACGTGGGCGCCCAGCCGTCTGGACTCGAATACCCCCGAGTCACGAAATCACGGACGGTCTGCTCGAAGCTCCGCCGGTCCCGTCCGGAATCCCTGTCGCTGACGGGAATTCGCGGCTGCCGGTGCGGAAAGACGCATGGAGCGGGAAACGGGATTCGAACCCGCGACCCCGAGCTTGGAAGGCTCGCGCTCTAGCCAGCTGAGCTATTCCCGCCAGACAATTGTCAGCGCCGCCATCGACACCCAGAAGAACCCGCGCACACCGCCATCGGGCGACCCGATATGCGAAGGCTCTTTCCGTTTCAGTCAAACCTCTCATCCGCAACCCGATGGTGGGGAGAGGAGGATTTGAACCTCCGAAGGCATAAGCCAACAGATTTACAGTCTGCCCCCTTTGGCCGCTTGGGTATCTCCCCAGAATCCAGGGCGCGCTTCGCGAATCCGCCGGCCCCTGGAGGCACGCACCCGGTGGAGCTGGCGGAGGGAATTGAACCCCCGACCCGCTGATTACAAATCAGCCGCTCTACCAGCTGAGCTACGCCAGCGGACAAAACAGTAGTATATGTAAACCGTCTAATCTTGGCAAACTATTTCTTGTTCGAACCCCCCCAGGACAGACTAGCCTTTCAAGAGGAGGGTTATTTTAATCCATCTCTCCACCTTCTGTCAACCTCGGTTACGCTATTTCGCGCAAAAACTTGTTTGGCGTATGCTGCTCTCGCCTCGTTAGTACTTCCACTCCTCATGCGCGAGCGGCGCGCGATTCAGTTCGGCGCGGGCCACCCGCCAGGCGGGCAGATGCGTATCCATGATGGAGGCAAACCGGTCGTTGTGATGCGGCTCGATCAGATGGGCCAGCTCGTGCACGATGAGATATTCCAGGCACTGTACCGGCTTCTTCGCCAGCTCCAGATTCAGCCAGATTCGGCCGGCAGCCAGGCTGCAGCTCCCCCACTTGGTCTTCATCTTCTTGATGCCCCAGCCGACCGCATAGACGCCGAGAACTACCTCCCACTTCGTCAGGAGCGGGGGAATCAACTCGCGCAGCCGCATGCGGTACCAGTGGCGCAATACCCGCTCGCGCTCCATCGCGTCCAAGTCTCTGCGGACGTGCAGTTCAAGGATGCTGCGGTGCCGCAACACCACCCGGCCGGGACCGCTGCTCGCCACCACTCGCAGCCGATAACGCCACCCGAGAACGTAGTGGCTCTCCCCACTGACCATCTCCGCGCCGGGACTGGCGCGGCTGGGCGGCAAATCTCGCCTGTTGCCGCTTGATCCACCCGAGCTTGCCCACAACCGCCAGCCGCACCGCAGTCATCCGACACGGCTAGCGGCGCGGCGACGCGCACCCGACCGTGCGGGGGTAGACGCCCAGATGCAGGTTCTTGATCGCCTTCCGGACGACCGACACCCGGATGCCGCTGACGGTGATGTTCGACGTCTCAATACTCATTCTGGTTCTTCACGAGTTCGAGGATCGTCTCGACCAGTTGATCGCTCGGCTCGCCATCCTTGGCCGCATAGGCCGCCTGCTCTTCCTGAACGAACCGAGGCTGGCGTATCCCGTACCTTTGCTATCTCGGGTGCGCGCCTTCCGCAGCGCTTCCCTGATCGCCAGCTTCACCCTCTTGATCTTGAATGGATTGCTCCGCCACTCGTCCTGCTTGCTGGTCCGCACCACCTCATCCACCTCCAGCGCCAGCGCCTCGTCCTTGTCGAGGTTGTCATAGAGCGCTCGCTCTGGCAGCCGTGTTCACCGCTTTCGGGTAAGCCTCCCCGCCCGGCTCCGTTCTTTGCCATCCTCGTCAGTTCCACGATCTTCTGCCAGATACGCGTGCGTAATCCAGCGCCTCCTGCTTGCGCTGCGCGATCAGGGCATCCAGTAACTCGGACATCTTCTCGTAATACTTCGGATTGATCGGCGACTCGTCGATGATCAGCCTGCGGACGTTGTTCTCGATGGTCTCCGCCGTGGCATCCGTGTTCTTGCGAATGCCGTCGGGCAAGGCCTCCACCGCGTCTCCGCCACGCTCGACGATGAGCTGCACCAGCGACAGATCGTCGAAGGCGGACACCTTCTCGCTTTCCTCGGCCCGGATATACGCATCGATCAGGTGCCGCATCGCCGGCTCATACCTGCTTCAGGTCGATGGCGTCGCCGCTGTGCCAGCTTCACCTCGTTGCGCAAGTTCTCGAAGAGCGTGCACTTCTTCCTTGATCGCTTCCGCCTCGGCCGCGCTGTAGCCGGCCTCGGTCATCTCGCTGGCCAGGTTGGCGTACGCCCGCACCAGCGCAGCGGTCAGCTTGTACAGCGACAGGCGTTGCGGCTCGTTGGCCTTGAGCTTCTCGGCGTTGCCGGATTCCTTCGATGCAGAAATAGCGCAGGTAGGCCGCCTGATCTTTGGGCATTTCCACCGGCTCGCAGAGGGCACGGACTGCCTCCAACGCCTCCTCAAGCCGTTCTCTTGCCTTGCCCAGCCGGTCTTCAAGCAGCCCCGCCACGTCTTCCTTGTCGTACCCATCGAACGCCCCGGAGGTGTAGTCGTGGACCGCCCCTTCCAGGCTCTTGAACAGATCCTTGTAGTCGATGATGTAGCCGTATTCCTTGTCCTCGCCGTCCAGCCGGTTCACCCGGCAGATCGCCTGGAACAGTCCGTGATCGCGCATCTGCTTGTCGATGTACAGGTACGTGGCAGGCGGCGCATCGAAGCCGGTCAGGAGCTTGTCCACCACGATCAGCAGCTTCATCTGGCCCGGTTCTTCGATGAACTTCTTCTTCACCGCCTTCTCGAACTCCTCGACCCTGCTTGACCGCCGTCTCCGGCGGCTCGTTGAACCAGTCGGCCAGCATCTTCTGGTAGATGTCGTATTTCTGCAAGCTTCTCGGTGTCCCCCTCGCCGGTTTCCTCGCCTTTGATGCTCGGCCGTTGACGGCACGTAGGACGTCACGATGGCGCACTTGCCGTGCAGGTCGGTCTTGTCGAACAGCTCGTAGAACTTGCACGCCTCGTAGATGCTCCCGGCGACGAGCATGGCGTTGCCGCGCCCGCTCTGCCAGCCGGTCGCGCGTCTCCATGTCCATCAGGATGTCGGCGACGATCTTCTCCAGTCGCGACTGGCTCGAGAGCACCTTCTGCATCGTGCCCCAGCGCTGCTTGAGCTGGGCCTTGGCCAGGTCGGTCAGCCCCTTCGTCTTGGCCTCGAACCACTGGTCGATCTTCGCCTGCGAGGTGATGTTCTGGTCGATGTCCCGCGCCTCGTAGCGCAGGTCGAGCACCACCTTGTCGCTCACCGCCTCGTCGAACTTGTACGTGTGGATGTAGCGTCCGAAGATCTCGATGCTCTTCTGCTTGTCGGCCTTCAGCAGCGGCGTGCCGGTGAAGCCGATGAACACCGCCTCGGGCAGGATGCCCTTCATCGCCTCGTGCAGCTTGCCGGATTGCGTGCGATGGCACTCATCCACGAAGACGAAGAGGTTGCCCTTGGCCTTGAAATCGGGCGGCAAGGCTTTCTTCATCTCCTCGATGAACTCGTCGCGCGTCGCCCTCCTCGTCCTCGCTGTCCTTCCCGCCGAACTTGTGGATCAGCGAGCAGAGCAGCCACGGCTTCGTGGCATTGAGCTGTGGCGATCAGATCCGCGCCGCTCGTTGGTGCGGTAGATGTCCTCGTTGACGCCCTTGAACACCTTCTCGATCTGCTCGTCCAGTTCCGTGCGGTCGGTCATGATGAGCACGCGGGGATCGGTCACGTGCTCTCGAATCCACTTGGCCAGCCAGACCATGATCAGGCTCTTGCCGCTGCCCTGGGTGTGCCAGATGATGCCGCCCTCGCGCCGCTGGACGAAGGCCTGGGCGGCGTGGACGCCGAAATACTGGTTGTGCCGGCAGAGCTTCTTGATCCCGGCGTCGAAGACGATGAAGTCGTGGATCAGTTCCAGGAAGCGCGCCTTGGAGCACAGTTGCGTCAGGGCCCGATCGAGCAGGTTCTCGATGGGGCTGTCTTCCTTCCAGGTCAGGTAATACTTCTCCGGCGTCTGGATCGTGCCATAGCGCAGGCCCTCGGTGTCGTTGCCCGCCATCACCCACTGCATGGTCGAGAAGAACGGCTCGATGAACTCCTTCTTCTGGTTGTCCAGATTCTGGCGGATCCCCTCGGCCACGGACACGGTGGAGCGCTTCAGTTCCAGGACGCCCGAGCGCGATGCCGTTGACGTAGAGCACGATGTCCGGACGCTTGGTGCTGGCCTTGGCGTTCGCCCCGGCGACGGTCACCTCCTCGGCGATGGCGAAGTCATTCTTCTCCGGCTCCTTCCAGTCCACCAGCCAGACGGTGACCATATTCTCGCCCACATCCGGCTTGCACCTTCACACCGTAGCGCAGAAGGCCATAGACGGCGTGGTTGCGGTCGTAGAGGCTCTTGCTGGTATCGCCCGCGGCTTTCTCCAGCTCGTACAGCGCCTTGGCGATCAGCGCTATCGGAGTGGCCTTTCGTCCTTCAGGCAAGGTCCGCAGCAAGGTCCGGCTCGATGTTGCGGTTGTCCTCGCGATCGGTCCCAGTCGCCCAGATAATCATATCCCAGCGTCTCGCGGAACAGCTTCACCACGCGCCGCTGAGTCTTCTTCTCGATCTGGCCAATAGTGCTCATGGCCCTCATCCGTCCGATCGGTCCGATCCGACCGATCCATCCACTCGCCGAGTTCCCTTGCATTCCGGGTAGCCGGTGCAACCCCAGAACTGAGAACCCGCATGGGCGCCCTTGCGCGCAGTGCGCAGGGCCATCGGCTTCCCGCAGCTCGGGCAGTTCGGGGTTGTCTTTCGGATTGATCCGACCGATCGGTCGGATCGGTCTGATCGGTCTGATTCTGCTTCCGCCGTTCCTCAATGCCTCGCGGCCGCCAAACGTTCGCTGTAACCGCCCTGCTTGGATGAACTGACTTTCCAGGCCGGCGATCAGCCGATCGAGCAGTAATTTGCCTGGTGGATCAGACAGATGCACCGCGTTCGCCACCACAGCCGGGTCGGCGTTGGTCAACCATGCGGCGTAAGCTTCCGAATCGGTCCGATCAGTCTGATCCGACAGATCGGTCCGATCGGTCCGATCCGACTGATCAATCCGATTAATCCACTTCCCCACCTCCCGAACCGCCTGCGCCTGGGGATCGTCTTTCCCCATTGCCGCAGGCCGCGCTGTCGCAGGAAATCCTCGTAGTCGAGCAATAACTCATCCAAGCTGGCCCGGGCCACATTCACCAATCGCAGCTCGGTCTGACTTGAGGTCGCCGAAGCACGACTGCCCTCGGCGATATTCTGCCGCCCACTGCGCGCCGCCTGCACCATCTGGTCATACGTACGCGAGCGCTTGCCCACGAAACGGTCGCAGAACGCCACCGTGGCATCGTAGATGACCGTGGTCACCCGGAACGAGCGCAGCGTGCGGTAGCCGCCGCTGGGGCGAAGACCCTTCTGCCGGGCAGCGTCTTTCACTCGATCAGTCCGATCAGTCCGATCCGTCCGATCAGACCGATCGGTCCGATCGGTCCGATCGGCCCCCCGCCCGCCGCCCGATGCCCCATGCTGTTCCGGTTTGCTCATACCAGCCGAATCCTCCCGGTCAGCAATTCCTGCATCATCCCCTGCTTGAGGGCGCGGGTCTTGTCGCGCCGCTGCTTCAGCGCCGCCAGCTCCGCGTCCATGTCCGACAGCACCTCGGCGATGGCGGTTTGTTCGGCGAGTGTCGGGTAAGGGGTAATTCAAGTGCTGCAAGTGTTTCTTGTCGCTGATGTCGAACCACTACGTCGCCTTGCTTGCGCATCCGCCGATATTCGCGTCGTGCATCGAATGAGTAGCAGGTAGTAGAGGAACTCGAGTTCGCTGGCACGACTGGTCTGAAGATCACGAAGTCGCCACCAGCGTAGGCTTCGTCGTACATCGAGGAACGCAACGATACCTGATTTCCTCCGGTCGTTCGCCGAGCTCAGCAAGCAGCAAGTGCACCTTGCTGGAATGCAGCTGTGCATTGCGTTTCGGCAGTCTCGGTGTGATGAATAGTTGAACGGCTTCGAGTAGTCTGTCGTGGTGCCTGTAGATTCACCGATGCGAACCACTGGCAGTCCATCCGCAGTACGAGCGCTCGTTCGTCTTGGCGTCCTGCCCGTTGAAATATCGGCAACATCTCCCAACCGCTTCACCTCCCACTCGCCGTGGAAGCCGGGGAGGCGTGTTTGGCCGGTGAGGAGTTGCTGCATGGCGGCCTGTTTGAGGTCGCGCTTCTTGGCGATGAGCCGGTCCAGCGCGCCGATCAGCGCATCCACATCGCTCAACGCCTCCGCGATGGCGCGTTGTTCGGGAAGCGGTGGAACGGCGAAGGTGAAAGCGCGAAGCTGTTGATCACGATGTTGATCGTTGCAGCACTGCCGTTGCTGGATGCCGAGCCTGATTCAATCGGCTGATAGCGAACTAATGAGTTCGTATGAACGCATCTGCGTTCGAGCTCATTGTCTTGCAGACGAATTCAGTCAATCGCATTGAGTTCGATGGCAGCGCTGAATCAGCTGCGACAAAGCCACCTTGCCAATGTTGCACCATGCATCGCAACGAGTAGACATCACCTCTGCCAAACGATGAATATCGGCGTCGCGCAGTTGCATTTGGTCGTGGCTGATTCGCCGTCGGAATTATGAACATCGTCGCGTCATGTAGTCGCGCGATATGAATCTATCGGCATCGCCGATCGTTGGATCCTTGAGCGATTGCTCGAGACGCATACCACCCTGAAGCTTGGGCAATATCCGCCAAGTGGCTTCACGTCCCACTCCTCCGGGATCACGCCCACCTCGGTCTGCTTGTAGCCGGGCTTCACTTCCATACCGCCCCCATCTTCTTGAGGTGTCCGTCCACGCGGGCGGCGAGCGCGGCGACTTCGTCGGTGAGCTGCGGCAGCGGGGTGGCGTAGCGTTCGGCCAGTTGGCGGATGCGCCCGGTGAGCGTTTGCGAAACGCGGTCCAGTTCGCCCTGCACGGCGGCGGCGAGTGTGGCCAGCCATTTGTCGTCCACCACCAGCGTCTTGATTTCGTCCTCGGTCAGCTTGCCATACTTTGCCGCGACCTTGGCAATCAGCGCTTCCTGCGCGTCGCTTGACCTTCGCGCCGGTGGCCGCTTCCTTTTCGATCGAGGGCGAGGTAGTCCTTCAGCACCTTGCGTTCGTCGGCCGCTTCGGCGTCGCCCTTGATCTCCTTCAGCCGCGCCGCGACGCGAGGCCTTGGTGAGCTTGTCCTTGTCGTTCTTGGCCGTCGGCCAGCAGGCCTTCCTCGCCGCCGTGTTCCTCGGCCATTTCTTCCATCTCCTGCTCGATGGCGGCGACTTCGGCTTCCAGCTTCTCGATGGCGGCCTGTTCGGCGGCGAAGTAGCGGGCGATGATCAGCGCGGGCGGGATCAGTTCGGCTTTGATACTTCTGCTTGCCGACGGTGAAGTCGGGCTTCTCCTTCGTCTTCTTGTCCTTGTCCTCGACGATCAGCCGGGGCTTGGCGGCTTCGCGCCAGCCATCGCTCACGATCATGTAGACAGTCGTCCTGCATGGTCTCGGCCCAGTAGTCCATGAGGTGCTGATAGACGTCGTAGGCGTCGAGCAGCGGGGCCTTCTCGAAGGTGTCGCAGCAAATCCTCGGAGAGCGTTTCGATGAGCGCCTTGGGCTTGTCGCCCTTGGCGATGCCTTTCAGGCGCGGGGTGTTGGCGGCTTCTTCCATTTCGCGAACAGCTTGGTCACGGATTCGTTGAAGGCGGTGAACTCGGCGTGGCCGAAGATGGCGGCCTTGACGTCGGCGATGGGGAGCTTGAGCTGGCGAGTAGCCGGCGCGGTCGGCCTTCTTGAACAGCGCGGCGCGCACGCCGGGGATGACCTGCCAGTAGCGGTCGAGCGCATCGATGTCGCGGTTCGGGATGCCGCCGCGCAGGTGGGCGTCGATGTCCTGCAAGTCCTCCGGCTCGGTGCTGTCAATGTAGCGCGGGAGGTTGAGGTTGTAGTCGTTCTTCGGGTCGCTGATCTCGGCCAGCGGCACCATGCGCGAGTAGCGCGGGGATTTCGGACCTGGCGGGTGAAGGTGTCCACGATCTTGTGGATGTCCTGGGCGCGGAGGCGGTTCTTGTTGCCGTCCTTGATGAAGCCCTTGGAGGCGTCGATCATGAAGATGCCCTTGCGGGCGTGCGCGTTTTCCTTGTCGAGCACGATGATGCAGGCGGGGATGCCCGTGCCGTAGAAGAGGTTCGCCGGCAGGCCGATGATGCCCTTGATGTAGCCGCGCTGGACGATGTTGCTTGCGGATGGCGGCCTCGGCGTTGCCCCGGAACAGGACGCCGTGCGGGAGGATGCACGGCGCCTTTGCCGGTGCTCTTGAGCGAGCGCGAGGATGTGCAGCAGGAAGGCGTAGTCGCCCTTCTTCTCGGGCGGGACGCCGTACTGCGAAGCGCTCGAAAGCGTCGTTGCTCGGGATCGAGGCCGGTGCTCCAGCGCTTTGGTCGCAGAACGGCGGATTGGCGACGACGTAGTCGAATGTCTTGAGCGCGCCGTCCGGCGTCCTTGAAAAGCGGGCTGGCGAGCGTGTTGCCCTGCTTGATCTCGGCCGTGGCGTCAGTCGTGCAGGATCATGTTCATGCGGGCGAGCGCCGGCGGTGGCGTTGTCCTTTTCCTGCCCGTAGAGCGTCAGATCGTACGCCCGTCGCGCCCTTGGCCTCGTCGTGCGACCTTCAGGAGCAGCGAGCCGGAGCCGCAGGTCGGGTCGTAGACGGTCTGTGCTGGCGCTCGTCGGCGCTGCCGATGCCGATGACCTTGCGCCATGACGCGGCTAGACTTCCGCCGGGGTGTAGAACTGCCCCTTGCTCTTGCCGGACTCGGTGGCGAAGTGGCGCATGAGGTATTCGTAGGCGTCGCCCAGCAGGTCGTCGCCCTCGGCGCGGTTGCTCGCCGAAGTCGAGGCCGGATTCTCGAAGATGGCGACCAGGTTGGTGAGGCGGTCCACCATCTCCTTGCCCTTGCCGAGCTTGTCGGCATCGTTGAAGTCGGCCACGTCGATCACGCCCTTCAGATCGTTGGCCTCGGCGAGCCTGGCGATGATCTTGTTGATCTTGTCGCCGATGTCCTTGTCGCCCTTGAGCGCGACCATGTCGGCGAAGCTCGCCGCCCTTCGGCACGTCGAGCAGCGTAGTCCTTCTGGCCGGCCTCTTTGTCGGAGACGTACTTCATGAACAGCAGGACGAGGACGTAGTCCTTGTACTGCGAGGCGTCCATCCCGCCGCGCAATTCGTCGCAACTGGCCCAGAGCGAGCTATAAAGTTCTGACTTCTTGATCGGCATTCAGATTATTCCTCGGTGACTACTTCTCAAGGGGGACCCTGTCTTTCAGGCATCCGCACGGTCACCGTCCAGACCTACCATTCCCCCGCGACCTTACATCACGGACCCGCATATCGGGACACAAAAAACGCCGACCCTTGCCGCAGGGATCGGCGTTCAACCTTTCTAGGCTCCCCCGCGATCATCCGGCATGGCAAACTCCAGTCACGGAAGGCATCCTTTTCGTTTGCGAATGGTTGTACCACAAACCCCCAGCAACGGCAACGAATTGGGCAGGCTCTGCGCTGGAACTAGCCGGCCGGCATCAGGATTCGCCCAGCGCTCCGGTCGAGGGCTGTGCGGGTTTTGGTGTATGGGATCATCGTTTCTGCCTGTGCTTCAGAGGCGAGGTGATTCAGCGGGCCTTCTGGCTGCGCTGGCGGGATACTTCGAAGAGACACACGGCGGCGGCGGCCGAGGCGTTCAGGGAGGCCACCCGGCCGCGGGCCGGGATCCGGACGGTGAGGTCGCAGCGGCTCTTGGTGAGGGCGCGCATCCCCCGCTCCTCGCCGCCGATGACCAGGGCGATGGGGCCGGTGAGGTCGGTGGCGAACAGGTCGCGGCCCTCCGCGGCGTCGGTGCCCACGACCCAGAGGCCGTGGGACTTCGCCGTCTCCAGGAAGGTCGCCAGGTTGGCGACCCGGGCGATGGGCAGATGCTCCGTGGCCCCGGCCGAGGCCCGCACGACCGCCGGGCTCACGCCGGCCGCCCGGTCCCGGGGCAGGACACATGCCTGGACGCCCGCGGCGTCCGCGCTCCGCACGATCGCCCCGAGATTCTGCGGATCCTGGACCCCGTCCAGCACGAGCAGGAACCCCGGCTCGGCCCCCCGCTGCATCTCGGCCACCAGTATCTCCGCGTCCGCGTACGGGAACGGTCCCACTTCGAGTAGAACGCCCTGGTGCGTCGTCCCGCGCACCTGCCGATCCAGCTCGGGCCGTGGACGCAATTCAATCGGCAGGTGGCGCGCCCGGGCCAGCGTGAGGATCTCCTCGATGACCCCGCCCCGCTCCTCGCGAGCCAGGAAGAGACGATGGGCCGCCCGCTTGCCGGCCCGGAGCGTCTCCAGGGCGGCGTGCGGCCCCATCACGATCTCCACCGCGGCTTCCGTCCCACGATCCCGGCGGCTGTTCATTCCTTGACCAAGCTCACGCTGACGGCCGGAAGCCCGCGCTCCTGGGAAAACTCCGAGGTCGCGTGGCAGGCGGTCCGCGTGTCATCCACCCGGATAGCGGAGGCGGTCAGCGTCTGTCGGATCTCGTCCGCCTCGGCCCAGGCCCTCCGCTTACGCGCCGCTTCCCGGAGGGCCAGGAGCTCGCGCACCACGTCCGTCAGTTGCGCGCGGAGATCGTCTCGATAGGGCGGCTCGGCCGCCAACAGCCGCCGGAGTTCCTCCGCCGCCGCTTCAACCGGACGCGTGAGGCCCACGGCGGCGGCCGCGGACACGTCCACGGCCGCCTCGGCGAGATCGAGCGCCAGGATCGATCCCAGGCGGCGCAGCAGCCCGGCGGTTTCTTCCAGGGCGGCGACCGTCGCGTTCGATGTCGGCGACGATTGTCGGGCCTCCTGGAGCAACCGGTTGCCGTCCCGCACCAGATCGAAGAGCACCCCTGTAGCCCTGGCCGTGTTGAAGTCGTCGTCCATGGCGGCGCGGAAGGCGAGATCGGCGGGATGGTCGGTCGGCCCCCCCGCAGAGATCTCGGCCGGCCGGGGATTCCGGCCCGCCTCGGCCCGAAGGATCTCCACCCCCCTGAGAAACTCCTGAAGACTCTGAAGCGCCTTCACCTTCTCCGTCATCGCCGATTCGGTGTAGTCCAGCGGCCCCCGGTAGTTGGTCGAGAGGAGCAAGAGCTTCAGGGCGTCCGCGGGGAAGCGCTTGAGGGCGTCTCGGATCGTGACGAAGTTTCCCACCGACTTGGCCATCTTCTCCCCGCCCACGGTCACGAAGCCGTTGTGCAACCAGTAGCGCGCCATGGGGGCGCCGGAGGCTCCCTCGGATTGGGCGATCTCGTTCTCGTGGTGAGGGAAGATCAGGTCTTCACCGCCGGCATGGATGTCGAAGGAATCGCCCAGGTACTTGGCGGCCATGGCCGAACACTCGATGTGCCAGCCCGGCCGGCCCGGTCCCCACGGGCTCTCCCAGACCGGCTCGCCGGGCCGCGAGGCCTTCCAGAGGGCGAAGTCCAGGGGGTCGTGTTTGCGCTCGTCCACCTCGATGCGGGCCCCGGAGTGGAGGTCGTCCGGGCTGCGATGCGAGAGCTTCCCGTATCCGGGAAAATCGCGGACGGCGAAATAGACATCACCGTCCACGGCATAGGCCATCCCGCGATCCACGAGACGGGCGATGATGGCGACCATCTCGGGGATGTGGTCGGTGGCCTTCGGTTCCACGTCCGCCCGCCGGATGCCCAGGGCGTCCATATCGGCGTAGAAGGCGGCGATGAACTCCTCTGCCAGCGCATCCCAGGCGACTCCCCGCTCCCGCGCCCGTGCGATGATCTTGTCGTCCACATCGGTGAAGTTGCGGACCAACAGGACCCGGTAGCCGGCGTACTCCAGGTAGCGGCGGATCACGTCGAAAACCAGCGTGGAGCGAGCGTGCCCAATGTGGCAAAGGTCGTACACCGTGACCCCGCAGGCGTACATCCGGACCTCGCCCGGCCTGAGCGACTCGAACGGCTCGAGTGTGCGCGTGAGCGTATTGTGGACTCGCAGCGGCATGGGGTTTGGTTTCCTCGGGTCCCGAGACCCTGTGATTATTTCGTTCGTCGGGGGGACTTCGCGTCGGCGCGCCTCGGTCGGATCCGCAGACGGACGACCGACGCCACCGCAAAGGTCGCGATCCCCTCGCCCGCCCCCAGGGCCCCCATACCCTTCGCCGTGGTGCCCTTGAGATTGACTTGTGTCTCCGCGACCCCGAGCACGGCGGCCAAGCTCTTCCGCATGGCCGGGATCAGCGGGCCGATCTTGGGCGCCTCGGCCACCACCGTGGCATCGACGTTGTTCGCCCGGTATCCCTCGCGACCGCACCAGCGCCACGACTCGCTCCAGGAGGAGCAGGCTGGAGATTCCCATGTTCTCCGGCCGGCCCACCCCGAAGTGCGTCCCAATGTCACCCAATCCCGCGGCCCCGAGCAGGGCATCCAGGATCGCGTGGGTGAGCACGTCCGCATCCGAGTCCCCCTCCAGCCCGCGCTCGAAGGGAAGCAGGACGCCCCCCAGGATCAGCGGACGGCCCGCCACCAGCCGGTGCATGTCGAACCCGACCCCCACACGGAACCCGGAGAGACCCGGCGTACCCACCGCCTACCTCCCTTTCGCCTCGCGATCGCGCAGGACCTGTTCCGCCCGTGCGAGGTCGGCCGATGTCGTGATCTTGAGGTTCTCGGACGTGCCCCGAATCAGCCGGACCGGATAACCAAGCCGCTCCACCAGGACGCTGTCGTCCGTTCCCCGGAAGCCGTCCGCCAGGGCCCGGGTATGCGCGGCTCGCAGCCAGTCCGCCCGAAACACCTGCGGGGTCTGGGCGGCCCAGAGCCGGCCGCGCGGCGGCGTCTCGAGGATCGTCAGGCCCGCGTCCGCCAGCTTGATCGTGTCAGTCACCGGGACGGCGACGACCGCCGCCCCCTCCGTCGCCGCCATCCCCACCGCCGCGCGGATCAGGTCGGCTGTGATCAGGGGACGCGCCCCGTCGTGCACCAGGATCAGGTCGGTTGCCTCCGGCACTGCGCGCAAGCCCGCGCACACCGAGGCCTGCCGATCCGCCCCGCCGGAGAGCACCTGGGCCGCGGACAGATCGTGCGGGATGAGCACCTCGGCGCGGCAACGCGCCTCCTCGCCAGGCGCCACCAGCACCACCAGGGAGTCCACCACGCCCGAGGCCAAGAGCGCCCGGAGCGTCCGCGCCAAGAGCGGCACGCCGTGGAGCGGGAGATACTGCTTGGGCACCGGGCCGCCGAAGCGCGTCCCACCGCCCGCCGCCGGCACGATCGCGGTCACATGCATGCCGTCTCCAAAAGAAAAACCCAATCCCCACCGCCAAATCCCAACCGGCGCGGCCCCCCGCGACCTCCCTGTGGGAATCTGGGAATTGGGAACTGGGAATCGTCGAGATCAGGCTGCTTCCGCCTCTTCCTTGAGCCGCGAAAAGATCATACGACCCGCGGTGGTCTGCAGCACCGAGGTGACGCACACGTCGACAGTCTGGCCGATGTGCTTTCGGCCGCTGTCCACCACAACCATCGTCCCGTCGTCCAGGTAGGCAATCCCCTGGTTGTACTCCTTCCCCTCTTTCAGGACATAGACGCGCATGTCCTCGCCGGGCAGGACGACCGGGCGGAGGGCATTGGTGAGCTCGTTGATATTCAGCACCCCGACCCCGTGCAGTTCCGCCACCTTGTTCAGGTTGAAATCGTTGGTGACGATCTTGGCGTGGATCGCCTTGGCCATGGCCACCAGCTTATTGTCCACCTCGCGGATCTCGGGGAATTCCATGTCGCTGATCTCGACCCGGATGTCCACCTTCTTCTGGATCTTCTGCAAGATGTCCAGACCGCGCCGCCCGCGGTTGCGCTTGAGCGGATCGGAGGAGTCGGCGATATGCTGGAGCTCCCGCAGGATGAACTGCGGAATCACCAGCGTCCCCTCCAGGAAGCCGGACTCCGTGATGTCCGCGATCCGGCCGTCGATGATCACCGAGGTGTCCAGCAACTTGTAGCTCTCGGTGGAGGGCTCCTCCTTCAACAAGCGGACGAGACCGGCCGCGCTGAACTCGTTCCCCTTTTCGAGGGAGATCTTGAGCCCCAGATAGCCGCCGCCCAGGAGACACAGGGCGTGCAGGAGGATTTCGAGATCGGCGGGAAACGCCACGAGCAGGGGGGTGAGGACCGCGGAGGCCAGCCGACCCACCAGGAGTCCGAGCATCAGGCCGAGCAGAGCTTGCAGGATCGTCCGGCCCGGCACGCGGCGGAGCTGCCGCTCCAGGAGGAGCAAGAGCAGGCCGAAGAGCAGGCCGACAAGGGCCCCCAGGAGCCCCCAGGGATCCCCACCGCGTTGCAGGGTCACACCCGCCAGGCCGGCCGCCCCACAGAGGATCACAACCAGGATGCGCAACGCCGGTTCCGACACGCAGGGTCTCCTCGTCCCGAGTCGGGTAGCCTCAGGCCTTGGCGATGGTTCGATCCACCATGGAGCGCGCGTCCACCTCCTCCATCCCCACGGCGTGGGAGATCTCGCTCACCAAGAGTTGGCGGACCGTCTCCAGCATCTTCTTTTCTCCGAACGACAGATTGCGCTCCTTCTGCAGCAACACGAGCTTCCGGAGGACTGTGGCCACCTCGTAGAGCGACCCGGTCTTGATCCGCTCCAGATTGTCTTTGAACCGGCGGTTCCAGTTCGGACAGATCTCCACATCCTTGTTGCGGAGGATCTCCATGACCTTCCGGACTTCCTTGGGGCCGATCAACTGCCGGAGGCCGACCCGTTCGGCATTTCCGGTCGGCACCATGATCGTCATGTCGCTGCCCAGGATGCGCAAGATGTAAAAGGCCTGCCGACTCCCGGAAACCTCCTTCTGTTCGATGGCCTCAATTCGCCCCACGCCATGCGTCGGATACACGACCTTCTGGCCAATCTGGAACATTACTGTTCCCCTTTTTTCGACAGGAGTTTCCTGGGGATTAAACCATACTTCACACCCACAGTCAAACCGGATCTTGCCGCGGTCCGCGCCCCGGAACAAAGAGATCCGCCAAGGCCTCGACATGGCTCAGACCCATCACCTCCAGCCGCAGCGTCTCGGGCACGCTCTCCAAACAGGCCCGAGGAAGGATCGCCCGGGTGAATCCGAGGCGGGCCAGCTCCTGCAAACGCTTCTCCGCCTGCGGGACCCCCCGCACCTCGCCTCCCAGCCCCACCTCGCCGAAGAAAGCCCAGGTGGGCTCGACCGGAACGTTTTTCGCGCTGGAGAGCACCGCGGCCATCACGCCGAGGTCCGCGGCGGGCTCCCGAATCCCCAACCCTCCCACCACGTTCAGGAACACATCGGCTGCGCCCAGCCGGATCTCCAGGCGTTTCTCCAGCACAGCCAGGAGCATGGCTACCCGCTGGGAGTCGAGCCCGTTGGCCACCCGGCGCGGGACGGGAGCGCCCGTGGGGCTTACCAGGGCCTGCACTTCCAACAGGAGGGGGCGCGTACCCTCCAGGGTCGCCACCACGATGCAGCCGGTTGCGTGGGGTGGTCGCTCCGCCAGAAACAGGGCCGAGGGGTTATCGACGGGCGCCAGACCCTCCGCCCGCATCTCGAAGACCCCAATCTCGTCGGTGGGCCCGAAACGGTTCTTGGTGGCCCGCAAGATGCGATGAGAGTGCTGCCGGTCTCCCTCGAAATAGATCACCGTATCGACGAGGTGCTCCAGCGCCCGAGGACCCGCCAAGCTGCCATCCTTGGTCACGTGCCCGATGAGCCAGACGCTCACCTCATCTCGCTTGGCCATCTCCAGGAGCCGGCCCGCCACCTCGCGCACCTGGCTCAGGCTGCCGGCGGCGGACTCGAGCGCTGGGCTCCAGACGGTCTGGATCGAGTCCACGATGACCACCGCGGGCTTGAGGGTGGCGATCTGCTCCAGGATCGTCTCCAGCGAGGTCTCGGCCGCCAGGAAGAGGCCGGGGACGCTCGCGCCCAGGCGCCGCCCCCGCTCGCCCACCTGCGCCAGAGACTCCTCGCCGGAGACGTACAGGACGGAGACGTCCCGACCCGCCAGCGCTCCGGCTGCCTGCAAGAGCAGAGTGGATTTCCCGACCCCAGGGTCGCCCCCGACCAGGATGACCACCCCCGGGACGAGGCCCCCGCCCAGGACCCGGTCCAACTCCCCGATCCCCGTCGGCATCAGCCGGTGGGCCAGCCCGGGAATCTCGGTCATTGGAACGGGCGGCTGGGTCGGCCGCGTGATCACCGCGCGCGAGCGGGCCGCGTCGGTGGTTGCCGGGGCCAGGCTCTCGGTCAGACTCCCCCAGGCCCCGCAATCCGGGCAGCGCCCCAGCCAGCGCGGTGTCTGATAACCGCATTGCTGGCACTCGAAGTGGCTGTATTTCGCCCCCACGGCCCCGCGCCGCTAGAAGGCGCCCAGCGCCTGGATGCCGATCCCGATGATGCTGAGCGGCCCTTGCTCGCGCAGTTGGTCCGCCGCCTTGCCGACCTTCTTCAGGTTGTCCTTGGTCGTGAAGTAGAGCGAGTCGTCGTTGATGAGCTTGCCCAGGGTGCCCTCGCCGCGCTCCACCTTCTTCATGATGGTGTTGAGGCTGGCCACGGCTCCCTTCATGTCGGTGAACATCGAGTCGTCGGTCAGCAGCTTCCCCAGAGTGCCCTTGCCGTCCGCGAGCCGCTGAGACACGCTCCGGAGATTCCCGATGGTCCCCCGCGCCTCCGTGAGAGTTTGCCGCGCTTCATTGTAGAGGCTCTCGTCCTTCACCAGTTTCCCGAGGGTCCCCTTGCCGCTGTCTACATCCTTCATCATCCGGGCGAGGCTCCCCGTGCTGCCCCGCAGCTCCGTGGTCAGGGAGTGCAGGTCCTTGTACAGGCTGTCGTCGTTCACCAGTTTGCCGAGGGTGCCCTCGCCCTTGGCAATCTGCTGGCTGACTTTGTTCATATTGGTGGCGAGCCCCTGGATCTCGCGATACAGGTCGTCGCTTCCGATCAGCTTGCCGAGCGTGCCCTGGCCCTTCTCGATCTGCTTGGCGATCTTATCCATGCTCTGGAAAGCGCTCGCGATCGGCTCGAAGCTTTTCCCCAGGCCCTCGTTCATCTGCCGGGCTAGGACCTGGAGGTCGCCCGCCGCGTCGTTCAGCCGCACCATGAGCGTGTTGATGTCGGGGGGCTCCGCGCTCTGCAAGAGACTCCCCGGCGGGGCGATCTGCGCGGCGGGCGAGCCGAACGTGAGATCCAGGAAATTGGTCCCCAGCAGGCTGGTCAGCTTGATGGTGGCGATCGAATCGGCCTTGACCGGGGTCTCCGGCTTGACCCGGAAGGCGACCTCCACCCGTGCGCCGATGACCCGGATGTCTCGGACGGTGCCCACGTCCACCCCCGCCAGCCGGACCGGATCCCCCACCTTCAGGCCGGGGATCGACTTGAA
Source organism: uncultured Methylomirabilota bacterium (assembly GCA_963727695.1). Taxonomy (GTDB): domain Bacteria; phylum Methylomirabilota; class Methylomirabilia; order Methylomirabilales; family 2-02-FULL-66-22; genus 2-02-FULL-66-22. The sequence goes on along the minus strand of CAVSHW010000057.1, from coordinate 19,060 downwards.
CGAGGTCTTGTACTCGTCCATCCGCCCGAAGAGCGTCGCCTTGCCGAGCAGCTCGAAGAGCGCGATGAGGATCAGAAAGGCCATCACCAGGAACAGCCCGACCCGCACCTCCCGCGACGTTGACATGGTGTCTTCCTCCTGTCCCGGCCCTCAGCGGATCGGGACCGTCATCTGCGTGCTGAGAAACGCCCGCACCACCGGATTCGCCGTCGCCCAGATCCGGGCCGGCGGGCCGGACTCCAGCAGGCGTCCCTCGTGAATCATCCCCATGCGGTCCGCTACGGCCGCGGCCAAGTGCAGATCGTGCGTCACCACGATGGCCGTGATCTTGAGCTGTTTCAGATCGGCGATCACGTGGCCGATCTGCTCCGTCAGGACCGGATCCAGCCCGGCCGTCGGCTCGTCGTACAGGATCAGGTGCGGCTCGACCGCTAGGGCCCGGGCGATGGAGACGCGCTTCTTCATGCCGCCGGACAGTTCCGACGGCATGGCCCGCTCCGTGCCCGCCAGGCCGACCAGGCGCAGCTTCTCGGCCACGATGCGCGCGATCTCGTCGGGGCCGCAGACCCGGTGCTCCTTGAGCCAGAGCCCGACGTTTCCCCCCACCGACAGGGAGTTGAAGAGGGCCGAAGATTGGAACACCATGGCCATCCGGAAGCGACGGGCCCCGGTGGCGGTCCGCAGATCCTCCCCGTCCACCAGCATGCGCCCCGCGTCCGGTTCGAGGAGACCCGCGATGTGCTTCAGGAGGACCGACTTCCCGCACCCCGACGGGCCGAAGATCACGAAGGTCTCCCCCGATTCCACGATCAGGTCGAGATCTCGGAGCACGTGGTGCGGGCCGAAGGACTTGTTGAGCCGCTGGACCTCGACCCGGACCCCGGGCACCTTGCGCGCCGCCGGGACCTCGCGGAGGTCGGGATCGTCGGGAACTCCCAGAAAGCGTGACCAAGCGCTCATGGCATCACATCAATATGCGGGTGATGAGATAGTTGAGGACGAAGATGAACATAAACGAGAGCACGACGGCCCGGGTCACCGCCCGGCCGATCTCCTCGGGTCCTCCCGTCGTGCGCAGCCCCACGTAACAGCAGGTGATGGCCACCGCCACCCCGAAGACCACCGACTTGAGCAAGCTGTCCATCACGTCGCCAAACTTGACGACCTCCTGGAAATTCAGGCGAAACAGACGCATCCCCACGGCGATCTTGGGATTGACGGACGAGACGATGGCCCCGCCCAGCAGACCGATCACGTTCACGTACATGCACAGCGCCGGCACGGCGACGATGCTGGCCACGAGCCGCGGCATGACCAGGTAGCGCACCGGGTTGATGTTCAGCGTCTTGAGGGCGTCGATTTCCTCGTAGACGTTCATGGCGCCCACTTCGGCGGCAATCGCCGACCCGACGCGGCCCGCCACCAGCAGGGCCGTCATGACCGGCCCCAGTTCCTTGACCATGGAGAGTCCCACGATCCCGCCGATGTTCCCCTCCAGCCCGAACTGGGCCAGGCGCGAGCCGGTCTGGAGCGCCAGCACACCGCCGATGAAGATCGCCATCAGCGAGGCGATGGGCAGCGTCGCGTTGCCGAACTCCCACAAATGGGTCAGGATCTTGTCGGCGTTCCGGGGGGCCGCCTTGGCCCAGTAGAGGGCCTGGCCTAGGAGCAGCGCCCCTTCGCCCAGGGACTGGAGCATGCGCCGGACACGTTCGCGCAAGTGCCTCACCGGTTCCCTCCCCTCGGATCGAGCACCGCCACCGCCTGCGGCCGCTCGCTCCAGGTGATCACGGGGTCTCCGAACAGGCGGATCGATCGCTCCCCCTGCCGGACCTCGTACTGGAAAAGGCCCCCCAGGAGCGAGACCGCGGCATCCGCGCCCGCCTCGCGATAGTGGAGCAGCGGGCCCAGGACCTCGATAGAGGTCCCCGCCTGGGTCTCCTCATGCCGCAGCAGGTTCCAGAAGAAGGAATAGACCGAATCTCCCGCCGGGTTCGCCCGATACGTATACAGGGACCAGAGCGGGGAATAGTTCCGCTCGATCCATTCGTTCCCGGGCAGCAGCGGCTCCAGGAGCGCCAGCGTCTGGAACGTCACCGCCCCCTCCCGGTCGCGCTGGTAATGCACAAAAGGCCAGGCATCGATCCGGCGGGTCGAGCCGTCTCGGCCCTCCTCCCGGGCGTCGGAGTAGAGGTACCAGAGGATCCGATCCCGCACCTTGCGACCGTCCGGATACTCCTCCTCGTTTCGGGCGTAGAGCGGAAAAAGCAGGAAGCGATCGCGGTATCGGATCTCCCGGAACAGAAACTCGTTGTGCAGGACCTTCCGGTCGTCCATGTACAGGGGGAACACCTGGACGGTCTGTCGTCCCTCCCCCCGGGCGACCTTGCCAATCGGCCAGAGGAGATCCCACTGCTCGAACTGCCGCTCCCGATTGTCGGTATACGTAAAGAACGGCCAGAGCAGCGTGGTGCTGTCCAGAGCCGTCCCCCGATGGCTGGCGTAGAAGGGGAGCACCGCCAAGTCGGTCTGGGGGTCGTCCCCGTCCAGGCCCGTTCGCTGGTACAGGACCAGGGGCCAGAGGGCAAAGTACTTCTCGAAGACCCCCTCTTTCGTTTCTTGTCCGTAGAACGGCACGACCCGAACGCCCGCATGCTTCGTTGCGGGGTCCAGCCCCCGGGTGACGGACACAAGCGGCCAGGGAAGATACGTGGTCGCCTCACCCCGGCGCACGCTGCGAAAGTAGAGCGGGAAGAGCGCCCACTCCGCCTCCTCCCCGAAGAACCGATCGTATGCCTTTCCCCCGAACGGCATGATCCCCCAGTAGGCCGTGCCGTCCTCCCGGGTGCCGCTGAAGTAGAAGGGGAAGATGTCGCCCCGCTCCTCGTGACCGGCCTGCGGCGACCCTTCTGCCCGGAAATTGAAGAACTCGATAAACTTGAACTCCCAGTCCTTTTCGCTTCTCCGGTACGTTGTGAGGGGATAGAGGAAATCCCACTCGAGCGTCTGGTTTGCCTGCTCCTCTCGCCGAAAGAAGAACGGGCGGATGCCCAACTCCTCGACGTCGCCGTCCCGAGAGCGGCTCGACCAGAGGAGGGGGCCCAGGCCACCCTGCTCCCGGGTGTGATCCAGGGGATTCACCCGGCTGTCATAGACCGGCCAGAGGGTGATCGGCCCGGAGGCGTCATCTTCCGCTTGCCCCCCCGCCGGCAGGCCGAGGACCGCGACGAGGATCATCGCGATGGCCGCCACTCGGCACCCGATGCCCCCTCCCCGCCACCAGCCCAGTCTGTAGATTTTCACTGCTCCCTCGGGGGCATCAGAAGTCCCGTTGCCGTTCCTGCTCCTCGAACAGGGTGTATTCCCGCAAGAACGCCAGATACACGGTCCCCGTGGGGCCGTTCCGCTGCTTGCCGATGATGACCTCGGTGGTGTTGTCCTCGGGCTCGTCCGCTTCCTCGTCCTTCCGGACGCGGTAGAACGCCGGACGGTAGAGAAACGTCACCACATCCGCGTCCTGCTCGATCGCCCCGGACTCGCGCAGGTCGGACAGTTGCGGGCGCGGCGGCTGGCGGGACTCCACCGCCCGTGAGAGCTGGGACAGCGCCACCACGGGCACGCTCAACTCCTTGGCCATCGCCTTCAGGGAGCGGGAGATCTCGGAGATCTCCTGTTGCCGGCTTTCCGCCCGCCCTCGCCCCGAGATGAGCTGCAAGTAGTCGATGATCACCAGTCCGAGCCCCTGCTCCGCCTTGAGGCGCCGGGCCTTGGCGCGCATCTCCAGCAGAGTGATGCCGGGCGTATCGTCGATGAAGATGGGGGATTCGGACAGGATGCCCGCGCCGCGGGTCAGCTTTGGCCAGTCCGAGTCGGAAAGATAGCCGGTGCGGAGTTTGTGCGAATCGACCTTGGCCTCGGAGCACAGCATGCGCTGAACCAGTTGCTCCTTCGACATCTCCAGGCTGAAGATGGCGACCGTCGTATGCTCGTGGACGGCGGCGTATTGCGCGATGTTGAGGCAGAAGCTGGTCTTCCCCATGGAGGGACGGCCCGCCACCACGATCAGGTCGGACGGCTGCAGCCCGGCCGTCATCTCGTCGAACTTGGCGAACCCCGTCGGAACCCCGGTGACGTGGCTCTTGCGCTCATACAGGGTCTCGATCAGCTCGAACGTTCCCTTGAGAATCGCCTTGAGGGGAATGAACGAGCGGCCGATCTTCTCCTGGGAGATCTCGAAGATCTGCTGTTCGGCCCAATCCAGGACCAGGTCCACGTCGTCCGTATCGGCATACGCCCGGCCGACAACGGCCGTGGCTTTCTGGATCAGGGCCGAGAGCAGCGCCTTGTCCTTGACGATGCGGGCGTGATAGGCGGCGTTGGCGGCCGTCGGGACGGCATCCACCAGAGAGGCCAGGTAGCTCGCGCCCCCGACCTCCTCTAGGACCTTCCGCCGCATCAGCTCGTTTGCCAGCGTGACAAGGTCGACCGGCTCGTTCCGCTCGAAGAGCTCCACGCAGGCGGCGAAGATCTTCCGGTGGGCCTCTTTGTAGAAGTCGCCCGGCCGGAGGGTCTCCATCGCTTTCAGCAGAGCCCCCGACTCCTGCAGGACCGCTCCCAGCACCGAGACTTCCGCCTCAAGATTCTGGGGGGGGATCCTGTCGAGTGCCACCGTCGTGTCGGACATAGGAAATCGAGATGGTATGATCGCCTAGACCTCGCGTTCCACCGTAACGGTCAGCTCCACCAGCACATCCGTGTGCAGACGCACCGGCACGTTATGCACTCCAAGGGTCTTGATCGGCTCCTCAAGAATGATCTGCCGCTTCTCCACACTGAACCCTCGGGTCGCCAGCGCCTCGCTGACGTCCTGGCTGGTCACCGATCCGAAAAGCTTCGGGGCAGCCGGGACCGCCACGGGGGTCGGCAGGGCGGCTTCCGGTGCCGCCTCGGTTGGCGCGACCACGACGATCTCTGCCGGGGTCTCCTCGGCGGCCCGCCGCATGAAGGTGAGTTGGATCGTCGACAGACGTTCGGCCAACGCCTGGGCCTCTTGCTTGCTGCGATCCTCCCGATTCTTGGCCTGGGCCGTCAGTTGCGACAGGGAACGCAGGCGACCCGGCGTCGCCAGGACCGCGAGCTGCTTGGGAAGCAGAAAATTCCGGGCGTACCCATCGGTCACCTCGACTTGCTGTCCCGGCTCCCCCAACCGCTCGACCTTCTGCATCAGAATCACTTTCATGTCATACTCCATCTTTTGTAGTCGGTTCTCGGTGCGAGAATATCGTCTCTCCGCTCTCTCGTCTCAGGTCTGTCCCGGCGGCTTTGGCAGACTGAGCCGCCGAAAGCCAAACCAGACATCGAAGAGCCCTAGGCCGGCCACCAGCAGCGTGAAAAACGGCTGGAAGACCAACAGAATCACCGACAGGGTCGCCAAGGACCGAGGCAACTGGAAGCGCCGAAACAGGAATGCCGCGATGCTGAGCCCCTGTAGGAAATACAAGCTCAGAAATATGATGAGTCCGTTCACCCCGATGGCCTTCAGCCAGGGAATCCCCGTCAAAAAGCCGACACCCGACCCAATGAAACCCCAGACAAACAACTCCGGCATTTCCCAGCGAAACGCGGCCGACGTTGTCGCGCCGAGCTGGGCTGGCCAGCGGCGCACCATCGCTTGAAAGACCAGCACGTAGCCCGCCGCCGTGAGCAGACTGCCGACGAATAGCAGGCCGGGAAACGCGACCAGGAGCGCCGAACGCAGTTGCTTGGTTGGCATCTCCAGGCCACCCGGACCTTCGGCGATCCCCACCCGGGCGGAGAGGGCCTCCATGTCGGCCAGCAGCGCGTCCAGGTGCTGCCCGATGGCGCGGACCGGATGCTCCCATTCGCCCGAAGCGACGACGAGCACCGCTACTCCCCCCACCGCCAGGGCCGCTGCCACTCCAACCACCACGGTCTCGGCGCGGCCGCCACGACGCAGGCCCTCCCCCAGCACGACCGCCGGGGCACCGAACTCCAGCAGAAAGATGATCCCCTGCTGGAAGGAGAGCGGAACCGCGAGCATCAGGGTCGTGAGCGCCAAAGCCAGGGCGAGTGTCGTCCTGCCGTGACGCAGACGAACCGCCACAAAGGGAAGCGGGGACAAGAGGCTCAGGCCGATGCCCAGGACGGGGAAGAAGCTGCCCGACGCGAACAGGCCGACGGCAACGACACTGGCGAAGACGGCCTCGGCCGTGGCGCCCAGCCACCGCTTTCCCTGCACGCCCAGCTCCACCACGTCCGATTCCTTCACCCCGCCTACGACGTCTCCGCGGCAAATGCCAGCAGGGCGATGCTGCGCGCACGCTTGATCGCCACGGTCAATGCCCGCTGGTGGTAGGCGCAGTTTCCCGAAATCCTGCGGGGAATAATCTTCCCTCGGTCGCTCACGAAACCCCGCAGCCGCTTCACGTCCTTGAAATCCAACTGGATGATCTTATCCAGACAGAACTTGCAGACCTTCGCGCGACGAAAGGTTCGTCGTTTCTTCAGCACGCCGTTCTCTCCTTCTCCCCCCGGAACGGGGGATGTTCGATACGAGTCGGCCCGGCCGAATCGGCTCGGGCCGGAATTCACTCAAAAAGGCACCTCGTCCTGCTCGGGGCCCCGCGTCGGCTCCGGCTCCTCCTCCCCGGAGGTCGGGCCCGCCGCCCCCTTCCGCGGACCGAGGAACTGCACCCGCTCCGCCACCACCTCATGCTTCGAGCGCTTCTGGCCCTCCGGAGTCTCCCATGACCGCTGCTGCAGGTGACCCTCCACCAGCACCGAACGGCCTTTGACGAGATACTCGGCGCAACTCTCGGCCTGCTTTGCCCAGACGACCACGGTGACGTAACACACTTCGTCCCGCCGCTCTCCACCCTGGGTGGTGTAGGACCGGTTCATTGCCAGGTCGAAGTTGCACACCGGTGCTCCGCTGGGCGTGTACCGGAGCTCGGGGTCGCGGGTAAGATTCCCCATCAGAATGACTTTGTTGAAGCTGGCCATGCTCAGGCCTCCTGAAGAGTCGCCTCGACGGCTTCGGCTTCGCCTTCGGGTGCCGGCGCGGATGCAGGCGCGACTGCGGCCGCCTTCACAGCCTTGCGCCGGGGTTTTTCCATCAGCACCGTAATATACTTCAACACCGGTTCCGCGATCTTCAGGTGGCGCTCCAGTTCCGCCACGGCCTTTCCCGGCGCCTGGGCTCGGAAATACACGTAATGCCCCTCACGCCGCTTCTTGATGTCGTAGGCCAGACGCTTTTTCCCCCACTTCTGGACCTCGGCGACTTCGCCCCCCGCCTTGGCCAGCACTCCCTTGGCAGCCACGACGGCCGCCTCCACCCCGTCATCGGCCAAGGCAGGATCCAGAATGAAGATTACCTCGTAGGATCGCACGCTTCTCACCTCCCTTTCCTGGTCCACACGCTATCGCGTTCGCTCACGTTCACCCTATACGGAGGACGCGACGTCCGGGACGTCCCGCCCGTTGTACCGAGTCATGGCCGCGGCCACCCCCTCCTGCACCAGACAGCAAAGCGCGGCGGCGCACCGATCGACGACCTCGGCCACGAGCGGCGCCTCGTCCTTCCGAAACACCGCCAGGACATGATCGGCCGCCGCGTCGCCGCTCTCCGGCCGCCCGATGCCGATCCGGAGCCGCGCAAACTCCCTGGTCCCGAGCCACTCCTGGATCGAGAGGACGCCCCGATGCCCCCCCGGCCCGGCCCCGGCGCCGATCCGGATCCGCCCCAGGGGCAGGTCCAAATCGTCGTGAGCCACCACCAGATCCGCCGGCGAGAGGCCGAGCCGCTCGATCCAATCGAAGACGGCAGCTCCGCTCCGGTTCATGAAGGTCTGGGGCTTGAGCAGCAAGACCGGCGTTGCGGCCAGGCGGACCAAGCACACCTCGCACTGGAAGCCCCGCGAGGCGAACACCTCCCCGGCGTGTGCCGCCAACCGCTCCACCACGGCGAAACCCAAGTTGTGGCGGGTCTCGACGTACTCGGATCCGGGATTCCCCAGGCCCACCACCAGCCAGCGCGCCTGCTCGATGGCCTCCACCTACTTCTTCTTGTCCTCCTTGACCTCCGGCTTCTTCCTGTCCTCCTTGGCCTCCGCTCCGGCCTCGGCCTCTTCCTTCTCCTTCTTGCCCACCACTTCCGGCTCGGCCGGCTTCTCTTCCTCTGTCACCTCGGCCACCTCTTCGGCCTTTGGCGCCAGGACCGAGGCCACGACGCGGGCGGCATCGTCCAGGATGCGCACCCCTTCCGCCACGGTCACATCCCCCACATGAAGCGTATCTCCGATGTCCAGCGCGCTGACATCGAGCACGATCCGGTCGGGGATGCTGAGCGGCAGACATTCCACGGAGAGCTGGCGCAGCGCGTGCTCCAGGATGCCCCCCTTCTCCTTCACCCCCGTCGGCTCGCCGGTCAATAGGAGTGGCACCTCGACGCGGATCTTCCGCTCCATCGAGATCTCCTGGAAGTCGGCGTGCAACGGCGACCCCTTGACGGGATGCCGCTGGAGCTCCTTCAGGATCACCACGGAAGTCTGTGGAGCCTCTCCGCCCGTCAGCGAGAGATTGATCAGGACGTTCTCCCCCGCCTCCAGCACCGCCAGGAGCTCGAGCGGGTTCACCACCACGGGGATCGGCCCGCGCGGCCCTCCGTAAACGACCGCGGGAATGCGCTTCGCCTGGCGCAGCTTCTTGGCCCCTTCCTTCCCCACTACGGTTCGAAACTCAGCCTGCAAGTCAACGGTTGCCATGCTCGCCTCCACCTACCGCCAAACGGCGTGTCCCGGGTCGCGGCCTCGGTCGTTCGCTCGCGTTTCAGACGAAGAGCGAGCTGACCGAGGTCTCAGTATGAATCCGTCGGATCGCCTCGCCGAGGAGCGGAGCCACCGACAGGACGGTGACCTTCTTGCACGCTTGCTCCTCTCGGAGAGGAATGGTGTTCGTCACGACGACCTCTTCGATCTCCGACTGCTCCAGCCGCTCGATGGCTCGGCCGGACAGGACCGCGTGTGTGCAGCTTGCCAGGATCCGGCGGGCGCCCTCCTCTCGCAGGGCCTGGGCGGCCTGCGTGATGGTCCCGGCCGTGTCGATGATGTCGTCCAGCAGAATCACGTCTCGGCCCCGGACGTCCCCGATGACGTGCATGATCTTGGCCTCGTTCGGAGCGGTCCGTCGCTTGTCCATGATGGCCAGCGAGGTGCCGAGCCGCTTGGCAAAGGCCCGCGCCCGCTCCACGCCTCCGGCGTCCGGAGACACCACGACCAGATCACGCCAGACGCCCTGAGCCACCCGATCCTGGAAGTGCTGGAGCAGGATCGGGGCGGCAAACAGATTGTCCACCGGGATGTTGAAGAAGCCTTGGATCTGCCCTGCGTGCAGGTCCATGGTGAGGACATGGTCGGTGCCGGCCGCCGTGATCAGATCCGCCACCAACTTGGCGGTGATCGGCACACGGGGCTGCACCTTTCGGTCCTGGCGGCCGTAGCCGTAATAGGGAATCACCGCCGTAATCCGGAACGCGGATGCCCGCTTCATGGCATCGATCATGATGAGCAGTTCCATGATATTCCGGTTCACCGGGTAGCAGGTGGGCTGGATCACGAAGACGTCCGCCCCCCGGACGTTCTCGTTGACCTGCACAAAGACCTCGCCATCCGAGAACTGGGTCACGTCCGTCTCGGCCAGACGGGTTCCCAGCGACGTCGCGATCTCCTGCGAGAGCGTGGGGTTCGCCCGCCCTGAAGTCAGGACCAGATCTCCGCCCATGGAATGCACTTTTCTTGAACGCCTCGCGCCGATTTCTGGCCCCACATTGGATTGGCCGGCAAGGTCGTCACGGCCGCCGCAAACGCCCCGCTCTTTTCCGCCTGGGCGGCCAGTTGACGGGCCGAGACGGCATCCGACACCACCGCAAACACCGATGCACCGCTCCCGGACATGAGCACCGGCGCCCCCCCCGCATCTCGCAGGAGATGCTTGAGCGCCAGGATCTCCGGCCGGTGCGGGAGAACAACCGACTCCAGACGATTGAACGCCCAGACGGGCGGCCACTGCGGTCGGCCGCCAAGAAGGAAAGGTGGGATATTAACCCTCGGCTGCCATTCTGTCAATTTCGAACTCGCCTCCCGGTATGCCCAGGCAGTCGAAATCGGCAACCCGGGGTTCGCCAGGACGAGCCATTGTGGGGGCCACGCCGACAGCGGGGTCAGGATCTCTCCCCGTCCCGTCGCGAGCGCCAGCCCGTCGCCCAGGAAGAACGGCACGTCGCTCCCCAGATTCTCTCCCAGCTTCTGCAAGGCCACCCGGGACCACGAGAGCCCATACAGCCGGCTGAGTCCGATGAGCACCGCGGCGGCGTTGCTCGATCCTCCCCCGAGCCCTCCCGCCACCGGGATTCGCTTTTCCAGATGAATCTCCACCCCCCCCTCGACCCCCGCCGCTTCCAGCAAGAGCGCCGCCGCCCGGTAGGCCAGGTTCCCCCGGCCGGCGGGAAGCTCGGCTCCCTGCACCTCGACGTGGATCCCCGCTCGTCTGCGGCGAAGCCGTACCTCGTCGCAGAGGTCCACCATCTGCATGATGGAAGCGATATCGTGGTACCCGTCGGGACGCCGTCCGATGATCTCGAGAAACAGGTTCACCTTGGCCGGGGACGGGACGACGACCTCGTTCATTTGGCTTCGCCCTCACGGGGACCCGTGCGTCCGGCTCCCGGCGGAAGGTCGCCCCCCAAGTCGATGATCCGGGTCTGCCCGTCCTGGGGCGGGGGAAGATCGAAGAGGGCCTCATCGACGGGCTCGTTCAACGTCAGTCGATCGTACGCCAGCTCCAGTCGGCCCCCCTTCGCCGCGTCCTCGACCCAGATGGCGAAGGGAAATTCCACACCCGCTGTCGGGCGCCGGTCCGCGAACCCAAAGCGCAGGGCCGTCTCCGAGATCCGCCCCGCCTCTCCGCGCTCGATCCCTGTCCCGTCCGGGCCCGTCCACAGGCGCTGCCACCATTCCGCGTCCACCGATTCCACGCGCACGGCGGAGCCCTCGACGATGATCCGAAGTCTGGGGTCCTCGGCGCGGACGGGAAGGGGCGGCAGTCCCGCCAGAAGACGCACGAGGAGTGCAGGCGGAACCGGGATGTTGACCAGGCGCCCGAGGGTCTCCTGGCTGGCCCGGCCGGCCGCATACTCGTGGCGCATGAGCGAGTGTACCCGAAGCCTCTCTCCCTGGAGCGTCACCACCAGGACGCTCGTCCCCAGGGGGCTCAGTGTTTCGACTCGCGCGCGATCCGGCAGCGCCAGTACGATGACCTGAGTGGCCGATCCGCTCCCCCGAGGTCCCTCGTATCCGAACCGGGCAACTCCCTTAACGGATCGGATCGCGGCCTCGTCGCGGAGGAGTTGGGCGCGAACTCCTTCTGGGTTCTGCAGGCCGGGCTGGCGCGCGGCGGGCACGAGGGCGCAGGATGCGGTGAGGAGCAGACCCACCGCTCCCGTCAGCGAACCAGCCCAACGCCTCATTGTCCGTCGCGGATGACGCGCTTGCGGAGATCTTCGAGTTTCTGGCGGAGGACCGCGTTGGTGTCGTCCAGGGCGAAAGCGCGCTCCCATTCACGGAGGGCGTCGCGCAGGATGCCCTTCTGAAAATAGACGTCCCCAAGGTGCTCACGAATCGTCGCATCCTCTGTCCGGGAATAGCGCACGGCGCGCTGGAGCTCGACCATCGCCTCGTCCAGCCGCCCCAGCTTGAAATAGGCCCACCCAAGGCTGTCGATGAAGGCGCCGTTCTCCGGCTCCAACTCCAGGGCCTTCCGGATCAAGACCACGGCTTCATCCAGCTTGATGCCTTCCTCCGCGAACATGTACCCGAGGTAGTTGTAGGCGTCGGCGTGATTCGCATCCAGCTCCAGCACCTTGCGGAAGGTGGCCTCGGCCTTGTCAAGCATCCGAGCCCGCTCCTGAGCCGACCCCAGCTGGTACAGGTACTGGACGTTCTTCGGATCCAGCGCCACTGCCTTGTCCATCTGGCGCACGGCTTCCGCGTAATCCTTCTTTTGCATGTAGGTGAGCCCGAGGTAGAACGGGACGCTCCCCTCCTGCGGTCGGAGACGCGCCGCCTCTGTGAAGGCGGCCGTCGCCTCGGCGAACTTCTCCATCTGACCGTAGATATACCCACGATGCAGCAGCGCATCCAGGTACTGCGAATCCTGCGCGGGAACCTTCCCCAGGACCTCGAGGGCCTCGTCGTACCGCTTCACCCCTTCCAGAGTGAGGCCGAGGGCGAGACGCGCCTCGCTGTTTCCCGGCTCCTTCTGGAGGATCTCACGCAGGAGCGTCAGCGCCTTCTCATACTCTTTCTGCTCGGCGTAGATCTGGCCGATCCGCGTCATGATCTGAACGTTGGTCGGATCGGACCGCCGCATCTCTTCGTACACCGCAAGCGCGCTGGCGAGATCGCCGCGGCGGATATGAATCTGGGCCAGGCGCTCCTGGATTTCCCGGTCTTGCGGATCGTTGACCAGCGCGCGCCGGTAGACCTCCGCGGCCTCGTCGTACCGGCCCTGCATCTCGAAAGTCCCGGCCAGCCCGATCCAAGCAGGGTCGAAGTCGGGATTCCTCTCGGTGGCGGTCTGGAAGTAGGCCCGGGCCTTCTCCGGCTCCTTGAGTTCTATCTGGATACGCCCCAAGCTGTAGTAGGCCAGATGGTTTCGGGGATTCACACGGATCAGGGACTCGAAGACCTGGATCGCCTCCGGGTAGTTCCGCGTCTCCGCGTACAGATTACCCAGGAAGAGATAGGCCTCGGACTGATTGGGATCCAGACGGATGACCTCCCGGTAATGCTTCTCCGCCCCTCGGACATTCCGCAATCCCTGGTACGCCGCGGCCAACAAGAGATGGGCATTGACATCATCGGGGGCCTGGGCCAGGGCCTCTTCCCCTTCCTGGATGGCGCCGCGGAAGTCCCCCTTCTTCAGGAGGGTGGAGGTCAGACCTACTGCGGAGCGCAAGCGAGGTCGGATCAAAGCGTAACCCCTCGCGGCCCCACATCGTCGCCGCGTCCAGATCGCCCTGAATCTCCGCCCAGATGCTGCGCGAGTAAGCATAATATGCCCGCCAGTCCGTCCGCGCGTTCGTGCGCCCAGCCGGAGAGGGTGGCTTCGTCCCTGCTGTCCCCACAAGATCCTCGCCGACGGCCTGCTGTGCCACGACCTCGGCGCAACCGGGGACCATCCCGGCCACCAGAGCGGCCACCAGGAACCAACCTGCCATCGAAAACCGTTGCATACGCCCGATCCTTCTGATGAGAAGCCGACGGCCGGGGGAACCCCGGCCGCCTAGTACAACTGTACCAGGACGCCCGCAGGGCGTCAATCTGATTCTGGGCGCTCCGGCGCAACTCCCGGAGCCGGGAACGGCGCTCCGGCGCGCTCCCGCAGCCTTCCTGGAGGCGCCGCCAAGAGGGCGTCCACGGCACGCCACAACTCCGGGGCCCCTTCTCCGGTCTCGGCAGAGAAGAAAAGTCCCATCTCGGCTCGCGCCAGGCCAAGGAGGCGTACGGCGGCGGCCTGCACCGCCCTCCGCTGGCCACGCGGGACCTTGTCCGCCTTGGTCAGGACGACCACGGAGGGCGCCCCGACGGCCACCAGAAAATCCTGCAGCCCCTGGTCCCGGTCGGTGGGGGGGTGCCGCGCGTCCACCAGGTGGACGACGCCGCGGAGCGGGACGCGGTGCGTCAGGTACCCCTCCACCAAGGCCCACCAGTCCTCCTGCAGGCTCCGCGATACTTTGGCGTAGCCGTACCCCGGCAGGTCGGCGAAGAGGACAGCCTCGTTCACGAGGTAGAAGTTGATTGTCCGGGTCCGGCCTGGAGTGGAACTGGTGCGCGCCAGGCCCCGGCGCCCGAGCAGGCGGTTGATCAGCGAGGACTTGCCCACGTTTGACCGGCCCGCAAACGCGACTTCAGGCCGCTCCCCGCGGGGGAACTGGTCGAGTCGTCCCGCGCTTTCGATGATCACAGCAGACGCCACGCGCATATTTTCGAGGTCTCCTCACACCCATTCGACGTTGGCGGGACACACCGGCCAGAGTATACCACCCTTGGCGCGCCTCCCCAATCTCCCCCTTCCTCCCCCGTCGCACTTGACCCGTTTTCCCGCCCCGTGCTACAAGGGGCAGGCATTCGGATAATCGGGCGGGAAACCGCAGATGCGCGAGACGAGAGGCGGCGGCGCCGGGCGGCGGAGTCTTCCAGGGGAGGCGGCAGGAATGGGACCGAGCATTGGGCTTCGCGGCCAGGCCACAGCGCGGGTGACGGGAGACCGGACGGCACAGGCACTGGGCAGCGGTGACCTTGCAGTCTTCGCCACCCCGGCCATGGTGGCGCTGATGGAGGCGGCGGCCGTCCGGGCGCTGTCCGGATCCCTCGCAGAGGGCGAGACGACGGTGGGTACGCGGATCGAGGTCTCCCACCTCGCCGCCACCCCGGTGGGGATGGAGGTCCGCGCCGAGGCCGAGCTGACCGCGGTGGAGGGTCGAAAGTTGATCTTCATGGTTGCCGCGCACGACCAGCAGCAGAAGATTGGCGAGGGGCTGCACCAGCGGATGATCGTGGCGCGCGACCGATTCCTCACCAGGCTCGCCAGGGGAACCTGACGCATTCCAAGTTCCCTTCCGATGGCGAGGCGGCGCCCCCGATGGACACTATGGGACCAGCCGCGAATAGAGGACGTGGCGCCGGTTCTTGGTGTAGGGGCGTACCTGGCCCGGCCAACGGCCCTGGTCCACGGCGTTGCCCCATGCCTCGCTCACCAGCACCTCGGGGCTCTCGATCTCGTAGAGGGCGTTGTACGTCGGCTCGTTCTCCATCACGATCGTCTTGCGCTCACCCCCGATGACTAGGGTCACCTCTTGCTTCCTAAACCGCGCCACCGCGACAACCCCAGGCACCTTCAAGAGCAGGGGCACGTGTTCCTTGTCATAGACCTCGTTGAAGAGGGCCTCCCTGCTCGGCTCGACATCCATGGCTGCACTGAACAGGTACCTGGTCTGGAATGGCATAGATATCTTTCCTTTCTCGTGCGGTTTCCCGAGTCCATGACAACATCAGCCGTGTTAGGGATGTGTGCCGCCATCGGGCATGGTCGCATGGGAAAGCCGTACCTCGCGCAGGTCGGCGTCAGCTAAGATCGCCCCGGTGAGGTCCGCTCCGCGCAGATCGGCCCCGCGCAAGTTCGGCCGCGTAGTCGACGTTCCCCGCCAGCACGACGGCTCGACTCCTATCGCCTGTATCGCATATGTCCCCCCGCTCGTGCGCATCTCTGCGTGCTCGATGCCGCTCTCGCCCTACGTGCAGCTTGTTCGACCGACAACGACCCTGTCGCAGGCCTGCAGACCCGTGATAACCTCGGTGTGCATGCCATCGCTGAAGCCGGTCTGCACCCGGACAGGTCTGCCCCGCGAAGATCTGCCCGATCCAACAGCGTGACGTGCAGGATGGCCCCATGCAGCTTCGCCCCATGCAGGTTCGCCTCGGACAAGTCCACCGCCACCGGCAGCGCGTTGGTAGCTCGCAACCGTGTCAGGCTCGCGGGATCGAACCCGTGCGCTTCCCGGCCCGTTCCCGGCAGTCCCCCGAACAGTATCCCCGCCAGCACGGCGGCCTCGACCCCTATCTCCTGTATCGCATTCCTCTGATACGTCTGCATTTGCTCATGTTGTCCGTCCCCTGCCGGTCGCACATCTCGGCGCCTCGGCGGAGCGGCGTCAGAGGAGCAGATACGCGACCAAGCTCTGGAGCAGCACCGCCGCGCACGGCTTCGCCAGGAAACCATAGGCCCCCAGGCGGCGCATATAGTGCAAGGTGTCCGTGGTGGCTTCCGCGCTCATCACCACCACCGGAAGCCCAGGGCATCTTTGCCGGAGGCGTTGAAGCGCGGTGCTTCCGGCCGTGTCCAGCAGGCACATATCCACGAGGACGAGATCGGGCGCCGCCTCCTTCGTGCACGCAAGCCCATCGGCAGCGGTCGCTGCCTCCCGGACCGTGTATCCAAACCGGGTGAGCATCTTGGCAAGCGACCAACGCGTCAGCTTGTTCTCGTCAATGACGAGGATCTCGCGGGCCATTGGTCAGTCCCCCCAGGGCCGCCCCGCGAGCCGCGCTCAGCCTCACGGCCGGGGCGTCGGTGGCGGCGGGACCACCTGCATCCATCCTTCCGGACAGCTCGTGACATACGGGTAGTACGCCCTCGCGCGTGCGCAGTAGTACCAGTACTGCGTGGGGGCCGACGGCGGCGGTACCGATGGCGCCACCATTGGGGGAATGTAGGGGTCCGGATATGGGTACACCGGCGCGGGGTAGAAGTACCACACCCCTCCGACGATCCACCACCACCCCAGCCGCCCGGCATGCCGCTCGTGGACCCAGTGGCCGCCGTGCCACTGCCGCAGGTCCTGTTCGTGGAAGCGGCGGATGTCCCCGTGCCGGCCATCCTCCTGCCGTCCTCGGTCATCTGCCCAACTCCTCACCGCACCGATCGCGCCGCACAGCACTACCAGAACGACCACGACGGCGCCTCGGAGACTCCATGCGTGCTGATGTCGATTCACGACTCCTCCTTTCGGTCGGCGACACGACCGTCTGTCCCCGGATCTGATCGAGCTCGAAGCCCCCCCGGGGGATCCGCGCCGCAGGATCCCCCGGATTCCACCGCCATGCGCACGGCGCTATTCCCCGACTATTGCGCCAGAGGCGGCGGGGGCGGCGTCCCCGGCGGGGGCACGGATACCCCGGGCATTGGCGAATAATCTGGAGGGGCAGGCGGCGGGGGCGGCGCCGAATAGTAGCCCGGCGGGGGCGGCGGAGGGATCGGGGCCGGGGCATGGTATCGGCGCCTCTGCACCACCCCGGGGACCTGGTTCCCCTTCGCGTACATGCATTGCTCGTACGCCATGTCGTAGCGGCGCTGCATATTCCCGCTCGCCGCCTGATCGGCGTTGGCGCCCGCCGCCGTGCCCATCAGAAGACCGGTCCCGGCCCCAATCGCGGCGCCGGTGCCCGCGTGCCCCGACGCCGAGCCGATCGCCGCGCCAAGGCCCGCGCCGACGGCCGTGCCGATGGCGGCGCCGACCGCCGTCTGCTGATTGGCGGCCGCTTCCGAGACCGCCCCGCTTTGCTGGGCCGCCCACTGGCGGCAGCTAGCCTCCTCCGCCTGAAATTGTTCAAAGGGCTTCCCCGCCGCGGGGAGCGCCATCACGCTCGGGCCGGTCGGAACCGTGGCGCAGCCGCCCAGTACCACGAGACTCCCGAGAACTAGGGTCCATCGTTTTCGCATCATGTTTCCTCCTTTCATCTTGGCTTACGGTCTGGATATCGAAATCGTTTCAGCTCAAAGGATGCAGTTGAACCGCAAAGCACGTGAGCGGCGCGAAGCATGCTCCACACATGGCGCGCGGGTGAAACGGAGCGCACCGCTTCCCCGTAGTAGCAAGCGAACCGGGAAGGCCGGGGCCGGGAGCGGCCCCTGATTGCGGTGCGACTCTCTGTACCCGGGGGGCCGTCCGGGGCCGATTCCATCCCCTTCGGGATCGGCTGACCCCGCCGCCTCGGATGGCTCCACTGCCTGCATCGCGTGTCTCGAGGTCACGGAGACGCCTCACGTGAAAGCCTGTCGCATCGCGCCGGAGCGATCACCATGGACCTGGGCGCGCTGCCATGGTAAAAGACACCGGGTGAGCGATTGCCCCTTCCGCCGGACCGAGCGTCCGGCGCGCCCGGTGATACCGATCGTCACGCAAACGGACCGAAGGCCACCCAAGGAGACTGTACATGGCAAGACAGCGTTCTGCAACGATTGCCTCGGGCCACCTCGGCCTCGTGCTCCTCTTGGCCTCCCTGGTCGCCGGGATCACCGTGCTCGGTGGCCCCCGCCACGCCCGCGCGAGCGGTGACGGAGCGTGCACGGAGTCCATCCCCGCCATCTATGACCGCGTCTCTCCCGCCGTCGTCTCGATTGCCTCCGTGGCGATCAACCCCTATCAGACCGCTGACCGCGTGAGCCGAGCGGTCGGCTCGGGCGTGATCCTGGACGCGAGCGGCCTCGTGCTGACGAACTCTCACGTCATCTTCGGGCGTCAGGCCATCACGGTCACCCTTGACGATGGCACCACGGTCCCGGGGAGGGTGATTGGGGCCGATCCCGTCTTCGACGTCGCCATCCTGCGGATCCCACCCCCTTCCACGGGAACGCTGCCCGTGGCGGTGCCGGGGAGCTCGGCGCGCCTCCGCGTCGGAGAGGAGGTGCTGGCGATCGGGAACCCCCTCGGCCTCGATCAGACCTTGACGCGGGGAGTCGTCTCGGCCATCAACCGCATCCTCCCCGATACGCCCTTCTCGCTCATGGAGCCCATGATCCAAACGGATGCGCCGATCAATCCCGGCAACTCGGGTGGACCTCTCCTCAACCGCTGCGGCGAGATCGTCGGGATCACCACGGCCCTGATGCCAGACGCGCAGAATATCGGCTTTGCCATCCCGATCGATTTGGTGCAAGCCATCCTGCCCGCGCTGCTGGAGAAGGGCCACGTCGTTCGCCCCTGGGTGGGGGTCCAAGGACATCTCGTCATTCCGCCGTTGAAAGAGCTGCTCCGGCTTCCCCTCACGGACGGCCTCCTCGTCGAGGTCGTGGAGCCGGGCAGCCCGGCCGAGCAGGCCGGGGTCCGCGGCGGGCAGTTCGACCTGGTCCTCGGCGGGGTGGCCCTGCTCCTCGGCGGCGACATCATCACGCACCTCAACGACAAACCGGTGGACACGCCGGAACGGCTCAGCGAGGTCATGCGGAGCTTGCACGTCGGGGACACCCTGCGGGTGACGCTCTTTCGCCATGGCCAGACCCAGGAGGTGACGCTCATTCTCCCAGAGCGGCCGCTCCTGGCCCAAGACGCGCTCGCCCAGCGCTCCGTGGCACCCCTGGGTGCCGTCCGACGCGGCGATAGAACGGGCGACCGCCAATAGGCGGCCGGAGGCGCATGGGTGAA
>CAVSHW010000056.1:0-57958 GCA_963727695.1 uncultured Methylomirabilota bacterium | reverse complement strand
TGATTGCCGTGATCCAGAGTGTTGTGCCGCTCGTCGAGCCGTGGCAGATCGGCTGGCTGCGTGCGCTGGGGGCCTTTTTCCTTGCGGACCTGTTCCGTGGCCTGTTCGCCGTGGTGCCCCGTCTGGAGCGGCAACTCTTCCTCCTGGAGATGCTGGTTGGGGCAGCCGTGGCCGGGTGGGTTTTGTATCGGGACCGCGCCTCCCTTAGACGGAAGGAGCAGGGGAAAACGGGAAGCTGGACAAACTCAGAGCGGCGACTGTCCTCCTGCTTGTCGGATTCACCGCCTCATTCCTGGCGGGCGGGGCCGGCTACATGAGCTTGGGGCGCCAGGCGGGGTATGGCACGCTGGGGAGCGCCTATGTGGCCCTGGCCCTTTCCGCAGGCATCCGGGTAGTGTACGGGTTCGCGGTCCTGCTCCTGCGGGTCCGGCCGCTGAGGCGGCTCCAATGCGTCGCAAGACATCGCGCCCTGCTGGAGGAGCGACTCCTACGTCTCTTAGATTGGTGCGCCATTGCAATCTGGGCCTGGGTGACCCTTCGAGCCTTCAGCCTCGCGACGCCGGTCGTGACAGCGGTCCACAGCATTTCACGGCCGAACTCGCCTGGGGCTCGCTCAAGATCGGCCTTGGGGACGTGTTGGAGTTTTCCCTCACGCTCTGGCTGGCGTTTCTGGTGTCGCGCTTCATCGGGTTCGTGCTGGAAGAGGATGTCTACCCCCGCACTCGGCTGGCGCCGGGGATTCCCTACGCGATCTCGAGCCTGCTGCATTACGCGATCCTCTTCGCGGGCTTCCTGCTGGCCGTATCGGCGCTGGGCCTCGATCTCAACAAGGTCACGATCATCGTCGGCGCCTTCGGCGTGGGCATCGGCTTCGGCCTCCAGAACGTCGTGAACAACTTCGTCTCCGGGCTGATCGTGCTCTTCGAGCGACCGGTCCGGGTGGGCGACGCGGTGCAAATCGGGGACGTCTCGGGTCAGGTGCGGCGGATCGGCATCCGCTCGAGCACGGTGCGGACCTGGGAGGGAGCCGAGGTCACCGTCCCTAACGCCACCCTGGTCTCGGACCGGGTGACGAACTGGACGCCCACCGACCGGTGGCGTCGCATCGGGCTCCCGGTGGGTGTGTCCTACGGGAGCGACCCCGAGAAAGTCCTGGAGGTCCTCCGGGCGGTGGCGAGCGGGCACGCGCAAGTGCTGGCCGAGCCGGCCCCGCAGCCGCTCTTCATCGGCTTCGGAGACAGCGCGCTTCTCTTCGAGTTGCGCGTTTGGACAGATGGCATCGCCGACTGGCAACAGGTCCGCAGCGAGCTGGCGGTGGCCCTGAACGCGGCCCTGAAGGCCGCCGGGATCGAGATCGCCCTTCCAGTGCGTGAGGTGTATGTGCGGGGAGAGGTGTCCGGCGGCGTCGATCGCCGACTGGGGTCCGGCACGCCTCCGCAGACGCTGAATCAGTGAGGCCCGTGGGGCATACCGCCGCACGGAAATGGCTCGTGGAGACTCAATCTCGGGCAGAGAAGGGAGAGTGCCTGCCGGAAGGGGGATTCCCCTGGATGCGACGGGGGAACGTCGTGTATACTGTCTCAACGCGCGGGGCACAGTTCCGCTTGGGTGCGAAACGTTTCCTTGGGATCTGGAGGGTGCAAGCCGTGGCATGCTGGATGCGAAGGGTGCTGGCGACGGGCTGTCTGATGATGCTGGTGGGGATGCCGGTGCTGGCGGAGGCGCAGGACAGCAAGAACAGCGCCAAGCCACCGGCCGTCACGCCGGGCCAGGACGGAGTGAAGCCTCCGGATCGCCAGATGCAGGCAGAGGCCCATTATGAGCTCGGTGTGATGTATCACGAGCGGGTCTTTACGTCGCTGGATCAGGCCATCGCCGAGTACGAGAAGTCGGTCAAGATGAAGCCCGACTACGCCGAGGCCCACTATAATCTCGCGTTGTCCTATCACACCAAGGCCAAGCTGGGCACCGATGACAAGGCGCTCTACCGGAAAGCAGTCGCCGAGTACAAGCTGTATCTGAAGTACAGCCCGCAGGGGGAGCTGGCGAACAAGGCCAAACAGAACCTCAAGGTGGTCGAGGCCAAGCTCCGTTCGTAAAGGCTGCCGATCGGGGAGGAGGGAACGTGGGATGGTGCGCGTTGTGCGCGACGGATGGCGGCTGGAGCCGCCGCCGCTTTCTGTTCGCCATGGCGAAAGCCGGTCTGGCCGTGGGGCTCCTGCCAAAGACCAGCGGCGCATTCACCGTCTTCGATGAATCCGCCGATGTGACGATCGGCCGCGAGGCCGACCCCGAGATCCTCAAGCAGTTCGGCTATTACGACTCCCCCGATCTCCAGAACTACGTGGCCCAGGTCGGGCAGCGTGTGGTGGCCGTCTCGGACACCCGCTTCAGCTTCCAGTTCAAGGTGGTGGATCATCCGAGTGTCAACGCCATGGCGCTGCCGGGAGGCTTCGTCTATGTAACGCGCGGCATCCTGGGGGAGATGAACGACGAGGCCCAGTTGGCCGGCGTCCTCGGCCACGAGGCCACCCACGTCAACTCCCGCCACGGGGCCAAGCTGATGACCAAGGCGCTGGGATCGCAGATCGCCACGATCCTCGGGGTGGGCGCTGCCGCGGTGGCGAGCCGCGGGGGTGCGGCCACAGCCGCTGCGATGGTCTCGAGTCATCTGACGAATTACATGCTCCTGGGCTACGGACGCGATTACGAGCTGGAGGCGGACGAGGTCGGCCTCCGCCATGCCAGGCGGGCCGGCTATGACCCGAGGCGGATGCTGGCCCTGCTTCGATGGATGCGGCGGAGCGAGATGCTTCGCGGCCAGCAGCTCTACCATGGGTTCGACGCCACGCATCCGGACACATCCATGCGGATCGCTAAGGTGGACACCATGGCGCACCTCCTGGTCGCCGAGCCAGGCCCGCTGGAGGTCAAGGGGGATGAGTTTCGGTCGCACCTGGACGGATTGCGGTACGGCGAGGCCAAGGACCGGCGACGTCTGCGAATCTATCTGGTCAAGTCCGGCGACACGCTGGGTGGCATCGCCAGAAGTGAGCTCAACGAGGAAGGCCGCCGCTTTGAGCTGGCCAGCCTCAACGACCTGCACGATGATGCCGACCTTGTGCCCGGCACCCGTCTGAAGCTCGTCGTAAGCGGCACCAGTTCTTCCCTGGACCTGAAGCTCGCCCCCCAATAATCAAATCGGCGTGTCGAACCGGAGACCCGGGAGATGGCGGAGCAGAGGGTGGCGGTTGAGCGCATGTTTTCAGCCATCGCCCCGCGCTACGACTTCCTCAATCGGCTGCTCAGCGCCGGGCGGGACCGCGTCTGGCGGCGCGAGGCGATCCGGGCGACCCGACTTCCCACCGACGGTCAACTCCTCGATGTGTGCACGGGGACTGCGGACATGGCGCTGGAGGCCGCCCGCCAATTCCCGACCGCGACGATCGCCGGCGTGGACTTCAGCGGTCCGATGATTGATCGGGGCCGGCAGAAGGTGGCTCGCGCACGGCTTGCGGGCCGGGTGGTCCTGTCCGTGGCGCCGGCCGAGGCCCTGCCGTTTCCCGACGGGATCTTCGACGCGACCACGGTAGCCTTCGGCTTGCGCAACGTGGCGGACCGCTGCATGGCGCTTGCCGAGATGCGCCGCGTCCTGAAGCCGGGCGCGCGCGCGGTGATCCTGGAGTTCACGACGCCGCCCGGACGGCTGTTCCGGCGCCTCTATCTCTGGTATTTCCATCGCGTCCTGCCGGTGATTGGCGGGCTGATCTCGGGCCACCGGTCGGCATATGCGTATTTGCCGGCGTCGGTGGGCGAGTTTCCCCCACCGAACGAACTGGCTGCCAAGATGGAGCAAGCCGGATTTCGGGACGTATCCTACCGGCTGCTCACCGGCGGCATCGTGGCGATCCACGTGGGGGAGAAGAAATAGTGGGAGTATCTCTGGCGGCAGCTCCTATTCCACCACGAAGGTCATCGGGGTGAGGTTGTGGAGGTTATCCGAGACGGGACAACGACGATCCACCTCGTGGAGGAATTGCTCCTTCTCCTCTTTCGACATGTCCGCATCGATGCGAGCCGTTACCCTGAGCCCCGTGAATCCCGACCGGCTGTCCGGGTTCCGCCCCATCAGAACCTCCACGTCCAGCTCCCCTTCGACCTTCACGTCCATCGCCCGTAGGGTGATCCGCTTCTGCTTGGCGACGATCCGCCCGATCGTGGCGATACATCCCGCCAGCGAGAGGAGCATGTATTCGAGCGGGGTAGGGCCGGCGTCCTCGCCGCCGCCCGTCTTGGGCTGATCCACATAGAGCGTGTGGTCGTGGATCTTGCTCTCGATCTTGAACCGCTCCCCCAGGTGGGCCTCAACCTGCACCTGCTTGATGGTTGCCATTGAACGTCTCCCTCGTAGGTGTTGATTCGTTTTCGGTAGAAATACATGCGGGAGGATGGTGCGGAAGCGAGCCATTAGGAAGGTTGTGCATCTCCTCCACCGACAGCGATTTCCTGAATCACACGGCTCAGCTCGGCCAGGCGCACCGGTTTGCCGAGGATCGCGTCCACGCTCCTGCGGTCCGCCTCATCTCCCGGGGCCTGATCCTGCCAGCCGGTGAGGAGGATCACGGGTAAGCCGGGCGACTGCCCCTTGAGCCGCCTGGCCAGCTCCCAGCCGCTCATGCCCGGCATCCCGAGGTCAGTGAGCACGACGTCGACGTGGGTGGTGGCGAAGGCCGCCAGGGCGCTCGGGCCGTCGGCGGCCTCCACCACACTGTAGCCCGCCGTCCGGAGCAACATGGCGAACGTCTTGCGCACGAGCTCCTCGTCGTCCACTACGAGAAGACTCAGGGGCTCCTGGAGCACCCGGAGAGCGGTGGCCGGGGCTGCAGCCGGGGCGGCGGCGGACGCGCGCAGGAACGTCAACGTGAACGTGGTCCCTTGTCTTGGGGCAGAGGCGACCGTGATGGTCCCCCCATGCCGCGCCATGATGCCATAGGCCACCGCCAGGCCAAGTCCTGTTCCCTTGACCCCCTTTGTGGTGAAAAAGGGCTCGAAGAGCTTCTCTTGGACCTCGGGGGGCATCCCGCTCCCGGTGTCGGTGACGGTGAGTTCCACCCACCGACCAGGGACCGATGACAGGAGACCGCCGGCCGGCTCGTTTCCCGTCTCCCGTCCCCCGTCGTTCGTCGCAGGCACGACGCGGCCGACTATTGTCAGGACGCCCCCGTCTGGCATGGCGTCCGTGGCGTTGAAGATGAGGTTGGTGAGGGCCTCCCGAAGCTCCGGAGGGCTCCCCTGAATGAGAGGGAGGTTGTCCAGAGCCACTTCGACGGTGATAGTCACCCCCCGCCGCTGGGGCTCGTCCTGCCAGCGGGGACGGGTGAGCTCGACGGCCTCGCGGACGACGACGGCGAGGTCGCACGGGGCGAGGGGGCTCGTGCCCTTGGGGCGAGCGAACTCTTGGAGGCGGCGGACTACGGCGGCGCCATCAGCGGCGGCGGTTTCCAGGAGCGCCAGCCCTTCCTGCACCTCGGACTGGGTCGCCCGGAGCCGCAGCAACTCGGCCTGGCCGAGCACCGTGGCCAAGGTGTTGTTGAGATCATGCGCGATCCCCGCCGCCATCTGACCGAGGCCCCGGAGCTGCTCGGAGCGGACGAGCTCCGTCTGGGCGGCCTGCAGGCGGGCGTACGAATCGTTCAGCTCCGCGAAGAGCCGGGCGTTCTCGATGGCGATGGCGGCTTGGTCGGCAAACGAGAGGAGATACGCCAGTTCCTCTGGGGAATATTCGCGGGGGGCCGTGGTGCTGAAGGTGAGGACGCCGACCACCGTTCCGCGGCTCCGGATGGGGAGCCCCAGGTAGGTGACGATCCCGGCGGCCCGGTCGGCGGCGGCGGAGACGTTCCGCGGGTCCTGCTGGCAGTCGGGACTGAAGAGCGGCTCCCCGGTGCTGGCCACGAGGCCGGACAGCCCGGTCCGCACGGGCATCGGGAAGTCGCACGCCGTCGCCCCCGTGAGGGCCCCGAGCCGGATCTGGCCGGCGTCCGCGTCCACCAGGAGGACCTTGACCGAGGGCGTCCCGGCGATCGCGGCGGCCTCGATGGCGATCCGATCGAGGATTCCCTCAAGGTCAAGGCCGGACATGATCGAGCGCGTCGCCCGCAGGAGGGCCTCCAACTCCGCCCCCCGGCGGAGCGCGGTGTCGTAGAGGCGGGCATTCTCGATGGCGATAGCGGCCTGAACCGCGAAGAGGCGGAGCGTCTCTTGGTCCTGGGGGGTGAACTGCCTGTCGCTGAGCCCGTGGTCGACACTAATGACACCGAGGAGCTTGTCGCGATAGAGGAGTGGCTCGGCCAGGACGGTGTTGTGCCCGGCCAGGAGTAGGGCTGGCGTCACATAGGGCGAGGTGCGAAAGTCGTTGACCAACAGCCCTACGCGCCGCTCGGCCACAGCTCCGCCCACCCCCTCACCCAGATGCAGGGGGATGGCCCCGGCGCGAGCCGCCGGTCCTCCGGTCCACCCCATGGGCACCAACAGCTTCTGGGTATCATCCCAGAGCCGCACTGTCCCGGTCGCGGCGCCAATTAACTCGATGGCGCGGCGGGTGATGAGGTCGAGCAGGCGCGGGAGGTTCAGTTCGCGGGTCAGCTCCACGCTCACCTCCCGGACGGCTTCGAGCTGTGCGGTGTGGGTCCGAAGCGCCGTCTCGGCTTGCTGGCGCTCGGCATTCTCGTTCGTCAAAGCCGCATTCGCGGCCGAGAGCGCCAGAGTCCTCTCCTGGACCCGCTCCTCCATCTCTGCGTAGGCCGTGCCGAGCGCCTTCTCCGCCTTCTCCCGTTCGATGTTCCGCACTTCGATCAGCGCCGCCATGTCGTCGAAGGCGGCGGCCAATCGGCCCAGCTCGTCTGCGGAGTGAGGGAGACCCGTCCTGGCGCCCATCTCGCCCCGGGCGAATTGCTGGGTCGCGGCGACCAACTGGTTCGTCGGCTTGACGAACACAACATTCCCGACCCACCAGGCCAGGGCCATGGCCAGGCAGGCGGCGATCCCCAAGATAGTCAAATCGGCCCACATTTGCCGCGCAGCTCGTTCCAGAATCGGGGCCTTGGCCATCCCGGCAATCATATACAGGTATGGAGAGCTGCCCTTGTCGTCGAGGTGTACTTGACGGAAGGCATAGATCCGATCGATCCCATCCTGGCCGGTGCGCTCATACAGTCCCTGGGTGGCCTTGCCGGAGATGCGGGCGACGGTATCGGAGGGAAGCGGCTTACCGGGAGCCGTAGTATCCGTCTCCGGTACGCGGTACAAGCGCATTCCCTTCCAATCCGCAATTGCCACGACGTCGTTCGGGGTGAGATTGACCTTCGCGAGGAATCGGGCATACTCCTTCAGGTTGAAGCCGGCAATCATGATGGCGATGAGGTTCTGGTGCGCATCCAGGACCGGGAACGTGTAGTTGATCGAGCCGACATTGCTCACACGGCCCGTGATGTATTCCCCCACCGAGAAGTCGCGGGTCCGGATCGCATCCCGGATGTGTTTCCGATCGGCGAGGTTCGTGCCGGGCGCGAAGGGCATGGACGCCGCAAAGACGTCGCCAGTTGGCGTGACCGCCAGGATGACCGTGTAGAAGGGATAGCGATCATGCATCTCGCGGAAGAGCAGGTTGCACGCCGTCGCGTCCCGGCGTTGCACCTCGCGCGAGTTGGCCAGGGTGCTGAGCAGCATCCTGGTCGCGAAGGCAATGCGTTCCTGCTGGGCGGCGAGACTCTCGACCACGAGCAGGGCATGGTTCTGGGCCTTGAGGATTTCCTCGCGACGGGCGCGCACCCCGGAGGTGGCGATGATCCCGAAGGCCGGCAGGAAGAGAATCAGGAGGAGAAGTAGCAGCTTTTTTCGAATCGGCCATGAAGCCAAACCACCCGTCCAGCCCATTTCTCGTGTTCCTCATCCCAGAACTGGTCAATCCGGTATCTTGCTGCGACCGGGTGTTCGGCTTCGTTGATACCGCACGGCTGGCCACCCGTCAAGCGGAAATCCTGGACGAGTAAGGCAAATCTTGGCCGGTCGAGAGCCAGGGACTATAATCCCCTCCTCGCTTCACCAGGCGTGCGAATGATGCTGACGACGATCCGAACCTATCTGGAAATGATCCGGTTCTCCCATACCGTCTTCGCGCTCCCGTTCGCCTTGATGGGGGCGATCCTGGCGGCGGGCGGGATTCCCCCGGGCGAGAAGCTCGGGTGGATTCTCATGGCCATGGTCGGGGCGCGGAGCGGCGCCATGGGGATGAACCGGATCGTCGACCGGCGCCTGGACGCAGCCAATCCGCGCACGCGCGAGCGGGCGCTGCCCCAGGGGCGGATCTCACTCTGGGAGGCCGTGGCCTTCGTCGTCGGGTCGTTCGCCGTCTTCTTGCTGGCGGCGTGGATGCTGAATCCGGTGTGTCTGGCTCTGACCCCGCTGGCCATCCTGATCGTCTGCGGGTACTCGTACACGAAGCGGTTCACATCCCTCTCCCATCTGGTGCTCGGGCTCTCGCTCGGTCTTGCCCCGATCGGTGCCTGGATCGCGGTGACCGGCCGGGTGGGCCTGCCTTCTCTGGTTCTGGGCGCGGCTGTCGTGTTCTGGGTGGCCGGGTTCGACATCCTGTATGCCTTCATGGACATCGACTTTGATCGGCGTACCGGCCTGTTCTCTCTCCCTGCTCGCCTGGGGATGGCCAGGGGGCTTTGGGTGGCCGGAGCCTTCCACGCCATCACCGTCTGCTGCCTGGCCCTCCTCATGCCGCTCGTCCGGCTGGGACCGATCTACGGGATCGGGCTGGTGCTCGCCGGGGCATTGCTTTTCTACGAGCACCTGCTGATCCATCGCCACGGTCTGGCCAAGCTGGACATGGCCTTCTTCAATCTGAACGGCCTCCTCAGCCTGGGGATGTTCCTGACGACATTGGGAGACGTTCTCCTCGCCAAATAGCGGGGCCGGCCCCGATAGCTCGGGGCCGGCCCACGTTTCCGGTTTCGGCAGCCTGTTAGAATGGCGCAAAGCCGCCCATGCCCCAGAAATCGGCCCGGATGGCGGCGTAGAGGGCGTTGAGCGCGTCGAAGTGCTGCTTTTCCCAGTCCGCCAGGAATTGATAGAACTCCCGCGCCTCTGTGCTGTCCGCCGTTCGCGCCGCCTGGTTGAAGTGGGCCATGGCATTGGTCTCGAGGGTGAGCCCCACCGACAATACGCCCATCTCGAAGGCGGCCCCCTTGGCCTGTTCTTTGAACCGGGTGGTGAAGACGTGGTCCGTCAGGCCGGAGAGGTCCGCGGCCCGTCCGGCCAAGGCGAAGGCGGCTGCGCCCTCGGCCTTGTAGCGCCGGGCCACCGCGCGCAGGAACTCCTGATGCTGTACCTCGTCCTCGGCCAGCTTCTGGAAGAGCTCCTTGACCGCGAGCTTGGTCGCCTTCTCGGCGGTCATGGCGTAGAAGGTGTAGCCGTCCAGCTCGATCTGATACGCCTTCCGGAGGATCTCCAAGATCTGCTCGTGCGCGTTCACCGTCATCTCTCTCCTGCGGGAATGACCCGCGTCAGCCCCGCTTCCCGGCGAGGCTGAGGCCTCGTGCGCCGCCTCGCCGGGGGCGCGGGCTATTACAAATCCAGCTTCTGGATAATCCTCCGGTAGTTCAGCCGATCCCGCAGGAACTCCTGGGCGCGCCGGACCTTCTGGGCCTCGCGGATGCGGATCCGGCCTAGCACCTTCTCCAGTCTATCGACGGTCGCCAGGGTGTCGGTGGGGACTACGACGATGGGGATGCCGGCCTCGCGGGCGCGGGCGGTGATGATCTGGTTTGGAACCTGGTCGCCGGTGAGGACCAGGCAGCGGGTCGAGGTCTCCAGCGCGGCGAGCTGGATATCCGTCCGATTCCCGCCGGTGATCACCGCCTTGTTGGGGAGGCGCTGGAAATAGCCCAACGCCGCGTCGGTGTCCATGGCGCCTACGCTGAAGCGCTCCACAAACTCGTCCAGCGATTCCTGGCCGCAGATCACCTTCCCGTCCAGCACCTCGACCAACTGTCGGACGGTGATGGAGTCGAGCAGCCGATCCAGCGGAGCCACGCCCAGAACCTCGATCCCCTTGGCGACGAGGAAGGGGACGACGACCTGCTCCATCTCAGGCATGGCTTGCGGGGGGACCCGGTTCAGGATGACCCCCATCAGGGAGTCGCCCAGGATCTCCCTGGCCATCAGGACGCAGTCGATGCACGCTTCGTTCTGGTAGGGATCTATGAGGAGGACCGGCGACTTGAAGTCCTTGATCAGGCTCAGGGTGGGAATGCCCAAGAACCCGCCGTCCGCCAAGGTTCCGGCGCCGCCGATGAGCAGAACATCCTTCCCCGCCGAGACCGCCTCGAACGCCTTCTGGATGCGGCCGCGCACGTCTCCGGCATCCCCGCGAAGGGCCCGGATGAAGAGGTCCTGGTTCAGCACCACGGGACAGATCTGGTCCAGCGGCTCGGCCAGGTGGAGCGCCTCTTTCAGGAACTGGGCGTCGGCATCCACCACCTTGCCGCCGACCGTGGTCGGCTGTTTCCCCAGCGGCTTGAAGAAGCCGACCTTGTAGCCGTGCTCCTGAAGGACCGGCGCGAGCCCGATCGTGATCATGGTCTTGCCCGAGTTCCCGACGGTTGATCCGATGAACAGGGTCCGCATGGTATTCCTCCCTTCGCGTGGTAGCGTGAGCCGTCTACTCGAGATCACTCCAGCCCGCTCGCCTAAGCCGTTGTCAAAGAATAACTTGACCGGAGAAATTCCGGTAACGGCATAAGGAGCCGTAACGAAATTCCAATAGATGGACAAGTTATTTCGTAACGGCTCCTAACCGGCCAGGGCTAGCCGGGCGTCAATGGCCACGGCGCCGCTCCCTTCGGGTTTCACCAGGAGCGGGTTGACATCCAATTCCAGGATCTCGGGAAAGTCGGTACAGAGCTGCGATAGACGCTCCAGGGCCTCCACCATGGCAGCCATGTCCGACGGCTTCTCGCCCCGGACACCGCGCAGCAGAGGGAACGAGCGGATCTCCCGGATCATGGCCTCGGCCTCGTCCGGGCCGATGGGAGCCACCCGGAACGCCACGTCCTTCAAGACCTCGACGTAGATGCCGCCCAGGCCGAACATCAGGAGCGGTCCAAAGGACGGATCCCTGGTCATGCCCAGGATGACCTCCTTGCCGCCCGCGACCATCTCCTGGACGGCGATCCCCTGGATGAGCGCGCTGGGGAAGAATCGGCGCACGCTGGCGTCGATCGCGCCAAAGCCTTCCGCCACCGCGTCCGCGTCCTGCAGATTCAGTCGGACGCCTCCCACGTCGGTCTTGTGCAGGATGTCGGGGGAGACGATCTTGAGGGCCACCGGGAAGCCGATCCGCGTGGCCGTGGCAACCGCTTCGTCCACCGTCCGGGCGAGGAGATTCTGGGGGAGACGGAAGCCATAGGCGGCGATCACCTCGCGAGCCTCGCGCTCGCCAAGTTGGTTACGGCCCTGGCGGCGGGCCTCCCGGAACATCGTCGCCACTCGCTCCCGGTCCGCCGGGACCAGCCGCGGCGCGGGCGGTGCGGAGTCCAGCCAGTTCCGGTACTTGACCATGGCCTCGAAGGTCTTGATGGCCGGCTCGGGATATGGGTACTGCGGGATGCCGTAGTTGTGCAAAATCTCGCGCGCCTTGGGCAGGCTGGCCTCGCCCATGAAGGCGGAGAAGAACGTCTTGCCGCTCTGCGTGGCGGCCTGCCCCACCACCTCGGCATACTTGTCGTAGTCGGTCATGGCCTGAGGCGTGGACAAGGCCAGGACGCAGTTGACGTCGGGGTCCGCGGCCACGGCGTCCAGGGCCGCCTTGTAGCGGTCCTCCTTGGCGTCGCCGATCACGTCCACCGGATTGTAGAGCCCCGCCGTGGGCGGCAGCGCGGCTCGCAGCCGCTCCACCGTCGGCGGGCTCAGCCTGGCCATCTTCACCAGGGACTGTTCCACGGCGTCCGCGGCGATGATTCCCGGGCCGCCGGCGTTGGTCACGATGCAGATGTTCGGGCCCGCGGGCAGCGGCTGGTAGGCGAAGGCCCGGGCGAAGTCGAACAGCTCCTCGATGCTCTCCGCCCTCAGCACGCCCGACTGGCGGAACGCTGCGGTGAAGGCCCGATCGGAGCCGGCCAGCGTGCCCGTGTGGGAGGAGGCGGCGCGAGCCCCGGCGGCGGTTCGGCCCGACTTGACGATGATGAGCGGCTTCAGGCGGCTGGCCCCCCTGGCGACCTCCATGAAGCGCTGGCCGTTCTCCACCCCTTCGATGTATCCGATGATCACGCGGGTCTCGGGATCGGATGCCAGCGCCTCGATAAAATCCGCCTCGGAGGTGTCCGTCTTGTTTCCCAGGCTGACGAACTTGGAGAAGCCGACGTTGTTTCCAATGGCCCAGTCCAGGATGGCCGTGCAAAGCGCTCCGGACTGGGAGAAGAAGCCGATCTCGCCCACCGGCGGCATGCCGGCGGCGAAGGTGGCGTTCAGACAGCTCTTGGTGTCGATGATCCCCAGGCAGTTGGGACCCACGACCCGGATGCCCAGCTCCCGCACGCGGGCGCGGAGGGCCTTCTCCAGGTCGGCCCCCTCGCCCCCCACCTCCTTGAAGCCCGCCGAGATCACGATGGCGTACCGGATGCCCCTCGCCGCGCAGGCCTCCAGGGTCGGGAGGCACGCCTTGGGAGGGATCACCAGGACGGCCAGGTCGGCGTCGCCCGGCAGATCCTTCACGTCGGGGTAGCACTTCATGCCGAGAATCTCGGCCGCCTTGGGGTTGACGGGATAGATGGGGCCGGGGAACCGGCCCCGGATGAGATTCATGGTGATGCTGAAGCCGACCTTGCCCTCTTCCCGGGACGCGCCAACCACCGCGACTGCTTTGGGTTTGAAGAATCCGTCGAGCATCGTCTCCCCTACGCGGTGACGAATTGCCGGCCCGCGGCCTCAGCCCGACTTTCCGACGAGCTTGAGGGCCTCGTCCACCAGCTCCTCAGGGGTCATGATCATTCCGCCCACTCGACCGTAGAAGGCCACGGGACGCTTGCCAGCCACGTGGTATCGCGCGTCCTCCACCATCTGCCCGCACGACATCTCGGAGACCAGGACGTGCTTCGCCTGCAGGGCGATCTTGGCCAGCGCTTCGCCCGGGTAGGGGAAGAGCGTGATGGGTCGGAAAAGCCCCGCCTTCACCCCCCGCGTCTTGAGAGTGTCGATAGCGGTCTTGCAGATGCGGGCCACGGTCCCATAGGCCACGAAGAGCACGTCCACCTCGCCGTCGAGGTTCCAGGCCTCGTGGCGGCAGTGGCTCTTCGCCATCTCCTCGTACTTCCGGTGCAGTTTCCAGTTGTGGGCTTCCAGCTTCTCGGGGTCCAGGTAGAGGGAGTTGATGATGTTGGGCCGGCGACCCGTGGCGCCGGTGGTGGCCCAGGGCTTTGGCGGCAGATCCTCCGGCTGGACTGTGCGCTTGAACTCCACCGGCTCCATCATCTGGCCGATGAGGCCGTCGCCCAGGATCATGACGGGGTTGCGGTACGTATCCGCCAGTTCGAAGGCCTCCTGGACCAGGTCCGCCGCCTCCTGGACGGTGGAGGGGGCGAGGACGAGACACCGGTAGTCGCCGTGGCCGCCGCCCTTGACCGCCTGGAAGTAATCCGACTGGGAGGGCAGGATGCCGCCCAAGCCCGGGCCGCCCCGCATGATGTTCACGAAGACCACCGGCAGCTCGGCCCCGGCGATGTACGAAAGCCCCTCCATCATGAGGCTGATGCCCGGGCTGGAGGACGAGGTGAAGCAGCGGCACCCCGCGCCCGCGGCCCCGTACAGCATGTGGCTGGCCGCCACTTCGCTTTCCGCCTGCACGAAGGTCCCGCCGACCTGGGGCAACCGGGCCGCCATGTATTCGGGGATCTCGTTCTGCGGCGTGATCGGGTACCCGAAGAACAGACGGCAACCCGCCTGGATCGCGGCCTCCCCGATCGCCTCGCAGCCCTTCAAGAGCTTCTTGGCCATGGCATGCTCCTCAGTGCGCGGCGCCGGCCGCGGCCTTCTCCCGTCCGAGGGCGAAGCCGCGGGAGAGCGCCTCGTGGTTGACCCCGACCAGCTTGGGTTTGGCGGCGAAGGATTCGGTGACGATGGCCTTGACTCGCTCCAGCTCAACGATGCCGCTGGCGCCCAGATAAGCCCCCAGGGCCACCATGTTGGCGGCCTTGGGGCTCCCGCACTCGATGGCCACCTCGTTGGCCGGCACCGGGACGACCGTCACGTCGGTCCGATGCGGCAGGCGGTTGATGAGGGAGGTGTTGACCACGATGACGCCGCCCGGCCGCACCGCGTCCTCGAACTTGTCCAGGGAGGGAAGGTTCAAGGCGATGAGGCCGTGGGGCGACTTGCTGATGGGCGATCCGATGGGCCGCCCGGACAGGACCACGGTGCAGTTACAGGTGCCGCCGCGCATCTCGGGGCCATAGGCGGGCATCCAGGTGACCTCGCGGCCTGCCTGCATGCCTGCGTAGGCGAGGAGTTTTCCGATGAGCAGGACGCCCTGTCCGCCGAACCCCGCGAGGATGATCTCCGTATACATGACTACCGCTCCGTTTCCTTGACCACCCCCTGCTCGGGGTTCTTGAACTCCCCCAGGGGGTAGTAGGGGATCATGTGCTCCGCCAGCCATCCGCAGGCCTCGTACGGCATGAGACCCCAGCCCGTGGGGCAGGTGGAGAGGATCTCGACCAGCGAGAAACACGTGCCGGTCACCTGATGCTGGAAGGCGGTCTTGATGGCCTTGCGCGCCTGGATGATGGCTTTGGGGTCGTGCACCGAGACGCGCGCCAGGTAGGCCGGGGTCTTGAGCTCTTTGAGGAGCTCCACGACCCGGATGGGGTAGCCAGCCAGGGCGACATCCCGTCCGAGCGGACAGGTCGAGGCCACCTGCCCCGGCAGGGTGGTGGGGGCCATCTGGCCGCCCGTCATCCCATAGATGGCGTTGTTCACGAAGATGACCGTGATCTTCTCGCCCCGGTTGGCCGTGTGGATGGTCTCCGCCATGCCGATCGAAGCCAGGTCCCCGTCCCCCTGGTAGCTGAAGACGATCAGGTTGGGCCGCCCCCGCTTGATCCCGGTGGCCACGGCCATGGCGCGGCCGTGGGAGGCCTCGTGCATGTCGCAGTTGAAGTAGTCGTACGCCAGCACGCCGCACCCCACCGGGGCCACACCGACCGTGCGCTCTCGAATCTCCAGGGAATCCAGGGCCTCGGCCACCAAGCGGTGGATGACCCCATGCGTGCAGCCCGGGCAGTAGTGCATGGACAGGTCGTTAAGCGCCTCGGGCGCGGCGGTCGTCTTGCCCTTGTGTTCCACCTGCACGGCCACGTCCGGGCAGACGAGCACGCAGTAGCGACAGCCGTTACAGTCGTCCGGATGCTCCACCAGCGGGAAGAAATAGCCCCGGGTGTTGATCTCATGGGACATGGCCAGGACGTGGGATGGACAGGCCTGGACACACAACCCACAGCCCTTGCACCGGTCCTTTTCTATGAGCACGGTCCCCATATGCGAGGCTCCTTTGCGGGTGACTCGTCAGACAACGGTGGAGCGCCGCTGCGCCCCACGCGACTTGGATCCGAACGGTGCCACGATGTATCGCTCGATCGCGAGAATCGGCAGCCCTTCCGCGTCTCCTTCCGGGCCGCCGAACGCCCGGGTCAGGCGGAGCTGCATGGCGCAGAACCGCAGCGGAATTCCGGACGCCGCCTCCAGTTTCCGAGCTGCGCGGATGCCTCCCCGGACGGTCTCCGGCGTCGTCTCGTCCATCAGGTGCGTGTTGGCCACCAGGCCTGTCACGGGAAGGCGGGCGGCGGCCTGCACCTCCTCAAACATCGTCCGCAAGGAGGGCAGGTCTTCCGCGAAGGGCCGATTGATGTTCACCACGAAGAGCATGTCCGCGGTCTTTGGGTTCAGCAGGCCCGAGATGCTTCCCAGCGCGCGGACGCCGAGGGCGGCGCCCCCCACGTCGAAGAGGACTCGGCCCTCCCGTCCGGTGCCGTTTTGCCCCGCCGCCCGAGCCTCGGGGACGAGGATAGGCAGGTCGGCATAGAAGCGATTGCCCGTGGGGGCCACGAGCCGGATGCCCCGGGCCTCGAGATCTTCCTTCGCCAGGCGGCACCGAAAGTAGGGCTTGACCAGGTCGAGGTCCACCACGGTCACGTCGTCCCCGCAGTTGCGCATGCCAAAGGCAAGATTGACCGCGATCTCGGTCTTACCGCTCCCGAAGGGGCCGACCAGGATGATGACCGGGCGCGGCAACGCCTTGAGAGCCGGGCCCTCGCTGCCCTTGCCGGGACGCACGCTTGTTTGGTCCGACACCGAGCCCCTCGTTTGCCGTCCTCCGGCGATCCCTGACGTGCCAGCAGCCTCTCGGGCGCCACCGTGTGTACTCTTGGACTATGATATCACAGACCGTGATTTTCTCCAGCAGGTAGTGCAAGCGGAAGGAATCCTGCAGTCAGGGGGATGCCGTGGCGCCGCGTTTCGCCAGGGCCGCGTGCACGGCGGCGGTCAATTCGGACATGCGAAGCGGCTTGCTGATGAAGGCCGCCGCGCCCAATGCCAGGGCTCGACTGTAACTGTCCCAGTCTCCGAAGGCGGTCACGATGATCACCGGCAAGGCGGGATGGGAGCGCCGAATGGTCTCCAGAAGCTCGATGCCCCCAACGGAAGGCATCAGCATGTCCGTGACGACGAGGTCGAAGTCCTCGCAGGCGATCCGGCCAGAGGCCTCGCGTCCATCACCGGCGACGGAGACTCTATAGCCCTCCTTTTCGAGGACTTTGCGCAAGAGGTCGCGCATCTCGGGTTCGTCCTCGACGATCAAAAGATGCTCGCCGGAGTGTTCCATGGCTCGCTGCACCGTGTTCGGCCCGTTGACGAGGAATTCAGTAATCACAATGGTGCAAGGCCAATGCCACGCGATGAGAGGGGTCGGCACGAAAGCGAGGAGGCCTCTGGTCGTTTCCACGTCACCAAGCCAAACAGAAATGAGGGGTTCCGCAGCGGCGCAGATTGAGGCGATGCCGCGGAACGGGCGTTTCAATCCGGAATCTTCAACTCCTTGACTTCTCCCTGTCCCACTCCTGTGAGGCGTTGAGACCCTTTGTCTCAGGCGCGTGGGCGACGCCTGGCCATTCGGGCCTTGACAGACGATAAGGCAGTGCATAACATATTAGCGAACATTTCTGCGATGTCCGAGAGAATGCGCCACGCTCCTCCTACATATCCGTGCCCTTGCGATTGAGGGGCATTTGGCCTCCTGATTGTATCAGCAATCCCAGTATCCTCGGGGCACCTCCTTGCCCCTCTCACTCCATATTGTACGGCGGTGTTACCATGCTCGCTCTGT
Organism: uncultured Methylomirabilota bacterium; assembly: GCA_963727695.1. Taxonomy (GTDB): domain Bacteria; phylum Methylomirabilota; class Methylomirabilia; order Methylomirabilales; family 2-02-FULL-66-22; genus 2-02-FULL-66-22. The sequence goes on along the minus strand of CAVSHW010000056.1, from coordinate 40,518 downwards.
TGGCGTGAAAGGGGTCATCCTTTCTTTGCGCCAGAGGTGCGTGCTTTCGGTCTCCGCAGAGGCGAATCCGAGGGATCAGATACTCGCTGGCAGTTTCACCAGGAAAGGGGACAAAGCTGGCTCCGGCGAGAGATTGACGCGTTCGCAGTGACACGATGCTGCTCATGGCGTTTCAGTTCAGTTCATTTGAGGGGAAAGGGGGAGAAAATGGCTGAGCAGGAGCGGGTGACCTACAAGGCGTTTACCGAGATCAAGGAGACACTCTCGCCTCAAGAGGAGCGGTTTGAGCGGTGGCGAAACACGATCGGACTCTTCTTGGGTCCACTCATCGCCTTGATCTTGTACCTCACGCCGATGCCCGGGCTGAGCCCGAAAGCCCACACTCTGGCTGCGATCCTTGGCTGGGTAGTGACATGGTGGGTGACGGAGCCTATCCCAATCCCAGTCACGGCATTGATTGGACCCATGCTCTGCATCCCGTTTGACATATCTTCCGCCCGAAACGTCTTCGCTCCGTTTTCCGATCCGATTATCTACCTGTTCCTGGGGAGCTTCATTCTTGCCGAGGCCATGGCAGCCCATGGACTGGATAAGCGCTTTGCCTATGGGATCATGTCCCTGAAATGGGTTGGTAATAGCTCGGGGCGGATCCTCCTTGCATATGGGGCCATCACCGCTGCAATTTCCGCGTGGATCAGCAACACCGCCACCACGGCCATGATGTTTCCCATCGGCCTCGGGATCATCTATGCGATGGCCGATCTGATGGCGAAACAAACCGGAAAGAAGGTCGACCCGTTCCGATTGCGTTTCGGCACCGGGATGATGCTGATGGCGGCCTACGCTTCGTCCACCGGGGGTATCGGCACACCCGTGGGAACCCCACCAAATCTCATTGCCATTGCCATGCTTGAGAAATTGGTGAAGGTGAAGATTCCCTTCTTCCAGTGGATGCTTTTTGCGGTTCCCATCATGATCGTCATGTATCTGGTTCTCTTTTTCATTATGCACTATATCCACAAACCTGAAGTCTCCCATATTGAAGGGAGCTATGAGTATGTGAGCCAAGAAAAGCAGAAACTCGGGCCGTGGAAGAGGGGAGAGAAGAATGCGTTGTTTGCATTCTCCCTCACGGTGGTCTTATGGGTCATTCCAGGATTCCTGGCCGTGCTCTATGGGACCGACGCTCCCGTATCCAAGGCATACAACAATATGATCCCCGAAGCCGTTGCGGCCCTGATCGGCGCCGGGCTTCTCTTCGCTCTCCCGGTGAACTGGAAGAATAGAGAGTTCACGATTACCTGGAGGCAAGCCACGAAAATCGATTGGGGCACGCTGCTCTTGTTCGGCGGTGGCCTCAGCTTGGGTAATCTCATGTTCGAAACCAAGCTTGCAGAAGCCGTGGGGAAGGGGATCCTCAATCTCAGCGGGGCCACCTCCCTCTGGGGAATCACTTTCATTGCGATCCTGATCGCCGTGCTCATCACGGAAGTCACCTCGAACACGGCTGCCGCCAATATGGTTATTCCCGTGGTCATCTCTTTGAGCATTGCGGCCGGCGTGAGTCCGATTCCCCCGGCGATCGGCGCAGCGCTGGGAGCCAGCCTGGCATTCATGCTCCCGGTGTCCACGCCCCCCAACGCGATTGTCTATGGGTCGGGGATGGTTCCTATAACCAAGATGATCTCGACGGGGGTGTATTTCGATATCGCCAGCATCATTGTGGTCTGGACCGGCTTGCGCATCTTGCTGCCCCTGCTCGGTTTGGCGTGAGAGGCGAGTGATCGGCGCGGGGAAACTGAGGCAGTCCGCGGTAACTTGCTTCATTTCGTAGGAACGCCAGGGGGTTGGTGACCGGCGGCGGTCAGTCGTGGCAGGGGGATTCGTCGGTGCAGACCGTCGAGCGAAGGATCCGTCGAGAACCGGCAGGAGGCCTCTCCTGCCGGTTCTTTCTATGCGGAATCCACCAGGGCGAAGCCGGCCTCAAGGGCTCGGAGGTTCAAGGCCTCGGTGCCCTTCGGGACCCGGGCGAGGATCGCCTGCTCGATGGCATGGCGCGAGACGGCCTTCGAGAGACCCACGATGGCGCCCAGGGAGACGATGTTGGCCACCATCACCTTGCCCACGGCCTCCTTGGCCGTCTCGATGATGGGGAGGCGGTGCACTGCGAAGGAGCCCTGCGGGTCGCTCGCAACCTTGGAGGAATCCAAGATGACGATCCCCGAAGGTTTCACCTCGCGGCCGTACTTGTCCGCGGCCGCCTGGGTCAGGGCGAGGAAGAGGTCCACGGAGAGGGCCTTCGGATAGTCGATCTCCTCTTCGCTGATGATGACCTCGGCCTTGCTCGCCCCCCCGCGCGACTCGGGTCCGTACACCTGAGTCTGGGTCGCGTTCTTTCCGTCGTAGATGGCGGCGGCCTCGGCCAGGATCACGCCGGCCAGGACGATGCCCTGTCCGCCCTCTCCGCTGAGCCGGATCTCGTAGCGATAGCTCATGGAATTGCGCTCCTGTCAGGCGTCAGGCAGTCGCCCCGGCTTTGGCCTGGACGCGGGAAATGAGTTGCTCGTACTGGGCCACGTACTCGGGGCGGTCGGACTGGTGGAGCAGGCCGGTGAGGATCTTCCCCTCCAGTTGCTCCGGCGTCATCCGCTCCGCCGCCTTGGCGTTCACCGTATTGTTCTTTTCCCACTGCAGGAGGTCCAGCAGGCCGATCTTGTTGGGGCGGCCGTAGTAGGTGTTGCAGTTCTCCAAGACCTCGACCAGGGCAAAACCCTTGTGCTTGATGCCGCCCTCGATCAGGCGATCCAGTTGCTGGGTATGATAAGAGGTGCCCCGGGCCACATACGTGGCGCCGGCGGCGATGGCCAGCTTGCAGGCATCGAACGGGGGGTCGATGCTGCCCTGCCGCGCCGTGCTGGCGAACTTTCCGGTGGGGGTCGTGGGCGCGAGCTGTCCGCCGGTCATGCCGTACGTCGCGTTGTTGAACAAGAGGACGGTGAGATCGATGTTCCGCCGGGCCGCATGGATGAAATGATTGCCGCCGATGGCCAGGGCGTCGCCGTCCCCCGTGATCACGATGGTCGTGAGCGACGGCTTGGCGAGCTTGACGCCCGTGGCGAAGGTGATGGGGCGGCCGTGGGTGGTGTGGAGTGTGTTGAAGTCCACGTACCCCGTGAGGCGGCTGGAGCAGCCGATGCCCGAGACCATGCAGATCTCGTCTTTCGTCAGACCCAGCCGGTCGATGGCGCGGATGAGGCTCTTCATGACGATGCCGCAGCCGCAGCCCGGGCACCAGATGTGCGGGAACATCTCCAGCCGAAGGTACTTCTCGTAAACGAACACGGGTTCCTCCTGCCCTGGGGGTCAGCTTCGAGCCACTTCCTCGATCTTCTCCAGGATCTGTTCCGGGGGGATGGGCTCTCCGGTGACCCGGTTCACGCGATGAACCGGACACATGCCGTGCGCCACCCGTTCGACCTCCAGGACGACCTGGCCCAGGTTCATCTCGACCACCAGGATGTGGCGCATGCGCTTGGCCAGGTCGGCGACAGGCCCCTCGGGGAAGGGCCACAGGGTCACGGGCCGGAGCATCCCGACCGGGATGCCCTTGGCGCGCGCCATGCGGATGGCCGCCTTCGCCGAGCGGGCGGAGGCACCATAGGCCACGATGCCCAATCTGGCTTCCTTGAGCGCCAACGACACCTCCTCGTACTTCTGGATGTCCGGGAGGCCCAATTCGATCTTGCGCATGAGCCGTCGCTGCAAGGCATCCACGAGATCGGGGCTGTCTCTTGGCAGGCCGCGCGCGTCATGGTACAGGCCGGTCACGTGGTGTCGGTACCCCTCGCCGAAGCCGGCCATGGGCGGCACGCCGGAGGGGGTCTCTTCGTAGGGCAGGTACTGCTCCGGCGGGACCGTGGGGCGCGGCCGCTCCCACAAAGTCACTTCACTCGGATCCGGCAGGACGACCCGCTCTCGCATGTGGGCGATGATCTCGTCGATGAGGAGGGTCACGGGGATGCGGAAGCGTTCGGCGATATTGAAGGCCCGGATGGTCTCGTCGTACACCTCGCGAACCGACGCCGGGGCCAGGGCGACCGCAGGATGGTCCCCGTGCGTTCCCCAGCGCGCCTGCATCACATCGGCCTGGGCCGGCATGGTGGGAAGGCCGGTGCTGGGGCCGCCCCGCATGACGTTCACGATGACGCAGGGAATCTCCGCCATGACGGCGTAGCCGATGTTCTCCTGTTTCAGCGAGTAGCCGGGGCCGCTGGTGGCGGTCATCACCTTGGCCCCCGTCATGGCGGCGCCCAGAATCGAGCCCATGGCGGCGATCTCGTCTTCCATCTGGATGAAGCGGCCTCCGACCTGGGGGAGGCGGACCGACATATGCTCGGCGATCTCCGAGGAGGGGGAGATGGGGTAGCCGCCGAAGAAGCGGCATCCGGCGGCGATGGCGGCCTCGGCGCAGGCCTCGTTTCCCTGGAGCAGTTTGACGACGGGGGACTTTGTCTGCGGGCTCACGCTGCTTCACCTCGGGCGACCCGACATTCCAGCCTGCGTTGCTTCGGCAACCTGCCGGAACGCGTTCGGTCGCCGTTTCCCTGCTGCGGTTAGGTGTTGGCCTTTCCGGGCTCTCCGTACACGACGATGGCGAAGTCGGGGCAGAGCTGTTCGCACCGCAGGCATTTGGTGCAGGCTTCCAACGCCTTGACTTCCACCTTGTCCATGGGCGTCATCCGGAGGACGTCCTTGGGGCAAAATTCCACGCAGATCGCGCAGCCCTTGCACCAGCTATCGTTGATCTCGATGGTGACCGCGGAACTGACGTAGCTCTTGGTCGCCTTGCGAGCGGTTTCCAGGACGTCCTCACGGGTCCGAGTCTTGCTCGCTGTGGCCATGATGGTGCACCTTTCTTTGCGGGTGATGCCTAGATCTGTCATTCTGAACGGCTGGAATCCGACCGTTCTTTTACAATCAGCAATGACTGTGCCACGAGGGAAAATGGTCCCGCAAATAAAACCGGAGAATCCCTCCCCATATCCCCCTGAATCTCAAGGGTTTTCTTGGTCTCCAGAAAACCTGTCCCGGTTGGATGGGTGCCCCGGTAGCTTTTCTGTCCCGTTCCAGCGGGATACCGGACGGCATTCTGTGGGAAATGGCGCAGAGGTTCGATAGAAAGAGGGTTCCCAGGGACGCTGGAAGGAGGAGGGTTACAGGAAAGGGCCGCCGCTCGTATCGCCATGGCCGAAGGCCGACCGGCCTTCTGGTTCAGCGTCAGCCGCAGTCCGACCACGAGGGATCCCAGGGGGCGATTTCGCTTGGGGGGTTTGCCGATTGGCAGGTTCGTGGCGGACTCAGCAGGGTCAGCCCACAGAGGGGACAGGTCACCTCGACCCGGTCGAGGTCTTCTGCCGACACCGAAAAGGCGCGCTGGCACGCGCGGCATGTGAGCACACACTGAGGCATCCGGATCTCCCTGGGGGCGTCTCCTGCAAGGAGACACGCCAAGGAGTATTGCATGCCACGCTAGGATCAGCAACGGTTCGGACCGCGCCGGTCCTGCTTGGCATACCTATATTCGCTCAATCGATGGCGGCGGGCTCTTCCAGACCCTTCTCGGCTTCCTTGAGCAAGAGGACTTGGTTCGCGCATTCTTCGAGGTACTGGAGGCCGAGGCGATCCTCGGCCAGGGTGAACCCCACCTCTTCTTCCAGGAACATGTGGTGAAGAAACTCTTTGACCAGGGCCAGGCCCTTCTCCCGCACCAGCGGCGCGATCCCGACGTCGATGGGGCAGCGGGTGAGCGCCTTGAACTCGTGCAGCAGCGCGTCCAGGTCCCGATGCTCTTGTTCCATCTGAGCGACCACGCCTGCGGCGTCCGGCCCCGTCTCCCTCAGCGGTCTAAAGATCCACCGCTCCTCCGAGCCCCAGTATTCCCGGAGCTCGATCTCCAGATAGCCGGCCAAATTCTTGGCGATGATGTCCCACTGCGCCGTCTGCATCAGGAGGGCGCGGTCCAGCGACACCAGGGCCTTGCGGATGGTCCGATGGTTCTTCCGGAAGATCTCGGTGGCAATCATGCGTCACTCCTCGTTGAGTTTGAGGCCGTATCGCCGGATCTTGCGGTAGAGGGTCCGGCGGTCGATTCCCAGAATGGAGGCGGCGCGGATCTGGTGCCCCTTGGTGCGCCGGAGGATCATGGCGATATAATCCTTCTCCAGATCCTCGAGGGTGGCTTCCTTGGCCAGCGCCCGCTCCAGAGGGTTGGTCCCGCCCGCCAGGTGCGGCGGCAGGTCGCTCGGCTGTAAGGCCGGCCCGCGCCCGAGGGTGGCGGCCCGCTCGATCACATTCTCCAACTCGCGGACGTTGCCGGGCCACGTGTGGCTGATCAAGATCGCCATGGCCTCCTTGGAGATCTCCCGGATGCCGGAGTTGGACTCCTGGCCGAACTTCTGCACGAAGTGGTTGGCCAGAAGCGGGATGTCCTCCGGCCGGTCCCTGAGGTCCGGCAGCGTGATCGGGACGACATTCAGCCGATAGTAAAGGTCCTCCCGGAAGGTCCCCTCCTCGACGGCCTTCTTGAGGTCCCGGTTGGTGGCGGCGATCACCCGGACGTCGATCTTGATGGTTCGGGAGCCCCCGACGCGCTCGACCTCCCGCTCCTGGAGGGCCCGGAGGATCTTCGCCTGGAGGTCGAGCCGCATAGAGCCCACCTCGTCCAGGAACAGGGTTCCGCCGGTGGCCAGCTCGAACTTGCCCACCTTGGTGGCGATGGCCCCCGTGAAGGCCCCCCGCTCGTGGCCGAAGAGCTCCGACTCCAATAGCTCCGCCGGGATGGCGGCGCAGTTGACGGCAACGAAGTTCTTGGTGGAGCGCTGGCTGTTGTAGTGGATGGCCTTGGCCACCAACTCCTTCCCCGTCCCGCTTTTCCCGTACACCATCACGGTGCTGCGGCTGCCGGCCACCTGCTCGATCAGGCCGAACACCTCCTGCATGGGCCGGCTTTTTCCGATCAAATTTTCGAAGTGATACCGGGTGTGGAGCTCCTGGCGGAGCGCGCTGACCTCGTGCCGCAGGCGACGCTCGTCCAGAGCCTTCTCGATGGTGAGGAGCATCTCGTCTATCTTGAAGGGCTTGTTGATGTAGTCATAGGCGCCGTCTTTCACCGCCTGGACGGCCTGATCGATGGAGCCAAAGGCGGTCATGATGATGACCACGATATCCGGGTTCAGCTCTTTGACGGCCCGCAGGGCCTCCATGCCGCCCAGACCCGGCATACGGACATCCGTCACCACCAGATCGACCGGCTCCTTCTCCAGGAAGGCCAGAGCCTCCGTCCCGCCGCCGCAGACGGAGGTCTGAAAGCCTTTCCGCTCCAAGACCTTTGCCAGCAGGTCCCGCATCTCCTCTTCATCGTCTACGACCAGGATGCGCTCGTGCGAACTCATGGAGTGCCTCCCCCTGCCGGGAGCCAAATGGTGAAGGTGGTGCCTTGCCCCACCTCGCTGGCGACGTCGATGCTTCCGTGATGGTCCTCGACGATTCGCCGGCTGATCGCCAGTCCCAACCCCGTGCCTTTGCCCACCCCCTTGGTGCTGAAGAAGGGGTCAAAGATCCGGAGCATGTGCTCGGGGGCGATGCCCGTGCCCGTATCCGCGATGATCGCCTCGACGCCGGGGGTTGCGAGGCGGCCGACCCGGTGGTGGCGCTCGCCCGCCGGGACCGCACGCGTCCTGAGAGTGAGCCGGCCGCCCCCGGGCATGGCGTGCCAGGCATTGATGACGATATTGAGCAATGCTTGCTCGAGCTGATTGGCGTCGCCCACGGTGGGCGGGAGGCCCGCCCGTAGATCGGTCTCCACGCTGATCTGGCCCTTTGCGATTTGGTGCTCGGTTAAGCCGAGGACCTCTCGCAGCAGTTCGCTCAGGTCCAGGGGCCGTAGCTCCATCCGGGCAGGCCGGGCGAAGTTGAGCAACTGCTGGATGAGCTTCGTGATGCGGTCCGTCTGGGCGATGATGATCTCCAGTTCCTGGGGGCGAGGCTTTTCGGCCCCCCATTCCATCATCAGGTATTCCGCGGAGCCGGAGATCACGTTCAGCGGCGTGCCGATCTGGTGGGCGATCCCCGCGGCGAGCTGACCCACCACGGCCAGCTTCTCGGCCTGCTGGACCTCCTGGGATAAGGCCACGCGGTCCGTCATGTCCTCGATGGCGAGCACCGCTCCCACGACCTCGTCCGTCGCCCCGCGAAGGGCGCTCCCACGAATGTTCAGGACGACACGGTCACCACGGAGGGTCTCGTGCTCGAAGTAGCGCAGTTCGAAATCGCGCGCCTGGTTCGTGAGCAGGCGGCCCACCTCGGCGCGCAAACCCTCCGACTCCAGCGCGGGAAACGCGTCGAAGAGCTTTCGCCCCAGGACCTCGCTTTCCTGGATCCCGTAGCGATCCGTCATGGCGCGGTTCCAGGTCCGAATGCGCTCCTCCGGGTCGACTCCGATGATGCCGTTGGTGATGCTCTGGATCACGTTCCGCGTGTGTTCGCTCTCCTCGAGAAGCCGCCGGCGCGCCTCGTCCAGGTTCCGAGCCAGGGCGTTGAACTCCCGGGACAGGTGGCCGACCTCGTCCCGCCCCGAGATGACGACGTCCTCCGACGGGGTCCCGCTGGCCAGGGCCCGGATACGCGTCATCAACTGGGCCAGGGGCGCGCTCACCGTACGTTGAATCACCAGGGAGATGAGGATGGTGAGGATGAACGTGATGGCGGCCAGCGTGCCGAGGAGGGCGTTCCGATCACGGGCGAGGGACTCCTGCATGTCCCGCAAGCTCATTGTCACCTTGAGGGCGCCCAGTAGTTCACCGTCTGCCGTGAGGGCAATCAGGTGGCTCCAGACCGGCATTTCGCCCAGCACTTCCGGCTTCCCCAACTGTTGGGGGAGCCCGAGAAGAGGCCGAAGGTCTTCGGGGCGAAGGGCCCGATCGATCGCAGATAGACCCCAGGCGTAGAATGAGTGGCCGGTGGGATCGTACACGATCACACCGAAGCGCCCCTTCTCCAAGGTGGATCGCTTCAGGATCTCCGAGAGATCCGTCGGGGTCCGGCGCTTGAGCGACTCAACCATGGGAATGGCGAGCGTGTTGGCGATCCGCTCCACCTCCGCCGCAGCCTGCCGCTCGTGCGTCTCACGCTCCCGGCGCAAGGTGATCGTTGCCAAGAGGATCAAGACGAGGAGCAGCGGGAGGAGAACCCAGAGCGTGAGCTTGGAGCCGAGGGTCATCCGCGCTCCTCCCGGCAGGGCAGCCCGAAGGCACGGCAGGTGTTTGCGGCGGTTGTCCGCCCGATTTGTCCGGGATCGACGCCCCACAGCTCCGCCAGTCGGTCCGCGATCAGGGGCAGGTAGGCCGGCTCGTTTCGCCGGCCTCGATGGGGCGTGGGGGGAAGATAGGGGGCGTCGGTTTCCAGCAGGACCCGATCCCGCGGGGCGTCACGAAAAATCTCCCGCAACCCGTTGGCGTTCGGATAGGTGATCGGCCCTCCCGCGGCGGTGTAATATCCCCGAGCCCACGCCTCGGTCGCCATGGCGCGGTCGCCGCTGAAACAGTGGAGCACGACGGCGGGAATCTCCTTCGCGCCTTCAGCCAGGATCCGCATGGTCTCCGCGTGGGCCTCCCGATCGTGAATGGCTACCGGCAGCCGCAGCGCCCTCGCCAGGTCCAGGTGAGCGCGGAACGCCGCTTCCTGCGCCTCCCTGGGGGAGCGGGTGCGGTAGAAATCGAGGCCGGTCTCGCCGATGCCAACGACCTTGGGATGTGACGCCAGCTCCGCGAGTTCGGTGAGCGCCGCCGCGGTCGCATCCAGGGCGTGATGGGGATGGATGGCGACTAAGGCGAACACGCCATCCTCCCGACCCGCCAAAAGGACGGCCTCGCGGCTGGAGGGGAGGTCGTATCCGACCAAGACCAGATTCGTCACGCCTGCGGCACGGGCACGCGAGAGAGCCTGGGGCCTGTCAGGGTCGAATTCCGGCATGAAGAGATGGCAATGCGAGTCAATGAGCACCGTGTGGCACCTTTTCCTCCCATTCTAGCTGACCTGTCCCATTCTGGCAAACCCCGTTACACAGACGTCCCAGCGCCGACTCGCCTCTTGCTTCACACGGGAAAGTCTGGCAAGCTTCTCCCCGGAAACGACAAGGGTGAAGGCGAGATCTCCTGAAGGAGTTCACGATGCCCAGGACGAAAAAGAAGAAGTGGGGCTGGATCTTTCTCACCCTGTTCCTGGTCCTGGTGGTGGGCGGGGCGGTCGGGTACCGGATCGCGGTGGGAATCCTGAAGGGCAAGGTCGTGGAGGCGCTCGGGCCCGGCAGCGAGATCCAAGATATCCAGGTGGGATGGTCCGGCGTCGTGGTGCGCGGCCTCCGCATCAAAGGCCCCCAGGGGTGGCCCGCGCAGGACGCGCTGCGCGCGGAGCGGGTAACCATCGTCCCCAGCCTGCTTGACCTGCTCTCCGGGGAAATCCGGATCCGATCCGTCACGATCGAGAAGCCCTATCTGTCGGCGCTGCGGGCCAAGGACGGAAAGCTCCGGGTCGTTCCCACGCTCCTGGAGCGGCCGGCCTCCAAGGGCGAGGGGCCCCCCCGCGTCGCCGCGCCTCCCGTGCGTATCGCCACGACCACGCTGCGTGACGGGGTGGTGGAGTTCTTCGATGCGACGGTCGCGTCGCCACCCCTCAAGCTTCGGCTGGAGCAACTCCAGGCTTCCGTGCGAAACGCACTCGTGCCGGCCCTGACCGGCAAGAGCGATTTTGACCTGACCGGAATCCTGAAGGGGGTCCGCCAGGACGGTCGGATCAAGGTTGGGGGATGGGCCGAGGGGGCGACCAGGGATTCCATGGTCAAGACGGAGCTGCGGGGTGTGGATCTGGTGGTCTTGCAGCCCTATCTGAGCACGGCCGCGGAGGTGCGGGTGCAAAGGGGGCTGCTCGATCTGGACATCCAATCGGAGGTGCGCAAGAACCGTCTGAGGGCGCCGGGCAGGATTGCGATCGCGGGGCTGGAGCTTGCCCCGTCCCGGGGTGTGATGGGCACGTTCATGGGGGTGCCCCGCGGTGCGGTGCTGGCGTTCTTGAAGGACAAGGGCAATCGCATTGCGATGGACTTCATCCTCGAGGGGGACATCACCAATCCGAAGTTTTCGCTCAACGAGACCCTCTCCGTGCGCATGGCGGCTTCGATGGCGAAGACGCTGGGGGTGAGCATCCAGGGGGTCGCCGAGGGGGTTGGCATGCTGGGGCGCAAGGGAGCCGAAGCGGTGGGCGGGACCGCCAAGGGGATCGGAGACGCGATCGGCGGGTTGTTCGGCGCCCAGAAGAAGTAGGCTGCCGCCTACTTCTTACCGACGGCCTTGGCGACCGCCTCGATCAAGCCGGCGGCCTGCGGGTTGGTCACCTGGCGCTGGATCAGGATCGCCGTCGGGGTCACGTCTTTCCCGTAGTATGCCTGATTCAGCGCGTCCCGGACCGCCACGACCGCTCCGCCGAGCGATACGCCCCCATACAGCCCGCTGGCGCGCGAGTAGCTGATGATGTCGCCGCTCAGATTGGCGGTCGCCGCCTCGGCCCCTACCCCAATCGGGCCGAGGGCCACGCCCACGTCGGCGCCGAGCTTGCTGCTGGTGGAGAGAAGCGCCGAAAGACCCCGATCGCTCAGCGCCACGAGCACCACCTCGGTGGCCTCGCCGCCCGCCTGAATGCCGATGCTCCCCTGTCCGATCGTGTAGAACGCCGGCCCGCTCCAGGTGTTGGCCTTCTGATCGTAGGCCAGCAGGACGCCGCTTCCACCCGAGGCCCCGAGAACGAAGGAGAGGCGAATGACCTGTGGGTAGATCAGCACGGCCTTGGCGTCCTTGAGGAGGGCGCGAAGACTGGGCCCCATATCCGGATCGGCGAGGAACGCCTCGAATGTCATGCGAGCCTTGTCGACCAACTGCTGGGCGTCCATGGCGTCGTCCGCAAACGCCGGGGTCGGGCACCACGGGGAGGCGACTGCCAGGAGGCCGACGAGGAAAGCCACCTCGATCACCGCCAAAATGCGCGTCCATCGCCATTCGTTCATTCCATCTCTCCTCGTGTGAGGGGCCGGTCCGGATTCAGTGCTTCTGCGCCGGATGGCGGCCCGCGAAAATGACCGAACGCTCTTCCGTCCACCCCTCCCCGCGCCGAGGCGTCGGGGACCGATACGGCCGGCGATTTCTCGTCTCCGTGTCGTAGATGAGTATAAGCGCAAGAAGACGACCTGTCCATACGCCCCCTGCGGACATCCGGGGGGGTCTGCGGGGATGACCAATCTTCCCTCCATCGCGATCACGTTTTACTTCTTGGGGAGGCCTGTGATAGCCTTCACTATGCGATGGCATGCTGGTGAACCCTTTCACGCGGAGGCCGTTGGGAATGGATAAAACAGAACTGCGCGATGTGATTACCGACCTTCGGAATCTGGGACTCTCGTCCGGTCCGGATCCGCGCCTGCCGAAGGGCGCGCGGCCGCCCGTCGATATGCTGGATCGTTGGGCCCGCGCGGCCGCCCTGGCCGAGCCGGATGCGCGCCAGGCGGCGATCTGGGCCATCCGCGCGGCCGCCCATGCAACAGGTTTGGTCCCGGCCTCCATCCAGGGGCTGTACGTCGCCCGGGGGCAGGGGAAGTGGCCCGGCCGCACCGTGCCCGCCATGAATCTGCGCGGCTGGACCTATCAGACCAGCCGCGCGGCCTTCCGCGCGGCACGGAAGATGGGGGCCGGCCTCCTGATCTTCGAGCAAGCGCTGGCGGAAGCGATCTATGCAGCCCAGTCTCCCGTCGAGTTCACGGCGGGTGTGTTGGCCGCCGGGATGCGGGAGGGGCACACGGGCCCGATCTTCCTCCAGGCGGATCACGATCAAATCAACGCGAAGAATTACGCCGCGGATCCGGGCAAGGAGTTTCAGCGGCTGAGCGACGTGATCCGTGAGCAAATCGCGGCCAGCTTCTTCAACATCGACGTCGACGCTTCGACGGTGGTGGATCTCGCGCCGCCGACCCTGGTCGAGCAGCAGCGGTTGAACGCCGAACTCACGGCGAAGTTCACCCGGCTGGTTCGGTCCCTGCAGCCGGCGGGCGTCACCATCTCGGTCGGGGCTGAGATCGGCGAGGTGGGGGCCCACAACACCACGCCGGACGAACTCCGTGCCTTTATGGCCACGTATCCCAAGGCGCTGGCAGACGCTGGTGGCGGGGCTGGGATCACCAAGGTCAGCGTGAACTCGGGGACCTATCATGGCGGGAAGGTCCTGCCGGACGGGAGCCTCGCCAAGGTGCCGGTGGCCTTCGACACACTCCGGGACATCTCGCGGGTCTCCCGTGAGGAGTTCGGCCTTGCCGGCGCGGTGCAGCACGGGGCCTCCACGCTTCCGATGGACTACTTCGGCAAGTTTCCGGAGAGCGGCACGGTGGAGATCCATTTGGCTCTGGGCTTCAACAATCTCATCTTCGACCATCCGCGCTTGCCGCAGGAGGTCAAGAACGAGATTCGGGCCTACTGCTTCACCCATCATGCCAATGAGCGGAAGCCCGACCAGACCGAGGCACAGTTCATTTACACCACGCGGAAGAAGGCATGGGCCGGGATGAAGGAGCGGTTCTGGAACCTGCCGCCGGATATTCAGGAGGCCATCATGGTCTCGCTGGAGGAGATGTTCCGCGACATGTTCGTGCGCATGAACGTGGGCCAGACCGGGGAACTGGTCGCCCAGCACATTCAGGCGCCGGTGGTGTCGGTACCGGTCCCTCCGGCCCTGGCGAAGGCGCTCGCCGCGTGACGGAGTCTCTTGTCCGGTTGTGTGGAAGCGAAGCGGCGCCCTATGGCGGATCCTTCAGGGTCCTCAACACCGAGGTCTGGAGGGGGAAAGGAGTCGATTCATGTCACGCATGATTCGGATGGTTGCGGTGATGATCCTGGCGGCGGCCGTGCTGGTGGCGATGGCCCCGGCCGATGCATCGGCCGCCAAGGCGGAGGTGCGCTGGTCGCAGTGGAAGACGACGGAGGTGGGCGAGAAGCTCATGAACGAGCTGAAGGCCGCCTTCGAGAAGGAGAACCCGGATATCACGCTGACCCTGGTGGACTCGCCATTCACCGGCTTCCATGACAAGGCCATCACGCTGTTCCAGGCCCAGAAGCTGCCCGACGTCCTGCTGGTCCAGGTGGACTGGGTGGCGGAGTTCGCCGACCTGGGGATGCTGCAGCCCCTGGACTCCTGGCTCGCCAAGGAGCCCAAGGAGTACAGGGACAACATCCCCACCACCTTCCAGCAGAAGTGGCAGGGGAAGCAGTACTACCTGCCCATCGAGAGCGGAGCGGTGGCGCTGTTCTACAACACCGAGATCTTCAAGAACGCCGGGATCGCCGGGCCGCCCAAGACCTGGGATGAGTACGTGGCGATCGCCAAGAAGGTGACCAATCCGGAGAAGAAGATCTTCGCCACCACGGCCACCTTGCAGGTCGAGCCGCCGACCAACATGACCTACGACATCTACCCGCTGATTCTGCAAGCGGGCGGCAATCTGATCGACGAGAAGACCAACAAGGCGGTCTTCAACAGCCCGGCCGGCGTGAAGGCGATCCAGTGGTACGTGGACCTGATCAACAAGGACAAGGTGGCGGTGCCCGGCGTCCTCAGCAACGGGGAGAAGGAGAAGCGGGCGAACTTCGGGGCGGGCAACGTCGCCATGATGTTCGAGGGCCCATGGGGGATCGCCATTCAGAAGCAGCTCAACCCTGACCTGAAGTACGACATCGCCACGCTCCCCAAAGGCATGACCACAGGCACCATGGTGCGCGGCTCACTCAACACGGTGACCACCCAGGCCCAGAACAAGGAGGCGGCCTGGAAGTTTGTGCGCTGGATGTCCGGCCCGACGGGGATCGAGATCTGGGCCAAGGGTACGGGCGCATTTCCCGCACGGAGGGATGTCGCCGATCAGGCCTGGTTCAAAGAGAAGAAGCTGTTCCAGGCCTTTGTGCAGCAGATGCAGTTGCCGAATGCGCGCTCGCCGTTCCTCGGCATGCCCAATGCCGTGCAGATGAACAAGGTCATCACCATCGAGATCCAGAACGTCGTGCAGGGGAAGAAGAACGCCAAGCAGGCCCTGGACGAAGCGGCAGCGGAGTGGAACAAGATCCTGGCGAAGTACCAGAAGTAACTTGATCTGGACGAAGAACTGTTGTGAGCCGCCCCGGCTCCGTCCGCCTCTGACGGAGTCGGGGCGGCTCAGGGTCTGACGATGTCCGCACCTCTGACGTTCCGCCAGCGCTATCGCCATGAGATCCAGGCCTACGGTTTTCTGGGGCCCGCCCTGGGGCTCCTCGGGCTCCTGATGGTGTACCCCCTGGGCCAGGTTGTTCGGATGAGCTTCTTCGAGGTCACCCTCCAGAAGGAGGCCTGGGTGGGCCTGGCGAACTACGCCGCACTGCTCTCGTTGCCCCTCTTCTGGCAGGTCCTCTGGCAGACCGTCCTCTTCACGGTGGGCAGCGTGGTGATGCACCTGGTCATCGGGATGGGGCTGGCGCTCCTGCTCCACACCAAGATCAACGCGCAGATCCGGAACTTCCTGCGGGGGCTGCTGATCATTCCCTGGCTCTTCGCCCCGACCGTGGCCGGGATGATCTGGGTCCTGATGCTCTCCCCCTTCGGAGTGGTGAACGGCTTCCTGACCAGCATCGGTCTGCTGGATCCCAACGCCACCATCAACTGGCTGGGGAGTCCGGCTACGTCGCTACTGTCGGTCACGGCCATGAACATCTGGCGAGCCTTCCCGTTTTTCATGGTGATGCTACTCGCGGGGCTCCAGGCGATCCCGGAGGACGTGTACGAGGCGGCGGACATCGACGGGACCACCCCGCTTCAGAAGTTCTGGTACATCACCATTCCGGCGCTGCGCGGCGTCATCGCCACGATCGTCCTGTTGGACTCCATCTGGACCTTCCGTGCCTTCGACCCGGTGTATGTCATGACGGGCGGCGGGCCGGTGAACTCGTCCCAGGTGCTTCCGACTCTCATCTACTTCGACGCCTTCCAGAAGTTGAAGTTCGGGTACGCGTCGGCCGAGGCGGTGGTTATGTTCCTGATCCTGTTTGCCTTCAGCGTCGTCTACGTCCGGCGCGCGGTGCGGGAAATTGGCTAGACCACGACAAGAGAGCTGGGGGATGCGAGCCCGGCGGCGGGCTGCACACGCGGCCATCTATACCATCCTGGTGGCGGTGACGGCCGTCATGCTGTTCCCGGTGGCCTGGATGCTGACGGTGTCGGTGCGGCCGAACGTCGAGGTGATGAAGATTCCACCGCAGTGGATCCCCACGGTCTTCACCCTGGCGCCGTATGCCAAGGTCCTGGGGAGCGCGCGCTACCTGCGGACATTCCTGAACAGCTACGTCATCGCCTTGGTCGTGACCGCCTTCTCCCTCTTTATCGGGGCGCTGGCCGCCTACGCCCTGGCCCGGTTCCGGTTCAAGGGGCAGCGGGCGGTGATCATGTTCCTGATCATCACGCAGATGTTCCCGCTGGTGCTCCTCTGCATCCCGTACTTCCGGCTGGTGGTCCGGCTGGGGCTCTATGACACCCTGACGGCCCTGATCGTCGTCTACACGACGTTCACGCTGCCCTTTTGCACCCTGATGCTGCGGAGCTACTTCGCCCAGATCCCCAAGGATATGGAAGAGGCGGCCATGGTGGACGGCTGCTCGCGTTTGGGCGCCATCGCCCGGACACTGCTGCCGATGTCCTTCCCGGCGCTGGTGGGGGCCGGCCTCTACACCTTTCTGCTGGCCTGGAACGAGTTCCTCTTTGCCGTGGTGCTGATCGAGTCCTGGGGAAAGCGGGTGATCACCATCGCCATCTACAGCCTGCTGGCCGAATTTGTCACCGAGTGGAGCATGATGATGGCTTTCTCCGTCCTGGCCAGCGCTCCCCTGGTGATCGCGTTCATCTTCCTCCAGCGCTACGTCGTCCAGGGGATGACGGCGGGGGCCATCAAGTCATGAGCCCTGAAGTCGCTGCCGAGCGTCCGTTCGACGTGGTCGGCTTTGGGGTCAACGCCCTCGATCTGATCGCCATCATCGATGGATATCCCCTGCCGGACACGAAGGCGCAATTCAAGGAGTTCGACGTGCAAGGCGGCGGCGTCACCGCCACGGCCATGGCCGCCTGCGCCCGTCTCGGACTCCGCACCCGGTATATCGGAAAGGTCGGGACGGACTTCTGGTCGCGACTCTCGCTGCGGACGCTCTCCAAAGAGGGAGTGGATGTGCGGTACGTCATCCGGGCCAAAGGGAGTGCGGGCCATGTCAGCCTGGTTCTGGTGGATCGTGCCACCGGACAACGGACGCTGTTCTTCCGCAGGCCCCCAGCCTATGGGATCCGACCGGAAGAGTTGGACCGGGCAGCCGTCACGGCGGGTCGGCTTCTGCACGTGGATGGAATCGACCCCGAGGCGGCCGTGCGGGCGATCGGCTGGGCCCGCGAAGCCGGCATGCGGGTGACCATGGACGGGGAGCGGATCGTGCCCGGGATCGAAGCCGTATGGCCGCGCGTGGATCTGTTGGTCTGCAATCCGCGCTTTCTGTCGGCGGTCACCGGGGAGCAGACGCCGAAAGAGGGACTGCAAGCCCTAGCGGCCCGTGGGCCGTCTCGGGTGGCCGTGACGCTGGCCGAGGAGGGGGTTTTCGGATACACCGAAGGACGCTTCATGCGCATTCCGGGCTTTCCGATCAAGGCCGTGGATACGAACGGTGCCGGGGACGTCTTTCACGGGGCCTGCGCCGTCGGGGAACTGCGGGATTGGTCGCTTGAATGGACTCTGACCTTTGCCTCCGCCGTGGCCGCCATGAAGTGCCGATCGTTGGGCGGCCGGCGCGGTATCCCTCGCCTTCCCGAGGTGGCCGAGTTTCTCGCCGCCCACGGCCACAAGGAGCTCGCGGCGGCGCTGGCCTAACCTCGAACCCATGTGATAATTCACCCAAAGAAAAGATCCCGTGCGCGCTACTACGGCTTCCAAAGGTTTCGGAGGAACTCGGCAGGCGTGACCACCTTGACGCTCTGGCGTTTCGCCGCTGGGTAATGCTTCGTGTTACCGGTGATGAGACAGTCGGCATTGCCCACCAAGGCGGCCTGCAAGAACATCTCGTCATCCGGATCGGGAAGCCGTAATCGAAGCGGCGCGGCCGCGACGACGACACCGGCTGCCCGCACCTGGGCCAGCAGGTCCTCGACGAGGTGGCGCTCGAAGGGGAACTTGGGGCGGGTGAGCACCTCGGCGTACTCCGCCAGGATGCGGGCATCGTAGCACAGGGTCAGATGTCCCGCTGATATCATGCGGAGCACCTCGCCGGCCGGCCCGTAGGGTGTGAGGAGGCCGGAAACGATGATGTTGGTGTCCACGACCACCTTCATGATTTCCGGTTCCGCCGCACCACAGCGATTTCCGCCTCAATGTCCCGCATGGTCAGCCTATCGGTCCCGGCGGCAATGGATTGGGCCTGCATCTGCTCTACGGCCAGGATGGCTCGGGCTTTGCGGAGAGCGGCCAACGAGCTCTCCACATTCCCGTCGGGAATGGACGATACCATCGCCACCGGCCGCCCATTATTGGTGAGTACCATATCCTTTTCCTGAATCAAATCCTTCCAGACCCTCCCTGACTTCGTCTTGAACTCTCGCACAGACACGAATCTCACGGCGCACCTCCTTACTCTCTATTGTACATCAATATGCTATTAAATTGAGTATCAATTGTCAAACAGGTCGAATCTGCGCAGATCTGAAGGCTCATCCCTTCCCTTGTCTTCCTCATTGACCCTCAGACCGAGAGCCGGAGGCAGACCTCGTCGCAGAACAAGAATCCCCGGGGGGTGAGGTCGAGAATCCGGTCCCGGAAGACCAGGAGACCCGCCTCGGCCAGATGCCGAAGCGCGTCGGGGTGCTCGGTCTCAAGGTCACGACCGAAATCCCGCGCCAATCGAGCCAGGTCCAGGTGGCCGGTGCGCAGCTCCAGGAAGATCCGCTCGCGCCACATCTCGACAGGCCCCAGCTCCTCCCGGCCCGCGATTGGCGACTGACCATCGCGGAGTCGGCGCCCGTACGCGTCCAGGTCAGCCACGTTCCAGGAGCGGCACCCACGCGTCCCATCATCGATCCGTCGGAAAGAGTGCGCGGCGGGACCGAGTCCAGCGTAATCCTGATGCGACCAGTAGGCGCAGTTGTGTCGGCAGCGGAATCCGGGAAGGGCATAGTTCGAGACTTCGTAGTGATCGTATCCGTGGCCGCCCAGCACCTCCATCGTCCGCTCGTACATCTGTGCTTCGAGATCGGGCGGATTGACGCGGAGTTCACCAGATGCCACGCTGCGCGCCATCGGCGTCTGCTCCTCCACGATCAGGCTGTAGGCGGCGATGTGTTGCGGCGCGAGGCGTGCCGCGGTCGCCAGGTTGTCTTCCCACCGGGCCAGGCTTTGCCCCGGGACCGAATAGATGAGGTCGAGGCCGAGGTTGTCGAATCCCACGCGGCGTGCCAGGTCAAGACAGCGAAACGCCTCCGCCCTATCGTGGATCCGACCGAGCACTTTGAGCTCGGCATCCTGGAACGACTGGATACCGACACTCAGCCGGTTGACGCCGAGGCTGCGATAGGCGCGAAGCTTCTCTTCGGTCACCGTGCCGGGGTTCGTCTCCAGCGTCACTTCCGCGTTCGGCGCGATCCGGAAAGTGGCGTGAAGACGGGACAGGATCGATTCGAGCTGTCGCGGGGCGAGCAGCGAGGGGGTCCCCCCGCCGAAGAAGAGAGTCTCGAATGTTACGCTTTCGGCGCCTGCTTGGCGGAGCGAGATCTCCCGTAGCAGCGCTGCGAGGAAGTCCTCGATCAACTCAGTGTTCGCCACCGAGTAGAAGTCGCAATAGAGGCACTTCCGCTCACAGAAGGGGATGTGGACGTAGAGTGAGGTCAAGGGGAGGACCTGCTCTCAGTACAGGTGGGAGTTCATGCGAAGGCTTCCTCTACGAGCGTGATTCACACATCATCCTTGCCGTGGGGTTTCATGGCCTCGTGCTCCAACCCTCTTGTGCGCCTGCATAAAAGCTTTCAACACGGCATGCATGCGGGTCTGATACCGCTTGCCCTGCCTTTTGAAAAACTCCAGGACATCCCTGTCCACGCGCAAAGTGATCTGCGCCTTTGGCTCCGGCATGACCGGCTCGATCTTCCGCCAAAACTCCGCCGTGTCGGGAATATCCGAATAGTTGATATCCTTGTCTTGAATTGCGTCGAACCGATCCCTTGCTTCCCTGCTCAACTTGTGCGGTCGATCCAGATCAATCTTGCGCCGCACCATACCGCCTTTGTTCTCGCTCATTGGCCTTCCTCGCTGAAATCAGTCGTACCACGTCACCGCGCATCGTGTACGCCACGACGTGCACTCTGCCGTCAATCTGGGCCATCGTGAGACGCCGAGATTCGCCGTAATCCGGGCGGAAGTCTGGTTCGTCAAGCCTGAATGGATCGGCGAATACATGAAGCGCGTCATCGAAGGAGACGCCATGCTTCCGCAGATTCATCTCTGCTTTGGCGCGATCCCATTCAAAACGCATATGCGAATTATACCTACATTCTGTAGTTTGTCAAATCAGGCAAGGAGAAGAGTTTGCCCTTGACAGCATCCCGGCTGGGCGGGCATCCTGCGCCGGTTCCTGGTGAGGCAGGCCCCTGGGACTCATTGCGGCCGGAGAGCCGATCGTTCAACCGAGAAGAGACCGCCCCGGCAGTCTCGGATAACAACCCAACGGAGTGTGAGATGGGAAACTCCAGCAAGCCTGTGCGACTGTCCTACGAAGCGCTGCTCGAACTCAAACGATGGAATACCCCGAGTGTGTACAATGGCTGGGAGGCCTTCACCAAGCAGGATCGCACGAAGGGGCACTTCAACCTGGAGGAGACGCGCGACTTCATGCCGCAGATGGGCCCCATGGTCGGCTATGCGGTGACCGTGGTCATCGAGCCGAGCAACCCGAGCCATCCGAAGGCAAACCCGAACGCCTGGAGTGAGTACCGCCGTTATATCGCCGCCACCCCCGGGCCCAAGATCGTGATTGTTCAAGATCTGGACAAGCCGAACTTCGTCGGAGCGTATTGGGGGGAGGTCAACAGCAACATTCATCGAGCCCTCGGCTGCGTCGGGAGCATTATTGACGGGGTGATCCGCGACGTGGACGAGATGTGCAATGCAGGCTTCAAGGCCCTAGCGAAACGCACCAGTGTCGGGCACGCATATTCCACCCCTGTCAGATGGAATTGCGAGGTGGAAGTGTTCGGGTGTGTGGTGAAGCCCGGGCAACTGATTCACGCGGACAAGCACGGGTTCCTGGTCATCCCGGAGGAGGATGAGGCGCATCTCCCCGATGCGTGCCGGTTCATGGACGCCAACGAGTGCCACACGCTGATTCCGGCGGCGAGAGCTTCCGCGGGAAAGACGATGGAGGAGATCCTGCGGGAGATGGACGAAGCGGGAAGGCGGTTCGGCGAAGCTGTCAAAAAGCAGTTTGGCGGCAGGGGAGAGTAATAGGCCCATCCAGCTCTCTGTTGACAAGGATCGACATGTGAGTCGGGAGTCGACGGACCAGTGGGGTGAAAACCAAGCTAGTCGGGTCGACCCCCGAGAGCCAGGCGAGCGGGCACGTCAAGGGGTGATTCTCTTCAACGCCTCCACGATCATCGCGGTATTGTGCCGCATGAGATTGAGATAGCTGTCGGCCGGTGGTCCGTCGGAGAGGCTGTCGTCGTACAGGTTGGTGACCACCCGCACCCCGGCATCCCGGCCGAGCACCTCCAGCATCTTTGGATTGAAGTCCGCCTCGGCGAAGATGGCGGGGATCTGCTCCCGCTTGATGCGCCGCGCCAGATCGGCCAAGGCCTTAGCGGATGGTTCTTTGCCGGGGCTGGGGACGATGAACCCCTTCACGGTATAGCCGTAACGTTTCGTGAAATACTGGAAGGCGTCGTGAAAGGTGACGAGCTTTCGTCGTGCCTCCGGAACCTGAGTGGTCTGTTCGCGGATCCAGGCGTCCAGGGTGTCTAACTCCCCCTGATAGGCCGCCGCGCGGCCGGCGTAGTAGGTGGCGTGGGCGGCGTCCGCACGGGTCAGGGCCTCTCGGATTCTCTCCACATAGGTCTTCGCCAGGATGGGATCCAGCCAGACGTGTGGATCCGGCTCCGAGCCGTGGCCCTGCGCCCCGTGCCCCTCTCCCGGTAGCGTGAGGGTGGCCAGCCCCTTGGAGAGCTCGACCACAGGGATCTCCGGTCGCTTTACGCTGCGGAGGGTCTTCGCCCACCACTCCTCCAGCCCGGCCCCGTTGAAGAAGATCAGGCGGGCCTGTGTCAACTGCCGCATCGAGTCCGGCGTCGGCTGGAAGGTGTGGGGGTCGGCCCCGCGGGGGACCAGGGGACGGACCTGGACAGTCTCCCCGCCGACCTGCCCGACGAAGTCCGCCAGCACCGTGTTGCTGGTGACCACGGACAGGCCGCTCGTGGGCGGCTGGCCGCCCGCCGCGAGTCCGGGGGAAATGAGGAGAAACAGACACACGCTCAGGCCAATCGACGCTACGATCTGTCGCTGTCGCATCATGGAGAACCTCCCTGTGTGCCCACCCCGCGCGCAGACACATCCGGCGGAGAGGACAGAACACCCTGGTTGGCTACAACCGCAACGTCGCGATGTGGGGGGAGTCGTACTCAGGGACCTGCCGCGCTCCGATCGCGCCGGGGAGCCGCACGCACTCCACAGTGATGAATTAAGTAGCCGTGTCTTCGACCACCGAGTGCCCTATAGCATTCAAGGTATTCGCGTGAATCCGATAGATACCCCGCGGCTTGCCGTGGGAAGCTTCATTCCGAGAGGTAATCTTCTCGCTGCACGCCTCAGCCGGTGCTAACTCCCGTGGGCCGCTCTGGTCTCCGAGTTGCTGATCCTGAGACTGGAAGCTTCCCGTTAGCTACGACCTTCAGGTGCCGCAGCCCCTACCACGGATCGGACCGCTCTCACATACGCCTGGGTGCCCTCCCGGGCAAAGTAGATCCGCGACACCTCTTTGCCATCGGCGGGGCGATAATTGAACGGAATCAGCTCCGTCGGCTTGGAGGCCCAATACAGATCGAGATGGGCGTGGGCATCGCGTGAGTGTCTCGGCATCATCAGGACGACGGCCACAGCGGTGTCGCGTTCGTCCGGGGTGGGGAGACGCCAATCGGAGTAGCCCGCTAGCCGGAGCGCCTTACAGTAGGCCTGCGCCTCTGCGAAGGTGACCTCTTTCCCGTTATCGCCCTTCTGCCACATTATCTTCCTACTCGTGTCCGTAACCGTCCCGTCACCGCGATTCACAAACCTTTCCTCTGCGACGAGAACGGATGACTCCAGCGTGTATGGTTGGCTGAAAAGCGGTAACGCGACGACCATGAACACGAGCGAACACCGCAACGCATTTCGCATCTCAGTGCCCCCTTACTCCGGAGAAGAGGCGCGCGCTCACCCATGTTGCTCCGTAGAGCGCGCCGAGTGAGACGACATCTGTCGGGCCGACGGGCAAATCGTATTGATAGGCAATACAGAAACCCAGGAGCGCGACCGCGCCGCCGACCAGCGAGGCCAGCGTCGTGAACTGACGCACGTTGCGTGCGACCACGTGTGCCGTCAGCGCGGGGATCAGCAAGAATCCGAACGCAATCAGCGGACCGACACTGAGCACGGCCATCGAGACGGTCAGGCCAATCAGGATATACAGCAGCACGTCCCAGAACACGACGTTCTTCCGAAGCGTAATGGCCACCGCCCGATCGAACGAGACGAGGAGCAATTCCTTGTAAAAGAGTCCTAACGCTGCGAGGACGAGCGAAAGCGTTACGGCCGTCAGGGCAAGATCGAAATTGGAGATGGTGATGACATCCCCCTTCATCATATCGAGCCAGCCAATCTCGCCGTGGGGGTTTTTTGCCAACAACACAATGCTTAACGCGGCGGCCACGGCGTATGCAGTCCCGAGTCGTCCTTCGGGCTGGCCTCGCCCCCGTCGGTCCAGGAACGCCAGCACGAGGATCGCGGCCAGCGAAAATGTCGTCGCGCCGATAAACGCGAGCGCATGGGCGCTGTGCGCCCCGTGATCCGTCAGAGTGAATCCGAGCCACAAGGGAAGCGAGAGGGCGATAGCAACGCCTGTCGAGGAAATCTGCGGCAGTGCGACACCCATGAACACCAGCCGCCGCATCACGAGAAACACACCGATGAGCGGGCACGCGAAGCCGACGAGCACGCTGGTATACACTGAGTTCCGCAGGAGGAAATCAGGCGAGAGGATATGGCGTACCGTTTCCATGTCAGCCGATCCCCGTGTCAAGAATCTGCGCCAGCCGTTCCGGCCTGAGCAGAACGTCCGCGGGGCCGTGAATCACCTGTCCCGCATGCAGCCAAATGACGTGCTGGGCGTGCTGGCGCACCAGCCCAAAGTCGTGCGTGACGAGCAGGATCGTGATCGGTCGTTCCGTGCGGATCTGCGCAATGCACCCCAGCAGCGCCTGCGTCGCCGCGTGGTCCACGCCCGCGGTGGGTTCGTCGAGCACCAGGACGTCCGGCCGTGTCGTCAGGGCGCGGGCGATGAGCACGCGCTGCTTCTGGCCCCCGGAGAGTTCGGCAAACCGCTGATGGGCAAACTCCTCAGCGGCCACCGCGCGCAGGCAGGCGCGCGTGAAGGCGCGTTCGGCGGCGGGGACACGCTGCCCGGGCTGGACGCGGCCGTACGTGCCCATCACCGCCACCTCGAACCCGGTCAGTAGATACATCGGATCGACCTGCAGGGATTGCGGGACGTACCCGAACGCGAGCGGTCTGCCGGCCACTCGGGGAATCTCGATGCGGCCGGCCAGGGGCGGAAGCAGGCCAATGAGCGTCTTGAGCAGCGTCGATTTGCCGGACCCGTTCGCACCGAGAATGGCGGTGAAGCTGGCGCGGGCAATCGAGAGCGAAATCCCGGACAGCACTGACTGGCCGTTGTAGCCAATGCACAGGTTGTCCAGTGTGATGAGCGTGTCATCCATCTGTCGGATCCGAGGGGTCCGCCCGGAGCGCGTCGGGGCGGACCCCCGCTGGGTGTCTACTTCCGGCTCTGTACGGCCGTGACCATAGTGTGAATGATATAGTCTATCATCTTAATGTACGTCTCCGTATTCGGGACGCCGCCCGGCATGATCGGCAGCGTGACCAGCGTCGCGCCGGTTTGTTCGGCGATGCGTTTGGGCACCCGTTCGGGAAACTGCGGCTCGCGTACGACGAGGGGCACGTGCTCGGCCTGCATCGTGGCGATCAATTCCTCGATGTGGCGAGGGCTCGGATCGACGCCCGGCCGCAGTTCAATCGTATCGAAGTAGTTCAGGCCAAAGCGCGCCGCGAAGTAGGGCCAATGCTCATGGTAGGAGATGAACTTCGTGCCTTTGAGCGGCGTGGCTTCTCGCGCCCATTCGGCGATCTTGCTGTTGAGCGTAGCGAGATACGCATCGCGGTTGCGCGTGAATTCCGCCTGATGCTGCGGGGCGAACGCCACCAGCGCGTTGGTGATGTTCCCGATCGCGGTCTTCGCCAAGACCGGATCGAGCAGGTAATGCGGGTTGCCGTAGGGATGCACGTCGCCCGCGTTGTGATCGGTGGACTTGGGGACGTCGCGCGGCACGATCCCCACCGAGCTGTCCACATAGCCGGGGTTGTCTTTCTGGATGCGCGGATTCTTGCTCGCCTCCAGCAAGCCCGGCAGGAACGCGTGCTCGCAATCAAAGCCCACCAGGATCATCAGATCCGCTCGGTTCATCATCGGCACGAAGCTCGGCTTCATGGGCACCCCGTGTGTGTCTTCGACGCCCGTGGCCAAGCTGTTGACCTCGACGAGGTCGCCGCCGGCGGCGCGCGCCAGGTCCGCTAAATCCGTGAGGGTGGTGACGATGCGGATCTTGGCTGCCTGCGCCGGCGTCGCCCCCGCCCACACCACCCCGGCAAGCAGGAGGATCACCAGCAACCGAAACCGTTTCGATGTCATGACCAATTCTCCTCCTCAGGGTTAGCGTTCCTGCCACCCGTGCGCGTGGGATCCGATGATCCAGGCCCACTGCAGGTACACAGCATCGTCGTCGCGCAGGCCGGAGACGGCGTCGTGGGCCGTGTGTGTGTATTGCAGGCGCAGTTGGTTCCAGTGGCTGAGGGACCACGTGATGAACGGCGAGTACGCCAGGGTCTGGTCGTGCTTGTTCTCCGCTTTCTGGAGGTAGTCAAACAGAAATCCCACCGTCCACTGCCGATGGAACTTGTACGCGAGATAGGAGTAGAGGCCGGAGGACCCGACGAGGCGGCTGGACGCGGCATCGTCCGGTGCCGTGACGTCATACCGATTGTCGCTGACCAGCAGTTCCGTGCCCCAGGTGAGGCTCTGGAACTGATTGTTCCGCAGCGGATAGTACCGCAGCACGACGTCGGTCCCCAGGAGTCGGCGCTCGCGTTCCGTGAAGGTGCTGCCATCGGGCTGCGCCAGGGGGCCGCCCCGGTCCAGGGTCTTGGGATTCCACAACCCGGAAATCCCCGGTTCGAAGGAAATATCGGGCGTCAGGTCGAAATAGGTGGACGCGCGGCACCAGAAATTCAGCCCGCTGGCGTTTCGGTAGTCGCCGACATTGTTGGGGGTATCGCCGAACTGATCGCCCACGCCCGCGGTCAGGCTCACGTAATGCGAAATGGGGAGCAAGTAGTTGACCTGGACCCCGTCGGTCTTCGATTCCCCGCCGATATTGCGGTCGAGGACCAGCGGACGATTCACAAACGGCAGTTCATGATCGTGGATGTACGACAACCGACCAAACTCGCCGAAGAACCGCCCGCCCTTGAGCGTCAGATTCCACGGCAGGGAGGTCGTTTGGATCGCGGCCTCTTCCACCGTGGCGCTGGCCTCCCCGGTCACCGGGTCCGCCGACGCATTGATCACCGCATAGCCGCGCGCATACGGATCGACCGAGCCGGCCAGATTCAGCTCCACCGACCGTTGGTTGATGTCGTATCCACCCGGCCGGTCGCTGCCGGTCTCACTCTTTCCCTTGCTCCGATAGGAAAAGACCGTCTCGCCTACGAGCCCGATGGCGGGATTGAAGACGCTCAGAATGTCCTTCTTCTGTGCGTCGACCACCTGCCCGATCTGCTCCTCCAGGTGCTGGACCTGCTGCTGCACCTGGTCCAGGGAGGACGCGGCCTGGGCTTCCTGCTGGGCCGGCGGGGGGATCACCTGGGGTGGCGCAGCGGCCTGTGGGGCGGGAGGCTTCGAGCGTTGCATCTCCGCCTTTAACTCTTCGATGAGCGCTTTTTGTGCCTTGATGGTCTCCTCTTGGTTCTTGAGCCCATCTTCCAAGACCTTGATCCGGTCTTCAAGCGTCTGGGCGGTCTGGGCGAACCCATTGGAACTTGAGACAACGGATACAAGGAAAACGATAATAAAGCACAGGAATCTTCTTCATGGTGATTCCTCCAGGCACACGGGCCACATCTCTCTCCTGGTGGAGGAGCCTTAGGGCACACCGTCCGCATCGCTCGGAAGGCATGCTGCGAGGGTCATGACCAGACGAACGTTACCCGATGACCGGAGGACCCCGAGGTGAGGGGGAGGCACTTGCTACGGCGGAGGCTGGAGGCTGGGGCTGGGGCGTGGAGAGGCCGATGAGGAGGAGAGCGGGGACCAGGACCACAGGCGCCGCGGGGACCCCGGCTCGTGCGCCGTGTATGGCGGCGCAGACCACGCAGTGATCGGAATCACCGTCCGTGCTGAGGAGATGCTCGATAAGATGCGGGCCGGCCAGGACCGTCAGCGTGAAGAGGACGGCAGCGAGGACGACGGCCCCGACGGTCCGGCCGAGCGGGACGGAAGGCAACAACGCTGCAGGGTGCGCGTTCGGGATGTGCTGACGATGCTTGCGGGACTCCCCCAGGCGCATCACGCATGGCAGGCTCTACAGAGACCGAGCAGACGGAATTCGTGACCGACTACCCGAAACTGGCGCGTGCGATGGACCTGGCGGGCGAGACGGGTCATCTCGTCCTCCGTGATGGGACAGCCCGTGGACTCCTCGACGTGTCCGCAGTCCTTGCAGACCAGCAAATAGCGATGCCCGGTAAACTGTTCGCCGAGGGTGTAACGAGTGGTTCCCTGGGTCGTTTCGACGAGGCGCAGTAGACCCGTCGACACCAAGAGATGGACCGTCCGATACACGGTAACGCGATTCACGCCGGGCAGGGTCAGCCGCGCATGGATCTCGGAGACGCTGAGCGGGGATTCGGCCGCGCCGACGGCCTCCAGAATGGCCCGGCGCGGGCCGGTCAGCCGGCGGCCCAGACGCGCCAGCAATTGCGGAAGAATGGCACGGTCGGTGGTGATTTTCATTTGCAACTCATTTGCAATAAGAAATAGCGGAAGAGTCGATCGACGTCAAGCCTTTTCGTGAAACTGAGGAATCTCGAAGGATGCGGCGGGATCCGGATGAGTAGCAGGAGGGAAAAAGGTTGGCGGAAGGGATATGGTGGCTCGTTAACGCGCCAGCAGCGCCAATATTGTCCCACCGGCCATCACGGAAGCGATCTGGCCAGACAGTTTGGCGGTGACCATCGGATCAATCAGGCCGGTTCGCTTACCAGCACGAGGAGCGGTGCGCCGAAGGCCACGCTTTGGCTCGGCGCGACGAGGACCTCAGCGACGATCCCGTCGCGTTGCGCCCGGATGCTGTTTCCCATCTTCATGGCCTCGATCACGCACAGCTCGTCTCCCTTCCGCACGCGATCCCCCGTCTTGACCGCGACCGAGAGGATCTTGCCGGGGAGCGGGGCGCTGATGCGCTCGCCCGCGGCGGGGAGACTGGACGGCGCCGAGGCCGCCGCGGCAGCGACCGTCGGTGTCGGAGCGGACATGGGGGCGGCCTGGCGCGCGACCTCCGGCTTTTCCGCGCGACCGTCGATCTGGTCCCCGCTCAGTTCGACCGCCTTCTTCCCGCGGTTGGCCAGAAACTCCTTGGCCACCGGCGGGAAGAGCACATAAGACAGGACATCCTCTTCGCTCTTCGCGAGCGCACCGATCTCGGCCTTGGCCTTCTCCATCTCGGGCTCCAAGAGATCGGCGGGGCGGCAGTCGATGGGGACTTCGTCGCCGAGCACCAGCTTCTTCATCTCGGGGGAAATGGGGGCCGGCGTCAGGCCGTACATCCCCTTGACGATGCTCTTCACCTCTTTCGGCACCATCTTGTACCGCTCGCCCATCAGGACGTTGAGCACCGCCTGGCTGCCGCAGATCTGGCTGGATGGCGTGACCAGCGGCGGATAGCCGAGATCTGCCCGCACCCGCGGGATCTCCTTCAGCACCTCGGGGAGTTTGTCCTCCTGGCCCTGTTCGCGGAGCTGATTGACCAGGTTGGAGATCATCCCGCCCGGGACCTGGAACTGCAGGACATTGGTATCCACCCCGTAGGTCTTCATTTCGAGATGGCTGTAGTTCTTTCGCACCTTGGCGAAGTATTTCCCGATCTCGGACAGCTTGGCCAGGTCCAGACCCGTGGCCCGATCGGTGCCCGCCAACGCCGCCACGAGGGTCTCCGTGGGGGGCTGGGACGAGCCCAAGGACATGCTGGAGATGGCGCAATCCAGCATGTCCACCCCCGCCTCGGCCGCCTTGAAGTAGGCCATGGACGCCATGCCGCTGGTGTAGTGAGAGTGGAGAGAGATGGGGACCTCGGTCACCGCCTTCAGTCGGGTGACCAGATCGAAGGCGTCGCCGGGGGAGATCAGCCCCCCCATGTCCTTGATGCACAGGGAGTCGGCGCCGATCTGGAGCAGTTGCTTGAACGTCTTGACGAAGCCCTGGTTGTTGTGCACCGGGCTCAGCGTATAGCAGACGGACGCCTGGACGTGGCCGCCGTACTTGCGCACCATGCGCATGGCGGTTTCCATGTTGCGGATGTCGTTCATGGCGTCGAAGATCCGGAACACCTGCATCCCGTTCTCGACGGCCTTGGCGACGAATCGTTCCACCACGTCGTCCGCGTAGTGGCGGTAGCCGACAACGACCTGTCCTCGCAGGAGCATCTGCAGGCGTGTCTTGGGCATGCGCTTCCGCATGATCCGCAGCCGCTCCCAGGGGTCCTCGTTCAGGAAGCGCATGCAGGCATCGAAGGTGGCACCGCCCCAGACCTCCAGGGACCAGTAGCCGATGTCGTCCAGCATCTCCATCGCCGGGATCATGTCCTCGGTCCGCATCCGTGTGGCCAGGAGCGATTGGTGGCTGTCGCGCAGGACGGTTTCGCAGATACCAAGCGGTTTCTTCGTCTGAGCCTGAGTCACGGTTCCACCTCCACGTTTGCGACGGTACTGTGGGTCCTTGCCTAAGACGCCCGGGTGCCATCCGGGCGTATGACGAGTAACGTCGAAAGGGTTCCGAAGGGGGGCGGTCGGTTTGAGCGAGTCGCCACCGCTCGCCTCGTAAGTATCTTGGCCGACCTCTGTCAACATGGCTCGGAGCTATGGTGGATGTCAAGCGGAAATCGTGCGCAGAGTCAGCCGAGGTCACATTTGGGAGACCCCTGTCAATTGACGCAAGCTCGGGACATAAGCTCGGGACTGACTTGACAGGTAACACGAATCGGAATATGGTGCCATTCAAGATGGTCCGAGGAACGACCACCCATTCTTCCGCGAGGGCTCACCGCGGATTCGAGGGAATCGGGCACGAACAGTCCTAACAGCCTGGTCTACACATCAGAAGCCCCAGGTACCCGTACGAGACCCTACGCGGGCGAAGCAACTCCTCGGCGACGCGGACTGGCGTGCCGGCGTCGACGGCATCTGGGCAGACGACTATTGACGTATGTTTGGGGGCACAGGTGACACGGGTAGAGCAGTGCGGGAATTGGCGGGTAACCTGGAGGCGGCCAAGATGGATGGCAACCTCTTGCCTCTTCCATCTGGTGCTGGCAGGAGTCATCGTGCTCCTCGGGCCGACGTTAGAGCGACCGCGGGTGACGCTCCAGGTGCGGCTGACGGAAGACGCGCATCCTCGGTCACAAACCGCTGAGCCCGCGCCGGCTCCACCTCCGGTCGTGCGACAGAAGGCGCCTCCACCCAAACGTCCAGACCCGGTCACACGCCAACCCTCGCCGGTCCAGGTGAGCAGTTCGGTTCCCATGCCTGTTGTGGCGGAAAAGGAGACGCCTGTTCCAACCGTATCGCCGATCCCTCCGTCGTCGCCCCTCACGCCGGATCCTCCAATGGTCGCGGCGACGGAGCCGCTCGGCGGTTCGAGGGGAGACGGGAATTGGGGACGCACAGCAGAGGAGGTGGGTGGGCGAGGTGGAAGTGGCGGCGGACGACCAAACGGTGGTGGATCACCGGCGAAGGCGGACGCCGAGCCCGCTTCAGGAGTCTTCATTGTCTCCGGCGCAGGCAACGGGAAGGGGCTCGCCGGCTCGGGGAATGGGGCAGGCATCGGATCCGGGCTTGGCGCGGGACGCAGCGACGGTCAAGGTGAGGGGATCGGCAAAGGCGCAGGGAGTGGCAGGGGTGCGGAGTCGGGGGACGGAGCCGGTTATGGCTCCGGCCACGGCGATGGGACTGGAGCCGGTATCACCGATCTGCTCCGCTCCATCCGTCAGCAGATCGAAAAGGCCAAAACATACCCAGAGATTGCGCGCCGACAAGGGAAGCAGGGGACCGTGGAGTTGAGATTCCGGATCGCTTCGAACGGGACGGTGGAGGTGGTCGAGATCGTGCGCTCGTCCGGGCATCAGGACCTGGACGACAGTTCGATGCAAATCGTCCACCGGGCCGGCCCGTATCCGCCGGTCAGTGGATGGGTCCGCATTCCCCTCTCGTACCGGCTGGAACGGTAGACTCCGTGGCGACCAATGGGCGCGCACCGGCGGAGGTCGCTCGGTTTGAGGGACTTCGGGGGCAGGCCCTCCATCAGTCTTGACTTAACCGCAGCCTGCCGCGAAATAGATCGTGCTATCGAACGCAGGGGAGGCGCATGTCATGGCGGAAACAGCCACGCGACCGACGATCGATGATGTGACGCGTTTTCACGGGCATTGTTGCCCGGGCCTGGCGCTCGGCTTCCGGGTGGCCACGCTCGCCCTGGAGAGGCTGCGGGGACCGCGGGCCGACGACGAAGAGTTGGTGGCCGTGGTCGAAAACGACTCGTGTGCCGTCGACGCGATCCAGGTAGTGACGGGATGCACCTTTGGCAAGGGGAATTTCCTCTACCATCCCTACGGGAAGCATGTCTACACCTTCTATCGGCGGGCGACCGGGGAGGGGATCCGGATTGCCGAGGAGTATCGCGGGTTCGAGGAGGATCCCGCTTTCGGTGTATTGAGACAGCGCGTCTCGTCCGGGACAGCGACTCCCGACGAGCAGACAAACTATCGTGCGAAGATGCGCGCAAAGACCGAGGCCATCCTGGCGGCTCCGGCCGAGGAGTTCCTCGTTATCACCCCCGCCCATCACCCCATACCCGCCCACGCCCGCATCGAGCACTCCGAGCGGTGTGCGGACTGTCAGGAGACGGTGATGGCCTCGCGCCTCGTGGAGGCGAACGGTAAGAAGTTGTGCCAGGAGTGCGCGGAAGACGCGGCCGCCCACCCCCCGCACTGGCACCACGATATGAGGCGCTGAGCACCGTAGATCCTTGAGCAGTCAAACCGAGACAGCGCGTTCTGTCTCAATGGCACGCACGAGGCGGGGCGTCCGGGTCCCCAGGTGGGCTGGGGGTGCTGCTAGGGGCACTCTCAAACCTGACATGTGGCGATGCCTAAAACGACTCAGAATTCCAGGCACGAGGAGATGATCCACATCTGCCCATCCCTTGTAGCCGGTATTGTGGCGACCATGGGCCTGTTTGTCCTTGCCGACATCTTCCTTCTGCCTGACTTCAAATGATCGAATTATGATAGCAACATTCTAGGATTCGTGCTACAAACCCATCCGACCCAACCCTCACACATGACAGGAAGGGTCGTTTTTTTGGAGTGATAGTGCTATTTATTTTAACTACGTGCTATCTAATCGCATGTCTCTATCGCCCGACAAGCCTCAAGGCCGCTCAGCCATGATGGCCCCATCGCGGCAGACGATCGCGCTTCGTCGGCCCCTGGCGCCGCCAGCGAGCCATGGGCCCAGACCCGATGGCGGCCGGCCTCCTCGTCCAGGTCATCAACGAGATCCGCCTCGACGGCATCCGGAATCCGTGCATCGCGACGGAGAGGAGGTGAGCGTGCGGTCAGACACCCATCCGCTCGCCCCGAGTTGGCGACGCTTGTCGGCACTCTCTCGAAGCACGTGGAAGGACAACCACTGGAGGGGGAGGAAAGGAGCGTGAAGTGAGATCCGTGACTCTTCGCACAATGGGAGTTCTGCTCGGTTTGTTCCTCTGGTGCGCCTCGGCGGTCGCCCAGGAGGCCACACGAGAGCAAGGACTGGAGGAGGTGGTCGTGACCGCCCCCCCGGAGAGCTCTCCGGTGACGCCTATCACGACCCGGTTTGGCACCCAGTACAACGTGGTCACCGAAGACCAGATCACGGAGCAAAGCTCGCTCGATCTGCCGTCCACGCTCCGCGACGTGCCGGGCGTCATGTTCCAGAGCGAGAATCTCTTCGGGGGCCAGACGGGCCCTAACATATACATACGCGGCCGGGGCGCCAACCACCCGAACTCGGACTTCATCGTCCAGTTCGACGGCGTTCCGCGCTATGGCGCCCTGTTCGGCCAGACGATGGGGGACGACATCGCGGTCTCGACCATCGGGGGGATCGAGGTCTACAAGAGCCCGCAGCCCGCCCAATTCGGCAGCGGGTATGCCTTGCTCAACGTCCTGCCCAAGTTCCAGACAACGGAGGGGCAGGAGGCGGGCATCAATACAAGTGCTGGCAGCTTTGGGACCGTCGACCAGAGCGTCTTCGCCGGGATCAAGCGCGATGGCTATGACGCCTATGTCTCCCAGAGCTGGACGTCCACCGATGGGCACGTCGATCACTCGCGGGCGCAGCAGCAGAACTACTACGCGAACCTCGGCTACCAGATCACCAGCCAGTGGAACATCCGGTTCCTCGCGAACTACGTGGACAGCCAGACCGTGGCGCCCATGCCGAATGTCACGCCCACGGCGACGAACGGCGTGAGTTATCCTGGCGCCGAGCGATACGACACCACGTCCACCTTCATGACGCTGACCTTGAACAACCAATCCGAACAGGCCAGCGGCTTTCTCAAGGCCTACTGGAATGAGACGGACTTCGACATCCTGCAGGAGTTGACCAACGGGCAGCCGTATGCTGGCGGCACCGGAGGCCTCTGGTCCCGGCAAGAGATCCAGTTGTATGGTGTTCGTGGGAAGGAGGCGTTCCACCTGTGGCCCGGCGGAGAGATTCTGGCCGGCACCGATGTGGATATGACCACGCTCAAGAACACCCAGCGGACCTACACGGGCCAGGCGGTGCCGGGGATCAACGGCGGCCTTGCTGCCGAGGTCTGGGACTTCCCGGACGTCACGCTGGTCTCGCCCTACCTCGCCGTGAGCCAGCTGGTGGGGGCGGCGGACGGGTTCCATCTCACCCCCTCGGCCGCCTTCCGATACTTCGTGCACAACCAGTTCCAGGACGCCCCCTCGTACCAGGGCGGCCTCGTCACCGGCTACAAGCAGACCGACCTGCATATCAACTATACCCGGGGCGTCAACTATCCCTCGCCGGTCGCCGTGATGAACATGATGCTCACCAGCGCGCCGGTGGCCGACCCCAGCCAGTACTGGCGGTCGCTCAAGCCCGAGCTGGTGGATCACTACGAGGTGGGGCTCACTCATAGCTGGCCTCAGCTCGCCTCGCTCAGCGCCACCGCCTTCTACGACCGGGGCAAGGACCGGCTCGAGGTTTACATGTTCGGCCCGATCCCGACCGTCTGGAACGACTCGATCGGCCGCTACGAGATCCGGGGCCTCGAGTTTACCGGCAAAGCCACCCCGGTGCGGAGCCTCGAGCTCTTCGCCGGGGCCACCTTGCTGGACGCCAAGGCCACCGGGAGCAACGGGATCTCCCAGGACTGCCTCCCGTACACGCCGGGACTCCAGCTCCAAGCCGGCTTCACCTGGAACTTCCTGGAGCATTTTCGCCTCTACGGGGACGTCGAGTATCTCCACGACGTCTACGAGGGGATCGACTCACGAGTGGAGACATTCAACTTCAGCCCGCTGCCCGACGGCGCCCGGCTCAACGACATCACCCTGGTCAACGCCCGATTGAGCTATCGTTTCGCGTACGCGCCGTGGCGAGTGAGCAACTCGGAGGTCTTCGTCGCGGTCAACAATATCCTTAATCAAAAGTACGAATACGCCAAGGGATACCCCATGCCCGGGACAACGGTATTCGCCGGAGTCAGCCTGAAGTTCCACTAATCGATGGGTGGGACTTCTCCGTCCGGGACCCCGGCGTGGGCCGGTGTTCGGAGGCTTGTCGGGGTGCGCGCCTGGCTGCCGCCGGGGTGACCATTCAGGGTGAGCGCGGGTCGTCCGTAGCCGATCTGGGTGGCTGTTACCGGCGGAGCATCACATCTTCATGGAGATTGTCATGGACACGAGCCATCGTCAGCAGTTCTTCGATGCGCATGCCTCGGGCTGGGAAGACCGTAACTACCCTCCGGAGATTCGGAACAGACTACCGGAACTGATCCGGGCGCTGGCGCTTCCGCCGGGCGTACGCGTGCTGGACGTCGGGTGTGGAACCGGAGTGCTGATTCTCTATCTCCGGGAGGCTGTCGGTGCCGAGGGGCAGATCCTGGCGCTGGACTTATCGCCGGAGATGCTGAAGGGGGCGGCCAGAAAGGATGCGGGCAGGGCCTTGATTCTCAAGGCTCCGGCCGAAGAGCTCCCCCTGGTCGATGAATATCTGGATGCCATCATTTGCTTTTCCGCCTTTCCGCATTTCCGTAACAAGGAGAAGGTGGCCCGCGAATTCTATCGGACTCTCCGGCCCGGATGTCCGGCGTTTGTGGCCCACCTGGGGACGCGCGAAGAGATCAACGCCCATCACGATCAGCACGCGGCTGTGGCAGGCGACCATATGCCATGCCCCGTCGGCATGAACACCATCTTCACCGCCGCCGGATTCTCCCGGACACATCTGGACGAACGGCCGGGCTGGTATCTGTTTTCGGCGGAAAAGGAGTAGAGATTGTGAAACGTTTCCCGATACTCGTGGTCGTACCGCTCTTCCTGGCCTCTTCGGCTATTGCGGCGGGAATCGACACACTCAATGTCGTCGCCGGAACCTCGCTGGTGGAGGATATCGTCCGGGACTTGACGGCAGGGCGGGTGACAATGGTCACCATCACGCCGGGCTCTTCCTGCCCCGGTCATAGCGACCTCAAGGCAACGGATATGGCCTTCACTGTCTCTGCCGATGTCGCCCTTGTGCACCAGTATCAGACGAGCATGCCGCAAGTCAAGAGTCTGCTGGCCGCCGCCAACACGCATCTGCGGGTGGAGAGGCTCTCGACCCAGGGCAACTGGACGATTCCGTCCATCCAGGAAGAAGCGACCCGGCGGATTGGCCAGATCCTCACCGCCGTCCGCCCCCAATGGGCCGCGGGCATACAGAGCCGGACCGCCGCCCGGTTGGAACGCATCGCGGCGGCAAAGGCACAGGCAGAAAAGCGACTGGCTCCTCTCGCCGGTAAATCGGTGCTGGCCTCGGCCATGCAAGCCGACTTTGTCCGCTGGGCGGGGCTCCGCGTTGTCAAAGAATACGGGCGGGCGGAGGACATGACTCCGCGAGATCTGGTCGGCCTGATGGAAGCGGCACGCGGAAAGAACGTCGTCGCGATGGTAGACAACCTGCAGAGCGGAGCCGATGCCGGACGTCCGTTGGCGGAAGAGCTGCATGTGTCCCATGTGGTGTTGTCGAATTTTCCGGGTTCCCTGCCGGGCACCGAAGACTATTTCGACCTCCTGAATTACAACGTGCGGCTTCTTTCCGGCCTGGCGGTTCCTTAGATGCGCTGCTCCCGACCGCTCGCTCGCCTCGAAGCAGTCAGCGTCAGATTCGGCTCCCGGCTGATCCTGAACAGGGTGGACCTGGAGCTGACGCACGGAGATTTCTGGGGATTGATCGGGCCCAACGGCGCGGGCAAGTCAACCCTGTTAGGGCTGTTCAACGGGCTGACCCGTTATCAATCCGGGAAGGTCGAGATCCTGGGACAACCCGTCACTCGATCAACCGCTCCCGCCGTGCGGCTCAAGATTGCCCATGTCTTTCAGATCATCGACATCGACCCGAAGATGCCCTTGACCGTGTTCGAGGCGGTCTTGGCGGGAACCTACGGCCGATTGGGGCTCTTCAAGCGGCCGGGAGATCGCGAAAGGGAGCTGACCCGTTCGACGTTGAGAGCGGTGGGGCTCATTGATCTGTCCCATCGTCCCCTGGGGCAGCTCTCTGGGGGGGAGCGGCAGCGGACTGCTCTCGCCCGGGCCCTCGTTCAGGAGCCGGAGCTGCTGCTCCTGGACGAACCGACGGCCGCGCTGGACTGGCAAGCGCAACGGGAGATATTAACCCTGATCAAAGAGCTTGTGCGGCAATATCCTCTCACCGTGCTCATGGCCACGCATGATCTCAATGCCCTCTCGCACATCGCCACGCATGCCGCCATGCTGAAGCGCGGGCGCCTGATGTGGCAGGGGCCGGCCGGTGCGGCAATGCATCCGGGTCTCCTGAGCGACCTCTATGACGTCCCCATCACGGTGACCGAGATCGATGGGCGGAGTGTGGCGCTGTTCTGAGTCCCGTCGAATGAGGAGGGGTGCAGTGGAGTCATTTCTTAGCTACGGATTCCTAGTGAAGGCGCTCTGGATGGGAGTGATCGGCGGAGCGACCTGCGGGGCCATCGGCGTGTTCGTTGTCCTGTGGCGCATCAGCTTCGTCGGGGTCTGCATCTCCCACGCCGCCTTTGCCGGGGCTCTCATCGGGTTATGGGTGGGGATTCCCCCCCTGGCAGGGGGGCTCATAGGCAGCCTTGGGGCAGCCTCCCTGATCGGCCCGTTGGCAGACCGACCCACCTTCAGCCCGGATACGGCCATCGGCGTAATCTTCTCGGTCATGCTCAGCCTGGCGATGCTGGCCCTGGGGCTCTTGCCCGGAGCCAAGACCGAAGGGCTGGGATTGATCTGGGGGAGTCTGCTCACAGTGAATACGGTGGACCTGCTGCTCATAGGCGGCACCGCACTGCTGGTCCTGATCTTCCTTTGCCTCTTCTTCAAGGAGATCCAGGCGACCCTTGGCCAGCGCCAGGCGGCCATGGCGGCCGGGATTCCCGTACGGGGGATCTATTATGCGAGCCTGATTATGTTGGGACTGGTCGTGGCGATCGCCTTAAAGGCGATCGGGGGATTGCTGATCTATTCCCTCATTGTCATCCCGGCCGTGGCCGCCCTGCAATTGACGTACAGCCTCAGGCTCATGTTCGCCCTGGCCTCTCTGGCTGGGGCGATTTCATCCGTGGTCGGGTTGTGGCTCTCGTTTCACCTGGGCATTCCGACCGGGGCCGCTATCGTCCTGACCGCCGCCGGACTCTTGATGCCGGCCATCCTCGTTTCTCCCAAACGCAGGACGGTAACATGATCGCCGACAGCTCGGGTGGGTTCCGAGGACCATGTCGCCCCCGGCAACACTATCCGACGAATCACAAGAAGGCAGAGTTCTTTGACAACGCAGCGGACATCAACAACCTCCATCGCAAGGTGGGCATCATCATCGAGCGGGATCTGTTGTCCGTCCCAGGGGAAATGCATCGCCTGTTCACTGCGGTCGGCTTGACGATCGGCTCCATCACCGACGACCGACTCGGGTATCTGTTCTGCGCGACGCGCACGCGCGAGGCGAGAAGCTGATGGGCACGGGAAGGATCACCGTGACCGGTGGAGCGGGTTTCATCGGGAGCAACCTGGTGGAGGGCTTGAACCGACGGGGGCTGACCGATATTCTGGTGGTGGACGACCTGGGGCGGCACGAAAAGTGGCAGAATCTCGCCGGGCTGCGGTTCGCCGACTATCTCCAGAAAGGCACCTTTCACCGGCTCCTGTGCGAGGACCGGCTGGGAGAGGCGGAGGCCGTCTTCCATCTGGGGGCGTACAGCGCGACGACGGAGACCGACGTCGGCTATCTGATGGAGAACAACTATCGGTTCAGCGTGGATCTGTGTGGGTGGTGCCAGCGTCACCGGGCGCGTTTCATCTATGCCTCCAGCGCGGCGACGTATGGGGACGGCACGCTCGGGTATTCCGATGAAGACGCCGTGACCCCGACGCTCCGGCCGCTCAACCCGTACGGATTCTCCAAGCAGCTCTTCGATCTCTGGGCCCTGCGTAATGGCCTGCTCGGCTCCATCGTCGGTCTGAAGTTCTTCAACGTCTACGGCCCGCGCGAGGACCACACGGGGGAGATGCGGTCCGTCGTCCACAAGGCCTTCGGCCAGATCCGGGAGACTGGCGAGGTCGCGGTGTTCAAATCCTATCTCGCACGGTATCGGGATGGGGAGCAGATTCGGGACTTCGTCTTTGTGGCGGACGCCGTGAAGGTTGCGCTATTCTTCCTCGATCGGCCCGAGGCGTGCGGCCTCTTCAATTGCGGCTCCGGCCAGGGACGAACCTGGCTGGACCTGGCCCCGGCGGTCTTCGACGCACTCGACCGGGAGCCGCGGATCCGTTTCATCGAGATACCAGAGGATCTGCGATCGCGGTATCAGTACTACACGGTGGCGGACACTCGCAAGCTGCGCGCCGCCGGCTACACGGAGCCCTTTACGCCACTGGAAGCGGGCGTGCGGGAGTATGTCCAATCCTATCTGGGGGCCAAAGCGGGTCTGGAGGTATCCTGACGTGTGTCAAGAGTGCGGCTGTAACCTCCCCGGCGAGGTTGCCATCAATGGGGTCCCTGTCGGCGCGAACGCAGTGCCTGCGAGCCGTACGGTGCTACCCGGCCTTGATCACGAGCATCCGCACAGCCACATGCGTGACCATGCGCATGATCACTCGCACGCCCATGACCACCCCCATCCGTAGATCCACGAAGAGCACCGCACGCTCAATCTCAGACGCCTTCCTGTGATCAGAATTGACAAGGGAACGACGCAAGAGCTCGGCGTCGCGCAGTGAGGGTTTGCAATCGGCGAACCAGAAGGTGACCTAGATTGGCGGACTAGTCGGTCTCTTTGAAGAGGCGGTGAAATGTGAACGTAGGCGGCGTGAGCGCTCATTCTATTCATTAACCGAGGCGAAAAGAGATTGAACGTCCGAGCCTTCTTGGAGAGAGCATCTCGCACTCTTTCGATCCGGGGAAGCCATCGGGGCATCAGTCCGCCT
>CAVSHW010000055.1:0-28527 GCA_963727695.1 uncultured Methylomirabilota bacterium | reverse complement strand
TTCTCGGCCTTGGCGTAGAGCAGGCGACGCCGGCCGCGATACTGGAACTCGATCGCCAAGAGCGGCGTGTTCCCCACCATGTTGCTGAGCCCCCGAAACTTCCGCTCGATATCCGCCGTGCTCATGCTCCGCTCCTTAGGAGCCGTTACGAAATAACATGACCATCTGTTGTGATTTCGTTACGGCTCCTTATGCCGTTCCGGAATTTCTCCGGTCAAGTTATTCTTTGACAACGGCTTATCCGCGACCTGCGCCGTCGAAGTCCCCGTCCGCCGATGGGCAGAAGGAGAACCCGGTCGACAGGCGGCGAAGATAACGCTCTCCGGACCGCCGGCTGCGGGCGAGGCACGGGCATCCCGGATCAGAACGAGTGCCCGATCTCCATGTAGAAGCCGGTGCCCTCGCGGCTGAACCCCAGGTCGAAACTGATGATGGTCGCCAGGTTCCAGACAAGCCGAAACGCCGGCCCGCCGGTGATCTGCCAGTCTTTCAGGCTGAACTGCTCCGTCCGATCGAACACCCGCCCCACATCCACGAACGGGACGAGCATAGGCCGGAAGTTCTGGCCCCAGATCGTGAAATCCGCCATGGTCCAGCGCAGTTCCAGATTCCCCTGGATCTGCACCGGGCCCACGAACCGGTTCGCATTGAACCCCCGCAGCGTCTGCCAGCCGCCCAGACCCTCTTTCGTATAGTTGCCCGGCGCAGCCATGCTGGAATACGCATAGAACGGCACCGTGCCGAAATGATTCGAATAGACGGCGTTGGCGGCCAGGACGAGATGGGTCAGGTCGGGGAGAAGGCGGTAGTACCCCTGCCCCGTGACATTCACATGCCCGTAGTTGGAGCTCGCGCCGAACCATTGCATCGCACCCTCCGCCAGGACCTGTCCCAGGACACCAGAGGTGGGATCGGGCTCGTAATCCCGGGTATCGTACGTCAGTCCCATGCGGATCAGGTTGGCCCAGCCGCCGCCAAACCCGTTGATCAGGCCGTTGTTGTAGTCGGCGCGGAGCTTCGTCTCCTGGTTGGTGGCCCCGTTGTACCCGCTGCCGGTGTAGTCGCGTACGTTTATATAGGATACCTGGATGCCCAGCAGTGGTCGCAGCAGGCCCCCCAAGAAATCCCGCTCCACGTCGGCCGTGAACAGGGTCTGCTGCCGATCGTAGTAGTTGTAGTCCGCGTAGGTGATGCCGCCAGGGTTGGCGCGCAACGCGTCGAAGTAGTCATTGGCTTTGGAGTAGGTCACGCCCGGCGCTCCGGGAAAGTTCAGCTTCCCGAGCGTTGAGGTGCCGATCCCAAAATAGTCCTCGTACTTGTATCGCATGTACCCCCCGAAAGCGCGAACCCGCCAAGGGGAGTCCGCCACGTACGGCTGATCGTATTCCAGATAGTATTCCTGCGTGCCTCTGGTTGTGATGTCGGCCGTGGCCGACACGCGTTTGCGATACGGGGCGTAATAGAAGAACGGGCTGTCCTTCGAGCCGTTATCGTACCACTGAACCTGCGCCCCGGTGGCCACGCCGTTGTCCGGATCCGAGCCGACGATGGGTATTCCCGTGAAGTACGTCCCCTCCCGCTTGTCCTTTAGCGTGAACTCGGGGAGGAGAGGCTTGTTGCGGGCGAAATCAGGGGGAGGAAGGATGCTTGCGGGTGCCGGGGATTGCGATGAAGTGGCCGGCGCCGGATCATCCGCCAAGACCGTCGGGGGGGCGCCGAGCAGCCCCAGCAGGCCGATCAGCATCCCGGCGAGAGACCGGATGCGCCCGGCGGGTTGCGGCTTCCATCCTGCCCTCAAGCGGCTCATCGGTCGTCTCCCCCCACCCGGGTCCCCTCGCGCGAGGTTCCAGTTGTCCATCGCCCGCAAGGTTTGGGCAGAATTGTCCGATCCGGCAGCGGTTGTCAAGACAGAATCGCCTGATGTGCGCCGGCCAACACCACCTGGGGGGGTGAGTGAAATGCGTCAGGTATCGTCGCCTTCTTCCGCGGCGCTCCCGCGCATGGCGCAGATGCCGCGTCGGGAAGCGGCGACGAATTCGACGATTTCCATGGCTGGACCGTCCACGAACTCCTGACGCATCTGATCCAGCGCCTGACTGACGTTGAGGTTGGAACGGTACAGGAAACTGAAAGCCTGTTTCACCTGCACCCGCTCGGCTGGGGATAGGCCCGCCCGCTTCATGCCGATCGTGTTCAAGCCCCCGATGCTATTCCGCTGGATGCCAATCGTTGTGCAGAAAGGCGGGACATCTTTGCCGATCCCACAGCCGCCGGACAGCATGGTCAAGCGGCCGATGCGCACAAACTGGTGAACGACCACATTGCCGCTGATGAACGCCTCGTCGCCCACTTCTACGTAGCCGGCCAGCAAGGCGCCGTTGGCGACAACGACTCTGCTCCCCAGGCGCACGTTGTGAGCCAAGTGGCTGTTCGCCATCAGATAGCAACCGTCGCCGACCACGGTGGCGGTTCCCGGCTTGGTGCCGCGATGGATGGTGACGTGTTCGCGCACCACGCAGTCAGCGCCGATACGCACGAACGAGTCCGTCGGCCGGAACGCCAAGTCTTGGGGCAGATCGCCAATCACCGCACCCGCGTGAATTCGACAATTGGGGCCGATCGTGGTGTGTCGAAAAATGACGGCGTGGGGACCGATGTCGGCATTGTCCCCGATCACCGCGCCATCCTCGATTACTGCTGTGGCGTGTATGGTGGCTGTCATCTCCCTCTTTCCGAAACCGGCCGGATCCAGTTCTCTCCTTCAAAATGCCTCAGGATCTTCGGCGATGTCAAGGAATAATCGGTTCATAATCTGCGCAGGAGCCGGACAGCGCTGTCAATGCCGTGAGGTCGCAAGGTCGTCTTGCTTTACCCGACCTCACGGACGCGGCGGAGTTCAACGACATGCCAGGCCAGCAACCCGGGCCCATAGATGGCCAAGTCCCGCACGCGGCGCGAGAGGGCCAGGGCCAGGGCCAGGTCGGGCCCCATCCCGACCAGCGCCCCCAAACCCACGAAGCCGGCCTCCTGCGCCCCCAGGGCGCCGGGGATCAAGAAGGCCGCGGTGCTGATGGCTTGGCTCAGCGACTCCAACAGCACGGCGTCGGTGATACCGGTCGGATGACCAAGGTAGTGTGCGGCGAGCCAGATCTCACCCCCGCCCGCCACCCAGCCGGCCAACTGCCATCCGCAGCAGGCGAGAACGGCTCGGCGCCGGCGGTAGAGGCGGCGGACGGTCCTGTCGAGGCTGAGGGGGTCGTCGGCCAGGGCCGCAAAGCGACCGCGCAGAAACCGGGCTCCCAGCCCGGCGACGCCGGCACGCTGTACGGCGAGGAGAGCGAGCAGGACGGCGGCGGTCGCCGGCACCAAGAGAGCCAGACGCAGGACGGCGGCATGGTCGGTTGTGCGGAACAGCAGGAGCAGGAGGCCGAGCAGCGTGAAGACGACCTGCGTCACCAGGGTCAGCGTCAGTCGGACGACCAGGCTTGCGATCGAGAGCCCCGCACGGACGCCGTCTTTCACCATGAGCCGGGCGGCCACGGCCTCGCCTCCCAGGCGCGCCACCGGCAAGAGGCCGTTGACCGACTCGCGGACCCAGAATATCCACGCGAACCATCCAAGCGGACGCCGTTTCGCTCCCGGTAGCAGGAGCTGCCAGGCGTGCGTATTGAGCGCCATCGGCACGAGGTGGAAAAGGCTGATCCAGAGCAGCCCCATCCCCGTGCCCGCCAGCCGCGAGAGCACACTGCTCCAGCCCTGCCACAGGACGAGGCAGATCGCCAGGCCGAGGCCCAGCAGCCCGAGGACGGTCGGCAGACGCCTCACGGACGCGCGGCGGCGAGATCGCCGAAGCCGACGAGGCGGATCTCGTGCTCGGCCAGACGGCGGGAGACGGCGGGGCTTGTGAGGGCGCGCAGCTCCTCCGTCGGCCGAAAGCCGGGAGGGGTGGAAGCATCGACCGTGGTGGCCGGGTGGCAGAAGAGCTCGCTGAGGCCTTCCGGCAGGTGGGGAATCAGCCGAAGCACGCGCTCCTCGGTGACAGAACCGGTCCAGGCCAGGCCGAAGACGTGATCGTTGCAGGCGAGGCCCGCGCGGCGAAGGCGCGCCCGCAGCAGCCAGGCCCACCATCCGACGAACCGGTGGCCCAACAAATTCCGAGGCGGGTCGCCCGCGCGGGCGAGGATCCCCGCGGGCTCGGCCGGCACCCGCACGGCTTTCAGCCCGAAGCCCCGGCCGACTCGCACGATCAACTCCGCGACGGTCGGATGGAGGTGCATGTGGTGGTGGGCATTGACGTGGTCGAGGGTGAGTCCCGTGGCGTGAAAGGATTCGAACTGGGCCCGGATCTCGAGCGCCAGCTCCCGGCGGACCGCCGGCAGAAAGAAGAAGCGCATACCGGCGGCGGGAAGATCTGT
Organism: uncultured Methylomirabilota bacterium; assembly: GCA_963727695.1. Taxonomy (GTDB): domain Bacteria; phylum Methylomirabilota; class Methylomirabilia; order Methylomirabilales; family 2-02-FULL-66-22; genus 2-02-FULL-66-22. The sequence continues at coordinate 24,112 of CAVSHW010000055.1, read as the reverse complement.
CGAGAGGCGGCCCCTCGGATCCAGCAGGCCGGGCACCTCCCGCGGAGACAGGCTGGGGTCGGCGTCCACCACGGCGAGGTGGAGCCCCACGTGCAGATTCGGCAAGCGTCGCGCCCGCTCCACGGCGTCCCGCGCCGCGGGCGCGCCCACCATGAGGCTGGCCGAAGTGAGGATACCCTGGCGGTGTCCCATCTCCACCGCCTGGTTCGCCTCGGGCGAGGACCCGAAGTCGTCGGCGGTGACGATCAGCCGCCTCACACGGGCATCTCCCGCCGGTACAGGAACTGGAAGAACTCCACCCCCTCGCGCAGACGCCGGCGCATCATCTCGGGGCTCTTCAGCATCTCCCCCACCAGCGAGGCGATCTTGCCGGGGCGGAAGTAGAAGCGCTTGTAGAACGTCTCCAGGGCCTGGAAGATCTCCCGGTGGGAGAGGTGCGGATAGTGGAGCGGCGCGAGCTGCAGCCCGTGCTCGTCCACCAGCTCGGCGTTCTTCTCGTCGAACCAGCCATTCTCCTGCGCCTGCCGATACAGCTCGGTCCCGGGGTAGGGGGCGGCCAGGGAGACCTGGACGGTGTGCGGGTCGATCTCGATGGCGAAGCGGATCGTCTCCTCCAGCGTCTCCTTCGTCTCGCCGGGCAGACCGACGATGAAGGTCCCGTGGATGGTGACGCCGATGTCGTGGCAGTCCTTCGTGAAGCGGCGCGCGGTGTCGATCCGCATCCCCTTCTTGATGTTGTTGAGGATCTGTTGGTTGCCGGTCTCGTACCCTACCAGGAGCAGCCGCAGGCCGTTGTCCTTCAGCACCTCCAGGGTGCGTCGGGGAACGTTCGCCTTGGCGTTGCAGGACCAGGTCACCCCGAGCTTGCCCAGCCCCCGGGCGATCTCCTCGGTGCGAGGCAGGTCGTCGGTGAAGGTGTCGTCGTCGAAGAAGTACTCCTTCGCCTGCGGGAAGTACTGCTTCGCGAGGGCGATCTCCTCGATCACGTTGGCGGCGCTCCGCGTCCGATAGCGGTGGCCGCCCACGGTCTGCGGCCAGAGGCAGAAGGTACATTTGGATCGGCAGCCGCGCCCCGTGTAGAGCGAGACGTAGGGATGCTTGAGGTAGCCGATGAAGTAATCCTCGATCCGAAGATCGCGCTTGTACACCTCGACCACGAAGGGAAGCTCGTCCATGTTCTCGAGCAGGGGGCGTGGGGAGTTCACGGTGATCGCCCCGGAGGGACCCCGGAAGCTGAGACCCAGGATCGTCTCGAGCGGCCGCCCCTCGGCGACTTCCTTGATCGTGTAGTCGAACTCGGCGCCACAAACAAAATCCAGGGCCGCCGACGCCCGCAAGCTTCCTTCCGGATCCAGCGCCACCTTGGCCCCCACGAAGCCGATCTTGAGACCGGAGTTCGCCTCCTTGAAGGCCTGCGCCACCTTGATGTCCGAGGCGAACGACGGGGACGAGGTGTGCATCACGAGCAGCTCGTAGTCGCCCGCCAACGGCAGGACATCGGCCATCGTGAGCCGGGCCGGGGGCGCGTCGATCAGCCGGCTTCCCGGGACCAGCGCGGCCGGCTGGGCGAGCCACGTCGGGTACCAGAAGGAGCGGATCTCGCGGCGTGCCTGGTAGCGCGAGCCGGCGCCCCCGTCGAAGCCCTCGAAGGAGGGCGGGTGCAGGAAGAGCGTCTTCATCATCGACGCGCCTCTCCATCGTGGGCGAGCGCTCCGTCGGGCCGGAGGGTGAAGCGGCGGCGGCGCCACGCCACTTCTCTTCCCAGGAAGCTCGCCACGAACAGGCCGAAAGATAACAGGTCGCGCACGACCACCCACCACGAGGCCGAGCGCGCCAGGGAGAAGGCGCGGTCCACCTGATCCACCAGCAAGAGCCGGCCGATCAGCGTCAGGACCAGCGCCCCCCAGGCCACCCAGGACCAGCCGGCGAGCGGCAGGGCCAGGACGACCAGGACGAGGGGGTACGTGATCACGAGCCCCACGTACCCGAGCGGCTCGACCGCCCGGACGGTGCGCAGCCAGCGCAGCTCGTGATTGAGGAGCGCCCGCGGCCCCGGCTCGGCCACGACCATATCCACGGTTGAGGGGGACAAGACCACCCGCTTGCCGGTGCGGCGGACGGCGGCGCCCAGGGCGTAATCGTCGGCCAGCAAGTTTGCAAACGACGCCAGGCCGCCCACCGCGTCGAGCGTCTCCCGGGTGAGGGCCATCGTCGGGCCGAAGCAGCCCACGCGCGCGCCAACCCGCTCGGCGACCAGGACCGACGGCAGGAAGCCGTGGTTGACGAACATCGCCCCCAGCCGGGACCAGATGTTGTCCTCGGGTCGCCCGACGTAGAGACACGTCACCAGCCCCACCGCGGGATCCTGCAGCGGTCCCACGACGGCGTCGAGATACCCCGGACCGACCCGGATATCGCTGTCGGAGATCACCAAGACGTCATGCCGGGCGGCCGCGAGCATGTTCAGCAGGTTGCCGACCTTGAAGTTGGTGCCGCGCACGCGGCCGTCAACCACCAGCGCCAGGTCGCAGTCGGGAAACTCCCGGATCAGGCGCCGGACGGTCGGGATCGCGGGATCGGAGGCCTCGCGGACGCCGAAGATCACTTGTAGGTCGGCGCGACGCCCCTGCTCGCAAAAGGAGCGCAGATTTTCGTAGAGCCCGGGCTCGTCGCCGCAGAGCGGCTTCAGGATGGTGACCGCGGGCCGCGCGGCAAAGCGAGCATACGGTTGCCGGACGAACCGGCGCACCTCCCAGGTGGCCAACAGCATGTAAGCCGCCCCGCCGAGTGTCACCAGGATCAGCGCGTCAGCCAAGAGACTAGACCAGTCCAATGACATTCCCCCTTCCCGTGGCGATACTTCGAACGCCGCGGGAGCAATGCGGTCCCTTCCGGCCGGCGAGAGCACACCCCCCGCTCGACGGCGCGAATCCAATCAGATTCGCGCGGAGGGAGGACGGTGTCAAGCGGAAAGCACGAGGCTGCCCTTTGCCGTGCGACGATGTGGCGTCGCGCAACCCACCATGGCAGGCCGAACGGGTTGTACGCCGGAGTGTCCTATCCAATTCTCGGGAGATGGAGGCCGGAAGCCACCCATCCCCGCAGATGGGTCTTTTTCAGCAGTCTGCTAGCCCCCCCCCGTGGCTGGTCGGGCCGCCCCAGGCCGGCCCCTGGATGAAAGCGCCGCCGTCCACCGTGAGAACCGATCCGCAGATGTAGGCCGCATCGTCCGACGCCAGGAACGCCGCCGCACGCCCCAGATCCTCGGGCAAAGCCAGGCGGCCCAGTGGGAGCCGCTCCCCTTCTTGGTACAAGGCCTTGTCCGTGTACCACGTCCGCTCGCCGGGCGTGTCGGTCCATCCCGGCTCGATCAAATTCACGCGGATCCCGTGCCACATCAGCTCGTTGGCGGCGGACAGCGCCAGCATATGGCCTCCCGCCTTGGCGGTGTTGTAATCGATCGCCCCCTTGAAAGGCAGCCGGGCATGCGGAGAGGAGATGTAGATGATGGATCCCTTCGCCTTCCGCTCGACCATCTGCCGGGCGACGACCTGGAAGACGTGAAAGATGCCGAAGATGCCGACCTCGACCGCTCGCCGGAGATCCGCCTCGCGGGTCTCCAGCAGCGTCTGGCGGACGCTGCTCACCGCATTCGCCACCAGGATCTCGATCGGCCCCAGCGTGGCGGTGCAGCGGGCGACCATCTCCTCGACGGCGGCCCGGTCGCTCACGTCGGCCTGGACCGGGAGCGCCCGGCGCCCCACGGCCTGGATGGCGGCGACCACCTCGTAGGCGGCCGAATCCGAGCTCCGGTAGTTCACGCACACGTCGGCACCCGACTTGGCCAGCTCCAGCGCCACGCCTCGCCCAATGCCGCGGGCGGCGCCAGTCACCAGGGCCACCTTTCCGGAAAGCGTCATGACACGAGCCTCCTCAGCAACAGGGGAAGATGTGCGGTATTCGCGGGTCGGGGCCCCGTCGCGCCGACGGGCTCATCCCGCCAGAGGCAAGACGACCGCGAACCTGCTCCCGGCGCCCGGCTCGCTCTGGACCTCGATCGTGCCCCCGTGGGCCTCTGCGATGGTCTTGGCAATGCAGAGACCAAGCCCGGCACCCCCCGCCTCGCGCGAACGCGCGTCATCCGCGCGGAAGAAGCGCTCGAAGATCCGCGGCAGCGCCTCGGCGGGAATCCCGACTCCGCTGTCTTGTACCGCGATCTCGGCCCACCCGACCGGTGGGCTATTTGGCAACTGGGCGATCTGGCGATTGGATTGCGTTCCTGATTGCCCGGTCGCCTGGCGCAGCGAAAGCATGACGTGGCCGCCCGAAGGGGTGTACTTGACGGCGTTGTCCACCAGATTGAGCAGCAGTTGCTTGAGGCGGTGCCCATCCCCCTCCACGATCAGCGGCTCCAGATGCTGGATGCGGACGGCCACGTCGCGCGCGCGTCCCAGCACCTCGCCCTGTTTGGCCATCTCCTCCACGAGGTGATCCAGCTCGACAGGCTGCCGCTCCCAGTGCAGGGCGCCTGCGTCTGCGCGCGACAGCAGGAGGAGCTCGTCCACCAGACGAGCCATGCGCTCAACCTCTTCGAGGGCGCTGGCCAGGACACGCTGGTACTCGACCGGGTCGCGGGCGCTGCGGAGAGCGACCTCGATCTCGCCCTTCATCACCGTGAGCGGCGTCCGGAGCTCGTGCGAGGCGTCCGCCGAAAACCGGCGCACCTGGGCGAAGCCGGCCTCGATTCGCGCGAGCATCTCGTTCAGGGTCCGAGCCAGCCGGCCGAGTTCGTCGTCCGCCGCGGCTCCCTCCAGCCGCTCGGCCAGCCGCTCGGCCCCGATCCGCCGAGCGGCCTGCGTCATCTGGTCCACGGGACGGAGCGCTCGGCGCGCCAGGAGCCATCCGCCGCCGCCCGCCAGAACCAGCGCCAACGGCACCAGCGTGGCCAGCGCCCAGAAGAAGTTCTCGCGTGCGCGATACAACCCTTCCAGGGAGAAGCCCACCTGGAGCGCGTTCGTCATCCGCCCGGCCGCCACGATGGGAAAGGTCAGAATCCGCACGGGGAACTCCCCGGGGCCGGGCACCGTCTCGAAGGTGGCGTACCCTTCGGTGGCATTCTTCAGGGCCTGGGGACTGACGGCGTGGGGGGCGTTGCGCAACTGCGGCAGGCGGGGATCGACCTGGCCTCGCGGATCCAGGAACTGGTAGAACCGATCCACGAAGCTGGGCCCGAAGTACCGGTGTAGCAACTCGTCCATGTCCGGCGGGACGGAGCCGACCACCTGCCGCTGGACGGACTGGGCGACGGCCTTGGCGACGCTCTGCAGCGTCGTGTCCACGTCGTGCCACAGGCTGCGCATCAGCAGGAAATACGCGACGCCGGCCAAGACGAGCAGCGTTGCCGCCAGATTCGCCGTGTACCAGAACGTCAGCCGCCCCCGGATCGAAAGATGCTTCATGTGCATTCGAGCCGCGAAGCGGAATCGGCCGCTCATATCGGAATGCCCCGTCGTGGCTCGTGGCTCATGGCTCGTGGCTCTCCCGCAGGACGTAACCGGCGCCCCGGACGGTGTGGAGGAGCTTGGGCTCGTGGCCCGCGTCGATCTTCTTCCGTAGATAGTTCACATATACGTCAATCACGTTCGTCCCCGAGTCGAAGTCGTAGTCCCAGACGTGCTCGGTGATGGCCGTTCGAGTGAGGACCCGGCCGGCGTTGCGCATGAAGTACTCCAGCAGGGCGAATTCGCGGTTGGTGAGCGTGATGGGCTGGCCGTCCCGCGTGACGGAGCGTGTCGCGGGGTCCAGGACCAGATCGGCAACCTGAAGCCTCGGGGAGCGAGCCTCCGCTCTGCGCCGCAGCAGGGCGCGGACGCGCGCGAGAAGCTCCGCGAAAACGAACGGCTTGGTTAAATAATCGTCTGCCCCGGCATCCAACCCTTGCACCTTGTCCTCGACCGTGTCCCGCGCAGTGAGCATCAGGACGGGCGTGGCCACTTTGGCCTGGCGCAGCTCCCGCAGCACCTGGAATCCCGGCTTTTTCGGCAGCATCACGTCCAGCACGATCAAGTCGTGCAGGCAATCCAGACCCATGAAGAGGCCCGCCTCGCCCTCGGTCGCCACGTCCACGGCGTACCCCTCTTCCTCCAGGCCTTTCCGGATGAAGCTGGCGACCTTCTTGTCGTCCTCGACCAAGAGAATGCGCATGGCAAGACCTGAGCGTGAATGCAACGACAGATTAGGCAGAGTTCGCAGATGTCACGATCGAGCCTTTCGGGGGCGGCGAGGCTTCTCATGGCGCGCCGTCACCACCGTGTGGATGCCTCCTCGGACGTAAAAGTCGCCCACCACGGTCATCTGGCGCGGGCGGGTCGCCTTGACCAGTTCGTCGAGGATCCGGTTCGTGACGGCCTCGTGAAAGTGCCCCTCATTCCGGAACGACCAGAGGTAAAGCTTGAGGGACTTCAATTCCACACAGAGCCGATCGGGGACATACCGGATCTGAAGCGTGGCGAAGTCCGGCTGCCCCGTCATGGGGCACAGACAGGTGAACTCCGGGCACTCGAAGCTGATCTCGTAGTCCCGCTCCGAGTTCGGGTTCGGAAAGGTTGCGAGTTGCTTGGAAGCCTTCGTCGGCACGTCGGTACTCCTCTAGCGTTTTCGGCGCCGCCAGCCGTCAATCCCCCACTCCCCAGCCCCGGCGATGAAGAGGACGAGGAGCAGGACGATGAAGTCCTTGTCGTGGGATGCGGCCGGATTCGGCCACCCCTTGGCAAACAGGTAGTTGCTCACCATGAAGATGCCTGCGGCCGCGGAAAGGCGGGTGAGGGCGCCCAGGATCAGCGCGGTCCCCACCAGCGTCTCCCCCACCGAGGTGAGGATGGCGAAGAGGTGCTCGTGGGGGATGACCACGTTGGTCAACCACGCCCTGTACCACTCGTGCGGCGTGCCTGGCAAGGAATCGCTGTAGCTGGGGCATCAGCGCGCCGCCGGACAAAAACCCGTGCTGGAGCTTGCCGACCCCCGTCATCAGCAGCCAGTAGCCGGCATAGAAACGCGCCAGGAGGAGAGCCAGTCCCGGGAGGGAGATCGCCAAACCGCTGTCTCTCATAGCAAACCTACCAGGTCTGGGGGTCCGTGAGGACCCGGGTCAGTTGATCCCTGGTGATGTTGGCGCCGCTCACGATCAGAACCACCTTCTGCCCTCGCAGCCGGTCCTTGATCTTCCGTGCGGCGGCCGCGGGCGCCGCGCCCGCCGCCTCGGCGAGCTGGTGAGCGGCCTCCAGCAGGAAGATCACCCCCTGTCGCATCTCTTCCTCGCTCACCAAAACGATGTCGTCCAGATGTTCACGGATGATCTCGAAGGGGAGATCGAACGGGGTCCGCGTTGCCACCCCCTCGGCCCAGGTCGCGGCTTCGGGCGTCTCGACCTTCCGGCCGGCTTTCCACGAGAGATACATCGCAGGGGCTTTCTCGGCCTGCACCCCGATGATTTTCACCTTGGAGCTGAGACGCTTGGCTACCAGGCAGTGGCTGCTGGCGCCGCTGCCGCCGCCGATCGGGACCAGGATGGCATCCACATCCGGGAGCGCCTCCATGATCTCCAGGCTGGCGGTCCCGACCCCGGCGATAAGGAGCGGCTCGTTGGCCGGGTGGACGTACCGGTACCCCTTGAGCCGCGCCTCCTCCTGTGCCCACACGCGCGACTCGTCAAAGTCCCGTCCCGTGAGGACCACATCCGCCCCCAGCCGGCGCATGGCCGCCACCTTGTCCGGATTCGCCTCTTCGGGGGCCGCGATGACGGCCCGCACGCCAAAGGTCATGGCGGCGTAGGCGATGGACTGCCCGTGATTCCCCGTCGAGGCGGTGATGATCCCCAGCGTCCGCTCCTCTTCAGGAAGTTGCGCAACGAAGTTGAGCCCGCCGCGGACCTTGAACGCCCCGACCGGGGTCGCCGTCTCCAGCTTGAGGTAGATCTCGCACCCGAGCGCCTCCGACATGGCCGCGGAACGTATCAGCGGCGTCGGGGCCATATAGCGATAGACGACCTGGCGCGCGCGGTAAACATCCTGCAATTTCGGTGGCTGCAAGCGGATCCCCCTGGAGGCGTTGTTGGCTGATGCATCCCTCATCCGACTAGGATACACCCGGTATGGGCCAGCGGCAACCGATTGACGGAAGATTGGCGGAAGATCCCGCAAAACGAGGCTCTGGGCCCACGATAGGAGTTGGAGCGGCAGCCCGGCTGTCAAGGCGATACGAAGGCGATTGCCGACGGAACGGTTTCGACGTATCATGCCCAGGATCGCTTAGAGAGGAGAAGCTAAGACCCTCGCGGCCGCGCGGGAGCAACAAGCTGCTTGACGCCGGGGCGGAGAGGCAATCGCTTTCGGCGTCCGTTTCACAATCGGTTCCGTCATTAAGGAGAGATCATGAAGATTAGCTGCTGTTGGCTGTTCGCCATTTCCAAGTATGGCTACCCACCGAGCCTCCCCGACACCTATCGGGCGCTCGAAGAGATGGCCGCCCTCGGCTTCAAGGGGGTCGAGCTGGAGGGCGTAGGCGAAGACAACCTCCGCGCCGTTTCCGAGGCGCGGCAGGAGATAAAGGCGCGATGTGACGGGCTGGGCCTCACGGTCGTCAGCTTCTGCCCGGTCCTCCCCGACCTGGTGCACCCCGAGAAGGCGCGGCGGATCCACGCCCTGGACCTCTTCAAGCTGGGGGTCGAGACGGCGAGCTTCTTCGGCAGTGAGATGGTCCAGACCATCAGCTCCACGCCGCCCCTGACATTTGTAGGCGACACGCCGTACAGGGACGCCCTGGCCTACGGCCAGCGCTATCAGGTGGAGGTGGATCCGGCCTTCCGCTGGGACGCCCTCTGGGGCTGGCTCACCGACAGCATGGGGGCCTGCGCCGACGAGGCCGACCGGGCCGGCCTGAAGCTCTGTCTAGAGCCGCGCGTCGGCGAGATCGTGAGCACCACCGATGCCCTCCTCCGCCTGATGGAGGCCGTGGACTCCGATAACTTCGGCGCGGTGCTGGACACCGGCCACCTCCATGCCCAGAAGGAGATCCTACCCCTCAGCGTGGAGAAGCTGGGAAGCCGCATCCTGTACGTCCACGCCTCCGACAACGACGGCCAAACCAACCAGCACCTGGCTCCCGGCAAGGGCAACGTGGACTGGGACGGCGTGTTCCTGGCCCTGAAGAAGCATGCCTTCTCGGGCTACGTGGCCGTGGACGTCGGCAATGTCCCCAACCTGGATGCCCAGTACAAGAAATCGAAGGCGTTTCTGGAGAGTCTGGCGGTTCGCCTAGAAGTCTAGCGACCCGGCGACTTGGCGATGCGGCGATCGGGTGACCCGGACTGTCCCGAGTCGCCCAGGTGCCGGTCTTCGTTCGCGGCCTTCAATTCGTCCTTCCCTCTTGCGCGCCCTCCCTTGCCCTGGTAGCGTCCCCTCGGAAATCGTGGCCATTTCGACAGCTCCTGCCTCCGGCGCCGGAGGGCAAGGGGAACGGTGATGGCTGATCCGGACCGGCTGGCGCGCGCCAGCGAATTGTGGCGGCAGGCGTACGCCCACCACATGCGGAAGGAGCTGGAGGAGGCGATCCGCTTGTACCGGGAATCCCTGGCCCTCTACCCGACGGCGGAGGCCCACACCTTCTTGGGATGGGCCTATAGCGACCAGAACCGGCTGGACGAGGCGATCGCCGAGTGCCACAAGGCGATCGCCCTGGATCCCGACTTCGGCAATCCTTACAACGACATCGGGGTCTATCTGATCGAGCGGGAAGACCTGGACGGGGCCATTCCCTGGCTGGAGAAGGCCAAGCGCGCACGGCGCTACGAGCCGCGCCACTTTCCGTACATGAATCTGGGTCGGATCTATCTCCAGCGTGGGAAGTGGCAGGAGGCGCTCCGCGAGCTGGAGGCGGCAGCCCGCCTCGCCCCCGGCGATCCGGCAGCCCGCACGCTGCTCCACGAGGTCCGCGCCCGATTCAACTGAACGCCCTTGGGGCGAGGCGATCCGGAGACCCGAATTGCCGAGTCGCCTGATTGCCTACCCATGCTCTGGAGATCTCGATGAGTGGATCAACCGACGCCCCCCGCCACACCAACCGCCTGATCCGCGAGACCAGCCCGTATCTTCTCCAGCACGCCCACAACCCCGTGGACTGGTACCCGTGGGGAGAAGAGGCGCTGGCCAGGGCCAAGGCGGAGAACACACCGATCCTCCTCAGCATCGGCTACTCGGCCTGCCACTGGTGCCACGTGATGGAGCGGGAGTCGTTCGAGGACGAGGCCATCGCCGCCCTGATGAATCGCTCTTTTGTGAATATCAAGGTGGACCGGGAGGAGCGGCCCGATCTCGACGACATCTACATGGCCGCCACGCAGGCCGCAAACGGCGGCCAGGGCGGGTGGCCCATGACCGTCTTCCTCACGCCGGACCAGCGGCCGTTCTTCGCTGGAACCTATTTTCCTCCCAGCGATCGACTCGGCCGACCGGGCTTCGCCACCTTGCTGAGGCGGATCGCCGAGGCCTGGGAACGGCAGCGGGACGCGCTCACCGAGCAGGCGGCCGCCCTCACCGAGCATCTGCGCGGGCAGGCCGGGACCGCCGCGGGCGTCAACGTCGGCGAGGCGGAGATCCGGGCCGCCGTCCGAGAGCTGGCGGAAAGCTTCGACCCGACCTACGGCGGGTTCGGCCCGGCGCCCAAGTTTCCGCCCGCCACGCAGCTCTCGCTCCTCCTCCGGCACCACCGGCGGACGGGCGACGCCCAGGCCCTGGCCATGGTGCGGAAGACCCTGGATTGCATGGCTCAGGGCGGGATCTACGATCAGATCGGCGGGGGCTTCGCCCGCTACTCTACCGATGAGCGCTGGCTGGTCCCCCACTTCGAGAAGATGCTCTACGACAACGCCCTGCTCGCCAAGGCGTATCTCGAAGGCTTCCAGGCCACAGAGGATCCGGGCTACGCCCGGATCGCCCGCGAGATCCTCGACTATGTTCTGCGCGAGATGACCGGCCCCGACGGCGGATTCTATTCCGCCACCGACGCGGACTCGGAAGGCGAGGAGGGCAAGTTCTTCGTCTGGACGCCGGCCGAGGTGGAGGCGGTCCTGGGCCCGGAGGAAGGCGGCAATCTTTGCGCCTACTATGACATCACCGAGGAGGGGAACTGGGAGGGCAAGAGCATCCCCCATGCCCCGCGATCGGTGGAGCGGGTCGCCTCGCGGCTGGGGATCGCCGTCGAGGACTTCCGGAAGAGCCTGGAAATCGGACGAGCCGGGCTCTACGAGGCGCGGCGGCGGCGGACCTTGCCCGGCCTCGACGACAAGGTCCTCACCGCCTGGAACGGGATGATGGTGGGCGCGATGGCGGAGGGGCACCGGGTCCTCGGCGACCCCCGCTACCTGGCCGCGGCGGCGCGTGCGGCGGACTTCCTGCTCGCCCGCCTCCGGCGGGCCGACGGACGGCTGCTCCGGACCTCCCGCCAGGGCAAGGCGCACCTGGACGCGTACCTCGAGGACTACGCCTTCCTGGCCGAGGGGCTCCTGGATCTCGCCGAAGCGGGCGGCGATGTCCGCTTCCTGCGGGAGGCCGCGGGCCTCGCCGAACGCATCCTGCGGGACTTCGGGGACGAGGCGGGCGGCTTCTACGATACGGCGGCGGATCACGAGGTGCTCATCCTCCGGCACAGGGACGGAGCCGACGGCGCCATCCCCAGCGCCAACGCCGTGGCCGCCTCGGTCCTCGCCCGGTTGTCGCACCATCTGGGGCGGAGTGACCTCCGCGAGCGTGCCGCGAGCGCCATCCAGGCCTACGGCCGGCCCATGGGCCAGCACCCGCGCGCCTTCTGCAAGAGCCTCGCCGTCGTGGATTTCCTGCTGGAAGGTCCGGTCGAGCTGGCCCTGATCGGGACGCCGGGGGAGCCGGGATGCGAGGCGCTCCGCGCCGCCATCGGCCGTCGCTATCTTCCGAACCGGATCGTCGCCCATCACGATCCCGCGAAGGGCGGGGCGCCGGACCTGCCGCTCCTCGCCGGGAGAGGTTTCGTCGGCGGGAAGGCGGCTCTGTACGTCTGCCGGAACTTCGCCTGCCTGGCGCCGGTGACCGACCCGGCCGAACTCGAACGCACGCTGGCCGAGTCGCCCGGCGAACCCGCACAGGCCTCCCGCAGCGGCATCGCGAGGCTGCGACCGGGCCGCGCCGTCCCCGCCGCGACGGCGGCTCGTGCGGCACGCTTCGTCGCGGCGGGTCTCGCGCACGGCTACGGCCCGCTCGGGACCACCGCGCTCACCGTGAGCCGCCTGGGCTTCGGCTGCTACCGCGTGGACGACGAGACCCCCGACCATCGCGAGGCCCTGATCCGGGCCCTGCAGGGCGGCTGCAATCTGATCGACACCTCCGCCAACTACATGGACGGGTCGAGCGAGCGGCTGGTGGGCTCGGTGCTCGCCGAACTGGAGAAAGCCGGACGGCTCTCCAGGCAAGAAGTCGTCGTCGTCTCCAAGGTCGGATACGTCCAGGGCCAGAACCTCGACCTCGCCAAGGAGCGCGAGGCGGCCGGCAAGCCGTTCCCCGAGATGGTGAAGTACATGGACGACTGCTGGCACTGCATCCACCCGGAGTTCTTGAAGGACCAGCTCGCCCGCTCCCTGGAGCGTCTCCAGCTCGAGACGCTGGATGTGTGCCTCCTCCACAACCCGGAGTATTTCTTCTCCGAGGCCAAGCGCCGGCGGGCGGGCGACCTCGGGGCCCTGCGCGAGGAGTTCTCCCGGCGGCTCCGTGAGGCCTTTGCCTTCTTCGAGACCCAGGTGGCCGCAGGCCGGATCGCCTGGTACGGCGTCTCCTCCAACACGGCCGTGCTGCGGCCGGACGATCCGGAGGCGACCTCGCTCTCCCGGATGCTGGAGGCCGCCCTCCTCGCGGGCGGGCCGGGACACCACTTCCGCGTCCTCCAGTTCCCGCTGAACCTCTTCGAGTCGGGCGCCATTCGCACGCCCAACACCGGCCCGGATGCGGCGCACGCGGTCCTGGACCTCGCGGCGGAGGCGGGAATCGGCGTCCTGACCAACCGGCCCCTCAACGCCTTCGCCGGCCAGACGATGATCCGTCTGGCGGACATCCCAGAGTTGGACGCCATGGCCGCCCCGCCGCTCGACGAGGCCCTGGGCCAACTGGACCTACTGGAGGAAGAGTTTCGCGCGGCGATCGGCTCTCGCCTGCAGGTCCCCGAGGGCGGGGTCTCGCCCGACGGGTGGTTCCGGTGGGCGGATCAGCTCCGAGCCATGTCCGGCCGCATCCAGGGGCTGGACCACTGGCGCCAGATCGAGGAGGGCATGATTTCCCCGGCGGTCGGTCAGTTCGTCCAGATGCTGAGCGAGTCGCTCCACGGGCCGATCCAGGAGACCTGGCAGGGCTGGCTGGAACGGTACCTTCCGGCGCTGGAGCTGCTCCTCCAGTCCTTTCGCATCCGGGCGGCCCGGCAAAGCCAGGCGACGAGCAACCGGGTGGCGGCGGCCCTCAACCCGCACCTGCCCCTGGCACGCCGGGGAGAGTCCCTCTCCCGCAAGGCCCTCTGGGTCCTCACCGGCACGCCGGGAGTCTCTGCAGTTCTCCTGGGCATGCGCCACCCCGATTACGTCTCGGATGGAATGGAAGTCCTGAAGTGGCCGCCACCGGGAAACGTCCGGAAGGTTTACGCCAGTCTCGCTGAGATGCGGTTCGAGGCGGAATGAGGGTCAGGCTGCTCAAAAAGGTCCAGATGCCAGGCGGCGCGCGCAGGGCCGAGTGAGGCGTACTACAGGTACGCCGCAGCGAGTGCCCGAGCAAGCCAACGCAGCAGATGGGCCTCTTTCAGCAGCCTGCTAGGCGAGGCGCGCGAGGAGGGCCGCTTCGTACGCCGCGAGGTCGGGGAACGTGGCGAAACCCTGCAGTCCCAGGCACTCTTCGCGGCTTGGATGGGGTGTCGCTCCCGAGGCCTTCAGCGCCGTTGCCACGAACCGCTGGAAGCCGCGGAGCGGTGACGGCTCGTTCTGGAGCTGCGGGATCGCCAGGTCCTGCGCGGACAGCCGGACGCAGCGAACCACGTCGCCGTCCGGCGTCGACTCCGGAGCCATCAGCAAGTCCAGGACCAGATTGTCGCCGGCCTGCTCGGTCGAGGCCGGATCCGCGATCCTGGCGGTGGAGAGGCCGATGATCTGCTGCCACTGCAAGACACCCGTCGTACCCCCGCGCGACTTCAGACGGAGACCGCGGGCGTCGATCCCCACGGCCTGCATCGAGGTGGGGGCGAGCGTGCGGGCCAGCGGCAGGATGACCGTCTCGGCTGGGGACTCCGTAGCCGGCTCCTCGATCGAGAGCCATCCGTGACTCGGGTCGGCGGTGGGCGGCTCGGGGGCAGGCGCCGATGGAGGGTGCGGCTCGGCAAGACCGGGTTCCGCGGCGGACGGCATCTCGATCTGGGCCGTGATCGCGCCCCAGCCGGCAGCGGCTGGCTCCGGGGAGGCCGACGGGGGCGGCTCCTCCTGCCACGTCGCTTGCGGAGGAGCCTCCTCGGAAGGTGGCGCGTCGAAATGCGCCGTCTGCTCGAAGCCCTCGATGCTCGGCATCTTCGGGTCGGCCGCGTGAGCCGGCGCGGACTCGGGCGCAGGCATCGGGGCGATCTCGGGCTCCTGCGCTGCCGCGGGACGAGCGCGCTGGGCGGCGGCCGTCAGCTCCTGGCTTACCCTCTCGAACTCGGGCGTCACCTTTGGATGCGCCCGGGCCTGCTCCAGGAGTTCCAGGGCGGCGTCCGGCTCATGGAAGACGTCCAGGATCAGCCGGGCGTAAGAGATCAACGCCTTCGGCCCGAGTGGGTCGTCCGGCCAGGCCTGGATCGCCCGCTGGTAGAGATCCGCCGCTTCCGCGTATTGCTCTTGCTTCTCGCGATAGGCGGCCAAGGCCAGCAGGCTCCGCATGGACGGGGCCACGTCCGGATGGGCGCGCCGATGCTCTTCCAGCGCCGCCAGAGCCCCCTCCATGTCCCGAGCAGCCAGGTACGCGCTGACCAGCCGACCGGACTCTCGACCGGCCGAGTCGGTGTCGCCCTTCTGGGCATAGGCGCCAACCAGGGTGGCGCGAGCCTCGATGTTGTTCGGGCTCTTCTTGAGCAGCGCCACCAGGCTACGAATGCCTCCGTCCGCATCGCCGCCGTCCAGCATCCCTAGGGCGGCGGTCAATTGCTCCGAGGCGCTCCAGCTGGTCTTCCTCGCGACGGCGGGGACGAGGATCTTCGCCTCGAAACCGCTCAGCCAGATGACGAGCGCGATCACCGCTCCGAAAAGGAAGCCGCCGATGTGCGCCCACACGGCGATCCCGCCCCCCGCCCCGGACCTGGCCATGGAGAATTGCTGGAGCAGCCAGAACGGAAGCGCGACATAGGCCGGCATCGTGAACGTGCCCCGGAAGATGATGAACCAGTAGAAAAATCGAATGCGCGTCGTGGCCAGACGGACCAGAAACGCCCCCATCAGACCGGCGATCGCCCCCGAGGCTCCCACCATGGGCACGTGGCTCTGCGGAATCATGACCCCATGGATCAGGGCAGCAACCACCCCGCTTGCGATGTAGAAGACGAAGAAGCAGACCCGCCCCCAGCGGTCCTCGAGACTCCCCCCCACCAGCCAGAGGAAGAGCATGTTTCCGAGCAGGTGCATCCAGCCCCCGTGGAGGAACATGGACGTGAAGAGGGCCAGCAGGCTGGGATCTGCCGGGATGTAGCCGAACTTCCAGTACACGTTTCGTTTGGCGCTGGCCCGAAACTCCCTCACCATACCGTCGAGTTTGGTCTGCTCCTCCGCGAGACCGATCAGAGAATGGTCGGCCGGCAGGGGCTGTGACGGGATGACGTTGCGGAGGTCGCTCGGGAGTTGCAGGTGAGGATGCTCCGCGAAATATCGAAGGGTCTCCTGGGCGCGGGCGCGCGTCTCGGCCGCTTGCTGCTGCGCGACCTGGCTGGTGAGGATGAAGACGGCGACGTTGGCGATGACGAGCGCAATGGTAACCCAGGGGAGTCGCTTGACCCGCTGATCCTCGTGGCCGATAGGAATGATCATGGCGAGGCACCTCTACAAGCTTTTGTGGGAGAACTCGTTCATCATACCAGGCTTTCGACCCTGGAGGGCTAGACGAAGGCCAAAGGTCTGTCGGATAGTATCAATAGCGATGGGGACGGGGGTGATCATAGTCCGGACTGTTCTTTCGTCAAGTGCGATCTGCGATCCCCGCCGGACTTCCTTCGGTCTCTACGGAGATTGCCTCGCCGAGAAACGCGTTGACAGTCCGTCCGGGCAACACTCCCATGCGGCTGACCAACGCCCAGCACACGCGGACGCCCAACACGTCGCACCCGGCGACGTTCTTCTTCAAGTCGTAGCCGGTTTCCTGCGCCGACAAAGGCCAGAATGCCGTTGACATCACGCGCTCGTCCCAACTAGACTGCCAACACGTCTTTCGGATCCTGATCTGCGCCTCGGATTGTCGGGCCTTCACTTCAATGAAGTGGGCGAGTGGGCCTCGTCGCGGGGGGTTTCTGCGCCGGGCCGAGCCAGAGGAGGAACGGGCGATGGCGAAAAAGCAAGCGGGCATGACGCGGCGTGAGTTTCTGCGCAACACAGGCTTGGCCACGGGCGCGGCGGCTTTGGCCGGGCTTGCCCCGACCACCACGCTGACCGCACAGGCGGGCGAACAGAAGATCGGCGCCCAGCTCATCGGCAAGCTGGAGGGTCCGGAACTGGTCCTGGATCCCACCAAGTGGCCCAAGAAGTTCGGCGAGGCCCCTGCGGTGGCCGAGCTGGTGAAGGCCGGCAAGCTCCCGCCGGTGGAGCAGCGCATCCCCGAGGAGCCGATGGTGGTGAAGCCGCTCCATTCCGTCGGGAAATACGGCGGGACCTGGCGGCGGGCCTTCACCGGACCGGCAGACGCCGAGAATGGGAACCGAATCGTCTCCACGGACAAGATCCTGTTCTGGGACTACACCGCAACAAAAGTCATGCCGTGCGTGGCCAAGGACTGGAAGGTGAGCGACGACGGAAAGGTGGTCATCATCTTCCTCCGGAAAGGGATGAAGTGGTCCGACGGCCATCCCTTCACGGCGGATGACTTCGTCTTCTGGCACGACGACGTCTACCTGAACAAGGATATCCAGCCGGCGCCGCATCCGGACTTCATGGTGAACGGGAAATCGGGGCGCCTGTACAAGCGCGACGACTACACCGTCGTTTTCGAGTTTGCCGAGCCGAACTTTCTCTTCGTCGACATCCTGGCGGGGAGCACGGCGATCGGCGGCGGGCAGGCCACGCAGCAGTTCGGTGGCCGCACCATGGGCGCCTACATGCCGGCCCACTACGTGAAGCAGTTCCTCCCGAAATACGGAGGGGGGAAAGAGGAGATGGACCGCAAGGCCAAGGCGGCCGGCTTCGACGGCTGGCTGAGCTACCTGAAGAACCGCTGGGACTGGCGGCTGAATCCGGAGCTGCCGGTCCTCGCCCCCTGGAAGACGGTGACCGCGATCAACAACCCCACCTGGGTGTTGGAGCGGAATCCGTTCTACTACGGTATCGACACCCAGGGCAACCAGCTCCCCTACATCGATCGGATCTCCATGGGCCTGGCCGAGAACTTGGAGGTGGTCAACCTCCGCGCCATCGCCGGCCAGTTCGACCTGCAGGAGCGGCACACGGCGCTCAGCAAGCTGCCGGTCTTCCTCGAGAACCGGACCAAGGGGAACTACGATATCCACCTCGACCCCTCCCTCAACGGGAGCGATGCCACGCTCCAGATCAACCACGCCTACGAGGCCGATCCCGAGATCGCGAAGTGGCTCCACACCCGGGACTTTCGCCGGGCGCTTTCGCTCGGCATCGACCGCGACCAGCTCAACGAGACGTTCTGGCTGGGCGTCGGTACGCCCGGCTCCGTGGTCCCGGACGAGAGCGTGCCCTACAGCCCCGGCCCCGAGTGGCGCAAGAAGTGGTCCACGCACAACCCCAAGCAGGCCAACGAGTTTCTGGACAAGCTGGGCCTCACCAAGAAGGACGGCGAGGGGTACCGGCTGCGGACCGACGGCAAGGGCCGGATCCGGCTGGAGGTGCAGACCGTGGCAGGCTCCTTCATCTCGCACACCCAGATCTGCGAGATGATCAAGCAGCAGTGGAAGAAGATCGGCATCGACTCGGACGTGAAGGAGGTCGAGCGGAACCTCTCCTACGCCCGCATCAATAACAATGAGCACCACATCACTGTCTGGGCGAATGACGGGACCGAGGTTCTATACCTGTTCCCGCGCCATGCCCTGCCGGTCGACCCGGTGGAGGCGCTCATGGGATACCCCATCGCTCGCTGGTTCGCCAGCAACGGCCAGCAGGGCATGGAGCCGAAGGATCCGCTGCTCAAGAAGGCGATGGAGATGTTCCGCTCGGCGCCCGGCAAGAAGGCGCCGGAGCGCATAAAGATCGCGCAGGAGATCTGGAAGATCATCGTGGACGAACAGTTCAGCATCGGGACGGTCGGCCTGTCGCCGGCCGTCATGGGCGTTCGGGTCGCGAGCAGGCGGCTCGGCAACATTCCGGCGCGCCAGATCAATGCTCAGCACGCCCGGACTCCGTGTAGCTCGCACCCGACCACATTCTTCTTCAAGTCGTAATGGCGCTCTTCGCGCGCCATCAGGGGCCACCACCCGACTGTGCGTCGGGTGGTGGCCGTCCCTCGTGAGAGGGGGCTCGAAATGCTTGCGTATCTGGTCCGCAGACTGATTCTCGCCGTTCTGACGATGTGGGCGGTCTCCGTCCTCTCTTTTGTCGTCATCCAGCTTCCGCCGGGTGACTACATCACCTCCTATATCGCCGAGATGTCGTCCTCGGGCAGCTTCGTCTCCGAGCAGGAGGCCAACGCCCTCCGCCAGCAATACGGTCTGGATCAGCCACAGTACATCCAGTACATCCGGTGGATGAAGATGGTCCTCCACGGGAATTACGGCATGGCCCTGGAGTACGGTCGGCCCGTCTCGGAGGTGATCGGGGACCGCATCTACCTCACCATGGTGGTCTCCGTGGCGGCGATCATTTTCACCTGGTGCGCGGCCTTGCCCATCGGCATCTACTCGGCGGTCCGCCAGTATTCGTTCGGGGACTACATAGCCACCTTCATCGGTTTCATCGGCCTGGCCATCCCCAGCTTCATGCTGGCACTGATCCTGATGTACTTCGGCTTCACGTTATTCAACGCCAACATCGGGGGCCTCTTCTCGGACGAGTTCGCCGAGGCCTCCTGGTCGCTCGGCAAGCTCTGGGATCTGACCAAGCATCTGCCGCTGCCGGGCGTGATCCTGGGTCTGGCCGGGACGGCGCAGCTCATTCGCATCATGCGGGCGAACCTGCTGGACGAGCTGGGCAAGCCCTACGTCGTGACCGCCCGCGCCCGCGGCCTGTCCGAGGCCCGGCTGATCATCAAGTACCCGGTCCGGGTGGCCCTGAACCCCTTCGCCAGCACCATCGGGTATCTGCTCCCGTATGTGGTCTCCGGGAGCATCATCGTCTCGCTGGTGCTGAGCCTGCCCACGGTGGGGCCGCTCCTGCTCAAGTCTCTGGTGGCCCAGGACATGTTCTTGGCCGGGACCATCGTCCTGCTGCTGGGCGTCATGACGGTCGTCGGGACGTTCATCTCGGACCTCCTCCTGATGTGGATTGATCCTCGCATCCGGTTCGAGGGGAAGCAATGACCGAGCCCGCGGGTCGGCCCGCCCCGCTGATCGACGAGGAAGCGACGCCGGCGACCTCCGTCGCCGAGGAGCGCATCTCCGTCGCCACCCAGTGGCAGCTCATGTGGTGGCGGTTCAAGAAGCATCGCCTGGCCATGGCGAGCACCGTGGTGGTGCTCCTCTTCTACCTGGTGGTCATCTTCGCCGACTTTCTGGCCTATTCGAATCCGCTGGCTTCCGAGGCACAGCGCTCCTTGCTGCCGCCGCAGCGGATCCACTGGTTCGACGAGGGGAGCTTCTCCCCCCATGTCTATGGCTTCACCGGCATTCGCGACCCGAACACCTTCAAGCGCGTCTACACCCCGGACGTCAACAAGAAGATTCCCGTCAGGTTCTTCGTGCGCGGGTTCGAGTACCGCCCGTTCGGCCTGATCCCGATGAGCCTTCACCTCATCGGGGTCGAGGGCGCGATCCCCGAGGAGTCGCTGTTCCTGCTCGGCACCGACGAGCAGGGCCGCGACCTCTGGTCCCGGCTCATGTACGGGACGCAGACCTCGCTCATCATCGGCCTGGTCGGCGTCAGCCTCAGCCTTCTCCTGGGGGTCTTCCTGGGGGGGATCTCGGGTCTCTACGGCGGCATCCTCGACACCGTCATCCAGCGCGTCATCGAGATCCTGCGCTCGATTCCGACCATCCCGTTGTGGATGGGCCTGGCGGCCGCCCTTCCCAACGACTGGAGCGTCACCCAGGTCTACTTCGCCATCACCATCATCATCTCGCTGATCGGCTGGACCGAGCTGGCCCGCGTCGTGCGCGGCCGCTTCCTTTCCCTCCGCCAGGAGGACTTCGTCATGGCGGCGGAGCTCTGCGGCTGCGGGCAGATGCGGATCATCTTCACGCACCTCGTGCCCTCGTTCCTGAGCCACATCATCGCGGCGACGACCCTGGCCGTCCCGGCCATGATCATCAGCGAGACCTCCCTGAGCTTCCTGGGCCTGGGGTTGCGGCCGCCGGCCATTTCCTGGGGGGTCTTGCTGCAACAGGCACAGAACATCCAGGCCCTGGCGATCTCGCCCTGGCTCTTGATTCCGTCGATCCCGGTGACCATCGTGATCCTGGCCTTCAATTTCATGGGGGATGGTTTGCGCGACGCCGCAGACCCGTATGGACACTGAGAGAAGGTTCGGCAGTTCGACGGTTCGACGGTGCCGGTACGGCCGAACCCTTGAACTGCCGAACCGTCGAACCTCGTGACAAGATGAGGACCCGCTTGTGAGCGATCAGCTGTCGGCGTCGGCACCGATCCTGTCGGTGCGCGACCTGAAGACCTACTTCTTCCCGGACGAGGGCATCGTCAAGGCGGTGGACGGCGCCAGCTTCGACCTCCTGCCGCGGACCACCCTCGGCATCGTGGGGGAGAGCGGCTGCGGCAAGAGCGTCACGGCCCGATCCATCCTTCGCATCGTGGAGCGCCCCGGCCGGATCGTCGGCGGCACCATCCTGTTGCAGAAGAACGGCTCCCGGGTGGATCTGGCCCAGCTCGATCCGGCCAGCCCCGAGATGCGCCAGGTTCGCGGCGGGGAGATCGGGCTGGTCTTTCAGGAGCCCATGACCTCGTTCAGCCCCGTCCACACGTCGGCAACCAGATCATCGAGACGATCCGGCTGCATCACCCCGTCAGCAAGCAGGAAGCCCGGGAGCGAGCCATCGCCGCGTTCGGGTCCGTGGGCATCCCCAAGCCGGAGCGGCGCATCGACGAGTTCGCCTTCGAGCTCTCCGGGGGCCTCCGGCAGCGGGCGATGATTGCCATGGCCCTGTCCTGCGGCCCGCGCATCCTCATCGCGGACGAGCCGACGACGGCGCTGGACGTCACCACGCAGGCGCAGATCCTGGACCTGCTGCGCTCGCTGCAGGAGCGGGAAGGGATGACCATCATCCTGATCACGCACAACCTGGGCGTGGTGGCCGAGATGTGCGACACGGTGGTGGTCATGTACCTGGGGCGCGTGGTGGAGGAGGGGTCGGTGGACGCCATCTTCCACAACGCCAAGCACCCATACACCCAGGCGCTGCTGCGCTCCATCCCCAGCATCCGCTCCATCGCCCGGACGGAGCTCCCGACCATCGCCGGCTCCATCCCGCACCCCTACAACCGGCCGGCGGGCTGTCCGTTCTACCCGCGCTGTCCGGATTTCAAGCCGGGGGTGTGCGACAAGGCCGAGCCCGGGCTCACGGTCGTGGGCGATGGGCAGGCGGTGAGCTGCTTCCTTTACGAGCGGACTTGATGATGGAATCTCCGGTGCGTTTGCTCGAGGTCAACGGGCTGAAGAAGTTTTTCCCCATCCGCCGCGGGGTCATGCAGCGCGTGGTCGGGCACGTCCGCGCCGTGGATGACGTGAGCTTTTTCGTGGAGAAGGGTGAGTGCCTGTCGCTCGTGGGCGAGAGCGGCTGCGGCAAGACCACGACCTCTCGGTGCATCCTGCGGGCGATCCATCCCACGGAGGGCCAGATCCTCTTCCGGCCCGAGGACGGGTCGGTGGTGGACGTGGCAAAGCTCTCCAAGGGGGAGCTTCGGCCGCTCCGCCGCCAGATGCAGATGATCTTCCAGGATCCCTTCTCGTCCCTCAACCCGCGGCGCACGCTCCTCGACATCGTGGCCGAGCCCCTGGTGGCCAACGGGATCGGCAACCGGCAGGAGCGGCTCGACCGCGTGGCGGAGCTGCTCAAGCTGGTGGGCCTCCGGCCCGAGTACATGCGCCGCTACCCCCATGCGTTCTCGGGCGGCCAGCGGCAGCGCATCGGCATCGCGCGCGCCCTGGCCCTGAACCCCAGCCTCGTCGTGGCCGACGAACCGGTCTCGGCCCTCGACGTCTCGGTCCAGGCCCAGATCCTGAACCTGATGCTCCGCCTGCAAGATCAGCTCGGCCTCACCTACCTCTTCGTGGCTCACGACCTCTCCGTCGTGAAGCATGTGAGCGACCGGGTGGCCGTCATGTACGTCGGCCGCATCGTGGAGATGGCCCCCACGGCCCCGCTGTTCGCCACCCCGAAGCACCCGTACACCGAGGCCTTGATGTCGGCCGTGCCCAAGCCGGACCCCCGCCTCCGCTCCCAGCGGATCGTCCTGGAGGGCGAGGTCGCCGACCCGGCCAATCCTCCTCCCGGCTGTTACTTCCATCCCCGCTGCCGGTATGCGGTGGAATCCTGCCGGACCGAGACCCCGCAGCTTCAAGAGATCCAGCCCGGCCACTTCGTCAGCTGCCATCGGGCGGCCGAGCTGAGCCTGAAGGGCATCGTGGTGTGAGGTGATTCGCATGCCTTCTGAGACCGGTAGGACCAATCCCAAATGGTCCTGGGATGCGGCGCTCTGCGGCGTGGTCCCGCCGATGATCTCCCCCCTGAACGAGACCGGCGAATCGGACGGGGACGCCCTCAAGACGCTGGTGGGGCACATCCTGAACGGTGGGTGCAGCGGGCTGTTCGTCCTGGGCGGTTGCGGAGAGGGCGCCTGGCTGACGAGCGCGCAGCGGGCCTCGGTGGTCCGCGGCGCCATCCGGGCCGCGGCCGGCCGTGTGCCGGTCCTGGTCGGCGTCATGCTGCCGGCGACAGGGCTCGCGATGGATGCGGCGCGGCAGGCGGCCGACGAGGGCGCCGACGCGCTCGTGGTGGGCTCGCCGTATTACCTGGGCGTGGATGCGGCCACGCAGCAACGCCACGTGGAGGCGATCCTGGGCGCCGTGTCCCTCCCGCTCCTGCTCTACAACATCCCGCAGGCGACGCATAACCCGCTGGCTCCCGCCACCGTCGCTGCGGCTGGCCCAGAATTCTCGCATCCTGGGGATCAAGGACTCGGCGGGCGACTTCGAGGCCTTTCAGGGATTCCTGGCGATCAAGAAACAACGGGCCGCCTTCCGGGTCCTGCAAGGAAACGAGTACTTCGCGTCGTCAAGCCTGCTCCTGGGGGGCGACGGCCTGGTCCCGGGCATGGCCAATTTCGCGCCGGGCCTCTTCGTGGAGCTCCGCCGCGCCGCGGCCCGGGGCGACGCCGCGGCCTGCGCGAAACTGCAGGAACAGATCACCGGCCTCTGCACCCTGCACACCCACGGCCACTGGCTGCCCGCCCTCAAGGCCGCCTGCGCCATGCTGGGACTCGGCAACGGCGTCCCATCCCCGCCGCTCCTCTCGGCCACCGACGAGCAGCGTCGAGCGATCGCGGCCATCCTGGCCCGCCACGGCTTCCCCCGCCCGCCCGGCAGCTGGCATCCGTAGGACCGCAGCCCGGAAGCGTCCGGCCCGGCGACGGCCGCCGCACCGCTCACCCTCCCCCGCATTCCGTCGATGAATCCTTTGGGCTCAGCCGCCTCCGGCT
>CAVSHW010000054.1:0-17235 GCA_963727695.1 uncultured Methylomirabilota bacterium | reverse complement strand
GGGTGTGCAGCACACTGCGGCGTTTATCACACAGGGAGGTCTCTCATGGTGGAACAGATTGGGTTTTTGGGTCCGGGGCTGATGGGCAAAGGTATCATCAAGAACCTCTTGAAGAAGGGCTATCCCGTCACGGTGCTCGCGCACCGAGACGGCCTGAATCTGGAAGAGTTGACCCAGGCAGGGGCTGCGATCACGAAGTCACTGGCAGAGCTGGGCGGGAGATGCGACCGAGTCTGCCTCTGCCTCCCGTCGTCCAAGGAGGTTGAGCCGGCGATCCAGGGCGAGGGCGGCCTGCTGGGCAGCCTGAAGCCGGGCGCGGTCCTGATCGACTTCAGCACGAGCTATCCCGCCTCCACGCGGATGCTGTCCGCCCGATTGCAGGAGAAGCGGATCGCCATGCTGGACGCCCCCATGACCGGGACGCCGGTCCATGCCAATGCCGGCGAGCTCAACCTGATGATCGGAGGGGACCAGGCCATCTACGAGAAGTGTCTGCCGATCTTCCAGGCCATCGCCAAGAACATTATCTACGCGGGTCCCACCAGCCACGGGAACATCGTGAAGCTCGTCAACAACTTTCTCGGGCAGCTCACCAACGCGGCGCTTGCCGAGATCCTGCCCCTCGCGACGAAGGCCGGAGTCGACATCAAAGCCCTCTATGACGCCGTCCGGGTGAGCGGGGGCAACAGCCGCGTGTTCGAGGGGGTCGTCCCGGCCGTCTGCAAGCGGAATTTCAACGTCACCTTCGAGCTCCGGCTGGCCCACAAGGACATCAACTATGTGAGCATGCTCGGCCGCGAAATGAACCTGCCGCTGCCGCTGGCGAACAGCCTCCTCAGCGTCCTCGACCTCGCCAAGGCAGAAGGTCTCGGTCGGGAAAACACCAACGCCCTGGTGAAGCTGTACGAGCGGATCGCCCAGGTGGAGGTGCGCGGGACGATCTGAATGAAGCCCGGCGAACCCATCGGCCTCAGGGCCGGCCTGCGTCTGGTCAACATCGCGGCGTTTCTCTTCAGCTCGACGGGCGCCCTATTCCTCCTTCTCCCCGTGTATCTCTACCAGATGGGCAGTTCCCCGGCTCAGATCGGCCTGGTGGCTGGCCTGATGCGGATCAGCTCTCTGATCGCTCGGCCTGTGGCCGGGCGGCTGTTGGACCGTTTCGGCCGGCGGCCGGTGATCAGCATGGGGACCGGTGTGAACCTCCTCGCCATCCTCTCGCTGTTCCTCATTCCGCAGCTTGGCGGGTTGTTCCTTTTCATGCGGATCTTGCAGGGAATCGGTATGTCCCTGGTGGATTCGGGCCTGGGTGCGGTGGTCGCCGATCTGAGCCCGCCGACAGCCCGGACGCAAGTGTTCGCGATGTATACGGTGTGGCTCACGCTGCCCAACGGGATCATGCCAGCGGTGGGGGAGGGGATCGCGCGCTATGTGGGTTTCCTGCCTCTGTTCGGGGCGGCGGCCCTGGGCATGGCGGGGTTCTTCCTGTTGTTCCGGCGGCTGCCGGAGACGATGCGACCCCACCAAGAGGGATCAACCTCCGGCTGGGGCTTGAGCGGCATGGCGCCGCCGGCGCTCTTGGGCGTCGTGCTGGTCGGGCTGGTCTTCGGGGTGTCCTCGGTATTCGTCCCCGTGGCGCCGATCGCGGCCAAGGCGGGGCGGGTGGGGCTCTTCTTCTTCGCCTACTTCATTGGTCTCATCGGCGTGCGACTAGGGGGTGGGTTGGGTCTGACCTGGCTGAGTCGCCCGACGGTCCTCCCGCCGGCGTATGGCCTGATGACGCTGGGGCTGGCGATCTTGCCGTTCGGAGACTCCGCCTGGCTCCTCTTCCTGGTGGGGCTTTGCTGCGGGGCGGGCCACGGCAGCATCATTCCCGTCATGTACGCCCTGCTCCTCTCCGGCGTCACGCGCGAGCGGCGGGGATGGGTGGTGTCGCTCCAGGCCGCGGCTTTCGACACCGGCGTGGTTCTGGGGACGATGGGGCTCGGCCTGGTGGCGGAGTGGACCGGCTACCGGGGGGTGTTCGGGGTGGCCGCGGTGGCCGTGGCGGCGGGCGCGGTCGCGGCGCACCTCTGGGGGCGGCGACAGCGCAGTCGCTGAGTGGAGATCCGTCCGCCCAGCGGCGAACCTCTCCCGATCGGGTAAAGATTCGCGACGAAGTGGATCCTGGCGGTTACGAGAGACGGCGCCAGATCGGGCGGCGGTCTAGGATCTCGAAAGTGGCCCGACCCTCACGCACATGGGCGGAGAGGTGGGCCTTCACCGCCGCCGCGTTGAGGAGATAGGCGGGAGGATCCATGAAGAAGACGCCCAGGGCCCCGGTGGTCTGCGCGACGACCTCTTCGGTGCCGACAGGGGAGGAGAGGGCCCCCAGGACGGCGTCCGCGGTCCGCTCCAGGTTGCGGCGGTTGGCGGCGAGCAGCCCCTCCAGGTCTCGGGTCGGCCGAAAGTGGGCCCCGACGAACCAGGTTTGCCGGAGGTTCGGCAGGGACGCCAGCGTCCGGCGATGGGCGAGGACGTCGTAGCAATACTGGATCGGGTAGCGCTCCAAGAGTTCGGGCGCCACCAGCGCGTCGCCCAGGAACGCCACGTCGGTCGTGGCGATGCCGACCTGGTTGATGGAGTGGCCCGGGATCGGGATGATCTCCAGCGTCAGTCCGCACAGATCGAGCGATCCCTCCAGCAGATGGTCCACCGGCGTCGGTGCGGCGTGGAACCACTTGGTATCGATGGCGGGGAAGGGAGCGGCCCCGAAGAGGGTGAAGGGCTCGAGCTCGGTGGATTGGACCAGCGCCGCCTCGACCGGCGGCGCGTAGATCGGCGCCCCCGTGCGCTTCTTGACGAAGGCGTTGCCGCCGCAGTGATCGGCGTGGGCGTGGGTGTTGAGGACGGCCGCCACGCGCGCTCCGGCCTGCTCGATCGCCTGCAGGACCTTGCGCACGCCCCCCTCATCCAGGCCGGTGTCGATCAGGACGGCCTGCCCTTCGCCCATCACTACGCCGATGTTCACGCGGCCGAAGGCGTAGTAGGCCGCCCCGGCGATCTGGTCGAGCGTCATGCTTTGCCCTCAGGCTATAGACAATGAAGAACCGATAACCGACAACTGGCAACCGATCAATGGAGAACGACCTTCGACGAATTATTGATTGTCGGTTGTCGGTTTTTCATTTGGGATTGACCGTTCCGCATCCTGTGCGGCCAGCTTGGCGGCCTCGTATACGGCCTGAACGGAAACGCCGGCGGCCTGCGACAGCTTGCGGCAATCCTCGAACTCCGGCGAGAGGATGGCGAGCCGATCCCCCTCCCAGCCGCGCTTGATGCGGACCGCGCCGTACGGCGTGGTGACGGTGGCGAAATCACGCCGACGCTTCCAGCGGCTGGCGGTGTGCGCGCGGATGCCGAACGTGGTACTGTGGGCGAGAATCACCGAGGCCAGGCGGTCGGCCTGTCCCGGCTCGGCCAGCACGGTGAGCAGGGTTCCGGGGCGCGACTTCTTCATCACCAGGGGCGAGAGGCACGCATCCAGGGCTCCGGCCTCGAAGAGGCGGTCGAGGAGGGGCTCGAAGAACTGCGGGTTCATGTCGTCGATGTTGGCCTCCAGGACGGCGATCTGGTCCCGGTCGAGGGCGCCGGCCGTTTCCCCGACGATGAGCCGAAGGAGGTTGGGCTGCGCCGGGATATCGCGCTGGCCGGCGCCGTATGCCACCCGCTCGACCGTCATGGCGGGCATGGGCCCGTGGGCGGCCGCCAGCGTGGTGAGGATCGCGGTCCCCGTCGGGGTGGCGAGCTCCATCGGGATCTCGCTCCCGTAAGCGGGGAAGCCGGCGAGCAGGCCGGCCGTTCCGGGAGCGGGGACAGGCATCGTCCCGTGCGCCCCCTTCACGAAGCCGCTGCCGAGATTGATGGGGGAGACCTGGATCTCCTCGAGCCCCAGCCGACGGATGCCCCAGGCGGCCCCGACGATGTCGGCGATGGCGTCCAGGGCCCCCACCTCGTGGAAGTGGATCTTCTCGACGGCGACGCCATGGGCGGCGGCCTCCGCCTCGGCGAGGCGCTGAAAGATCCGCGCGGCGTCGGCAGAGACCGACGGCGGCATGGTGGCGGCCTCCAGGATGCGCTGAATGGCAGAGAGGTGCCGGTGGGGGTGTCCGTGCTCCTCGGTCGCGACGCGAACCAAGGTCCCGCGGAACGCGCCCCGCTTGACCTCCTCGGCCGAGAGCCGGATCCCGGAGACGCCCAGACCGTCCAGGGCGGTCTGCAACTCTGCGAGCGGGAGCCCGGCGTCCACCAGGGCGCCCAGGATCATGTCTCCGCTACAGCCGCTAAAGCAGTCGAAATAGCCAATCCGCATCGAATCACTCTTTCCTTATCGCCGGCTCGATTGGGGTGTTCGTTTCGTCTTCGTTCCCAGCGCGTTGATCCGGTGGGCGAGGACGCCGGCGCCGAATCCGTTGTCGATGTTGACGACGGCCACGCCGGCGGCGCAGGAGTTCAGCATGGTGAGGAGCGCCGCCAGCCCGTGGAAGCTCGCCCCGTAGCCGATGCTGGTCGGCACCGCGATCACCGGTTTGGCCACCAAGCCGCCGACGACCGAGGGAAGGACGCCATCCATGCCGGCGGACACGACGATGACGTTGGCCGCCTCCAGCGCGGAGCGCGCGTCCAGGATACGGTGGAGCCCCGCCACCCCGACGTCGTATCGCGTTTCCACGCGACTCCCGAGGATCGCCGCGGTGACGGCGGCTTCCTCGGCCACCGGAATGTCCGAGGTCCCGGCGGAGACGACCAGCACCCGCCCGACGGGCCGGGGTGCGCGCGACGCTGTGACGACGATGGCTCGGCTCAGCGGGTGGTAGACCGCACGCGGCGCCTTGGTCTTGACGGCCTCGTACATCTCTCGGGAGGCGCGCGTCGCGAGCAGCGTCCCGTGCCGCTCCAGGAGGCGCCACGCAATGGCCGCGACCTGCTCGACCGTCTTGCCCTCGCAGAAGATCACCTCGGGGAATCCCTGACGGATGGTCCGATGATTGTCCATGCGAGCAAAGCCGAGGTTCTCATACGGCAGATGGCGGAGCCGCTCCATGGCGCGTGCGATGCTCACCTCGCCCGCCTGCACCTCCGTGAGAAGCTTGGATAATCCTTCGCGATTCATGGTCTGTGCCCGTGTGAATATAGTGGAGCAGTATATTGACCTGAAAATTACCACGAAAAGCGCCATCGGCCAACGCCGAATCTTCCCGTCTTGTTTCCGACAACGTGTGGCGAGGACTTTCCGCTTGACATTGATGGCTGCGATGGTAGCGTTCGGGGCCGCTTGGCAGTCGCGCGTGTGGCGCGGGCGTGGCGAAAGCGGAAAGGCGCAGGCGCGCCGCTCTCGTATCGAGTTTAGCGGAAAGGACGTGTTCGCCGATGAAGAGGCAAATCACGCTGGGGATCCCGAAGGGCAGCCTGCAAAAGTCCACCACGGACCTGTTTGAGAAGGCGGGGTATAAGATCCTCGTGCGAGACCGGTCGTATGTCCCCGTCATCGATGATCCGGAGATCCGCTGTCTGATGTTCCGCGCGCAGGAGATGGCGCGGTATGTGGAGCGGGGGGTCCTGGACGTCGGCCTGACGGGGCAGGACTGGATTCTGGAGAACCAGGCGGACGTGGTGGAAGTGGCGGAGCTCGTCTACAGCAAGTCCACGACGCAGGCCTATCGCTGGGTTCTGGCGGTGCCGGAGGGATCGACGATTCAGAGCGTGCAGGATCTGGAAGGGAAGCGGATCGCCACCGAGTTGGTCCAGGCGACGCGGCAATACTTGCAGCGGCACGGTGTGAAGGCGGAGGTCGAGTACTCGTGGGGCGCGACGGAGATCAAGGCGCCGCTCCTGGTGGATGCGATCGTCGAGGGGACGGAGACCGGGGCCTCGCTTCGGGCAAACCGGCTGCGGATTATCGACACCGTGGCGGAGTCCACCACCAAGCTGGTGGCGAGCAAGCAGGCGTGGGCGGACGCATGGAAGCGGGAGAAGATCGAGATCCTGGCCATGTTGCTGACGGGGGCCCTGGTGGCGGAGCGAAAAGTCGGCGTGAAGATGAACGTGCCGCGGGCCAGGCTGGACGACGTGTCGAGCCAGCTCCCGTCGCTGCATACTCCGACGATTTCCAGCCAGGTGGATCCCGAGTGGGTGGCCCTCGAGGTGATCATCGACAAGGCGGTGGCTCGCGACCTGATTCCAAAACTGAAGAAGGCCGGCGCGGAGGGGATCGTCGAGTACCCGCTCAACAAGGTCATCTATTGATTCGGTGATGATCCGGTAATCCGGCCTGACTGGGCCGCGGTCATTGCCGCGCACCCCTACCGATTCCTGGCCGCCCTGGACATCGGGGGCGATCGGATGGACCAAGTCGGAGAGCCGGCTAGGGTCCTGCGCCAGTTCCTGGAGGCGGTCCCGGCACCCGAGCGGGAAATTGTGGCCCACAAGGCGGCCTGGAAGCTGTTGTTCAGCGAAGAACTGTAGGCGTCTCCGCCGCCACGGGACGGATATCGAGGCGATGAAATGAACCGGGAGAAGGCCGTGAAACCCAAAGCGATTGTGGATCCCTTTCCCCGAACGCTGGAACTGCTCTTCAACCCGAACGATCTCAAACGGCTGAAGTCGCTGGTCGGCCTGACGGTGTGGGAGACCGGCCGGATGCCGGCCGAGATGGTCGACAAACATCTGGCGGAAGCCTCGGTGGTGATCGGACAGACCGACCTTCCGCGCGAGCGGCTGGAGCGCGCGAAGAAGCTGAAGGCGATCGTCAACGTCGAGGGGAACTTCCAGCCGAACATCGACTACGAGTACTGTTTCCAGCGGGGGATCCACGTCCTGGGTGCCGGAGTCGCCTTCGGCAAAGCGGTGGCGGAGATGTCGCTGGGGATGGCCCTGGCTCTGGCGCGCGGAATTCCGGAGGCCGATCGGCTGTTCCGGCAAGGCAAGGAAGTCTACGGCCGCTTCTCCAACCAGCAGTCCTTTCTGCTTTCGGGTGCCGAGGTCGGGTTCATCGGGTTCGGCAATCTGGGCCGGGCGCTGATCAAGCTGCTGGAGCCGTTCCGCTGCCACATCCGTGTGTACGACCCCTGGCTTACCCCCGCGCTGGCTGGCCGAGTTCGGCATGGCTCCCGCCTCCCTGGACGCGGTCCTGTCCGCGTCGCAGGTGGTGTTCGTTCTGGCGGGCGCCACGGCGGAGAATCAGGCGATGATCGGCAGGCGTGAGCTGAACCTGATGCGGAAGGGGGGGTGCCTGGTCTTGACGAGCCGGGCATCGCTGGTGGACTTCGATGCCCTCACGGCGAAGCTGCGTCGGGGGGAGATTTGCGCGGCGGTGGATGTGTTCCCCCAAGAGCCTTTTGCCAAGCATCATCCTTTGCGCAAGCTGGACAACGTCATCTTCTCGGCCCACCGGGCGGGAAGCCTCCCGGCGGCGTACCGACTGATGGGCGAGATGATCGTGGACGACCTGGGGCAGATCCTGAACGGGTTGCCGCCGCTCCGGCTCCAGCGGGCGGAACGCGAGACGGTCGCTCGCATGCGCAGCATGGCGATCAAGAAGTGACGAATCAGCTTCTCTTCACCATCGGTCACTCCAACCATTCGATCGGGCGGTTCGTCGAGCTGCTGCGGCTGCATGCGATCGAGATCGTCTGCGACGTGCGCTCGACCCCGTACAGCCGATTCAACCCTCAGTTCAATCGCGAGTCGCTCACAGCCGCGCTGGAGGCACAGGGCATCGCCTACCTGTTCCTGGGGAACGAACTGGGAGGCAAGCCGCGCGGCGGCGACTATCCGGCCGACGACAGGGCCCGATTCGCGCTGATGGCGAAGAGCGAGCGATTTCGGAGCGGGCTGGAGCGTCTGCTGGAGGAAGCCCGGGGTCGCCGCACCGCCGTCATGTGCGCCGAGAAGGACCCCGGACAGTGTCACCGGGGCCTACTCATCTGCCCGAACCTGCCCGCAGGGGTCGCCGTTCACCACATCCTTGCGGACGGATCGGCGAAAGACCATGCGGAACTTGCCGAGGAGCGTGGGATGAATGACACCGGCCAGCCGCCGCTGTTCTGACCGTGCCGGCTGTCCGGTTGCTCGGGAATCCCCAGGTTCCTGTTGACACTCGCGCGATTTCTGGTGTAAAGAGGGCCATCGCCCCGAGAGGGAGGCTCCCTCGATTTGGTTGAGGATACCGTTGATGGATGATCCCCGCGAGGTGCGCCAGCAGATCCGGGAGGGGAAATGGCGCAGGCCGACCGCCGGCCTGACCCCCGGGTTCGTCCAGACGAATCTGGTGATCCTGCCTCGCGACCTTGCGTTCGACTTCCTCCTCTTTGCACAGCGGAATCCCAAGCCGTGTCCCGTCATCGAGGTGACGGACGTCGGCTCGCCCGAACCGAAGCTGTCTGCCCCCGGCGCAGACCTTCGGACCGACGTGCCAAAATACTGCATCTACCGAAATGGGGCGCTTGAGGGAGAGGTGACGGATCTTCGCTCCGTCTGGCGCGACGATCTGGTCTCGTTTCTGCTGGGATGCAGCTTCACCTTCGAGTCCGCCCTCCTGCAGGCCGGCGTTCCCGTCCGGCACATCGAGGAGAACAGGAACGTCCCGATGTTCATCAGCAGCATCCAGTGTGCCCCCGCCGGCATGTTTCGCGGGCCGCTGGTCGTGACGATGCGGCCCATCCCGGCGGTGCTGGTGTCGCGGGCAGTCCAGATCACCGGACGGTATCCGGGTGTGCACGGCTCTCCCGTGCACGTGGGCGATCCGGCGATCATCGGTATTCGGGATCTGGCGAAGCCGGACTTCGGCGACCCGGTCACAATCCGGCCTGGTGAGGTCCCGGTGTTCTGGGCCTGCGGGGTCACGCCACAGGCAGTCGCGATGCAAGCCAAGCCGCCGCTGATGCTGACCCATGCCCCCGGGTACATGTTCATCACGGATCTTCGGAACGAGGAGCTTGCGGCATCGTAGCCGCCATACGGCGCGAGGCGTGAAGCGGTCGAGAGTGTGACCTGGTTTTTGCGCGGTGGGCGCGCAAAAACCAAACTGGTTAGCAAGGAATTTATTGCACGGGGCTTCCGAACCGGCTCATCACGGGAACGCGTGATGGGAGGCGACCCCTGCGATTCGGGTCGTGTTCCCATCGTGCGTAACCCTCGGGGTTACCTGCTTCTGGGATGGTCGTTGTTTACTCCCAGCGAATCCCACAGGGGCTCCCCGATGCCTTTCATTTTTGGTTTTTGTGCGCTTAGCGCAAAAACCAGGTGTGACCTTCAGGAAGGGAGAGGGACCATGCGGATGCAGAAGAGGTTCGGAGGATTCCTGGCGGCGGTTGCCCTGATCGGGATGGTGCTGGGTTTCACTGGACTTGCCCACGCGCAGGCGAAGGAGGTCGTCATCGGGGTGTTGTATCCGATGACCGGCCCCTCGGCCCAGATCGGGATTGACGCGATCAACATCATCAAGGTGGCGCTGGACATCATCAACAACGGAGCCAGCATCGATCTGCCCCTGGCCAAATCGAAGGGGCTCTCTCGGCTGAACGGGGCCAAGATCCGGATTGTGGCCATCGACACCCAGGGCAAGGCGGACGTCGGCCAGGCCGAGGCGGAGCGCCTGATTACCCAGGAGAAGGCGGTCGCCCTCTTCGGCGCCTATCAGTCCGCCGTGACGACCACCGCCAGTCAGGTGGCCGAGCGGATGGGTATCCCCTTCGTCAACGCGGACTCGTCCTCCCCGGCGCTGACGGAGCGGGGCTACAAGTGGTTCTTCCGGACCAGCCCGCACGATATTCACTTCAGCCAGGTGATGTTCGACTTCATGAAGGATCTGGAGAAGAAGCAGAACGTCCAGCTCAAGAGTGTGGCGATTCTGAACGAAGACACCACCTTCGGCACCGACAGTGCCAAGGCCCAGGAAGAGCTGGCCAAGAAGTACGGGTACACGGTGGCGGCGCGCGTCCCCTTCCGCTCCGGGACGACGAGTCTGGATGCCGAGGTCGGGCGGATGAAGTCGGCCAATGCCGACGTCTTTCTGCCCAGCCTCTACACATCGGATGCGATCCTGCTCACCCGGACGATGCGGAACCTGGACTACAACCCCAAGCTGCTCATCGCCCAAGACGCGGGCTACACCGATCCGAAATTCGTGACGGAGATGGGCAAGGAGGCCGAAGGGGCCATCACCCGAGCGCCCTTCGCCCTGGACCTCGCCGCCAAGAAGCCCCTCATTCCTGCGATTGACGCCATGTTCAAGAAGCTCTCGGGGGCGCGCGACATGGCCGATGTCTCGGCGAGGGCCTTCACCGCGTTCATGACGCTGGCGGACGCCATCAACCGGGCCGGTTCCACTGACCCTACCGCCATCCAGAAGGCACTGCGGGAGACGAATATCCCGCCGGAACAGCTTGTCATGCCCTGGACCGGGGTGAAGTTCGACGAGAAGGGGCAGAACATCGGCGTGCGGGCCATCCTGCAGCAGTTGCAGGGCGGCGACTACCATACGGTGTACCCGTTCGACCTGGCCGTCAAGAACGCGATCTATCCGACCCCGGCCTGGTCGCAGCGCAAATAGCCGCCGGGCACGCACAGGAGGATTTGGGGGTGGAGTCCGCCTCCGGCTGACTCCACCCTCGTTTCATATCCATGTTTAATATTCCATCTACCGAAGTCCTGATCCAGGGGATCATGAGTGGGTTCCTGATGGGGTGTCTGTACGCCCTGATCGCCGCGGGGCTCTCGCTGATCTTCGGGCTGATGGAAATCGTGAATTTCGCCCACGGCGAGTTCCTGATGCTGGGCATGTACACCGCCTTTTGGATGTACACCCTCTTCGCCATCGACCCGCTGTTTTCCGTGCCGATCTGCGGCGCGGTGCTCTTCCTGCTCGGCTGGCTGGTCCACAAGGGCATCATCAGGCGGATCCTGGGCGCGCCCATGCTGGCCCAGATCTTCGCCACCTTTGGCCTGGGCATCTTCCTCCGCGCCGCGGCGCAGTTCCTCTGGACCCCCGACTTCCGCCAGGTGGCGCACCCTTTGGTCCAGGGGCCGATCAAGATCTTCGGGATCTCCGTCGGGCTGCCGCAGCTTGTCGCGTCCGGGGCGTCGCTCGCCGCCTTCGCCTTCCTCTACTGGTTCATCACCAAGACCGAGACGGGGATGGCCTTGGAGGCGACGGCGCAGGACCGACAGGCGGCATCGCTGATGGGAATCAACACAGAGCGGATGTTCACGCTGGGCTGGGGGATCAGCTCGGCCTGCGTCGGGGTGGCGGGCGCCTTTCTGGCCAGCTTCTTCTATGTGTTCCCGTACGTCGGCAGCCTCTTCGGGTTGATCGCCTACGTCACCGTGGCCCTGGGCGGATTCGGCAGCATCCCGGGATCGCTCGCCGCGGGGATCATCATCGGGCTCATCGAGGTCCTGGGAGGCCTCCTGATTGCGCCGGCCTTCAAGTATGTGGCGGTGTTCCTGATCTATCTGATCGTGGTCCTCATCCGGCCGCAGGGCCTCTTCGGGAAGTTCTGATGGCGACGACGGGATCGGCGGAGGCGATGAGGCGAGAGCGGGAGAGGTCTTCGCGCCGGACGATCGGGTTCGTCCTGATGGGCCTCCTGATCGTGGGGGTCTTGCTCTTCCCGGTGTTCTTCCGGCTGCCGTACCATCGCGATATCGGGATCAAGATCCTTCTCTACGCGCTGCTGGCCCAAGCCTGGAACATCCTGGCCGGGTATTGCGGACAGATTTCGCTTGGGCATGCGGTTTTCTTCGGGGCCGGCGCCTACACGTCGAGCGTGCTCCAGACGGCTTTTGGCGTGAATCCCTGGCTGGGCCTGCTGGGCGGGGTCGTGGTGGCCATGGTGCTGTCGCTCCTGATCGGCTATCCGTGTTTCCGGTTGCGGGGGCACTACTTCGCGATTGCCACCATCGCCATCGGCGAGATCATCAATACCCTGGCCATAAACTGGGAGTTCATCGGGGGAGCCCGGGGGCTGACGCTGCCCATCCACAAAGATTCGCTGCTCGCCTTTCAGTTCCACGGGAGCAAGTATGCCTACTACTACATCATCCTGGGGTTGATGGCGCTCTGCTTCTATGCGACCTGGCGGATCGAGCGGAGCCGCCTGGGGTATTACCTGCGCGCGATCCGGGAAGACTCGGACGCCGCCCAGAGCGTGGGGATTCCGATCGCCAAGTACAAGCTGATCGCCATGGCGATCTCGGCGGGGTTCGTGGCCGCGGGAGGCACCTTCTACGCCCAGTATCTGCTGTATATGGATCCGGACAGCGTCTTCCCTCTGTCGCTCTCCATTCTCATCTGCTGCCTGGCGGTGGTGGGCGGCGTGGGGACACTCTGGGGGCCGCTGGTCGGAGCGGCCATCATGATTCCGCTGTCGGAGTTCACGCGCATCCAGTTCGGCGGCACCGGCAGCGCCGTGGATCTTCTGATCTATGGCGCCCTGCTGACGATCGTCGCGGTCTTCCAGCCGACGGGCCTGGTAGGGCTCTTCCGGCGGTGGGGAGGGCGCTGATGGCCCTGCTTTCGCTCGAAGGAGTGACCAAGCGGTTTGGCGGACTGGTGGCGAACAACAACGTCAGCTTCGCAGTCCAAGAAGGCGAGATCTTGGGGCTGATCGGGCCGAACGGGGCCGGGAAGAGCACCCTGTTCGAGCAGATCACCGGCTTCTATCCCCCCACGGCGGGGCGGATCGCGTTCCGCGGCCGCGATCTGGTGGGACTACGGCCGGACCAGGTGAACCGGCTCGGAATCGGGAGGACGTTCCAGAAGGTCCGGCCGTTTCTGGGGATGACGGTCATCGAGAACGTGATGGTGGCCGCCCTGCAGCACACCCACGACCCGGCCAAGGCGCGGCGGGAGGCGGTCGGGTACCTGGAGATCGTGGAGCTGGCGGAGAAGCAAGATGCCGGCGCGCGGAACCTCTCCATCGGGGAGCGGAAGCGGCTGGAGATGGCGCGGGCGATGGCCACCAAGCCCTCCCTTCTCTTGCTCGATGAGGTGACCGGGGGCGTGGATCAGCGCACCATCCCCACACTTCTCCAGCTCATCGCCCGCCTGCGGAGCCAGCAGGGACTCACCCTGGTGGTGATCGAGCATAACATGCGGGTGATCATGTCCGTCTCGGACCGCATCGTGGCCTTGAACCTAGGCGAGATCATCGCCGACGGCCCTCCGTCGGAGGTGGTGAAGGAGCGGCGGGTGATCGAGGCCTATCTCGGTGACGCGTTCGTGGTCCCCACGGTCGGGGACGGGACGGGTTTCACGGGCGGGACAGGGAGGTAGCGCGTGCTCTGCGTCACGGATCTGGAGGTGAAGTACGGGGACTTCCAGGCGCTCTGGGGCGTCTCGCTGGAGGTGCGCGAGGGGGAGGTGGTCTGCCTGCTCGGTCCAAACGGCGCCGGGAAGAGTACGCTGATCAGCGCCGTCTCGGGTCTGATCAAGCCGTCCAAGGGGCGCGTCGAGTTCTGCGGCGAGCGCATCGATACACTTCCCACCCACCAGATCGTGACCCGCGGCCTCTCGCAGGTGATGGAGCAACGGCGCCTCTTTCCCTACCTCACGGTGGAGAAGAACCTCCTGCTGGGGAGCTACCAGGCCCGCGCCCGCGCCCAGCGGGCCGAGAGCCTGAAGTGGGTCTTCGAGTTGTTTCCCATGCTGGAGGAGCGGCGCAACCAGATGGCCAACAGCCTCTCCGGCGGCGAACAGCAGATGGTGGCCCTCGCGCGCGGCCTCATGTCGCGGCCCAAGTTCCTGATGGTGGACGAGCCGTTCCTGGGGCTTGCGCCCATCATCGTCCAGAAGATCCTGGAGATCATCAAGAAGATCAACGCGGCCGGCGTCACCGTGCTCTTTATCGAGCAGAACGTGCAGTTGGCGCTGGGGGCCTCGCACCGCGGGTACCTCTTGGAGAGCGGGCGGATGGTGGCTGCGGGAGCGTCCCGGCAGCTCTTGGAGTCGGACGTGGTCCGAAAAGTCTATCTCGGCATCTGAGCGAGGCGGAGGGCGGTCATGGAGATCGATCTTAACAGCGACATGGGGGAGTCGTATGGCGCCTATACGATCGGCGCCGACGCCGAGATCCTGCGGTGGGTCAGCTCGGCCAACGTGGCCTGCGGCTGGCACGGGGGGGACCCGGCCGTGATGCGCGAGACGGTGGCGGCGGCCAAGGCGCTGGGCGTGGCCGTCGGCGCCCACCCGAGCTATCCGGATCTCCTCGGCTTCGGCCGCCGGCCGATGCAGATCAGCCGGGCCGAGGCGCGGGACTACGTGCTCTACCAGATCGGGGCGCTGCGGGCCTTCGTGGAGGCCGCGGGGCTGCGGCTTCAGCACGTCAAGCCACACGGGGCGATCTACAATGTGGCCTGCAAAGAGCGGGAGCTGTCCCTCGGCATCGCCGAGGGGGTGCGGGAGGCCGGCGGCGACCTCATCCTGATGGGCCTGCCGGATTCCGAGATGCTGAAGGCGGCGCAGGAGCTGGGCGTGCGCGCGGCGTGCGAGGCCTTCGGGGACCGGGCCTACAACGAAGACGGAAGCCTCGTGTCGCGCAAGATCGCCGGCTCGCTGATCACCGATCCGGATCGTGTCGCCGAGCGGGTGATCGGCCTGGCCGGGGGAAGCGTGACGGCGATCACCGGCAAGGAGATCCGCCTGCGCGCGGACACCATCTGTCTGCACGGGGATACGCCCGGCGCCGCCGTGATCGCCCGGCGGGTCCGCGAGCGGCTGGATGCGGCAGGAGTGCAGGTGCGCCCGCTGGGCGAGTTTCTGGGTCGCATCTGACGGAACACGAGCGCCCTGCCGAAGACCGGCAGGGCGCTCGTGTCTACAGGGGCGGAGCGGGACCGCGCCGCCGATCAGAAGATCTTCCGCAGGACCGATTCCACTTGCGCCGCCGTGCTGACCCGTCGCGGATTCCCCACCAGCAGTCTCTGGACTTTCAGCGCATCCTCGGCGATGAGCGCCAGGTCCTTCTCCGCGACCCCCACGGCCTTCAGGCTCGACGGGATGCCGATGTCCGCCGCGAGGCGCTTGACGGCCTGCACGGCGAGCATGGCGGCCTCGCCGCGGGACAGGCCCTCCGTGTCCTCGCCCATCACCAGAGCGATCTCCTCGAATTTTTCGAAGTTGCCGGGGGCATTGTATTCCATGACGGCCGGCAAGAGGATGGCCACCGTCTCGCCGTGGGAGATGGGATACTTCCCCCCCAGGCTCAGCGCGATGGCGTGGACCAGCCCCAACCCCGAATTGGTGAAGGCGATGCCGGCCATCAGGCTGCCCAGCGACATGCCCCAGCGGGCTTCCAGATCCTCGCCGTTGTCGCAGGCCCGGCGCAGATGGTCCGAGACGAGCTCGATAGCCCGCAGGGCGATCGCATCACTGAGCGGATTGCATCCGCCATAGACGGGCCGTTTGGCGGGAGCGTCCGGCATGGCCTTCCGGTCGTATCGCCTGGTCACATAGCTTTCGATGGCGTGGCACAGGGCATCCATGCCCGTGGTGGCGGTCACCTTGGGCGGCATGCTGACGCACAGACACGGGTCGACCAGCGCCAGGGTTGGCCGCTGGTATGGGCTCGAAATCCCCGCCTTGAGCTTGAGCTCCTTGAAGGAGATGACGGCGGCCGGCGAGACCTCGGCCCCGGTTCCCGCCGTGGTGGGGCAGGCGATGACCGGGATCCCCATGCCGGGGATGGGCTTTCCTTGGCCGGTGGGGGGCGCGACATAGTCCAGCAGCTCGCCGCCGAACTTCAAGAGGATCCCGACGGTCTTCGCCACATCGATGGCGCTGCCGCCCCCCACGCCGATGATGGTGTCGTAGCTGCCCTGTCTGGCGAAGGACAGGCACTCGGTGAAGGTGTGGTCGGTCGGCTCCGGGATCACGCCATCGAACACGGCGTACGAGATCCCCTCCTGTTCCAAGGGCTGAAGGACATTCTGCAGGATGCCGGCGCCCACGACTCCCTTGTCCGTGACGATCAGCGCCTTGGAGCCCCCAAACTTGCGCACCTCGTAGCCGAGTTCCGCGCAGGCTCCAGCGCCGAACTTGATGAAGTGATTCAGCGAGAACTCGAAGATGCTGTCCGGACGGTACATTCGCGACCTCCCTCCTGCTGGTGAGTAAGAAGCGACAAGGATGCGAGTCATGCTGTGCTCTCGAGGTGCGGCGAAGTATCCGGCGGGTCGGACGCGGCTGTCAACAGGAAAAGGGAGCCGGGCGGGCCGGACGCGATGGATGAAAGGGTGGACTAGCCTCTCGGCTTTGTGGTAAAAAGAAGCCCGATCAATACGAATGCGAGAGACGATCCGGCGCCGGGACCTTGAACCGGTCACGGCGTCGCGCAATAGAGGAGAGACAATGGCGGTTCGGTTTCTGGCGGCGGGTGATCGGGGTCTGGTTGTTGAATTCGGGGACACGATCGATGTCGCCATCAACAACCAGGTCCGGGCGCTGGCCTTGACTCTGGAGGCGGCTCGCATATCCGGCCTGCTGGCTCTGGTCCCCACCTATCGCTCTTTGGGCGTTCAATATGATCCGGTGCAGCTGACGAGTGAGGAGTTGCGGAGTCGGATCGAGGGCGCGCTGGCGTCGCTCGATCCGGGGCAGTTGCCTTCGCCAAAGGTGGTGCGCCTCCCGACGTGCTACGGAGGCGAGTTCGGCCCCGATCTGCCGTTCGTGGCCGAGCACACCAAGCTGAGCGAAGCCGAGGTGATCCGGCTGCACAGTCAGACTCCCTACCATGTCCACATGATCGGCTTCACGGCGGGGTTTGCGTATCTGGGCGGGCTGCCCGAGGCGCTCCACACGCCGCGCCTTCCGTCGCCGCGGACCAAGGTCCCGCGCGGGACGGTGGGGATCGGCGGGGGCCAGACGGGGGCCTATTCGGCAGAGACGCCGGGCGGCTGGCGCCTGATCGGGCGGACACCCGTGCCGCTTTTCGATCCGCTGCGAGACCCGCCGACGCCCATGCTGCCGGGCGACGCAGTCCAGTTCGACCCCGTCAGTCGGGAAGAGTACGACCGGCTGGACCGGGAGTATTGGGGCGACGCGAGAGAAGGGCAATCAGGCAATCAGGCAACGGGGCAACTCGGACAGACCCAATTGCCCAATTGCCCAATTGCCAAGTCGACCGCCTCGACGCTGGCCCCACGCGAGGCCTTCGAGATCCTGCGGGCGGGGCTGCTCACGACCGTGCAGGACCGGGGCCG
>CAVSHW010000053.1:0-43786 GCA_963727695.1 uncultured Methylomirabilota bacterium | reverse complement strand
CCGGTCCGGCGTCGGCCCAGACGGTTCGCGCCGTCATGCACGCCGAGTTGAAGTTCTTCGACCCGCTCTTCACCACCGCGGACATCACGCAGAACCACGGCTACATGATCTACTACACCCTGTTCTCGCTGGATGAGAAGGGGCAGCCGCAGCCGCAGATGGTGGCAACACCCTATCGGGTCAGCGCAGACAAACTCACCTACACCTTCACGCTGCGCACCGGGCTCGAAGTGGCACGACGGCAAGCCGGTGCGGTCGGCCGACGCCGTCGCCTCGCTCAAGCGCTGGGGGGTGAAGGATGCGGCGGGCCAGACGCTCCCCGCCCGCACCGCCTCGCTGGAGGCGACGAATGATAGGACGCTTCGTCCTCAAGCTCAAGGAGCCCACGGCCTCACTATCCGGGCGCTGGCCAAGGAGTATAGCTATGTACCCTTCATCCTGCCCGAGCGACAGGCGATACAGGACCCTTCAAAGCCTTTCGAGGGAGAGAAGATCGGCTCCGGGCCTTTCATGTTGTCGAGAAGGAATGGGTGCCGGGCGCCAAGGCTGTCTATGTGAAGTTCAAGGACTACGTGCCCCGCAAGGAGCCGGCCAGCTACTACGCGGGCGGCAAGACGGTGAATGTCGAGCGGGTCGAGTGGATCGTCATCCCGGACCAGTCCACCGCCGTGGCGGCACTGGAAAAAGGGGAGGTGGACTACCTCCAGCGCCCGCAGGTCGACCAGTGGCCGCTGCTGCGCAAGAACCCCGCGGTGGGCATGTATCAGTCGGACGTCTACCAGATGCAGATCCATCCGAACCACTTGGTGCCGCCCTTCGACAACGTCAAGGCACGCCAGGCCCTCATGCTGATGGTGAATCAGCCGGACTACCTGCAGGCCATCGCCGGCGATCCTCAGAACTGGCGCACCTGTTACTCCTATCTGGGCTGCAAGGGCTGGTTGGAGACGGACATCGGCGCGGATCTGCTGAGAAGCAGGACCTCGAGAAGGCCAAGCAACTCCTCGCCGAGGCCGGTTACAAAGGTGAAAAGATCGTGGTGATGGCCCCCAGCGACTTCCCCACCATCAATGCGGCCGCCCTTACCACCGCGGCTATGCTCAGAAAGCTGGGCGTGAACGTGGACTTGCAGACCATGGACTGGGGGACCCTCGTCTCCCGACGACCCGTCAAGGACCCGCCTTCCAAGAACCCGGCGGGGTGGCACATCTTTCATACCACGTCCGGATACGCCGCGCTCAAGGATCCATGGGGACATGCCAACATCTCCACGGCCTGCGACAAGGCCTGGTTCGGTTGGGCCTGCTCGCCGCGCGCGAGCAAGGCGCTGGATGAGCTGGCCGACCTGACCGCTGGCACCGAGGCTTTCAAGAAGGGACTGGCCGAGTACCACAGCGCCCTGATGGAGGACATTCCCTACGTGCCGCTGGGCGAGTTCTTCTCGTACGCGGCCTACCGGAAGGATCGACTCAGCCACATTGTTGAGACGCCCTTTGGCGTGTTCTGGAGCATGGTGAAGCACTAGGCGGCATTCGCGGCGCTGCAGGGCAGACGGCGGGACCCGCCGGCCCTGCAGCGCCACTTTCCGTTTCAGAGGATTCCTCCATGCTGGCCTACATCCTGCGACGCATCCTGGCGACCCTGCCCGTCATGGGCGTCGTGGTCGTGTTCGTGTTCCTCTTGGTGCGCATCGCCCCCGGGGACCCGGCGGCGATCATCGCCGGCG
The DNA here is from genome assembly GCA_963727695.1 of uncultured Methylomirabilota bacterium. Taxonomy (GTDB): domain Bacteria; phylum Methylomirabilota; class Methylomirabilia; order Methylomirabilales; family 2-02-FULL-66-22; genus 2-02-FULL-66-22. The sequence continues at coordinate 42,060 of CAVSHW010000053.1, read as the reverse complement.
ATTACGCCACGCCCGAGAACATCCAGAAGATCCGCGCCGGGCTCGGCCTGGACAAGCCTATCCATGTCCAGTTCGGCCTCTACGTGACGAGCCTACTCAAGGGGGACCTCGGGGTCTCCTTGCACTCGCGACTGCCTGTGCGCCAGCTTATCCTACAGCGGGTCGAGCCCACGGCGGCTCTGGCGGCGAGCACGCTCATCTTCGCGATCCTGCTGGCGATCCCGATGGGGGTCCTCGCAGCCTGGAAGGCCGGCTCCCTGATCGACCGAGCGGTCATGGTCTTCACGGTGGGGGGATTTTCCGTTCCCATCTTCTGGCTGGGCTTCCTCCTGATCTTCGTCTTCTCGGTGAAACTCGACCTGCTCCCCGTCCAAGGCTACGTGAGCTTCCGAGAGGGATTCGCCCCCTTCGTCAAGCACCTGATCCTCCCGACGCTTGCCCTGGGGATGGTCTATATGGCGCTGCTGGCGCGCATCACCCGCGCCAGCCTGCTGGAAGTACTGCATTCTGAGTACGTCCGCACCGCCTACGCCAAAGGGCTGCGACCCTCCCGCGTGCTCTTTCTCCACGCGCTGAAGAATGCCGCCGTCCCCGTCCTCACCACGATCGGGGTGGGGTTCGCCCTGCTCATCGGCGGGGTGGTCATCACGGAGAGCGTCTTTGCGCTGCCGGGACTGGGACGACTCACGGTGGACGCGGTGCTGCAACGGGACTACGCGATAATCCAGGGAGTGACCTTGCTCTTCGCATTCGTGTACGCGCTGGTCAACCTGGCGGTGGACCTCTCCTACACGTTGTTCGACCCCCGCATCCGCTACTAGGTCATGTGGACCGGGTGGTCTCCGAAAGTGTGCCGCATATGCGCGACGAGCCCGGCGGTATCCCCTACGATCAGTTGACGGGACGGCAGAAGGCGTGGCGCTTCATCCGCCGCAATCCGACCATGGTGGCCGGCGGTCTTCTGCTTCTCCTCATGGTGCTTCTCGCCGTCTTCGCGCCCTACCTATGGACAGTGAACCCGGTCGAGATGCAGCCTGCCGAACGATTGCGGGCGCCGAGCGGCGTCCACTGGTTCGGCACCGACATGTACGGGCGGGATTCCTTTAGCCGGGTCGTCTACGGCAGCCGGGTGTCTCTTTTCGTGGGCCTCGTGGTGGGCGCGATCACCTCGGGCATCGGCCTCGCCATCGGCTTGCTCAGCGGCTATCTCCGGAGGCTGGATAACGTCATCATGCGCGCGATGGATGGTATCATGGCCCTGCCGGATCTCCTCTTGGCCATTTCGTTCGTGGCGCTCACCGGGGCTAGCGTGCGAAACGTCATCATCGCTCTGGTCATCCCGCAGATCCCCCGGGTGGTGCGGCTGGTGCGCGGGATCGTGCTCACCCTGCGGGAACAGCCCTTCATCGAGGCCGCCCAGGTCTTGGGGAGTCGCCTGTCCCGCGTGCTGCTCCGGCATCTCCTGCCAAACACCCTTGCCCCCCTCATCGTCCAGAGCACCTACGTGATGGCGTCGGCGATCCTGATCGAGGCCGGCTTGAGTTTTCTTGGGGCAGGCACTCCTCCGGAGATCCCGAGTTGGGGAAACATCATGGCCGAGGCCCGCTCTTATGTGCGGGTGGCCTTCTGGCTGCTGCTCTTCCCCGGGCTGTTCCTGGCAACCACGGTCCTCTCCATCAACCTGGTGGGGGACGGCCTGCGAGACATGTTGGACCCGCGCCTCGCCAAGCGAATGCGGTGATCTGTTCTCCCCGACCAGGAGGAATCGCGATGGAATTTCGTCGATGCGGACAATCGGACCTGATCGTGTCCGCCCTGGGGCTGGGGTGCTGGTCTTTCGGGGGTGGGGCGTACTGGGGGGACTGCAACCAGGCGGACGCGGACGCGGTGGTCCATCGGTCGGTCGAGCTGGGGATCAACTACTTCGACGCCGCCGAGGCGTATAATGCCGGTCGGAGCGAGGAGTCGCTGGGGATCGCCCTGCAGGGCGTGCCGCGGGACACGATCGCGGTCGGCACGAAGGTCTCGCCCTCGAACTGTTACGCCGGGACCCTGCCCGAGCATTGCGAGGCGTCCCTCCGCCGCCTCGGTCTGGACTACATCGACATCTACATGATCCACTGGCCGATCCATCCCCACTCGATCCGCCACTTCACGGAGGATCCCGCGATCATCGCGAACCCTCCGACGGTCGAGGAAGCCTTTATGGCTCTATCCGACCTGAAGCGGCAAGGGAAGATCCGCCACATCGGCGTCAGCAATTTCGCCACGAACCGGCTCGACGAGGCGCTGCGCGTCTGCCCGGACATCCTGCTGAACCAGCTTCCCTATAGCCTGCTGGCCCGGGCCATCGAGCTGGAGAGCCTACCCCAGTGCCGCAGACTCGGGATCGGCGTGATCGGGTACATGACCCTGATGCAGGGGCTCCTAGCGGACCTCTATCCCACCCTGGACGACGTTCCGCCCTATCAGCGGCGCACGCGTCACTTCCATCACGAGCGCTGCGAGCTGACCCGGCACGGCGAGGAAGGCGTCGAAGCGGAGACCAGCGCCGCCCTCGCGGCCATCCGCCGGATCGCGAAGGAGTGCGGCATGACCATGGCGGAGCTGGCCACGAAATGGGCGCTGGCGGGGCAGGGCATCACCTGCTGCCTGATCGGGGCCAGAAGCGTACGCAAGCTGGAAGAGAATGTCCGCGCGGCGGCGGCCCCCTTGCCCCCGGAGGTCGTCGAGAAGCTCAATCACGCCACCCAGCCACTCCTCGACAAACTCGGCAACAGCTTCGACTACTACGAGAGTTTCGAGAACAACCGCACGCGGTGAGCTCCGGTGAGAGCCGAGAAGCTCCGGACGGACCACCGACCCCCCGTAGACTGTCCCGGAAGCGCAGCCCCACATCCGACACCCCTCCGGGGGGGACCCCATGGATCCGCCGGACGATATCTGCTTGACAGGTTTGGGGGCATTGGCTAGCCTCGCCTTGGAAGAATTATCTTTCCCCACGTCCCGGCCGGCTCCGCCTCTAGGGGGAGTCTGTGCCGCGCCGACCGGATCGCCTCCACCCAGATACCAGCGTCTGGAGGATCGACCAGCTCTGGGACCGCGCGGTCTTGGTGATCTCGGAAGGAGATCAGCACATGCCTTCCAAGACGAAAGCCGAGCTCGTCGCCGAGAACGCCGCCTTGCGTGAGCGGCTAACGGCAATAGAGGCCAAACGATGCGAGGGACTACCGCGTCCGGAGATCGAGTGGTGGTCGCGCCTGATCGCGGAAAGCCGTCATGACCTCGTCTGTCTCCATGATCTGGAGGCCCGGTACCTCGCCGTGTCTCCGGCCGCCCGGACGATGCTGGGCTACGCATCCGACGAGCTCCTGGGGCGGAGTCCTGCTGATTTCTTCCATCCGGACGACGTCCCGGTAGTCCTGGAGCCTTCCCGCCGGAAAGTGCAGGATAGCGAGACCACCGACCTAGTGGAGTTTCGCTTTCGCGCCAAGGACGGTGACTTCCGCTGGCTGCAAAGCCACGTCCGGCCCATTCTGGACCAGCAGGGTCGCCTCATTCACTATCTCACCATCTCGCAGGACATCACCAGCCGAAAGAACGCGGAGGTGGCCTTGCGAGCTCGAACCCAGCAGCTTCAGATCCTGAACGATCTGACCCAAGGTCTGGCTGCCATCCTCGATACCCAGCGCGTCGCCCGGGAGATCCTGACCGCGATTCAGGTCCTGTTTCCCGGAGTAGCCAGCCGCCTCTGGGAGCAACTGGAAGGAAGTGAGATTCTTCGACTCGTTGATAGTATCGGGTTGCGTGATCCTGAGGGAGGTCGCCGAGTCAGGTTCCGGCACGGCGAGGGACTGGCTGGAATCGTGGCCGTGACTCTCGAACCCATGCAGTGTCCGGATATCGCCTCCGATCCCCATTTCATCAACAAGGAGTGGGCGCAGGCCGAAGGTTTGACCTCGGTGATCGTGGTTCCGTTGATCCGGGGAAAGAGCTATCTCGGGAACCTGGCAATTTTCACTCACGAACCCCACACCTTCTCACCTGACGAGGTCGCCCTTCTTCAGTCCTTCGCCGCCCACGCCGCCATCGTTATCGAGAATGCTCGGCTCTTCGGGGATGCGGAAGGCCGGCGGCGCGAGGCGGAGGTCTTCGCCGATCTGACCCGGAATCTCAATACCTCCCTGGACGTGGACACCGTGCTCCAGCAGGTGACTGATGCCGCTCGGACCTTGTGCCGCTGCGATCTCGCCTCCATCGCCCTCCAGGACCCCCTGTCCGGCGAGGTACGCCTCCAGTATCGGTCGGGTCTCCGCCGAGAGGATATGGTCGGGTACCGCATCGCCCCCGGCCAGGGGATCGGGGGACAGGTCCTGGCAACCGGCCTTCCCTTCCGCACGACCAACTACGCGGAGGACCTGCGGATCAGCAAGGACTTCCTTCCCATCACACAGGCCGAGGGCATCATCGCCGAGCTCGCCGTCCCGATCCGGATCGAGAACGCGGTGGAGGGAGTCCTCTTCGCAAGCAACCGGACGCCACGCCCATTCACCGATCACGACGAGCTCATCCTCCAACGCCTGGCCGACCACGCCGTCATCGCCATCCGGAACGCCAGACTGTTTTCCGCCACCCAGCGGGAGATCGACGAGCGTACGCAAGCGGAGGCCGATGCACGCCAGTCCCGTCAGATGTTGCAAGCGGTCCTGGATACGGTCCCGCAGCGGGTCTTCTGGAAGGATCGCAATTTGCAGTTTCTTGGCTGCAACCGCGCCTATGCCAGAGACGCAAACCTGGACGACCCGGCGGTAATCCTCGGCCGGGACGACTTTGCGTTCAACCGGAAAGAAGACGCGGAATCCTTCCGCGCGGATGACCGGAAGGTCATAGAGACCGGGGTCCCGAAGATCGGGTACGAAGAATCGAAGACCAGACCCGACGGGACCATGATGTGGGTCCTGACCAGCAAGGTCCCAATTCTCGACGCCCAGGGACAGGTGGTCGGCGTGCTGGGCACCTACGAAGACATCACGAAACGTAAACAGGCGGAGGAGGCCCTCCTGGAGCGGACGCGACAACTGGAGGCTCTGCGCAGCCTCGGCGAGGAGATTACCCGCGAGCTGGACTTGGTGCGGCTGCTCGGATTGGTCACGCGCCGGGCCACGGAGCTCGTCGCCGGCTCGAGCGGCGGGATCTACCTGTGGGACGAGCAGGCGCAGCAGCTCATGCCTCACGCCTATTATGGCCCCGGCGCGGAGCGGATGCGGTTTCCCCGGCGCCCCGGCGAAGGATTGACGGGGCGCGTCGTCCAAGAGCGGCGCGGCGCAATCATCAACGACTACCGTTCTTCACCATACGCCCATCCGAGGACCCTACAAAGCACCGGCATCACCGCCGCGCTCGCCGAGCCCCTTCTGTATCGTGACCGGCTTCTCGGGGTGATCGCCGTCCACCATGAGATCGAGGGACGGACCTTCACCGAAAGCGATCAGAAGATCCTCCAGCTGTTCGCCCCCCAGGCCGCCATCGCCATCGAGAACGCGCGGCTCCACGAAGCCACCTCGCGGCGGGCGCACCAGCTCTCAACGCTGATCGAGATGACGCAGACCCTCACAACGGAGCTCGATCCGCATGTCGTGTCCCAGCGGATCCTGGCCGCGGCCCAGACGCTGATCCCGGGCTGTGTCGGCCGCCTCTGGGAGCGGCTGGAAACCGATCGAACCCTCCGCGTGATCGGCAGTCTGGGCCTGCAACAGCCAGAGGGAGGGCAGGCTTTCCAGCTCGTCCCCAACGAGGGGCTGATCGGAATCGCTGAGGCCACGCGCCAGCCGGTGATCAGCGCAAATGTGACGCGCGACCCTCGCTTCAAGGATCCCGACTGGGCCGTAGCCGAGGGGCTCGTCGGCTGCATCATTCTTCCCTTGATTCACGAGGAGGAGATTATTGGCTTCCTCACTATTTACACGCGGGCCCCGCACGACTTCATCTCAGAAGAGGTGAACTTGCTGCGTGCGTTCAGCGCACAGGCGGCCATCGCCATCCGGAACGCGCGCCTATATGCCACCGCCCAGCGGGAACTTTCCGAGCGCACGCGCGCCGAAGCGGCGCTCCAGGAGAAGACCGAGGAACTGAATCGATTCTTCACGATGGCCTTGGACCTCCTCTGTATCGCGGACACGGATGGCCTTTTCCGCCGCGTCAATCCCGCGTGGGCGTCCATCCTTGGTTACGACATGCCCGAACTGGAGGGCAAGCGACTCCTCGACTTCGTCCACCCGGACGACCTCCAGGAGACCTTGGCCGCGGTCGAGCGGCTGGCCGCCCAGCAGAAGATCCTGAACTTCGTCAACCGCTACCGGTGCAAGGACGGTTCCTACCGCTGGATCGAGTGGCGCGCCTGTCCGTACCAGGGCACCCTGATCTATGCGGCCGCCCGGGACATCACCGAGCGCAGGCAGGCGGAGGAGGAGCGGCGCCGAATCGAGAATCGGATGCAGCACGCTCAGAAGCTGGAGAGTCTTGGTGTCCTGGCGGGCGGCATCGCCCACGATTTCAACAATCTCTTGGTGGCGATCCTCGGACACACCGAGCTGGCCCTTCTGCAGCTTGACCCCGGCGCGTCTGTTCACGGCCACCTGCAGGAAATCGAGACCGCCTCGCACCGGGCGGCGGACCTCTGCAAGCACATGCTGGCATTTTCCGGGAAGGGTCACTTCGTGGTGGAAGCCCTCGATCTCTCCGCGATCGTGCGCGAGATGGCTCAGATGCTCATGGTGGCGATCTCGAAGAAGGCGATCCTGCAGTACAATCTCGCCCCCGACCTGCCCGCCATCCAAGCCGATGCCACGCAGCTCCGTCAAGTGGTCATGAACCTCATCACCAACGCCTCCGAGGCCATCGGCGACCAGCCCGGGGTCATCCGGGTGGCCACCGGCACCACCCGCTGTGACCGGGCCTACCTGCAGGAGCTCGCGCTCGCCGAGGGCCTTGCAGAAGGTCTCTACGTGTACCTGGAGGTCTCCGATACCGGGTGCGGGATGGACGAGGCCACGCGTGCGCGGATCTTCGACCCCTTCTTCAGCACCAAGTTCACCGGTCGCGGCCTGGGGCTGGCTGCGGTTCTGGGAATCGTGCGCGGCCACAAGGGGGCCATCAAGGTCTACTCGGAGGTGGGACGGGGGACGATCTTTAATCTGCTGTTCCCCGCCATTGCAGAGCCCGCCGGGCCTGCGCGCTTGGCGGCGGCCGAAGACCAGTGGCGGGGACAAGGGGTCGTGCTGCTCGTGGACGATGAGGCGGGCGTGCGTGAGACCGGCCAGCAGCTCCTCGAGTGGCTGGGATTCACAGTCCTCACCGCGGCGGACGGTCGGCAGGCCCTGAATGTCTTCCAGGCTCGGGCGGACGACATCGTCTGCGTCCTTCTCGACCTGACCATGCCACGCATGGACGGGGAGGAGACCTTCCGCGAGCTCCGCCGCCTGCGCGCCGACGCCCGCGTGGTCTTGTCCAGTGGCTACAACCAACAGGACGTCACCCTGCGCTTCGCCGGGAAACGCCTGGCCGGCTTCATCCAGAAGCCGTACCGTCTGGAAGATCTGCGCCGCACCCTGCGCGCGGCGCTGGAGGGCGGAGGCGATTTGCCTGCGGGGCCCGGGACCGGACCGGACGCAGCTCCAGTACCCTAAGTACACGCGGACACAAGTTCGATGACGTATACGTTGGCCGTATAAGTCCAGGTCCCCCGGGACGCCCCGAGACGCCGCGCCCGCGGGCGAGCCCGTCCCCGGCCCGGAGGTCCGCTCCCTGAGCGGACCGACCCGGGGTAAGAGCGAGCCGGCATCGACGAGGCGCCAGGCGTCCGAGGGGCGGTCCGGGGGACCGGCGATACGTCACCGTAATTGTGGGCAGAAGCACTAAGCCGAACGCCCCGTCGGGCCGGCGTCAAGCTCCCGGTCCAGCCAGCGCCGTGACTGTAAATTCCACGTACGGAGACATGGTGTGAGAGACAACGACGCGCCCCAGAGCAAGACGGCTGGGCCAAGATGTTTCCCGCATCTGGCGCTGACGTTCGTGATCGTGGCCGCCGTTGCGCTCGTCTTCGAGTCGGCGAAGAACTTCATCTACCCTCAAATCACGCTCTGGGGTTCCCACCTCATCACGATCGGTTTCAGCTCTATCACCGTCACGATCGCAGCCGCACTCATCTTCCGTAGGTACCACCAACTGCTCCGCCACTCTCACGAGGAGGTCGCAGAACGCCGGCGTGCCGAAGAGGCGCTGGCCACAGAACGAAACCGGCTGCGCGCCGTGATCGATGCGGTGCCCGATCAGATCTATTTCAAGGACAGCCAGGGCCGCTTCCTGCTGGTCAACGACAGCCTAACGCGCGCCTTGGGCGCCACCAAGCCCGAGGAAGTGCTCGGGAAGACGGATCGAGACTTCTTCCCCGCGGACCTGGCGTCTCAGTATGCGGCCGACGATCAACCTGTGCTCCAATCGGGAGAGCCGCTCGTCAATAAAGAGGAGCCCGCGCTGGATCTGCCGACGGCGGTCTCGACCTGGCATCTCACGACCAAGGTCCCCCTCCGCAACCAGGAGGGAGCCGTGGTGGGCACGGTTGGCGTCAGCCGGGACATCTCCGGCCGCAAGCAGGACGAAGAGGCATTGCGCATCCGCACGCGGCAACTCGAGGCTGTCCGGGCGGTAAACGAGGAGATCGCCCGGGAGCTGAACCTCGTCGCCTTGCTGGATCTCATCCTCCAACGCACGGTGGACCTGGTCGGGGCGAGTGGCGGAACGATCCTTTTCTGGGACGAGGCGAGGCAGGCGCTGGTACCTCAGGTGCATAGCGCGCTCTTCGACCCACTCGATTGGCAAGACATCCCGGTGGGCCGGGGGGTGGTGGGACGGGTGGCAGCCATGCGCACTGGGCTCATCGTCAATGACTACCGCTCCTGGGCGGGCGCCCTATCCACCTCCCTGACGCGGACCGGGGTGACGGCGTCGATGGCCGAGCCGCTCTTGTACCGGGACAAACTCGTCGGCGTCATCAATCTGGTGCATACACAAGACCGCGCCACCTTCACGGACCGAGATGGGCACACCCTGCGTCTCCTTGCCCCCCAGGCGGCCATCGCCATCGAGAATGCGCGTCTCTACGCGGCGATCGACCAGGGCGCCCGCGAGGCCAGGAGCCTTTACGAGGTGGCCCACAGCCTCACCACCTCGCTGGACCCGATGGAGGTGCTCCGCCTGATCTCGGTCAAGACGACGGAGCTCCTGGGGACCCCGCACGCCCAGGTGGTCCTGTGGGATAAGGACGCCAAGACGCTCCGGCTCGGGGCGGCCTACGGGACCGAGGCCGACCGGGTACAACAACAGGAATTCCGCCTGGGGCGGGGTATCAATGGGATCGTGGCGCAGACGCAGCAGCCTATCATCGTGAACGACTACCAGGCCTTTTCTCATCGGGAGAAGGATTTCACCGAACTCACGGCCGGGATCGGGGTCCCGCTGCTCTATCGTGACCAACTGCTGGGCGTCCTCACCTCGCACTCCACACGGACCGACTGGGCGTTTACCCGGGAGCACCTCGCGCTCCTGACGAGCTTCGCCGATCAGGCGGCGATCACGATGGAGAACGCACGCCTCTACCAGCAGGCACAAGAGCGCCAGCAACAGCTCGAGGCGATCCGTACCATCAATACCGAGATCTCGAGGGAATTGAACCTGGCGACGGTGCTTCACCTGATCGCCCGGCGCTTGAGCGAGCTGATGGGGCGGGGACCGGGGACGGTGTGGCTCTGGGAGGATGCCGGGCAGGTTCTCGTCCCTTACACCTCACCCGACGCGGCGGAATGGCAGCAGGAGCAGCGGCTCAAGCTCGGCGACGGTCTCGTGGGGATCGTCGCCGAGCGCCGCGAAGGGATGATCGTCAATGATTACCGGAACTGGCCGTTCGCTCGGCCCACGACCCTGGAGCGCTCGAAGATCACGGCGGTCATCGCCGAGCCTCTCGAATATCGCGATCGTCTCGTCGGGGTCATCAGCCTCGACAACGGAGACACCGCCCGCGGGTTCAGTGAGCAGGACCGCGAGATCCTGCACCTCTTCGGCATCCAGGCGGCGATCGCGATCGAGAATGCGCGCCTGTTCGAGGCGACACGTCGCCGCGCCGAGCAGCTCGGAACCCTGAACGACATCACTCGCGCCCTGACGACGCTGGATCCGCAACAGGTCGCCGAACTGACCCTGAAAGCGATCCAGGTATTAGTGCCCGAAGTTGCCGCGCGGTTTTGGGAGCACGGCCCGGAGGAAGGCGTGTTTCGCCACGTAGCCAGTGTCGGTATGAGAAATCGTTCGGGACCGCACATCGTCCGATTTCCTCCGGGAGAAGGGTTGCTGGGGCTCGCCCTGTCGACGCGCCAGCCGGTCATCAGTCGGGACGTCAACCGGGACCCCCGCTTCCGCGAGCACGCCAGAGCGAAAACAGAAGACGTCGTTTCTTGTATCATGCTCCCGCTCTTGGCCGCGAATCGCGTCTGCGGCGTCCTGGCGATCTTCACCCGCACCCCGCACGACTTCCCGGAAGAGGAAGTGAGCCTGCTTCGTTCCTTCGCCGCCCAGGCCGCCGTGGCTCTCGAGAACGCCCGGCTGTACGCCGAGCTGAAACAGGCTTACGAGGATCTGCGGCACGCCCAGGATGAGCTGGTGCGCTCGGAGAAACTGCGCGCCGTGGGCCAGCTCGGCGCCGGCATGGCGCACGACCTCAACAACGTCCTGGCCGTCATCCTGGGGCAGACGGAGCTGTTGAAGCTGCGCACAACGGACTCGGAGGTGCGGGAGGGCCTCTCCAGGCTGGAGATCGCCGCCACCGATGGGGCCGAGGTCGTTCGCCGGCTGCAGGATTTCGCCCGGCCTCGGGGGGCCAGCCCCCTGGTTTCGGTGGATCTGTCCCGCGTCGCGGTCGAGACGCTCGAGATCACCCGCCCCCGCTGGAAGGATGAGCCGGAGCGGCGCGGCGTCCGCATCGACGTTCGCACGGCGATGCCGAGCCTGCCGCTCGTCCTCGGCCACGCCCCCGAGATTCGCGAGGCGCTCATCAATCTCATCTTCAACGCCGTGGACGCCATGCCCGCCGGGGGCGCACTTCGGCTCGAGGGCCGGCTTGCGCCGGCGACCGAAGGGCGTTCGACAGTTCGGCGGTTCGACGGTACGGGTGAGCAGGAACCGTCGAACCGCCGAACTGTCGAACTGTCGAACATCGGCCAGGTCGTGGAGCTATCTGTCAGTGACACGGGCGTAGGCATCCCGGACGAGGTGCAGGAGCGAATCTTCGAGCCGTTTTTCACCACCAAGGGCCCACAGGGCACCGGGCTCGGCCTGTCGGTGGTTTATGGCATCATGGAGCGGCACGGCGGCCGGATCGCGGTGACGTCCGCCCTGGGCCGGGGCACGACCGTGACCCTCACATTCCAGGTCGCCGGCGAGGCCGAGGCCGCGTCAGAGCCCCCCGGCCTCGCGTCGGTGACTCCGCGGCGCCTCCTGATCATCGACGACGATTCCATGGTCCGGGAGACGGTCGTGAACCTCCTGCGGGCGGCCGGACACTCCGTCGTCGAGGCCGACGGGGGGGCGGCGGGCTTCGCCCGACTCACCGAGACGCCTGTAGATTGTGTATTGACGGACCTTGGGATGCCGGAGATGACCGGGTGGGACGTCGCCCGCGCGGTGCGGGCTCTGTACCCGAACCTACCAATCATCCTGCTGACGGGATGGGGAGAGCAAGCTGCCGGCGAGGCCGACCAGCAAGGTCTTGTAGATGGCGTCCTCGGAAAACCGGTTCGGCTGGAGGAGCTGCTCCGGGTGATCCGCGAGCTCACGGAGCGGTCGGCCGCCTGACCCCTCCAGATTTCCGCCAGCCTTTACCCGTAGAGGGGAAACTATGAAGGTCATCGCATTCAACGGCAGCGCCCGCAAGAACGGAAACACCGCCATCCTTCTCAAGGCCGCGTTGGCCGAGCTGGAGCCGGACGGCATCCAGACCGAGCTCGTCCAACTGGCCGGCCTCACCCTCTCGGGCTGCGACGCCTGCTTCACCTGCCGCGACCGGAAGGACAAGTGGTGCGTCATCGAGACCGATCCGGTCAACGACTACGTCGAAAAGGTGCTGGCCGCGGACGGAATCCTCTTGGGCTCGCCGGTGTACTTCGGAGACATCACGACCAACATGAAGGCGCTCATGGAGCGCGTGGGTATGGTCGTGCGCGTGAACGGCGACCTGCTCAAGCGGAAAGTCGGCGCGGGCGTGGTGGCCGTCCGGCGGGGCGGTGCCATGCACGCGCTGAACAGCCTGAACCACTTCTTCACCATCGGCCAGATGATCATCGTCGGCTCCAGCTACTGGAACATCGGAATCGGGCGGGAGGCGGGCCAGGTCGAGAAGGACGACGAGGGAATGCAGACCATGCGCACCCTGGGTCAGAACATGGCCTGGGTATTGAAGAAGTTGAAGGCCTGACCCGGTAGGACCCAGTTCGGAGACTTGGGTTCCGTCGCACCTCTGCTGCCAGAGCAGGAGGGGCAGAGGGGCGAACGAGGAGTAGATTAACTCTGGCCGTGTCTCCGGTCTACTGGCCGCGGTATGATAACCATCTACGGTAGCCCGACATCGCGCTGCTCGACGGCGCAGGCCGATGAAGATTCTGATTGTCGTCGAGAAGACCGAAACGGGGTACTCCGCCTACTCCCCTGATGTGATCGGTTGCGTCGCGACCGGAGCCACCCGCGAAGCGGTTGAGCGCGAGATGCGCGAGCTGATCGCATTTCACCTCGAGGGCCTTCGCGCGGACGGCGCCGAGTTCCCCGAACCGAACGCGTACGCGACCTACTGCGACATCGCCGCCTAGCCTTCCTACCCACACCAGTAATCGGAATCAAGCCGTCGGCGCCTGACTCCGCCGTGGTCTGCCTGGCCCCATCCACGGGAGATCGTTGCTACCCCATCATTGCCCTTGACACCCACGGTCGGGGTGCGGGACACTCCGCGCAAGCGCAGGGGTGCGGCGTGAGCGACGGGGGCGGCCGGCGGCAAGCGGGGGAGCAAGCGATAGGCTGCTCGTGGACGAGATCACCCTTCTCATGGAGTTCTCCGTCGAAATGCGAAAGCGGGTCATCGACCAACTGGCCGTGATGAAACCCGAGGAGTTTCGGGGTGTGGACTTCCAGTCTCTGGAGGTCGTTTGCCCGCAAGAACCCCGGATTGGAGCATGAATGACGTTCCTGATTTCTGACTCCGGGCGCCCTCTACCCCGGGAAGGGGCAGGGAGTCGAGGGGGTGGCGAATTTCCCCGACGGCTCGCCTGCCGACTTCGCCACCTGTCCCGCAGGCCGTCAGGAGACAGAAGATGCTACCCATTACATGGACGGCCACACGGCGTCAGCGACCCGGCCAGGAAAAACGAAGAGCCCGGATGGTGGTCCGGGCTCCTGGTCGAACTGGTGTTCCCTAATCTAGACCGTGGTATGGTAAGGGCTACTTCTTCTTGCCACCCTTCGCGATTGGGGCGGGTAATCCGGGTCCGGTGGAAATCATCACTGACTGGATCATCTTGAAGAGGGCCTGTCCTTGGCTGTTCTCGTACATTTTGAAAACGCCCGTCCTGGAAAAAGTGTGGGAGATTGCAGCGTAGAGGCGAAGGACGAGACGGTGCAGCGCGGGTTCCTCCTCGAGGTCCACTATATTGAGCGGTATCTTGTTCCCGTTGATCTCCCTTAGACCAATTCGTCTCGAATGGGTCAAGAAACGATTATGTTCTGAGAAATAATCTGCGACGCTCTTGGCCTTTGTGTCCGCCTCGGGATCTCCCGCGAACATGAAGTCTGTTAGCCATTTGGTAACTAACTTCTGGGACAGGTCCATCGCGTTGTCTACTTGCACGAGCAAGGCTGGCCCATACTGTTGAAGGATCGGCAACCAGACGGGAAGGTCTTTCGGATTCTTGGATAGGCGTTCATTGGCCATCGCGAACTGATCCTTGATGGCCTGGGCCGGAGCCACGACGGTGGAACCGTCGCCCCGTGAAATAAAGAATTGCGGATCGATAGGGCCAAGCTCGGCATTGCGGTCTAGGAGAATCGCATTACCGGACAGTGCGAGCATAGTTGCCGCACTCTTTGCAATGTTAGGAATGATAAATCGGATGGGGTCGAACTTGTTACGGAGATGAACTACCAAGGACTCGGCGGCCTCGGCCATTCCGCCAGGACTATGAAGAACAACATCCAGTGGACCTTTAGGCAGGTTGAGCGTGACCTCGTTAAAGCCTTCCTTGTCGCTCCAGTCGATGCTCAGGTCATTACCCGCAGCCCTGGCCTTCTGAATATTCAGAAAATCGGCAGCATAAACCAGGATTGGTCTTTTTACGTGTTGCGATAATTCGGTGAGAATCCTTCTTCTAACCAGATCGAAATTGGGCTGCCCCTCAGGCGTTAGATTCTTCTCGAGTTCAGTCCCGACCTCCCTCCAGACACTCATGCGTTTGACTTGGGCCCGAGGTCACGAGAGGATGTGCTTGTGTACTTGACCACTGGATTCATGGCTTCGATGGCCTTACTGTAACTCTCTGCCGACATCTCAAATACCCGCATAGCTTCAGCCAACTCGGGGTTTTGATCGAGGAATTTCTTGACCTCTTCTTGTGCGATCATGGTGAACCTCTCTCGAGAACGGTGAGTTTATCACTCAGCGGGTGCCACGGATTCGCTGTTACTCTGGGAAATATATTTCCGTTGTCGGATATAGAAGCACAACAACTGAAAACATTCTTTGTTGGCTCTGGCTGGTGACCCACAAGGGGGCAGCCGTGGATTGAGCCTGGCAGAGGCTAGCGTTCCGGGATGGGAAATGTCAACGGGAAAACGCGGGATAATTCGGGAAGTGTACCTATCGGTCCATTCGGAGGGCCCCCCCCCAAGATATAGTGGCACACAGATCGTAACGGGGAACGTCTTTGACTGAGTTGGTTAACAATGACGAGAGAATTTGACGCTTGCACGGGCAGACTGTGCGCGTCACCAGATTTTCATTCACCGTTCGCGGAGCACCCGTTGCCGTCCGCTCCGCAACGCCTTGCCCCGCGCGAGGGAGTCCGTTCCGTCCAGGGTCCGCGAAAACAAGCCGTCGGCGCCTGAGAGCACCGGGGTCTGCTCGGCACCCATCCACCTGGGAAACAACCCCCTCACGTCCCTCTAAATTCCTCACACACACTCGATGCGACGCGCCAGATCCAGGAAGAAGTGCGGCGAGGGGATGATTCGCCACGAACCAAACGAGATCGTATCAGCAGAATTTAGCCAGTATGTCGAGGGTTTCTCGACATACTGGCTAATAAAGAACATGCAGGCAGTCGAGCACCAGGGTTACGGCACGTTGGGAGGCCCCCGGCCGTCCCTCGCGTGGGAGTTGAACGGTTACTGGCGAAGTTCCAACATCCGCTCTTATAGCGCCTTCTCCAGGATGGCCTTGACGTCCTCGAGGCGGACCTGCCGCGGGTTGTTGGCCAGGAGGCGGGTCACCTTCATGGCCCCCTCCACCAGATCCGCGAGGTGTTCGGCCTTGATCCCGACCTCTCGGAGCGCCTGGGGAATGCCCACGTCCAGCGACAGGAGGCGGCAGGCCTCCGCGCTCTTGGCGGCGGCGTTCCGGGGCGATAGGCCTGCGATCGGCTCGCCAAGCGCCTCGGCCACAGAGGCGAACTTGGCCAGGTTGCTGAGCGCGTTGAACTCCATACCGTAGGGCAGCAGCAGCGAATTGGCCACCCCGTGAGTCACCCGATGCTGGCCCTGTAGCGGATAGGCCAAGGCGTGCACGATGTTGGTCCCGGCGTTGCCGATAGCGATGCCGGCGTACATGCTGGCCTTGGCCATGCCGTCGCGCGCGGCCAGGTCGCTACCGTTCGCCACGGCGGTGCGCAGATGGATCCCGATCAGCCGGATCGCCTCCAGGGCATAGAGATCGGTCATGGGCGAGGCGTTCTGCGAGGTGTAAGCCTCCACCGCGTGGCTCAAGGCGTCCATCCCCGTGGCCGCCGTCACCGCGGGCGGGACCGTCAGGGTGAGCAGCGGGTCCACGATGGCCACGTCGGGGATGGTGAGGGGGCTCACCACGGCCTTCTTGTCCCGGGCGGCCGGGACGTAGAAGAGGGCGTTCGGCGTGATCTCGGCCCCCGTGCCGGCGGTGCTGGGTATCAGGATCGAGGGAACGCCCCGCTGCTTCACCAACCCGATCCCGAGGTAGTCCTCCAGCGACCCTTCGTTTCGCATCAGCATTGCCACCGCCTTGGCGGTGTCGAGCGAGCTCCCGCCGCCCAGTCCGACCACCAGATCTGCGCCTGACTTCTTCGCGGCCGCCGCGCACGGCGCCACGCTTCCAACCGAAGGCTCGTACTCCACCTCGACGCACACCGTCGCCTTGATCCCCTGGGCCGAAAGCGAGGCCACGATCTTTTCCGTGGCCCCGAGCTTCTGCAGGATGGGATCGCTCACCACGAAGGCGTGGGCGCCTCCCAGCCGCTTCGCCTCCGCCCCCGCGGTCTCGGCCGCTCCGCAGCCGAGCGTGATCTGTGCGGGTATTCTGAATGTCGCCACGGTGCCCGTCATGAGATGCCTCCCTCTGGGTGAAGATCGATCCGTTCGCGCGAGGCGCGCAGAGAGTGTCCGTCCGGTCAGCTCTGCTTCGGGCAGGGAAGCGGTAATCCGGCCGCGACGCTGGCCGCGAGAAACTTCTCCACTTCCGGGGGGGCAAGGCGGGGAAGCGGCGAGCAGACGGTATCCCCCGTCAGGCCCATCGCCTTCAGGACAATCTTGAAGGTATGGATCGCGGCCCGGCCGCGCAGTCGCATCAGGGCATCCAGCCGAGCCTGGCAGGCCATGGTGGCAGCCACATCGCCCCGCCGGCCGGATGCCACCAGCTCCGCCAAGAGCTGGGGATAGACGTTGGCGTGGCCCGGCACCAGCCCATCGGCCCCCGTCAGCATGCTGATTCCGGCGTAGGTCTGGTTCCCCTGAAGCACCACGAAGCCGGGGGGACGGTGTGCGGCCAGGATGGCCTGGACTTCGATCCAGTCCCCCGAGCTGTCCTTGAGGCCGGCGACATTGGCCACGTTGGCGAGTTTCAGCGCCAGCTCCGCTCCGAAGGCGACCTTGGTGTTCTGCGGGATGTTGTAGAGCAGGATGGGAAGATCCGCGGCCTCGGCGACTCGGCGAAAGTGGGCAGACAGATCCTCGGCGTTGTACCCGCCGTAATAGAAGGGAGTGGTCACCACGTACCCGCGAAGCCCTCTGCCCGCAAGAGCCCGAACCTCTTCGATGACCCGGCTCGTGCTCGGCTCCAGGGCCCCGGCGATGACGGGCACGCGGCCCGCCGCCGCCTCGACGGTGGCCTCGGCCAGTTCCAGACGCACCGCGGGGCGCAACATCGGCCCTTCGCCTATGGATCCGAGAATGAAGATGCCGTCGACGCCGCCCTGGATCACATACTCCACGAGACGCTTGAGAGCGGGACGGTCGAGTCGCTCGTCCGCCGTGAGCGGGGTAACCATCGGCACGATGACACCAGTGAACTGGGAACTCACGTCTACCTCCTTATGACACGAGAATGGATTCGGGATTTCACTTCCAGGGCTTCGCATCCGAAAGTACCAACAAGCCATGAGACCGTCAAGGGGCTTGACTCCAAGGAATTTGAAGGAGTGTGGAACCATGCAACTTGGCAGCGCGGCCCATCTCTTCACCGCGCCGGTAGCGATCTGCTGAACGAGATACCGCCCTACGCTTGTATCGGGTACACCGGATGCTTCAAGACGTCCATCTCGTGACTGGGCAGGATCACGTCGGCCGCCGCGCGCATCCGGTCGAAGGATCGGAGGCAAGCCGCCACGTCGGTATGGATTCCGGGCGGGATCGGCCCGCTCTCCTCCGTGCCGAGATTCGCATAGAGGGGCACGGCGTCGCTCGCGATCAGATGGCGGCCGGCGGCCGTGTCCACCAAGACTCCCTGGAGACCGGGCGTGTGCCCGGGAAGAAGCACCGTACGCACGCCGGGAACCACATCGATCTCCCCCCGGATCACCTCCAGCCGATTGAACGCCGCAAGCCAGGGCGGATTCAGGCCGGGAATCCCCACCTCGTATGGGAGTCGCTGGGTGGGAATCGGGTCCACGGCGGCGCGAAGCTCCTCCGCCTGTACCAGGAATCTGGCCTCCGGGAAGATCTCCAGGTTGTAGCAGTGGTCCCAGTGCAGATGCGTCAGGATCACGAGGTGAAGCGACGCGGGGTTCACCCCGGCGGCCCGCAGAGCCGCCTCGGGCGCCTGATGTGCCGATCGCTGTGTTCGGGAATGCCAGCGGTTGGCCGCCTCGGGGGACGACTGGCCCGTGTCCACCAGGATCGCCTCTGTCCCGGACTGGAGCAGCCAGGCCAGAATGGGCGCGCGGATCTTCTCGCCTGCGTTCCGCAGGTAGGTGAAGCTGGACTTCTCGAATTCGGGAAACTCACCGAAGCAGAGCGGCCTGATTGTCCACTGACTTACCACGACTCCTCCTCCGCGCACATCTCGGTCAGCGACACCTGGCAAGGCGGAACCACGAAGACATTCAAGGCGTTCCTCTTGCCACGGCGTTACTGTGCGGCGCGTAAAATAGGCGACACTCCAACCGGGACCGCACAGTCCGGGGGAGAGCGCGGGGGACTGTGTAGCCATTATTCCACGCTGCGTAGTATCTGCGGCACGGCGATAGATCACATACCATATGAACGCTGTCACGCACAAGCCGGACGAATCTTTTTGCTTGCAGCCAAACGGATAGTGTATTCTCCGCCGGAATTCGGATGCCGCCCGGTTACCACGACACGCACACCCGTGTCTAATCGGACTTGATCTATGTCCCCAGAGAGGAGGAATCGCTCATGTCTAGACGGATCCGCGTATCGTCCCTGATTTTCGCTGTCCTGTTCCTGGTGTTTCTTGCGAGCTCCGGCTCCGCCCAGGCGGCGGAGGCGAAGGGGAAGCTGACGGTCGCCATGGTCAACCCCCTCAGCGGCGATGCCGCCACCTATGGCGTCAGCCACAAGAACGGCCTGGAGCTGGCCTTCCAGGAGATCAACAAGGCGGGCGGGGTAAAGGGCCAGGAGATCGAATTGGTCACCCACGACGACGCCGGGGAGCCCAAGCAGGCTGCCGCCGGGGCCCAGAAATTTGCCGACCAGAAGAGGGTGCTCGCCATCACCGGATCGTGTCTGAGCTCCAACACCCTGGCCATGGTGCCCATCATCGACAAGGCCAAGCTGCCCCAGACCGTGGTCTCCTCCAGCACGCCCAAGCTCTCCGGCATGAGCCGCTACTTCTTCCGGATGTCCGTGCAGGATGCCCAGGTCGGCATCCTCATGGCCGACCTCTTGGGCCAGAAGCTGAAGGCTAAGAAGGTCGCCATCCTGTACCCCAACAACGACTACGGCAAGGGCCTCAGCGCCGCCATCGAGGCCCAGCTCAAACACCATGGCGTCGCCGTGGCATCAAACCAGGCCTATCTCGCCACGGACAAGGACTACTCGGCCCTGCTCACCGGGATCAAGGGGTCCGACGTGGACGCCCTGGCCGTGGCGGGAACCTATACGGACGGCGGTCTCATCACCAAGCAGATGCGGGGTATGGGATTCACCAAGCCCATCGTGGGCGGCACCGGTTTCTACAGTCCCAAGCTGGTGGAAATCGCCGGCCCGGCGGCCGAGGGGGTCTTCCTGCTGGGACCCTTTGTGGCCACGAACCCCGACCCCGCGGTCCAGGGGTTCGTCAAGAAGTACAAGGAAAAGTACGGGATGGATCCCGACATGTTCGCCGCCCTGGCGTATGACCAGGGATACGTCCTCAAGGCCGCCATGGAGAAGGCGGCGGAGAAGGGAATCACCCGCGAACACGTCCGGGATGCCATGGCCGCCACCCGTTACAAAGGCATCACCGGAACAGTGACCTTCGACGACAAGGGAGACTGGGTCCGGCCGTATCTGTACATCACCGTCAAGGATGGTCGGTTCGAAGTGGCCCAGTGAGGCCCGGCACCCATCCGGGTGCCCATCCGGGTGTCTGACCCCGTGTCCCACGGAGCGGAGGGGGTGGCTTGCTCTTTCTCCAGCAGATCATCAACGGCCTGGCGCTTGGGGGTATCTACTCGCTCATCGCCATCGGGTGGACCGTCGTCTTCGGGATCGTCGGGCTGATCAACTGGACCCATGGCGAGGTCTTCATGATCGGCGCCTTCACGGGCTACTTCCTGGTGGCGAAGTTCGGGATGAACCTTCTCCTGGCGCTCCTCCTCGCCATGCTCGTGAGCGCCGTGGTGGCCTGCGCGATCAACCGTCTGGCCTATCGCCCCCTCCGCACTAGCCCCCGGCTGGCCTCGTTTATCACGGCCCTCGGCGCGTCCACCTTCCTCCGCTATCTCGGGGCGCTCTTGTGGGAGCCGCACGCACGGGCCTATCCGCCCACCTTCCGGTTCGAGATCCTGTCGCTTTCGATCGGCGGAAGCGCCCTGAGCATCAACACGCTCCAGGTGTTCATCTTCGGCATCACCCTGGCCATCATGGTCGTCCTCCAGTGGTTCATCACCCAAACCATGATGGGCAAGGCCATGCTCGCGGCCTCGCAGGACTTCGAGATGGTCGGCCTGATGGGGGTGGAGGCGGAGACACTCGTGACCCTGACCTTCGCGGTCAGCGGCCTGCTGGGGGGAGCGGCGGGCGTCTTGGTCGGCGTGCTGTACGCCATCGATCCCATGATGGGCTCCATGGCCGGTCTCAAGGGTTGGGCGGTCGCCGTCCTCGGCGGCATCGGCAGTATCAGCGGGGCCATGGTAGGAGGGTTGCTGCTCGGCGTGGCCGAGAACCTCTCCTCGGCCTACATCTCTTCGGGATATCGCGACGTCATCGCCTTTCTGGTGATGATCCTGACGCTCGTGATCAAGCCGACCGGGCTGATGGGGTTCAAGTTCGAGGAGAAGGTGTAGGCCGACGTGCGCACGGTTCGCCGGGTTCTCGGTGGTCCTTGGGGCGCTGCCCTCTTCACGGCGGCGGTCTTGGGCGTGACCTGGATTGACTCCCTGAATTTGACCGAGGATCCGCTCTTTCCCCCCTTCTTCAAGCATGTCCTGCTGGTCAGCCTGATCTACAGCATTGCCGTCCTGAGCCTCAATTTCGTCGCCGGCTCCATCGGCCAGGTGTCGCTCGGTCACGCGGCCTTCTTCGGCTTGGGCGCCTACACGTCGGCCTTGCTCACCCAGATCGGCAAGCTCTCTTACTGGCCGGCCCTGCTGGCGGCCGGCGTCGTGGCCGCCCTGGTGGGTATTCCGCTCGGCATTCCGGCGCTCCGCGTCCGGGGCCCGTTTCTCGTCGTGGTCACTTACGGCTGCGGGGAGGTGTTCAAGTATATCGCGCTGAACCTGGATATCACCGGAGGACCCGCCGGCCTGCCCGGTCTCGCCACGCCGTCGATCGGAGGGGTGAGCTTCACCGACATCGGACCCACCGGCAAGGAGGCCTTCATCCTGACAGCCCTGGCGCTCGCGCTGATCCTCGCCTTCCTCTTCCAGCGGATCGACCGGTCCCGGGTCGGGCACGCTTTTGCCGCCATTCGCGAGGACGAGATCGCCGCGGCGGCCATGGGGGTCAATATTGCCTACCACAAGCTGCTGGCCTTCGCGCTCTCCGCTTTCTTCGCGGGCCTGGCGGGCAGCCTGTTCGCCCATTACCTGTCATTCGTCAGCCCCGACATGCTCAGCTCCGGTGAATCGATCATGATGCTGACCATGGTCGTCGTGGGCGGGATGCGCAGCATCCCAGGCGCCTTCTTGGGCGCTTTTCTCCTGACCGTGATCCCCGAACTCCTCCGCGCCCTCAAGGACGTGGTCGGCCTTCCCTTTGATCCGTGGCTGGTCCTCTTCGGTTTGGTCCTGATCGTCATGATGCGCATCCGGCCCCAGGGGATCCTGGGGGCGGATACGGTCTTCCGCCGGTGAGGGGAAACGGGAGCATGCTCCTTCGAACGGAGAAGCTGACCAAAGCCTTCGGCGGCCTCCTGGCGGTCAACGAGGTCGATCTCGACCTGACCGAGGGGGACGTGACGGCCATTATCGGCCCCAACGGCTCCGGGAAGACGACCTTCTTCAATGTCCTGAGCGGCATTCTTCCGGCGACGAAGGGAAGGATCTTCTTCAGGGACGAAGACGTCACGTCCCGGAAGGCTCACGCCATGACCGGCCGCGGCATGGCCCGGACCTTCCAGAATATCCGGCTGTTTCAGAACTTGACCGCCCACGACAACGTGGTGGTCGGTCGGTACAGTCGGACCGTCTCGGGGCTTTTGGACGGCGTGCTCCGATCGTCTCGTCTCGCCCAAGAGGAACGCGAGAACCGGGACAAGGCGGATGCCCTCCTCCACTTCGTCGGGCTCGATGCCCACGCGGGCACCATGGCCAAACATCTTCCCTACGGGGCCCAGCGGCGGCTCGAGATCGCCCGCGCGCTCGCCAGCGACCCGGTCCTGCTAATGCTGGACGAGCCCGCCGCCGGCATGAACCCCAAGGAGGTGGACGATCTCCTGGGGCTGATCCGGCAACTCAAGGCCGGGGGCCTCACGCTCCTGGTGATCGAGCATCAGATGCGGCTGGTGATGGGGATCGCGGAACGGGTGATCGTGTTCGATTCGGGGATCAAGATCGCCGAGGGATCCCCACAAGAGGTTCGGGCCGACCCCAAGGTCATCGAGGCCTACATCGGAATCGAGGGACACCGTCTTGCTCGCCGTAAACGCCATCAACGTTAAATACGGCCCGATCCACGCCGTCCGCGACGTGAGCCTCTCGGTCGAGACGGGAGAGATCGTCACCATCATCGGCGCCAACGGAGCGGGAAAGTCGACCATCCTGAAGACCCTGGTCGGCCTGCTCCGGTCCGGGACGGGAGAGATCCTCCTGAACGGGGAAAGCCTCTCCTCCCTTTCCCCGGCGGCCATCGTCTCGCGGGGCATCGCCCTGGTGCCCGAGGGGAGGCGGGTGTTCCCGCGCCTTGACGTCCTGGACAATCTCCTGCTTGGCGGCTATGGGAAACCCGGACAACAGATCGGTGAGACGCTTTCACAGGTCTTCGAGATGTTTCCCCGTCTCCGGGAGCGGAAGCGGCAACTGGCCGGCACCCTGTCGGGAGGGGAACAGCAGATGCTGGCGATCGGGCGAGGGTTGATGAGCCGTCCCCGACTGCTCTTCTTGGACGAGCCCTCGATGGGTCTGGCCCCACTCTTGGTGCAACAGATCTTCGAGACCATCCTCACGATCAACGAGCGCGGGACCACGATCCTGCTTGTAGAGCAGAACGCTCACATGGCCCTGGCCGTAGCCGACCGCGGCTACGTCCTGGAAACCGGGACGATCGTGCTGACGGGGAGCGCAGAGGAACTCTCCGGCAACCCCCAGGTCCGCAATGCCTATCTGGGTGAGGCCTGACGCCCCCTTCTTCAGAAGCCGGTTCCCCCTTGACAGCGTCCGGCTTTCTGCGACATGCTCCAGACATCCCGTCGTTGGGAGACCCGATCCGGCTTTCCAGGGGATCTCGGTGTCCGCGCGCTTCATCCCGAACGTTGCAGTTGAACCGCCGGTACCAACGGATGTTGGTGCGCAAAGGGCGCAAAGGGAGGCCTGCTGTTTCCAGAGGATTCCGGAATTACCCGGTCTGAGCGAGCCGTACACTTTCCATCCGTGGTCCGAGGCCCGATCCATAGATCCTGGCTCGCTTTGCGGTCTCTGCGAGCTTTGCGGTGAAATGTTTGGGTTCAACCGCTCTGCCATCAGGGCGTCGCAGTCACGCCAGGAGGAGTCTCGGCCATGACCAAGTTCGTCGGTGTCCTCACATCGGGCGGCGACTGCCCCGGGTTGAACGCGGCGATTCGCGGTGTGGGCAAGGCGGCGCTGGGCTTCTACGGCATGCAGGTGATCGGCTTTCTTGACGGGTTCCGCGGATTCATGGAGAACCGCACCATGGAGCTCGACAGCGAGATGCTGTCGGGGATATTGACCCAGGGCGGCACCATTCTCGGCACCAGCCGCGACAAGCCGCATCGCATGCCCGTCGGCGGTAAGGTGATCGACGTGACCGACGTCATCGTGGACAACTACCACAAACACCATCTGGACGTGCTGGTGTGCTTAGGCGGCGGCGGGACGCAAAAGAATGCGCATCGCCTGGCCCAGAGAGGCCTGAACATCATCACCCTGCCGAAGACCATCGACAACGATGTGATGCTGACCGATGTCACCTTTGGGTTTGACACGGCGCTTAGCGTCGCGACGGAGGCCATCGACCGGTTGCACAGCACGGCGCACAGCCACCACCGCATCATCGTCGTCGAGATCATGGGAAACAAGGTCGGCTGGCTGGCGCTGGGCGCAGGGATCGCCGGCGGCGCCGACGCGATCCTCATCCCGGAGATTCCGTACGAGGTGGAGAGCGTCGCCGACGCCATTCGCAGCCGAAGCCACCGGGGGAAGCGATTCAGCCTCGTCGCCGTGGCCGAAGGCGCCATCTCGAAGCAGGATGTCCAGGCGATGCGGGCGGCGGAGCAAAAGGTCGCCAAGGCCAAGTCGCGGGGCGCCCAAGTCAACGCCGAAGCCGAGCTGACTCGCCTCGAGACCCAGCATGCCGGCAACACGATGCGACTGGCAAAGCAGTTGGAGAAGCTGACCGGCCTCGAGTCGCGCGTCACCATCCTCGGCTACCTGCAGCGCGGTGGGACGCCATCCGCGGCGGATCGACTGCTCGCCACACGACTGGGCACCGCCTGTGCCGACCTCATCAACAAGAGTCGATACGGCGTCATGGTGGCGGCGCGCGCCGATGTCACCAAGCCTGTACCGCTCGAGGACGTCGCCAGAAGGCTGAAGTTTGTCCCGCCCGATCACCCCTGGGTCGGCACGGCGCGCCGAGTCGGAACCTGCTTGGGAGATTAGCGCCAGGCTGCTGAAAAAGGGCCCATCTGCGGTGACCCGCCTCCGGCGGGTGCCCCGCCCGCCTCGCCACTCGTTGCGGCGTACCTCCAGTACGCCTCGCTCGGCCCTTCGCGCGCCGCCTTGCATCTGGACCTTTTTGAGCAGCCTGGGGAAGAGTAAGTTTTTTAGCAGCCTGCTATTCGGGAACGGCCTCGGACGCCTCAACGACGGATGATCGCGGTGTCCCACTCCCCAGAGCCGCCGGACGCCTTCGCACCGAGGGCCGATCGAACCGGGCCCAGAGTTTGGCCAGACGCCCGTGGCGGTCGTGCGCGATCTCCCGCTGCACCTGGATGAGGCCCCCCAGATCCAGGAGCCGCTCGGGGGCGAGCGCTCCGCGCTGAACCATCTCCTTGACCAGCTCCTGGATCCGGTCCATGGCCACCACGGCATCCTGGTGCTCCCCCAGACAGTCCTGGAAACGCACCATCGCCTGGAGGTAATCCGCCAAAGGATCCGTGCCGGAGGCGGGATCCGCGAAGGCCTCCTGGAAGAACTCGCAGGCGTACCTCAAACGCTTGAAGAGGATCCGCAGCCGGTGGAGATCGGTGGCGGGCGAGTCGGGGCCGATGGTCCTCCCCAGTTTCAGGACCCGCTTCTGGGCCTTCCCGATCAGCGCCGGTGCGGCCTGGGCGACCGGAACGCCTTGGACACCCCGAGGGAGACGGGGAGGCGGGGAGGACGCGAGGGCGTCCAGGCGGCGCATGAGGTCGCGGAAGCGCCGGGAAGCCAGGGCCGCCCCGAGGGCCTCGCGCTCCGGCACTCGCTGCCGACCCAACTCTTCCGCGAGCAGCTCCGCGATCGTCCCCGCCTCGCCGAGCCGCCGGGCCTGCGCGCGAAGGTTCCCGATGAAGACGTCCAGGTCCCGCACGGCGCCCAGCAGCCGGCCGATCCAGTTCAGCTCCACGCGCAAGGAGTCGCACCGCTTGGGTCCGAGCACCTCGGCGAAGAGCCGCAGGGCCGAACGCAGCCTGCGGGTGGCCACGCGAAGGTCGTGGAGATACTCGGGGTCCAGATCCTCCAGGGTACCCTGCACGTTGACCCGCATCTTCAGCGCTTGCTGACCCACCACCTTGCGGGCCGCCAGCACCTGCTGGTCCTCGGCGCGGATCGAGAGGTGGGCCGGGACGGGGGCGCCGGGCTCCGGGAGGCCCAGGGACTGGAGTCCCGTGCGGCACGGGTCGCCCGAACCCGCGGGCAGGCCCAGGCGGTCGCGCAGATACGTGGCCAGGTGAAGGAGCGCCTCCGGGCTCCCGTCCAGCAGACGGATAGTGAGGAGACCGTGAGGCCACGCCCCTTTGGGCCAGCCCTCCCGCGGCGAAGCCGCGGTGAAGCGCTCCGTCCGGAGCCCGAGCATGCTCCCCGACGGACTCTGGAGGCGAGTTTCCCAGGCAAATACCCTCAGACGGACGAGAGGAAGCAAAAGTCGCCCGCCCGCCAGCTCCGCGGCCGCGAAAGGGACCCCGGCCGCATCCGAGGAGAGACACCGAGGGGAGACATCGCCCTCGAAGGGCCAGTCGCTCTCCCCCTCGGGGTTTGAGATGTGCCAGGTGGCTCCGCGCCCCCCTTGCCGGATGGACAGCCGGCAGTCTCGCCTGCCCAGTCGCCCGTCCTGGGTATCGAGGAAGACGCATTCGTACCGCGAGATGACCGGCAGAACGGAAAGATAGCCTGCACGACGGAGAGCGCGAACCAGCCTCGACGGGGTAGTCTCCGCAGGAAGACCGAACCATCCGACCACGCTTCCGGTGTCCATGCGCGCCTCGGCTGGGTCCACTCCGCCGCTACTCGTGATTGCCTTTGGTCCCCGTACGGTAATCCTGAGGCAGGATGCCCTTGGCGCCTCGGGCCTCGATGTCCGCGATCACCGGCTCCACGGGGTAGGCGAATCGCACGATCCGGCAGCGCACTCGACCCCCGCCCGGGAAGTCGCACAGGGCAAGGGCGCCGCGCGGGTCTCCGTCTATGGGCCGACCGGCGGATCCGCAGTTGATGACGTGTACCCCCGCGATCTCCCTGGTGAAGGGGACGTGGCTGTGGCCGCAGACCAGGACCCGCGGGCGGACCTCTCCCAGCTTGACCGTGAGGGCCCGTGGGGTGATGCTGGGATAGACGAAATCCCTGTCCGACAGAGGGCTACCGTGAACCACCCAGACATCGGCCCCGCCCGCCTCGAAGCGCAACTCCGCAGGGAGCGCCGCAAGCCAGGCGCGCTCCGCCTCGCCCAGGGCCAGGGCCGCCCACGCCGCCGGCCCATGCGCCTTCTTCTCCAGATGCTTCTTCAATTTCTTGGGAGACTCCAGGAGGGCGAGAACCTTGCGGTCCACGTTTCCCCGGATGGCCTCGACCCCCTGCTCCGCCAGGAGGCGGACCACCTCCGTGGGGTGGGGGCCGTGCCCCACAATGTCGCCCGCGCAGATCACCCGGTCGGCCCGATTGCGCTGAGCCCACTCCAGGGCCCTGCAGAGGGCGGGAAAGTTGGCGTGAATATCCGAAAGCAACGCGACCCGCACAAGCACCCCCTCCCCCTCGCCCTCTCGGCTCTCGGCTCTCAACTCTCGGCTCGTGGCTCGTGGCTCGGCTCTCGTCGTCACACCCCCGGAGGCATGCGAGCGGAGAGCGATTCCAGCAGGGTCTCGATGCGCCCCAGGTCTTTCACCCGCCCCTTCTTTGGCTTCACCTTGAGGGCCTTGATGTCGGCGAGCATGGCGATCAAAACGGGAGGCTGCGGCAGGACGGGGCGCTCGCCGTGCAAGTCTTCGCCGTCAAGCGAACGGGCAAGCCCGGCCAGTTCGCCATCCAATCGATCCAGCAGCGCGCTCCCGATGTCCTTGAGAATCGGCCGGAGCTTCGCCATCTCCTGCGAGGCTTGCCGGCCCAGCGCTTGGCGGGAGGGCTTCTTGACGCTCTTGCGTTTCTTTGCAGCGGGTTTCTTGCCCGCATTTCCTTTCGACTCGTTCCGCTTCCGGTCCGCCACGGCGACCGGCGCTTTCCGATCTTTCCGGCCCTTGCTCTTCTTACTGACTGACCCGGCCACGGCTCACCCTCCTCGCCCCGAGCTTCTCGGCTTGATTCAGGACCAGCTGGATTCTTCCTTGCAGGTCCCGGTCCACGGCGGCGACGCTCCGGTTGCCATTCACCAGCTCAAAGCCGTATTTCTTCTGCATCTTGAAGAACTCGCTGCGAATTTTCCGCTGGTAGCGCACGAAGCTCTGGAACCAGTCCCGGCTCAGGCCGCAGTCCATGCCCGACTCCCAGTAGTCCAGCTCGGAGTGGGCCTGGAAGGTGCGCTGCACCAGGGTGGAGAGCGAGATCGTCATGTAGAAGACCGCGTCGGGGACGATGGCCATGGAGTAGACCGAGGCCACCCACTCGGGCTCGGCCCCCCGCACGATCGCCCTGGCCATCAGCGTGTAAATGTACCGGTCCGCGAGCACCACGAAACCCGCCCGCAGGGCCGGGACGATGCGGTTCTCCATCTGGTCGAAAAAGTCCGTGGCGTAGAAAAGACCGAGTGTGCGTGGGCTGAGAATGTTCCCCTGTTTCGCCTTGTCCAGCTCGGGGCCCACCAGGCTCGACCGTCTGAGGCCGACCTGGGCCACCGCATGGCCCTGCTCCTCCAGCCACTGGGTCAGGAGGGCGATCTGGGTGGAGCGCCCCGAGGAGTCGGGGCCCTCGATGACGATCAAGGTGCCCGAGAGCTTCCCCAGGTCCACGGCGGCCGGCACCATGCCGTAGGTATGCTTGGGGCTCATTGGATGTACCTCTTATGAAAGAATCCCAGGTCCACCCGATCTTGGATCAGGCGCCGTACGGCGGTCTGCTGGCGGTGGACCGGCTGGGTGGCGTCCACCACGGTGAAGCCGAACTCGTCCACCATCCGCAGGTATTCGGCGAGGACCCGTCCCTGGAAGATCCGGAAGCTCTCGGTGGGGTCGGGGCTCAGATCAAGATCCATGCCGGCCTCGAAATACTTGAGTTGCGGCCTGCCTTCCAGAATCCGCTCCAGCGCCACGGCGAGGGGAAGCTTGAAGAGCATGGTGATGTCGGGAATCCGGGCAAAGCCGTACATCTTCCGCAGCCACGCCGGGTCGCAGCCGCGCACCGCGTCCCGGGCGAAGGCCGTGAAGATGTACCGGTCGCACAGGACCAGATAGCCTGCCCGCAGGAGGGGCAGGATCTGCCGCTCGTAGCGATCGGCGAAGTCCGTGGCGTGAATCAGGCTGAAGGTGGTCGGGGTGAGCAGTTGCCGCTTCTTCCCCTTGCGCGTGGCCTCGCGGACCAGGACGGAGGAGTTCCACTCCGAGAAGAACACCCGGTACCCCTTGCTCTGCAGCCACTGGTGGACCAGATGAATCTGGGTGGACTTGCCCGACCCGTCGAGGCCCTCCACGGCGATGAGCTTGCCGGGAAGCTTTTCCTCCATCGCTCTCGTCATGCGTTCCCTCTTTCCGGGGTGAAGGGCGCGACCGGCACCGCAAAGACCGCTATCTCCGCTGCCTCTCCGGCGCCCACTTGGTGGCAAATATCTACAATGTCCCTGCGATTATTGCAAGACGAACTCCGGTGCGAGGGCCATTTCCTCCTCCTCCGGGCCTGTGTCGCGATACCCGGGGCGGCGGGGGAACGTATCCGGGTCAGTCCCCCCGGCCAACCAGGGCCCCTTTCCCGTGGCACCACAGCACGGCCTCTTCGAGGATTTCCCGCGGGCCGATGCCGCGCCAGGTCTTGCCGCGGGGCGGCCCCCCCGGCTGGCTGGCACGCTCCCCCGCGGCGGCGACCTCCCAGAATCCTTCGCCGAGACTGGACCCGACCACCGTGATCCGGCCCTGACGAGGCAGCCGGCCGCGGCGCAGCGCCTCGGGAATCGCGCCGACCAGCCGGTGGGCCAGGGTGAAGCACTCGTTGATCAGCGCCGTCGATTGTTCTCTCCCCGCGGATCCGCGGCCCCAGCCGATCTGGAGAAAGAGCTGGAGCGGGCCCTGCACGAGGAAGTAGTAGAGCGCGGACGAGCCGATCCCGTGTCCCGCCTGCGCGATCAGGACGTAGTCCGGAGAGACGCCCGCGATGGCCTTGCGCACGAAATGCTGCAATTCGGAGGGAGACACCTTGAGGGCGCGGGTGCAGAAGCACCACTCCTCCCGCTCCTTGAGCCGCGTCCTGGCGTCTGCGGGCATCGGCGGCATGTCCACTCCCGACTCCGCCAGGAGCGCCTCCACTCTCGCGTAATCCCCGCTCTCGCCCCTTCCCTTTGGCATCCGTATGTCCCTCTCCGTATGCGTCAGGCGGGCGCGCCCTTTTCGCCCAGGTCCCAGAAGAGGCCCGCCATGACCCTGAGCCCCTCCCGCACGATGGGCGCGAGCAGGTGCTCGTCCGGGGCGTGCTGGGAGCAGGCGGTGTAGGAATGCGGGACCCACAGCGTGGGCATCCCGAGGATCTCGGCGAAGACCTCGTTCGGCAGGGTGCCCCCGATGTTCGGCAGAATCGTGGGCCGCTCCCCGATCGTCTCTTCGATGGAGCCGGCGGCCCACCGCACCCACGGGTTCTCCGGATCGAGCCGCGTCGCCGAGAAATATTCCTCCCGGCGCGGGCTGAGCGTGACCAGCGAGAATCCGTGGGCATCCAGGTGTCGTCGCAGGGTCGGAAGGAGCTGGCGGGGGTCCGTGCCGGCGACATAGCGGACCTGGCAGGTGGCCCTCGCCTGGGGCGGAATCGCATTGGCGGGATGCTGGGGATTGCCGGTGGTGAAGGCCAAGACCTCGAACGTGTTCCAGGCGAACACCTTCTCGGCCAGGCTTAAGCCCGGCTCGCCCCAGGACGGGTCGATGGCGGGACCCTCCAGCCGCTCCACCGGGCAGTCGGCCAGCACCCGGCGGATCGACGCAGGGATGTCTCGGGGCAGAATCTCCGGGACCAGGACCTGGCCGCTCTTCGAGACGATCGAGGCGATCGCGTGCGCCAGGATCACGCCCGGGTTGGCCAGAAGGCCGCCCCAGTTCCCCGAATGGTGCCCGCCCCGACGCAG
This sequence comes from uncultured Methylomirabilota bacterium, assembly GCA_963727695.1. Lineage (GTDB taxonomy): Bacteria > Methylomirabilota > Methylomirabilia > Methylomirabilales > 2-02-FULL-66-22 > 2-02-FULL-66-22. Next base: position 10,947 of record CAVSHW010000053.1, on the reverse strand, counting down.
CTCCACGCTCATGTCAAAATTGAAACTTCCCCGACTGCCGGTGAAGAGCGTCGCCCGCTCGGTCAGAAGCCGGGGGCCGTCGCTGCCGATCAGCACGTCCGCCCCGAGGGAGTCGGCGTGTCGGCGCGCCACGTCGTGAAGACCGGGGGAGCCCATCTCCTCGCCGGTCTCGATCAGGATCTTGGAGGTGAAGCCGAGCGAGCCCTTGACGGCCAGCACGGCGGCCAGGCCCGCGATGTTGATCGAATGCTGCCCCTTGTTGTCCGCCGTCCCCCGGCCGTACCAGCGCTCCCCCTCAACCGTGAGCCGCCAGGGATCCAGCCCGTCGCGCCAGTCCTCCTCCATGCCGCGCACCACGTCGCCGTGCCCATAGGTGAGCACGGTCGGCCGGTCGGCCCCCTCGCGGCGTTCGGCGAACAGAAACGGCATGCGGGGCGCCTTCGGATTCTCCAGGCGGCGACAGGCGTACCCCAGCGCGGTCAGCGCGGGCGCGATCTCGTCGTCGAGATAGGCGGCGAGCTCCGCCCCGCGCGCGGGGTTCTGGCTTTCGGTGGGGATGGCCACCCGTCGGGCGAGATCCTCGAAGAACTGGCCTCGATCGAAGTGCTGGGCAGCCCAGGCGATGACGCGGTCGCGGCTCATGGCGTCTCCAATGGCAAGCGGTCGATGGATTCCGGTTATTACGCGCTCCCCGCATCCGGCAGGGAGCGCACCGGCGACTCACCGGGGAGACAGGTATCCTTCCCCATCCCCCTACTCCGCCGGGACGAACTTCCCGTTCTTCACCTGCACCATCACCATGGAGTCGACGCCCAGGCCGTTGTGGTCCTCGGGGGTCAGATTGTACACGCCCGAGACGCCCACGTAACCCTTCGTCTGCTCGATGGCCGCGCGCAGCGCCTTGGGGTCGGTCCCCGCCTTTTTCATGGCGTCAGCCACGATGGCGATCGCATCCCAGGCATACCCCGAGTGCGTGTTGATCGGGAACTCCTTGTCATACTTGTAGACGCCCTGGTAGAGCTGGACGAACTCGCCGATGACTTTCTTCTGCGGGTCCGAGCTGGGGAGCGTCTCGGCCACCATCAGCTTGGTGGCCGGCATCCGGTCCCCCTCGGACGCCTTCCCCGCCAGCTCGATGTATTTCGGGTCGGGGAGCCCGTGGCACTGGAAGAGCGGGATGGCGATCCCCAACTGCGCCTTGTTCTTGGCCACGATCGACCCGACCGGACCGATCGTCCAGGTGATGATCGCCTGGGGCGCGGAGCTCCGGATCTTGGTGAGCTGGGCGGTCATGTCGGTGTCCGAGGGGCCGAAGGATTCCTTGGCCGTGAAGCTGATCCCGAATTCCGGGGCGAGCTTTTCCAGCCAGCCCAGGCCGTCCTTCCCGAAGGAATCCGAGGCGGTGAAGAGCGCCACCTTGGTGAGGCCCTTCGCCTTGAGGTACCCGTAGAGCTTCTGCGCCGCCGTGGACGACCGCTGGGGAGACTTGAAGACGTACGTGTAGGCGCCGAAGTTGCCCCCCATGATCACCGGGTCGCCCCCGACGGTCATGAAGATGGGGACCCCGGCCTCCTCAACGATCTTCTTGACGCTCATCCCCTCGGCCGTGGAGGTGGGACCGATGATGGCGGCCACCTTGTCGTTGAAGATGAACTTCTTGGCGATGACCGCCGCCTTGGCCGGGTCGCTTTCCGTATCGCCCACGATCAGCTCGATCGGCCGCCCGTTGATGCCCCCCTCCTTGTTGATCTTGTCCGCGGCCATCTGGGCCACCAGCTTCGTGGGCATGCCGATGTTGGCGGCGGGGCCGGACAGGGCAAAGAAGGCCCCGATCTTGATCGGCTCCGCGGCGAAAGACGGCGCGGCGGCGCAGCAGACGGCCAGCGCGGCGATCATGGCGTGTCTCGTTCTCATGTTCATTTCCCCCCCTCCTCGAGTTGTTCCGACTCCTGGCAGGCTCTTGAAAATCCCGTCTTCGCCCAGGCTGCTCAAAACGGTCCAGATGCAAGGCGGCAATGCGGATGGAGGCCGGAGCTGGTCGCCCACCGCAGGTGGGTCCAGGCGTACTGGAGGTACGCCGCAACGAGTGCCTGAGCAAGCGGGGTACCCAGCCGCAGGCTGGGTCCCAGCAGATGGGCCGCTTTCAGCAGCCTGCTAGACGACGGAGTCCTGGATGCGCGTGTCGAACACCCGCTTCGTCTTCCGCTCCGACCGCGGGAGCGAGGCGTAGTCTACCACTTCCACCTCGGGCGTCACCATGACCTTGTGCTTGATCGTGTGGACGATCTCCCGCGCAAGCTCCTCGCCCCGCCCCTGCTCCACCCCCTCTCCCCGCTCCACCACCACGCGCAGATGGTCGCGAAGCTCTGCGTCGCGGGTGAGGTGGACCTGGTACTCCGAGCCGAGACCGGGGATGGACGAGAGAATTCGATCGATGGTGGAAGGATAGATGTTCACCCCGCGGAACTTGAACACGTCGTCGGTGCGCCCCCGGATCCTCGAGTGGCGCGGCAGGATCGAGCCGCAGGTGCAGGCCCCGGGGATGATCCGGGTGATGTCGCGGGTCCGGTACCGGATCAGCGGCGCGCCCTCTTTCGCCAGGGTGGTCACGACCATCTCGCCCCATTCGCCCGGGGGGAGCGGCGTGAGCGTCTCCGGGTCGAGAATCTCGAGGAGGTAGTAATCACCCCAGTAGTGGATGCAGTCGTGGTGCGGGCACTCGATCCCCGTGCCCGGACCGTACAGCTCGGTCAGCCCCGGGATGTCGAACAGCTCCACCCCGCCCAGGAGCTCGGAGATCTTCTTGCGCATCGAGACCGACGAGCGCTCCGACCCGTAGATGATCTTCTTGAGGTTGATCTTCTCCGCCAGACCGCGCTTGTGGACCTCCTCGGCCAGGAGGAGCCCCATCGAGGCGGTGCAGCAGTAGACCGTGGACTGGAGGTCCACCAGAAACTCGCACTGCAGGTCGAGGTTTCCCGGCCCGGTGGGGACGGCCATGGCGCCGATCCGCTCGCACCCCGCCTGGAAGCCCACCCCGGCCGTCCACAGCCCGTATCCCACGGCGATCTGGACGCGGTCCAGCGGGGTCACCCCGGCCATCTCGTAGCAGCGGGCGAAGATCTGCGCCCAGTCGTCCACGATCCTTCTGGGTGTAGCAGAGGATCTTCCTCTTCCCGGTGGTTCCCGACGACGAGTGAATGCGCACGATCTGCTCGAAGGGGACCGACCGCAGCGGGAAGGGATAGTCGTCCCGAAGATCGTCGGCGGTGGTGATAGGGAGCCGCGCGAGGTCGTCAAGGGAGCGGATCCCCTCCGGCGTGATCCCCGCGGCGTCCAGCCGGGTCCGGTAGAAGGGCGAGCCCTCGCGGGCATGTCGCACGGTCCATCGGAGCCCCGCGAGCTGGTGGGCTGCAAGTTCGTCCTCGGAAGTGAAGGGCGGCATAAAGGTCAGTCTGCTCATGTCGGGTTTCTCCAGCCTGATGTTGGTCAGCCCGGCGCCGCCCAGGCGGCTTCCGGCCGGGTTGTTCCCCGATACGGCCCCCAGAAAGGCGCGGCGCAGCTCCGGATGCACGAGCAGCTCGTCGCTTCTCCCCGTGCGAACCATCCTGCCGTTGGCCAAGAGGTAGGCAGTGGTCGAGGCGGTGAGCGCCCGAGCGGCGTTCTGCTCCACCAAGAGGATGGTCGTCCCCGCCCGGGAGAGCTGGTGGATGATGTCGAAGATCTCGTCGGTGACCAAAGGGGCGAGCCCCAGGCTGGGCTCGTCCAGGAGGAGCAGGCGCGGACGCGCCATCAAGGCCCGGCCGATGGCCACCATCTGCTGCTCGCCTCCCGAGAGGGTGGCGGTGGGTTGCTCCGCCCGCTCGCCAAGCTTCGGGAATCGGCCGAAGACCTCCGCCAGCCGGCGCTCACGCTCCGCCCTGTCCGGCTTGCCGGCCATGGCCCCCAGGACGAGGTTTTCCCGCACCGTGAGATCGCCGAACACCTCACGCCCCTCGGGGGCGAGGGCCACGCCCAGGGAGACCATGTGGGAGGGCGGCTTCCCCGTGACATCCCGCCCGTCCAGCAGGATGCGCCCGCCCGACGGCGTGACCAGGCCGGTGATGGCCTTCAGCAGGCTCGACTTTCCCGCGCCGTTGGCCCCCACGATGGCCACCGTCTCTCCCTCGGCCACGCAAAGATCGACGCCGAAGAGGGCCTGGGCAGCCCCGTAGTGGAGGGTGAGCGCCTCGACCCTGAGCAGTGTCTTGCCGGATCGCGTACCGTTCATGCCGTCAGGCTGATCTTCCCGAGGTAGGCCTCGAGAACCAAAGGGTTGCGGCGAACATCGTCCGGGGAGCCTTCGGCGATGCGGCGGCCGCCGTCCAGCACCACCACGTGGTCGGACACCGACATGACCAGATCCATGTCGTGCTCCACCAGGATTAGTGTGGCGCCGGATCGTCGCATCTGCCGGATCAGGGTTCCCACGCGCTCGGTCTCGTCGGGGTTGAGCCCCGCCACCGGCTCGTCCAGGAGAACCAGCTTCGGCCGGGAGACGAAGGCGCGCGCCAGCTCCAACCGTTTCTTGTTTCCGTAGGAGAGCGCCTCGGCCGGAAGCGACGCGTAATCCGCCAGACCGAAAGTGTCCAGGGCCTCGAGCGCGGTAAGCCGGAGCAGCCGCTCCCGATGGCGCAGGGCCGGCGTCCGGAAGAAGGCCTCGATGAGCGAGTCCCCGGCCTTCGCCGACAACCCGCACAGCACGTTGTCCAGAACCGTGAGCCCCGGGAAGAGCCGCAGGTTCTGAAAGGTGCGGGAGATGCCCAGCCGGGCGATCCGGTGCGAGGGAAGGCCCGACAGCTCCTGGCCGTCGAAGACCATCGACCCCCGGTCCGGTGTGAGCACCCCGGTCAGGCAGTTGATGAAGGTCGTCTTCCCCGCGCCGTTGGGACCGATGACCGCCGTCACCTCCCCTTTCCTGGCCGAGAACCTCACCTCGTGCAGCGCCGGGAGGCCGCCGAAATGCTTCGTGAGGTCCGCGGTCTGGAGAAGAATCCCATTGTCGCCCGCCGTGCCCATGCGCCGATCCCCCTAGCCCGATCGGCTCAGGGCCGCTCGCCGCTGCGCCAGCCGGCTCTTCGCCAGGGTCGCGAGCTCGGCGAAAAGCCCGCGGGGGAGAACCAGCAGGATGGCCACGACGATCAGGCCGTGGATGATCTCCTTAAAGTCCTCCAGGGGGCCCAGCAGATGGGGCAGGATGGTGACGAAGGCGGCTCCGGCCAGGCTTCCCCACAGGGAGCCCATGCCGCCGATGACCACCATGATGACGAAATCGATCGAGGCGAAGATCCCGAAGGTGTCCGGGGTGACCGTCCCCAGGTAGTGGGCAAAGAGGCTTCCGCCGACGGAGGCAAAGACCGCCGAGACCGTGAAGACGGCGATCTTGCCGCGATGGACGTCCACGCCCATCGCCGCCGCGGAGATCTCGTCCGCAGCCAGCGCCGCGAGGCCCCTCCCGACGCCGCTCCGCACCAGGTTCAGCGAGAGCGTGAGGGCGACCATGGCCGCCCCCCAAAGCAGGTAGAACTGCTGCGTCTCGCCCTGGAACGTAACACCCAGGACCCCGAAAGGCGGGATGCCGGTCAGCCCGCTGGGCCCGCCGGTAACCCGATCCCACTGGACGAAGACGTTGTGCACCACGATGTTGAACCCGAGCGTGGCCATGACCAGGTAGTGTCCGGACAGCCGGAGCGTCGGAACGCCGATGACCAGGGCGGTGAGCGCCACACCCGCGGCCGTGACGATTATAGCCGCCGCGGGAGGGACCCCGTGCCCCGTGGTGAGAATGGCGGAGCCGTAGGCCCCCAGGCCGAAAAAGGCGGCGTGCCCCAGGGAGATCTGCCCGGCATACCCGATGAAGAGGTTGAGCCCCAGGACGACGATGGCATAGGGGGCGACGAGATTCAGGATTCCCAGCTTCCAGGGGTTGGCGAGCAGATGCGGCACCAGCGTCAGGGCGAGGGAGACCCCCAGGACCGTGAGGCCGGTCCGGTGGCGCGCGGCAAACGCGGCGGCGGCCCGGCCGTTCATCTCGCCGCCTCGATGCCGGCCCGAAAGGCCGCCAGGTTGCGCTCCAGATATTTCGCCGGGGTGGTCTTCCGGATGGTCTGCTCGAAGAGGTCGGCCCCGGCGAAGAGGACCCCCTTGCCGGCGGCGTAGCCCAGCAGGGCCAGGTTGGCGGCGCGGGATTCGCCCGCCAGGGCCGCCAGGCGATCCGCATCCACGAAGTCGTGCCCGGCAAAGCTCACGGCGTTGACGATGGCGGCAGCGCCGGGCCGCAGATAGTGGCCGTGCACCGGCAGATTGTCGGCGTGGAGAAAGAGCCCCACCTCGGCCTCTCCCGGAGCGATCAGCGGGCCATGGAACGGTCCGACCTTGATCGTGGAGAGGACCGCGCCGCCCCGCTGGGCCATCCCGTGGGTCTCCGTGGTGATGACCTCGTGACCTGCGGCCATGGCCGCCTCCGCCAGGACCCGCGTCAGGGTGAGCACCCCCTGCCCTCCCCGGCCGCTGACGATGATTCGCTGCCTCACGCGGATTCCCCCTAACAGGCTGCTGAATAACTCGCTTTCACCCAGGCTGCTCAAAAAGGTCCAGAGAGGGGGGGGGGAGGGGACGGGGGGGGGGATGGACACAGCAGATGGGCCTTTTTCAGCAGCCTGTTAGTCCATCACGATGGCCTGCGTGGGACAGGCGGAGACGCACACACCGCAACGGTTACACGCCCCCTGGCTGATGCCTGCTCGTCCCGCCCCCTCGTCCCATACGATTGCCGGACACTCGAACATGTCGAGGCACTCCCGGCAGCCGGTGCACTCCTCACTGATCCGGACGGCTTGGACCGCCTGGGGTGCGCCGGCCTTCGCAGCAAGCACGCAGGGCGAGGAGGCGATGACGACCGCGACGCCTCCGTCGCCACCCCGGCAGTACCGGTCGGCTTCCCGGAGAATCCCGGTCATGGCCTGGACGTCGTAGGCGTCCACCTCCCGGAGAAAGGAGACGCCCGACGCCCGAACGATGTCGCGGATGAAGACCGGCCGGCCCTGCTCCCCCGACGCGGTGGTCCCGAGCTGCGGCGTCGGCTGGTGTCCGGTCATGGCCGTGGTGGCGTTATCGAGGATGACCACGATGATCCGCGCGTTCTGGGAGACGGCGTTCACCAGCGCCGGGATGCCCGAGTGGAAGAAGGTGGAGTCGCCGATGGTGGCCACCACCGTGGGAAGCTCCGCCCCGTCCTGGGCGTAGGCGTGATAGAAGCCCGCCGCCTGGCTGATCCCCGCCCCCATGCAGTGGACGGTGTCCACCGCCCCCAGATTGATGCCCAGCGTGTAGCAGCCGATATCGCCGGGGAAGATCCCCCGGGGGAAGGTCTGGCTGATGGCGTAATAGGCCGCGCGGTGCCCGCAGCCGGCGCAGAGCGTCGGGCGGGACCCGGGCGCCGGCGATGCCCGCCGCGGGCGGGCGCCGGCGCAAGATCGAGAAACTTCACCAAGACGCCGCGGATGACCTCGGGCGTGAGCTCCCCCTCGTTCGGGACGAGCTTCGATCCCCTGCCGACGATTCGTCGGTTGGCCAGTTGCATCTCGATCACCGGATAGGTTTCCTCGATCACGACAATCCGGTCGTACCCGGAATTGATTCTCTCGACGAATTCTGTGGGCAGAGGATACGGCGCCTTCACCTGGTAGCAATCGACCTTCCCTGAAAGCTCCATTTCATCCAGAACGTCCAGGGTGTGGGCAAAGGCCACCCCCGAGCCGACGATCGCGGTCCGTGCGATCGTATCGTCCCCCGGGAAGAACGCGGGGACGAGTCGCGGATCGGCGCTGATGCGCACGAGCTTTTCCGTCAGTCCCCGGTGGAGGTCCGTCACAAACCGCGGCGTGGCGCCCCAGCGCTTCGGGTCCTTCTCGAACCGGGCCGTCCGTGCGATCCGCTCCGGATCCAGGAGGGGGACGGCTTGCCGGGCGTGGCAGACCCGCGTCGTCGGCCGGAGCATGACCGGGATCTCGTACTCCTCCGACAGCTCGAAGGCCAGCCGGACCATCTCCTTGGCCTCGCGGGGGCTTGACGGGTCGAGGACCGGGATCTTGGCAAACATGGCGAAGAAGCGGCTGTCCTGCTCGGTCTGGGAGCTGTGGGGCCCCGGGTCGTCGGCCGAGACGAGAAGGAACCCTCCCTTGACTCCCAGGTAGGCCGAGCGCATGAACGGGTCGGAGGCCACGTTCAGCCCCACCTGCTTCATCGCCACGGCGGCCCGCTTCCCCGTGTAGCTGGCGGCCAGGGCCACCTCGTAGGCGACCTTCTCGTTCACCGACCACTCGATATGCATCCGGGAGCCCATTTCCCTGCAGAAGGCCACGACCGACTCCAGGATCTCCGAGGCGGGCGTGCCGGGGTAGGAGGCGGCCACGGAGCAGCCGCACTCCACGATGCCCCGGCCGATGGCCTCGTTCCCCATCAGAACCCTGTGCGTCACGACCCGGCCGCCTTTCCCATCAGGCCCTGCGGCCTGACAAAAAGCACCAGAAGGAGCACGAGGAAGGCGATGGTGTCCTTCCATGCGCTGCTCACATACCCCGCCCCGAGCGACTCCAGGAGCCCCAGCGAGATGCCCCCCACGATCGCCCCCGGGAAAGAGCCGAACCCCCCAAGGATGGCCGCGGAGAATCCCTTGAGGCCAAGCAGCACGCCGACGTCGTACCGAAGCGTCGTGATGGGCGTGATCAGGACCCCGGCCAGCCCCCCCAGCGCGCCGGCCAGGGCAAAGCTCGCCGTCCGGACCCGCCGGACCTTGAGACCCACCACGGCCGCGGCAGTGGGGTTCGAGGCCACCGCCCGCATGGCCAGTCCCGCGGCGGTCTTCCGGAAAAACAGCACCATGAGAACGATGGCCAGGGTGGCGAACAAGAGGATCCAGACGGCCTGGGGCATGATGGTGGCTCCCAAAACCGTGAGGGGCGTCTCTCCGCGAAGCGGGGGCACGGCCAGCGAGTTTTTCCCCCAGACCTTCGTCATGACGCCGCGCAGGACGATGGACAGGCCGATGGTGAGAAAGATCAGGACGAGGTGGTTTCGTGAGCGCGACGGCCGCAGCCCCAGGAACTCCACCAGCGCCCCTGTCAGGGCGACGCCCGCCACAGCCAACGGAAGCGCCACGGTCATGGGCAGATGGGCGGTGGCAAGCGCACCGAAGAGGAACATCCCGCCCAGGGAGACGAAGTCCACCTGGGTGAAGTTGACGATCCCCATGGTGTTGTGGACAACGCCGAACCCGACGGCCACCATGGCATAGATGGCCCCGCTGGTCAGGCCCGCGAACACGAACTGGATGAAGTCCTGGAACGAGCTCATCGCCGGCTTGATCCGCCTTTTCTCTTCGTGAAGGTAACCGATATAGATATATGAAACGGTCCGATCAATGCAAGGAAAAACGGGCATTCGCGGCAATCAGGCTCCTGGCCCCCCCACACGTCTAAGTAGCCCGTGCGGCAGCGCACGCTCCCCTCTGCCCTTTCGTCCGCGCATAGCCCCGCGGCACCTCGGCTCGGTTCGGGCTTGACTCCGGCGGCAGCGATGGTAGGGTCTAAGTCGATGCGAGGACGAGGCAACGATGCCGGGCGGGCCGCGATCCGCGGTCCTCCCGCGCCCTCGGAGTCTTCCGGGCGCTTAACATTCTCTCCTGGATCGGCCATGCAGAGGTTCCAGTGTCTGGTCATCGGCGGGGGCGCCGCGGGGATGCTGGCCGCGATCGGGGCGGCCGAGCGGGGGGGCGCCGTGGCGCTGCTGGAGGGCAACCGGCAGCCAGGAAAGAAGATCCTGGTCTCGGGCAACGGGCGCTGCAACCTCACCAACGTCGAGGCGGACCAGCCGGGTCACTACCATGGCCGGCATCCGGGCTTTGTCCGGCCCGCGCTGGCAGCCTTCCCCCTCCAGCGGACCCTGCAATTCTTCGCGGATCTGGGGATCGCGACGCGAGAGGAGAAGCGCGGTCGGCTCTTCCCGCTCTCGGACCAGGCCCAATCGGTTATTGATGTGCTCCAGGATCGGCTGCGGGTGCTGGGCGTGCGCGTGGCGTGCCAGGCCAAGGCCGTGGACCTCCAGCCGGCCGAGCGATTCCGCGTCACCACCCAGGACGGGACCCGCTGGGAGGCCGACCGCGTGGTCCTCGCCAGTGGGGGCTGCAGCGTCCCGAAGCTGGGCGCGGACCGGAGCGGCCTGGAGCTGGCGGCTCGCCTAGGGCACACCGTCACAAGGCTCCACCCCGGACTGGTGCCGCTGGAAAGCCCCGACGAGCACGTTCGACAGATGCAGGGCGTCAAGGTCTTCGCCCGGGTTCGTGCGGTGCTGAGCTCGCGCCGCACGATCGCCGACACCGACGACCTGCTCTTCACGCCCTACGGAGTCTCCGGCTTCACCATCCTCAACCTTAGCGCGCAATTGGTGCCGCTTTTGGAGCGCGGCCCGCTCGACCTGGAGGTCAGCCTCTTCCCGGCGTCCAGCACCGAACAGGTCAGCGAACTGCTCCAGGGACGCTGGGCGCATAACCCGCACCGCTCGCTGGCCGAGAGCTTCGCCGGGTTGCTGTCGAGCAAGCTCGTAGGTCCGTTCCTGGCCCGGTTTGGGTTCCCGGCCGACCAGCGGGTGGAGCAGATTCCCAAGGGCATGCGGTGGCGGCTGGCCCAGACGCTCACCGCTTGGCCGATCCCGGTCAGCGGTCCGCGCTCGTTCGAATTCGCCGAGGTGACCATCGGTGGGATCGAGACCGGCGAGGTAGACGCGCGGACGCTCGAGTCCCGGCTCGTGCCCGGGCTGCACTTCGCCGGCGAGATGCTCGACATCCATGGCGACCTGGGCGGCTATAACTTCCAGTGGGCTTGGTCCAGCGGGTATCTGGCCGGCCGGGAA
>CAVSHW010000052.1:0-26242 GCA_963727695.1 uncultured Methylomirabilota bacterium | reverse complement strand
GAACTGGCCTGCATGTCTTGCCAAATCCCTGGTCCTGGGTGAGAATGGGTCGAGGGCTCCTGCCGGGGGCCATTCCTTTCGACCGATCGCCGGCGGTTGCATGGCGAGGAGCCGGCGGTCACGCGATCGATCAGAAGGAGGAAGAGGAGGCATGACGACGCCTGCCGTGGTCCCCGAGATCAGCGCTCCCCCCTCCCCGTATCAAGTGCCCCAAGCCTTCAGCCTGGTGATCTTCGGCGCCTCGGGAGACCTGACGCGGCGCAAGCTGTTTCCCGCGCTCTACGCCTTGGCGCACGACAACCTCCTGCCGGAGCGGTTCGCGGTGATCGGTTTCGCGCGGCGGGAGAAGAGCCACGAGGCCTTCCGGGAAGAGATACGCGTGGCGGTCGACGAGTTCTCGCGCTTCCGCCCCGTGCAGCCGGAGATCTGGGAGCGGCTGGCGCGCGGGATCTATTATGTGTCGGCCGCCTTCGAAGACCCGGCGGGATACGCGGCGCTTGGCAAGCAACTCGCCGAGGTCGAGGCCCGGTACGGGACGTGCGGAAACCGCATGTACTATCTGGCCACGCCGCCGACCAGCTACACGACCGTGGTCGGACAGCTCGGGGCGGCGGGCCTCGTCAGCGCGCCGTGGCCGGAGCTGTCCGGCACCGACTGGCCGTGCTGGAGCCGCGTGATCATCGAGAAGCCTTTCGGCCACGACCTGGCCACGGCGGTCGCGCTGAACGCGGAGATCCACAAGACCTTCCACGAGACGCAGGTCTATCGGATCGACCACTACCTGGGGAAGGAGACGGTCCAGAACATCCTCACCTTCCGCTTCGGCAACAGCATCTTCGAGCCCCTCTGGAACCGCCGGTACGTGGATCACGTGCAGCTCCTGGTCGGCGAGCACATCGGAGTCGAAGGCCGCGGCGGATATTATGACGCCGCGGGCGCCGTGCGGGACATGGTCCAGAACCACATGCTGCAGCTTCTGTCCCTGGTCGCCATGGAGCCGCCCGCCACATTCGACGCGGAAGCCGTCCGCGACGAGAAGGTGAAGGTCCTCCGGGCCATCCGCCCGCCCGCCGCCGCTCGCGTCGGGGAGGTGACGGTGCGGGGACAGTACGTGCGGGGCTCGCTCAGGGGCGCACGCGTCCCCGCCTATGCGGACGAGCCGCGCGTGGCCGAGGACACCACCACCGAGACCTACGCCGCCGTCCGGCTGGAGGTGGACAACTGGCGCTGGGCGGGCGTGCCCTTCTATCTCCGGACCGGGAAGGCGCTCCCGAAGCAGGTGACCGAGGTGACGATCCAGTACCGGCGCCCCCCGCTGCGGCTGTTCGAGCACGCGCCGCACCCGGGGCATCGACCGGGGGACGAGATCGAGCCGAACCAGCTCACGCTGCGCATCCAGCCCGACGAGGGCATCTCGCTCCGCGTGGGGCTGAAGCCCCCCGGGCCGCGCATCAGCCTGGTGCCCGCGCACCTGGGCTTCGTGTACCGCGATACGTTCGGGGTGGACCCGGCCGAGGCGTACGAGCGGCTGCTCCTCGACTGCATGCTCGGCGACTCGACGCTGTTCATCCGGCGGGACGAGGTGGAGACGGCGTGGGGTCTTGTCAACCCCATCCTCCAGGCCTGGCAGGAGGCCGGGCGGGAGGGGCTGGCCTACTATCCGGCAGGCAGTTGGGGGCCGACGGAGGCCGATCGGTTCATCCAGGGCGACGGCCGCAGTTGGGTGAACCCGTAGCAGACAGCTGAACAATGGCCAATCGCTGCGTTGGAACGCTCGAACGCTCGCTGCGGCGTACCTGGAGTACGCCTGGACCACCTGCGGTGGGTGCCCCGTTCTGCGCGATTCCGCCTTCATCTGGACCGTTTTGAGCCGCCTGAGCGGAATGGGGGTGGTGCCCATGAGCGAGACGAACGGCCGGCCCATCGTCCTGGTGGCCATGGGCGGACACGCCTTCATCCAGCGGGGTGAGCAGGGGGACATCCACGACCACGAGAAGAACGCCGTGGGGATCTGCGCCTCGCTCATGACGCTGATCGAACGCGACTACAACCTGGTGGTCACCCACGGCAACGGCCCCCAGGTGGGCAACCTCCTCTTGCAGAACGAGCTGACGCAGGACAATGTCCCCTCCATGCCGCTGGACGTGCTGGTGGCCAACACCGAGGGTTTCCTGGGCTACGTCCTGCAGCAGGCCCTTCTCAATCATCTCCGACGCCGCCAGATCAAGCGGTACGTGGTCACGATGATCACGCAGGTCCTCGTCGAACGAGACGACCCGGCCTTCCAGAATCCCTCCAAGCCGATCGGGCCATTCCTCACCCGGGAGCAGGCCGAGGAGCGCCGCGACCGCCTGGGCTGGAAGATTCTCGAAGACGCCGGCCGCGGCTGGCGGCGTCTGGTGGCTTCGCCTCGGCCCACGCGTGTCGTGCAGCGGCTGATGATCCGCGACTCGGCCCGCGCCGGGCACATCGTGGTCGCCTGCGGCGGCGGCGGAATCCCTATCGTGCGCCGGCAGGCGGACAACGACTACGAGGGGGTCGAGGCGGTCATCGACAAGGACCTCACCTCGTCGGTCCTGGCGGCGGAGATCGGGGCGGAGCTCCTGATCATCTTGACCGACGTGCCCCAGGTGTACGTCCATTACGGCAAGCCGGAGCAGAAGGCGCTGGGAGCCGTGACGCTGGAGGAGATCGAGGGGCTGCAAGCAGAGGGGCACTTCGCCAAGGGCAGCATGGGGCCCAAGGTCGAGGCGATCGTGAATTTCCTGAAGGCGGGCGGCAAGCGAGGCCTGATCACCAGCCCCGCGCGCCTCGCCGACGCAATGGACGGCCGCGCCGGCACCCACTTCATCGGCAAGATCTGACTCCCGACGCCGCCACCGATGTCGGCCGGAGCGCCGCGGCGAGTCAGGAGACAGCTCTTATCCTTGGATTGCTTGCCGGTGAGGCTCTCGATCGAGATCTTCCAGACCCGGATGGCCTCGAGATTCTCCCCACCCATCGCCCACTCCCGTCCCGAGTAGTGCTTCATGATCTGGGCGAGCCCGGCGATGCGCTCGTCGGCATCCGTCAGCTCCCGGACCGTGCCGTATCCGATCACGCTCTGGAAGGAGAAGGTCCACTTGCACGGGCTGCTGTCATGGGGGACCAGCCGGACGTCGTGCTCGAATTCGAAGCAGACCGTCGGATTCGCGGTCATAAACTCGATCTTCCTGCCCTCCCGCGCCGTGTGGAAATAGATCGCCCTGCCATCGTACCCGAAGGAAACGGGGAGCAGATACGGGGTGTCCCCCTTGGCCAATCCCAATCTGCAGACCTGGCACCGTTCGATGATCTGTGAAATGAGTTTCCCGTCCGTGATCTCCTTGTCCGCGCGTCGCATTGTGTTCTCCATTTCTTTCAGCCTTTCACCGCGCCCCGCGCCAGGCCTTCCACGTAGTAACGCTGCAAGAAGAGGTAGAGCAGAATCGTGGGGAGGCTGCCGATGAGAGAGGCGGCGGTGAGCATGGGCCACTGGATCACGAACTCGCCGACCAGATAGGCGACACCCAGTGTGACGGTTCGCTTCTCGTCGATCGAGACGAGGCACAGGGCCCAGAGCAGGTCCTGCCAGGCCAGCAAGAACGCGAAGAGCAGTGTCGAGATGGTGCCCGGCACCGCGATCGGGCAGATGATCCGGACAAAGATCTGGAGCCGCGAGGCGCCATCCACGAGACCGGCCTCGTCCAGCTCTTTGGGAACGGAATCGAAATAGCCCTTGGACATCCACGCGGCGAACGGCAAGCAGATCGTCACATAGGCGATGATCAGCCCGGTGAGCGTGTTGTAGAGATCGAGTGCCGCCAGGATCTGGAAGTACGGACCGATGACCAGGACGCCGGAGATCATCTGGGTTGCAAGGAAGAACGCGAGCAGGCTGGTCCGGCCACGGAACTGGAAGCGGGAAAAGCCGTATCCGGCCAGGGTGCCCACCACCGTCGAGAGGACAGCGGTGACGCCCGAGACCACGATGCTGTTCCAGAAGTACACCCCGAAGGGCTTCAGCGTCCACATCTCGCTGTAGGCCTGGAGCGTGAAATGCTTCGGGATCCAGGATACGGGAAGGCTCAACGATTCCGACTCGCTCTTGAGAGAGGTGGAAAACATGAAGATGAAGGGAAAGATCGCGAAGGCGGCGGCCAGGACGAGGAGGCTGTAGGACATGACCGCATCCACGCGCCGCTCTCGCCGCTCCGACGACAGGCTGCTGCTCATCGCTCCCTCCCCACGAGGATGATGTAGGGCAGACTCAGGACGAAGAGCACCGCGCTCATCAGGATGGCCATGGCCGAGGCGTACTCGAAGGTAAAGAACTGGAAGTAGGTCTTGTAGACCAAGGTGGAGAGGACCTCGGTCAGGGTGCCCGGACCGCCGCCGGTCATGGCGACGACCAGGGCGAACCGACGGAACTCCCACACCATGTCCAGGGCCAGGGCGATGATGATGATGGTGCTGAGGCCGGGCAGCGTGATGTGAAAGAAGCGCCTCAGCCTCCCCGCCCCGTCCACGGCGGCCGCCTCGTACAGCTCGCGCGGAATGGCCATGAGGCCCGCCAGGAGCATCACCATCACCAAGGGGTAGCCGCGCCAGACGTTGGCGATGATCACGGACGGGAAGGCGAGGGTCGGGTTGGAAAGCCACTGGAACTCGGCGGGAAAACTCGGGAAAACCATGCGAATCAGCGGATTCATCGCGCCGTGGATGGGGTTCAGGACCCAGCGAAAGAAGATGCCGGCGACGACATCGGGGATGGTCCAGGGGATGAGGGCCACCAGCCGGAAGAGCGTCTGGCCGGGGAGCGCCTGGTTCAGCGCGAGCGCCAGGCCGAGACCCAGGACGAAATGACCGGCCAGACTCCAGGCGACGAAGGCAACGGTGTTCTTGAAGGTCTGCAGTAGCACCGGGTCGCGGAAAGCCCTCTGGTAATGAGTCAGGGTGACGTTCCAGCCGCTGCCCCCCTCGGGAGTGAGGCTCGCCTTCAGCGTGATGAAGGCGGGAAAGATCAGCACCGCCACCAGCATCAGCGTGGCGGGCAAGACAAATAGGTATCCGAGGTGGCGATCGTGCCAGGCATGGCCTGAGCGCATCATTCGCTCCCACAATCAGACAACGAGCCAGGGGGAGGGATTATTCCCCCTGGCTCGTTCGGAGTCAACAGGGAATGGCTCGCCTACTGACCGCTGAGGATCCGGTTGGCCGCCGTGTGGGCATCCTTCAAGGCCTGCTCGGGAGTCTTCATGCCCGAGAACGCCTCTTGGGTTGCCGTGATCACGGCGTCGCCGATCTTTGGCCACTCGGGGATGCGCGGCTCGAGCTTCGCGAATTGGGCCTGGGCCGAATAGACCCTGGCAAATTTGTCGTTCTGCATCTCGGGCCCGTTCTTGACGTCGAGGCGGGCGGACAAAACCGCGGCAATCTGGAAGTTCCGCAACTGAATGTCGTGGCTGTACCAGGACTTGTAGACCTTCCAGGCTGCGTCGGGGTGCTTGGTGAAGGCGCTGATGACGCGCATGCCGTACTCGGCCGCGGTCGCCTTCTTCTTCGGGCCCACCGGGACCGGTGCCGCCGTGAGCGTCTCGAGCACCTTCATGTTGGGATTGATGGCCTGCACGATCTTCCAGGCCTGAGGCACCGAGACGTTCATGGCGACCTTCTCGAATGCAACCTGAGTCCGAACCTCCTGCGCGCCCTGCTCGATCACCCCCGGCGGGACCACCTTATATTTGGTGAACAGCTCGACATAGAACTTGAAGCCCGCAAGGAATTCCGGAGTATCCATGGCCGAGTGCTTGCCGTCCGGCGTGAGAAACTCTCCGCCCGCGCCCCAGATGAACGGGTTGAGGCGCATGAAGAGCCCCTCCTGGCGGGCGCCGATCAGGCCGATGCCATACCGGGAGCCGGTCGTCAGCTTCTTGGCGTATTCCACAAGCTGATCCCAGTTCGCCGGTGGCTTGGCGGGATCCAGGCCGACCTCCTTGTAGAGCTTCATGTTGATGAGCATCCCCATGGGGTTCACGAAATCAGGGAGGCAGTAGATCTTGCCCTTGTACTTGCAGACCTCGAGGGCGGCCTGATCGTAGAGAGCGAGAAACTTCTGGCCGCCTTCCTTCGCGATGAAGGAGTCGAGGGGCATGAGGTAGCCGCGCTCCGCGAACATGGGGATGGGCCGATGCTGGAAGTGCGCGATATCGGCCGCCGCCTTGGCCTGCGACGTGGCCGTATAGACGGTTTCCTTGTCGGCGTACCGGCTCTCGTCGCGGACAACCTCGATGCCGGGGTTCGCCTTGTTGAAGTCGTCCTTGAATGCATCAAGCGCGTTGACCCAGGGCTTCTCGCCCCAGTGCCAGGTCTGGAACCGGATCTTGATGGTTTCCCCCGCCGCCGCCGGGCCGGCCAGGAAGACGACGGCAAGCCCGATGACCAGCGCCCCGACGATCCACCTGCGACTCCCTCGTGCCATGAGACACCTCCTGTTCCGTTGGGATATGATTTCCAGGCGAGGGCGCGACCTGCGCCCATCCTTCCGAACGGTCCGACAGATACCCTTTTCGGTTTCAGTCTGTCAAGCCAATCTCGCGCAACTTCTTAGACACGTCCGGTCGTCCCTCCTCCTTTCTCCTTGCGGCTTCGCCGGCTGTCCGCATGGCCGTTGATGGGGACGGCACCACCCGTCAGGAGGCTGCTTCCTCCCTCCGCCGCCGCGTGTCCCAGCCGCGCCGATAACTCGGCGGCCACCGCAGCCAAAATGTGACGGATCTCCGCCAGCCGCCGCTGGGGCATGCGGCTGGTCGGCCCGACGACGCAGAGCGAGGCGCGCACCTCTCCGGATTGGTCGCGGATCGGGGTGGCGATGCAGCGGATGCCCTCGACGTGCTCCTCGTTGTCGACGGCAAAGCCGGTCGCGCGGATGCGCCCCAGCTCCTGTCGGAAGGCGGCGAGGTCGGTGATGGTCCTGGCCGTCTTCCGTTCGAGAACAGTGCGGGCGATGATACCGTCGAGCTCCGGCTCGGGCAGCCATGCGGCCAGGGCCTTGCCGACGGCGGTGCAATAGATCGGGCGTCTGGCCCCGACCTCTTGGACGACCCGCACCGGGCCTTCCGATTCCCGCTTGGCCACCACGGTCACGATGCCGTCGCGCAGGATCGCGAGGCTGGTGCCCTCGCCCGTACGCTGGCTCAGCTCGTCCAAGAGCGGCATGGCGATCTCGGCGAGCTGCTCCCGGCTCCAGGTGTGTCCGGTGAGACGATACAGCTTGGGTCCCAGCCGGTACGGACGGGCGTCTCCGTCCTGGACGAAATAGCCAAGCTCAACGAGGGCGCGCAGGATGTGGTGGGCAGTGCTGCGGGGCAGGGCGGTCTTGCGGGCGATCTCGGAAAGGGTCGCGGAGCCGCCGATGGCGGCGGTCGCCTCGATGACCCGAAGGCCGCGCTCGAGGGACTGATGGGTCTGCAGGCGGGTGGGCTCCATGGGCATCTCTGTGGTTTCATACAATGAAACATATAGGTTTGAGACTATCTCACACTCATATACATGTCAATCCGCAATTGCGCCACTCCGCCACCGACGGGGCATATCGCCGCGGTTCAGACAAAAGAGGGGCTTGACATTCGGGCGCGGGAGGAATAGAAATTCTCCGTTATGTGAACCAAGTTTCACATGTGGAACTTTCCCAACGCCGCAACCTGAAATTCCGCTCGCTGGGGTTGGAGCAAACTTCCGGATGAGCAGCGTCGCCAAAGTCTTCCGGATTCTGGAGACGGTGGTTTCCCACCAGGGGCGGGGTCTGGCCTACTCCGAGGTGGTGGCCAAGACGCAGCTCCCCAAAGCCACCGCCCATCGCGTGCTGAAGTCCCTCGCCCAGATGGGATACCTTCGGTTTGACGCCGACGCCGGACGCTACTTCGGCGATCTCAAGCTGGCCTTTCTCGGATCGGCGGTCACGTCCAGTTTCGATCTCAAGGGCTATGTCCGCCCGTACCTTCTCAACCTGCAGGCCGAAACCAAGCACACCTGCAACCTCGGGGTGCTGAGCGGGGACGTCGGGGTCTATCTGGACAAGGTCGAATCCCCCAGAGCCTTTGAGATCAAGCTCTACTCCGAGATCGGCAAGCACTTCCCGCTCCACTGCACGGGCATGGGGAAGATCCTGCTTGCCGGGATGGAGCCGGCGGAGAGGCGCAGGATCCTGGCAGGCGGGCTGGAGACCTACACGCCGCATACCATCACGCGGCCCGCCGCGCTGGAGAAGGAGCTTACGCTGGTGCGACGGCGCGGGTATGCACTGGACCGCGAGGAGATCACCAGGGGGATCATTTGCGTCGCGGCTCCGATCCGGAGCGGGGAACGAGAGACGATCGCCGCCCTCAGCGTCGCCTTCCCCGCGTACATCGACGAGGAGCGAGGAATTACGGCGGAGATCAAGGCTGTGACGCGGTGCGCCGCGGAGGTGAGCCGGCGTCTCACGGCGGAACCCGGCGGAGACGGAATGGTCGAGTCGGGATGACCGCCGCCCCACCCCGGGGAGCAAGAAACGGGGGTAGGCGACGGCAGGAGTCTGGTTGCCCGCGGGACGCGACCAGGTCATCGTGCAGCCCGAACTCCACAAGAAGCTCAGGGCGTTCTGGTGTCAATAGGCATCCCGCAAAGGAGGTAGACATGGCAGAGAAGAAGCCGAAGTACTATTACCGCATCGCGGATGTCCCCCTGGTCCCGCTGACGGACAAGGTGGGGACCCGGTTCATCGCTGGGCAGAACATTCTTTGTAGCTTCATCGAGCAGCCGCCGGGGGCCACATTTCCGATTCACAGCCATCCGGCGGAGCAGATCCTGGTGATCCTGGAAGGCGGCGAGGAGCACGTCTGCGGCGGCGAGAAGTTCACGATGAAGGCCGGCGACGTGTGCGTTCATCCGCCGAATGTTCCTCACGGCGGAAGCACTCCTACGGGTTTCAAGGGGATCGACATTTTCGCCCCGCCGCGCGAGGACTACCTGGCACTGATGAAGAAGCACGGACTGCTCAAGTAGAGGTATGATGGCCGCGACGTGGGGGTCCCGGTTTGACGGGATTTCCCCCACGTCGCGGAATTGTCATCCGATGAGAGAAGAGGAGGCGCCGCGGATCCATGAGTGTTCACGACTCCCATGCCACTGCCGTTGTAGCACCGGCAATCGCCCGCTGCGCCAGAGGCCGCGCAGGCGCGGCCCGGTCTCGCCCATCGCATGATCGACACCTGCGCGGACAGCATTCTTGTGATTGCCATCCTGACCGAGCTTGGAATCGTGCTTGCCAACGTGCTGGCGCGCATCTTCTTCAGCACGTCCTTCCTGTGGGCGGACGAGGTGGCGCGGTTCGTCCTGTCGATCATCGCGTTCATCGGTGGCGCGGTCGCCTACCGACGCCGTGAGCATGCCTTCGTCCGCGTGCTCCTCAACCGCTGCCCGGCGGGAATGCGGCGTACCTGTTTCTGCCTCGCCGACATTCTGGCGCTCTTCATGGCCGTGGTCACGGGGGTCGCCTCCTTCGAATTCATCGAGTCGAGCTGGAACGAACGCACCCCGATCTTCCAGATCCCGGCTGCCACGATTGCCATCCCGCTGACCGTGGGATTGGCACTGATCGCCTATTATGCGGTCAACCATCTTCGCCGCGAACACGGACGGCGAGCCTGGGTGGTGGGGGGCGTCTTCGCCGTGCTGATGACGGCGGCCGCGGCGACCCGCGACGGTTGGCTGGCGTGGTTCACCGGCGACAATGCCATCACCGCTACCGTGGTTCTCTTCTTTGTTGCGATCCTCGCCGGCGTCCCCGTGGGATTCGTCCTCTTACTGGCCACGGCGGGCTATCTGTGGGTGACCAATGCCCCCTCTCTCGTGTCGCTTCCGCAGAGCATGGTGAACGGCACCGGGAACTACATTCTCTTGGCGGTTCCCTTCTTCATCTTCGCCGGGCTGATCATGGAGCGGGGGGGCATCAGCGTACGATTGGTCCGGTTTGTCGGGACGGTCGTGGGCCACCTGCGGGGCGGCCTGCTGCAGGTCTCGGTGGTCAGCATGTACATCGTCTCCGGCCTGTCCGGCTCCAAGCCCGCGGACGTGGCGGCCGTCGGGACCGTGATGCGGGATGAACTGAGCGAAAGGCACGGCGCGGGCGAGGGGGCGGCCGTGCTGGCCGCCTCGGCCATCATGGGAGAAACGGTGCCCCCCAGCATCGCCATGCTGATTGTGGGATCGATCACCCAGTTGTCGATGGCCGGGCTTTTCATCGGGGGCTTTATTCCCGCGGCGGTGATGGCTGCCTGTCTCATGGTGCTCATCTATTTCCGGGCCCGCCGGGCGGGGACGCAACGCACGCCGCGGGTGCCCGTCCGATCGATGCTTCGGGCGGCGCTCATCGCGCTGCCGGCCCTCTTCATGCCGGTGATGCTCCTGGTGGGCATCCTGGCCGGGATCGCCACTCCGACAGAGGTGGCGACCTTCGCCGTCATCTACGGCCTCGTGCTGGCCATCATCTTCTACCGCGCGATGGACTGGCAGACCTTCGTGGGCACCGTGCTCGACACCGGGACTCTCACGGGCGTGTTGCTCTTCATCTTCGCCGCTTCCGCAGGCTTCTCGTGGTCGTTCACGGTGGCCTACGTGCCCCAGCGTCTCGTGGCGCTCCTGCACGGCATTCAGCACAGCACGAGTATTTTCATGGTCGCGTCAATCGTGCTCCTGGTTGTGGCCGGTGTGCTTCTCGAGGGACTCCCCTCGCTCAACGTTCTCGCGCCCCTCCTGCTTCCCATTGCCGCGAAGGTTGGTATAAGCGAACTGCACTATGCTCTGGTGCTGATCATTTCCATGGGGATCGGCGGCTTCATGCCGTTGGCCGGCGTGGGATTCTACGTCTGCTGCGCCATCATGCAGGCCGATATCGAGAACGCCTCACGGGCCATGGTGCCCTACTTGATCGTGATTATTATCGGCCTGCTTATCGTGGCCTTCGTGCCATGGTTTACGCTTTTCCTGCCTCACTATTTCGGTTTTCGCGGGTAGGTGACAGCGCGCCAAGCCGCGACGGATGTCCCGCCGGCGCACGCCGGCAGCATGGTGACGCTGGGGTACCGGGATGCCCGGGCCGAGGACACGACCCGGGCGGGCAACGGCGGTCCGATCATCACAAAGGAGGCGTACATGAACCGCAGGACATTTCTCAAGAGCAGCATAGGCGTAGCCGGACTCACCCTGGGGGCGCCCTACGTGACGCGGGCGGCCGCGGCCCCGCTCACACTCCGCTTCGCCCACTTTGGGGCAGAGGACCATCCCTCCAACATTGCGGCCAAGCAGTTCGCAGCGAAGGTGGAAGCCCGCACGAACGGCGCCATCAAGATCAACATCTTCCCCAACAACCAACTCGGGGGTCCGCCCGAGCAGTGCCAGCAAATCAAGCTGGGCACCATCGACATGGGGCTGCCGACCCAGGGCCAGCTTCAGAATTTCGAGAAGGCGTTTGGGGCCTGCGTGTTGCCTTTCATCTGGGACAGTCCCGCCCACGTGTTTCGTGTCCTGGATGGCCCGGCCATGGCCTGGCTCGCGCCCCTGGCGGAGAAGCAAGGGTTCATCACGTTGCGCAATTGGGAATACGGGTTCCGCAACCTGACGAACAGTGTGCGCCCGATCAACGCGCCCGACGACGTGAAGGGCCTGAAGGTCCGCACGCCTCCCGAGCTCCAGATTCAGGCGTCCATGGAGGCGCTGGGCGGGGTGGTGCAGGCCATCGCGTTCCCGGAACTCTACCTGGCATTGGCCCAGAAGGTGGTGGACGCCGAAGAGAATCCCATCTCGGTTATCTACTACATGAAGTTCTACGAGGTCCAGAAGCACCTCGCGGTCACGCGACACATCTATAACAACATGATCCTCACGGTCAGCGCGATCACATGGAAAAAACTGAGCCCCGAGCAGCAGACGATCTTCCGGGAGGAAGGGACCGTCGCGGGCGACCTCATGCGCAAGCTGATCGGCGACGAGGAAACGGGCCTGATCAAGAAGATGCAGGATCTCGGGATAGCCGTCACCCAGCCGGATCTGGCGCCTTTCCGTGCCAAGATGGACCCGGCCTACAAGCGGGTGGCGGATGCGTTCGGCGCGGACAACGTGAAGAAATTCCGTGAGCTGGTGGAGCAGGGGCGGAAGGGCTAACTCATCGCAAGCTAAACGCCTGAAGCTCTTCAAATCGGTTCTTTACCAATCCCCAGAGAGGGCAAGCCGAATGGTTGCCCTCTCTGGGTGGTGCTCTCTTACGAACAAACGAGAAGAGACACTGTTCCGAACCTCGGCACCTATGGGAGAGTAATTCCGCATGGTCATCTGTTGCCTCGCCTGGGCACTGGCGGCCTGACGTGTATCCAGGGACGGATGGCTGCTATCCATGCGGGAAAGCCGAGGGGAGGTGAACGGAGGCCAACGAGACCCCAGAGGACGCCGTGATCCGGTATACACGATGATTCGGCTCTCAAGAAGGAGGCTGTCATGATGCGACGGTTCGGTTGTGTTTTGGCGGGGCTGGTCGCCTTGGCCCTGCTCCTGCCGGTGTCGGCTCCGGCGGCGGGCTTCCCCGAGCGTGACATCACCCTGGTCGTCCCGTGGGCGGCGGGCGGCGGGACCGATACACTGGCTCGCACGCTGGTGAAGAACGGCAAGAAGTACTTCGGTGTCAACATCAACGTTGTCAACCGGGTGGGCGGCACCGGGGCCGTCGGCATGAACTCTGTGGCGACAGGCAAGACGGACGGCTACACGGTCTGCATGATCACATTCAATCTCAGCACCTACAAGATGATCGGGCTTTCCGAGCTCTCCTACAAGGACTTCGACCTGATCGCTCTCCTCAACCGGAGCCCGGCAGGCTTTTCGGTGAAGGCGGATTCCCAGTTCAAGACACTGAAGGAACTGATGGACTACGCCAAGGCGAATCCCGGCGTGGTCACGGTGGGTCATGCGGGCCCGGGTCAGCCCTGGCACCTTTCCGCGGCCCTGCTGGGTTCGACGTTTGGTGTGAAGTTCACGTTTGTTCCTTTCGACGGGGCGGCCCCGACCCGCGTGGCGCTGGCCGGTGGGCACATCACGATGGCCTCTACCGGAATGGACGAGGTGCTCCAGTTCTACAAGACGAAGCAACTCAGGATCCTGGCGGCCGTCATGCCGGCCCGCAATCCATTCTTCCCCGACGTCCCGACGGTGGGCGAGGCCGGTTATCCGATCGAGAACCCGATCTTCGACTGGCGCGGCCTGGCCGTGGCCAAGGGCACGCCGCCCGAGATTCTGAGTGTGCTCCGCGATGGCTTCCGCAAGGCCGCGCAGGATCCGGAGTACCTCAAGCTTATGGACGAGCTGACACTTCCTCAGGCGTACATGGAGTACGACAAGTTCGGGGAGTTCCTGGCCGGGCTTGAGAAAAGCATAGGGCCTGTCCTAGATACGGTTGGTCTGCTGAAGAAATAGAGTGCGGGACCCGGACGGGAGGGAGACTTGGCTTCCTCCCGTCCTTTCTGTGAGGTCTTCCGGGAGGAACTTCTTGCCATCACCCTATGAGGAGGAGAACGCAATGAGAATGCTGGTCATCGCAACGGCGGTCTTCCTTGGAATGGCCCTGCTCGCACCTGCTGTGACGGCGGCCCCCTTCCCAGAACGCGACATCAGCGTGATTGTGCCTTGGGCAGCCGGAGGCGGCACGGACGCATTGGCCCGCACGCTCGCGAAGAACGGCAAGAAGTATTTTGGGGTGAACGTCACCGTTGTGAATAAGGTCGGCGGCGCCGGGGGTATCGGGATGGGTTCGGTTGCGACCGCCAAGCCGGACGGATACACCGTAGGAGTCATCACGGATTACCTCAGTCTGTACCGCCTCCTTGGAATGTCGGAGCTGTCCTATCGGGATTTTGAACTGATCGCGTTGCTGAACCGAAGCGCAGCGGCGATCTCGGTGCAGGCTAGCTCGCCCTTCAAGAGCCTCAAGGATATGATGGAGTATGCAAAGGCCAATCCGGGCGTCCTGACGGTGGCGCACGCCGGTCCAGGCCAGGCATGGCATCTGGCGGTGGCCTCGCTGGCCATGAAGTACGGGATCAAGTTCACGTATGTTCCGTTTGACAGCGCTGCCCCGGTGCGCACGGCTCTCCTGGGCGGGCATGTCAGCGTGGCAACGACGGGTATAGACGAGGTCCTGCAGTTCTACAAGACGAAGCAGCTTCGCCTCCTGGCCGTCAACAGCCTTAGCCGGCAGCCGGTATTTCCCGACGTTCCAACCTTCGCCGAGGCAGGCTATCCGATCGAGAATCCGATTTTTGCCTGGCGGGGGCTGGCCGTGGCAAAAGGCACGCCGCCGGATATTCTGAAGGCTCTTCGTGATGGGTTCCGGAAAGCGGCGGAAGATCCCGATTACGTCAAGCTAATGGATGAGCTGGCTCTTCCTCGCACATACTTGGAGGCTGAGCAGTTCGGACAGTTCTTGGCAGAGACGGAGAAGAGTCTCGCACCTCTTCTAGACTCGGTCGGCCTCCTGAAGAAGTAAGGTTGAGTTCACGGGGGAGGATGCCTATCCCCTCGGTCTGTCATCAATCGTAGCGCCCTTGGAGCCTCAGATGTCCAATCTGACTATGAAGAAGGCGGACGTCATTGCCGTCGCGATCGTGATTCCGATCTGCCTCTACGTGTTCTACGAGTCGACGAAGTGGCCGGTCCCGGCGCTGCTCGGGCGGCCCTTTGTGGTCCCGCGCGGGGTGGCGGCTTTGCTGCTGATCGCCGCCCTGATCCTCCTCTACCGGGCCCTGAAGGGCCGGGCGCTCCCCCTGGAGAGTCCGCTTGTGGGCGCGGACTTCTGGCGGGTCATCGGAGTCGCCGTCCTGACATTCGGGTATTTGCCGATTGTTGAGCCTCTAGGTTTCATGGCAACGACTTTCCTCTACATGCTGTGCTTTGCCTGGATGCTGGGCGAGCGACGCTGGCCCCGGCTGATTTTGTTCGCGATCCTTGTCCCGCTGGGTGCCTATGTGCTTTTCTCCACGGTTCTGCACGTCCCGCTGCCGCGGGGAGGGCTTGAGGATGCTCTGCGCGCCCACGGCTTCGCGGCCATCTTTCGATAGCATTCCTCAGGGGGGGCATTTCTTATGGTTGACATTCACCTACTGATCGCCGGTTTCAAGACGGTTCTATCGGGTTACAACATCATCGCGCTGGTCCTGGGCTCGTTCTTCGGCATCATCATCGGGGCCATCCCCGGGCTGACGGCGACCATGGGGATCGCCCTGCTGGTCCCGTTCACGTTCGGCATGAACCCGTTCACCGGGATCGTGATGCTGCTGGGGATCTACACGGGGGCGATCTACGGGGGCGGGATCGCCTCCATCCTGATCAAGACGCCGGGGACGCCCGCGGCGGCGGCGACGGTATTCGACGGGTACCCCTTGGCGCAGAAGGGGATGGCCGGCAAGGCTATCGGCATGGCCACGATCTCGTCGGGCATCGGCGGCACCTTCACGGCGCTCTGCCTCACCTTCTTCGCGCCGATCCTGGCCAGCTTCGCGCTGCGGTTCAGCGCGCCCGAGTATTTTGCCCTGGCTGTCTTCGGCCTGTCGGTGACGGTGACCCTGACCGGGAAGTCCCCGCTGAAGGGCATCATCTCCGGTTGCGTTGGGCTCCTCATCGCCATGGTCGGCCTGGATCCGATGGGAGGCTTCCCCCGCTTCACCTTCGGGACGGTCCAGCTCACGGGCGGATTTTCCTTCGTCCCGATGCTGATCGGTCTCTTCGCCCTCTCGGAAGGCTTCCGTCAGGTCGAGGTGATCCTCACCGCTCCCAAGGTGAGCGCGGTCCTGACGAACATCATGCCCAGACTCCACGAAATCAAGGAGTGCACGCGCACCTTTGTGCGGTCCTGCATCATCGGTCTGATCGTCGGAGTCACCCCCGCAATTGGCGCCGAGACCGCCTGTTTCATCGGCTACAGCGAGGCCAAGCGAACCTCCAAACATCCGGAGCTCTTCGGCACCGGCATTCTGGAAGGCGTGGCCGCGCCCCAATGCGCTGAAAACGCCAGCACCGGCGGTGACGTCCTGCCCATGCTCACGCTGGGATTGCCGGGCGATGCCGCCACCGCGGTCCTGATGGGGGCTCTCACCATCCACAACCTTCAGCCCGGTCCGATGCTGTTCGTGGATCACCTGGATCTGGTCCATCAGATCTTCGCCGGGATGATCACGGCGAACATCGTCTACGTGATCCTGGGATTCATGTTCGCCCGGATTTTTGCCAAGGTCATCAACATTGACCGGCGGTTCCTGGTCCCCTTGATTTTCATCGCGTGCATGGTCGGCTCGTACGCCATCGACAACGACATCTTCGACATGATCACCTGCGTGTTCTTCGGGTTCATCGGCTACGTGATGATCCGGTACGACTATCCGGTCTCGCCGATGGTCCTGGCCCAGATTCTGGGGACCATGATGGAGTCGAATTTCCGGCGCTCGATGGCCATGTCGCAAGATAATCTCTTGATTCTCGTCAATCGCCCCATCGCGCTGACCATCCTGGTCCTAGCGGCATTCACCACGATCACGGGAATTCGGCGCATGAAGAAATCGGCGGAGCTGGAGGCGAGGATCGCTGCCGAGGCAGCAGCCGCGCGGGAGAAAGCCCTAATCTGAGGAGGAGGAAACCGTGATCTACGAACTGCGCACCTATCAGCTTGCCGTGGGCGGGATGGCGGACTACCTGGATCTGATCCGGACGAAGCTTTTGCCGTGCCTCGCCGAGCACGGGATCAAGCCGGTCGGCTTCTGGACCACCGACATCGGGACGCTGAACGAGGTCGTGCACCTGTGGGCGTTCGACGATCTGAACGAGCGTCAGGCGAAGTGGGGGGCCTGGCTCAAGGATCCGCGCCGGATCGAGATCCTGCCGCGTCTGCGCGCCGCGGTGGTCAGCCAGAGCAACAAGATCCTCTCGCCGACGGAGTTTTCGCAGTTGAAATAGAGGGTCTTGGAAGTCGGCACGCCATCCGGCCAGATTTCGGAACCAGACAGCCAAGAGCCCCGAGGATTTCCTCGAGGCTCTTGGTTTTGGCGTTTATCTTTCGCGCGCTCGCCGCTTCTGGCGTGTATGTCCTGCCCGCTGTCCTGCTTACCGAGAGTTACGTCTGACGATTTCCGGAAGTCCCGATCTTGATCGCGGCATCTTCCGCGTCATACACGGCCTGGAGGATCTCCCCCGGCTTGGAGGCGTCGCCGACCACGTACAGCTCCGAACCGCTTCCCCCGAGATCTTTGGCCAGGCGATTGTCCGGCTTCGAGCCGACGGCCAACACGATGGTGTCAAATCCCTCGATCTTCCGCGATCCCGAGGCGTCCTCCACCAGCGCCCATCCCTTTCCCAGCGCCTTCACCTTGGTGGAGGTGAGGACGGTGACCTTCTTCTCCGCCAGCCGAAGCGAAAGGTAGTGCTTCAGGTGGATCACAAAATCCGAGGCGATCTCTGCCAGCATCTCGACCAGGGTGACCTCTTTCCCCATCTCCGAAAGGTAGTCGGCCGTCTCCGTTCCGATCCCGCTTCCTCCTACCACCAGAACCCGCATCCCCACGGCGGCTTTCCCTGCGAAGACGGCTTCGGCGGAGACGGCGCCACTCTCCTGCATTCCCGGCCAATCGGGAATCAGGGGTCGCGCTCCGGATGCCAGGATCACCGCATCCGGCTTCCCCGCTTCCACCATTTCTGCTGAGCACTCCTTTCCTATCTTCAGGGACACCTTCAGGCCCGTGACTCTTCGTTCGAGATAGCCCAGATACTCATTCAAAACGGCCTTCTTCGGGGGGAGGGCGGCGAATATCATTCGCCCTCCCAGCCTGGGCTCTCGCTCAAACAGCGTCACTGCGTGTCCCCTCATGGCGGCGATCTCGGCCGCCTTCAAACCGCCGGGTCCCCCGCCGACGATCCAGACCTTCTTGGGCTGATCGCTCTTCGAGAATCTGAACTGCGCCTCATTGCCCGCCTCTGGGTTGACGGCACACCGCACCGCGTCTTTTCTCAGCGTCTGGATGCACCGATTGCATGAGAGACAGGGGACAATCTCTTCGAGGCGCCCCTCTGCGGCCTTCGTCGGCAGGAAGGGGTCGGCAATCAAGGCTCTGCCCATGGAGACAAGGTCGGCTTTTCCGTCCTGGACCACCCGATCGGCCATGACCGGGTTTCGGATCCTCCCGACCGCGATCACGGGGATGCGCACCACCGACTTGATGGCCTCGGCAAGATGGACGAACACCCCTTCTTCGGCATAATAGGGCGGCTGGTTCAGGTAGCCCGAGGCGGCGTTACACGCCGACACGTGAATGGCGTCGGCTCCGCCCTTTTCCAGGAGTTGCGCAATCCGCTTCGATTCCTCGATCCTCAGCCCGCCCTCCAGATACTCGTCGGCGCTGATCCTGCACACGATGGGAAAGTCGGGGCCCACCCGGTTTCTCACGGCGGTCAGGACCTTTCGCGGAAACCGAGATCGCCCTTCGAGATCCCCTCCGTATCGGTCGGTTCTTCGGTTGGAGAAGGGGGACAGGAAAGCGCAGAGGAGATATCCGTGGGCCATGTGCAGCTCAACCCCGTCGGCTCCCGCCTTCTTGACTCGCTCCGCCGCCGCAATGAATGCTGCGGTGATCTCGTCGATCTCACCTGCCGAGAGCTCCCGAGGGATTTCGTTTCGTGTCGGGCAGGAGACGGGGGAAGGCCCCACAATGGGCATCCCCGTGACCGCGGATGAGGTTTGCCTTCCGGCATGATTGATCTGGACGACGATTCTCCCTCCGGCGCAATGAACGGCTTCGATCAGCCTCCCGATCCCCGAGGCGTGTTCGTCGGAGCTGATCAGGAGCATCTTCGGACTCGCCTTGCCCTGCGGGAGGATGCCCGTGTGCTCGACGGTGATGTACCCCACGCCGCCCTTGGCGCGCTCCACATAGTAGGCGATCTGCCGATCGGTCACCATACCTTCCGGTGAGGCGTAGTTTGTCGCCATGGGCGGCATCACGATCCGATTCTTGGCTTTCAGGGATCCGATCGAAAAGGGAGTGAAAAGCGTGTTCAGATTCATGTGCGCCTCTCTTCTGGGTGGGCCCGCTACAAACAAGGTCTTACTTGCACGGGGATTCACCGTCTCGAGCGATGGTCGTCAAAATCGAGACCTCCGTACCTGACTGGCCGTCGTATGTCGAGTCGGCGTCCACACGGCTCCCTTATAGCAGGGGCGAGACATCTGTCAAGAAGGATCTTGACAAAGTTTCGCATCCTGAACTATGTTCCACTCACTGAACGCACGGATATCGGATTCTGCCGGATTTTCTTGCCGCCACTGGTCTTTGCGTCGCCGGGGAGCACGGCTCGAAATCTCTCTCGCGGATGCCTGCCATGGATCAACCGACCCGTTATGCTGTCCCTGCCGTGGAGGGGGCCCTTTCCGTTCTGGAAACCCTCGCCAATGCCCCGCAATTGGGCGTCAGCGAATTGGCCAAGAGGCTGGGCCTGAGCAAGGGCTCGGCCTATCGGCTGCTGGCGACCCTGGTGCGCCGCGGCTACGTCGAGAAAGATGCCCAGAGCGATCGCTACCAGCTCACGTACCGGCTGTTCTCCGTGGGCAGTCGCGCCGCCCACCGCTTGGGTCTGCGCGAGGCGGCCCAACCGGTCATGGAACGTCTGGGGACCGAGACCGGGGAGGCGGTGAATCTGGGCGCGCTGGACGAGTTCCGCACGGTAAGCCTCCATCTGATCGAGAGTGCGCATCCTCTCAGCCTTTCCATGCGAATCGGCGGCTTGCCTGCACATGCCACGGCGACGGGGAAGATCCTGCTCGCGGCCCTCGACCCTGCGGAATTTGCCCGCCGACTGGAGGGTCGCCGCTTGGAGCGCGTCACCGAGCGGACGATCAAGAGCCGCCCCGCGCTCCTGGCGGAGCTGGCGCGGGTTCGGGCGCAGGGCTTCGCCGTGGATGACGAGGAGTGCAGTCTCGGAATGCGCTGCGTGGGGGCGCCGATCCAGGACCACCGCGGGATCGTCGTGGCGGCGCTCAGCGTGGTGGCGCCATGTCAACGGCTGACTCCGGCCATGCTCCCGGTCGTGGCGGATGCGGTCCGGGCGGCGGCCGGCGAGATCTCGCGTCGTCTGGGCCACCTGGAAGCGTCGGCGGACGAGGGGAGGTGATGGGGGGTCGAATCGCGGATGCGGCAGCCGGTCAAATCTGCGGATGCGCTCGATGGAACTCACCAGGCTTGCGGGAGAGGAAGGTGACGGGATGAGATTTCAAGGCAAGACCGCCCTGATCACCGGGGGAGGAAGAGGGATCGGCGCCACCACCGCCCTGATGATCCTGGCGGAGGGTGGAGGGGTCGGGGTCGTCGATATGAACCAAGACCACCTGAACAACGTGGCGGCGACCGCCCAGAGTCGAGGGTACACGCTCAAGACCTTTCTGGCGGATGTGTCGAAGACGGACCAGGTCCGGAACACCGTGGAGGCATTTGTCAAGGAATTCGGCCGCATCGACATCCTGGTGAACAACGCCGGGATGACCATTCCCAGACCCTTCATGGAAAAGACCGCGGAGGAATGGATCAAGACGCTGGAGGTCAACCTCATCAGCGTGTTTCTCTGCGCCCAGGCGGCCGCCAAGCACATGCTGGCCCAGAAATCGGGAAAGATCGTCAACATCTCTTCGATCCGGGGGGTCGAGCACTGCGGTCGGGAGGGGGTCATGGACTACAGCGCCGCCAAGGGGGCGGTGATCAACCTCACCAAGACCATGGCCAAGGAGCTGGCCCCGCACATCAACGTCAACACCGTGGCCCCGGGCCACACCTTGACGGAAATGACCGCTCCCCTGCCCGACGCCGTGAAGAAGGGCATGATCGAGGGCTCTTATCTGAAGCGGATGGCGCAGCCGACGGACATCGCCAAGGCCATCCTGTTCTTGGCGTCCGAGGATGCCGACTTCATCACCGGGCAGATGCTCCTGGTGGATGGGGGATTCAGTCTGAAGGCGGGATGACAGGGTTAGGAGCCGTTACGGAATAATTTGTCCGTTCTTTGGAATTTCGTTACGGCTCCTTATTCCGTTACCGGAATTTCTCCGGTCAAATTATTTTTGACAACGGCTTAGCGAATACGAATCATCATATCCTTAAACGCGGAGGGCATTCCCATGCGAAACGTGCTGGTATGTGGGGTCGTGCTGGTACTGCTTGGGTTTTCGCCAACCGTTCAAGCCGGCGCGCCTGCCGTGGTGAAGATCGGCGTGATCGAGCCCCTGAGCGGCAACGCGGCTGCCGCCGGTCAAGCCACCAAGGCGGCGATCGAGGTCGCAGCCGACATCATCAACCGAGGCCATCCCGACCTCGCGCGTCTTCCGCTTGGGAACTCGGCCGGGATGCCGAACCTCGGCGGGGCGAAAGTTCAGGTGATCTTTGCCGACCACCAGGGCAATCCGTCCGTCGGGCAAAGCGAAACCCTGCGGCTGATCACCCAGGAGAAAGTGGTCGCCTTGCAGGGGGCCTATCACTCGTCCGTCACCGTTCCGGCCACGGCTGTCGCCGAGCGGTATGGGATCCCGTGGATGGTGGGTGACTCCTCCTCGTTGGTTATCAACGCTCGAGGATTCAAGTGGACCTTCCGCAGCACCCCGATCGGATCGAATTACGCCGAAGCCTACCTTGGATTCCTGACGGACCTGAGTAAGTCCGGTGGCAAGGTCAAGACCTTCGCGATCGTCAACGAGAACACCGAATACGGCACATCCGTCGGCGGCGAGATTCGGGATGTGCTGGTCAAGGGAGGATTCACCCTCGCCGCCCAAATCCCTTACAGCGCCAACAGCATGGACTTGTCGGCCGAGGTGCTGCAGCTCAAGCAGAAGGATCCCGACGTGGCGATCTTTGTCAGCTATACCTCGGACGCGCTGCTGTTCACGAAGACCTTTAAGGCCCTCGATTACTCCCCCCGGATGGTGATTGGAGACGACACGGGATTCTCCGATCCCTCGTACATCCAGAACGTGGGGAACATCGCCCAGGGAGTCGTCAACCGGACCGCGTGGGATATCGGAAAACCCGGGAGCGCGACGTATCGAATCAACGAGATGTACAAGGCCAAGACCGGCGTGAATCTGGACGACACCAGCGGGCGCAACATGCAGGGATTCTTCGCCCTGATGGAGGCCATCAATCGCGCCGGGTCCACCCAGCCGGAGGCCATTCGCAAGGCCCTGGCAGAGACCAACCTGTCTCCGAATCAGCTCATGATGGGGTACCGGGGTATCCGCTATGATGCCACGGGGATGAACACCCTGGCGTCCACGTACGTCAACCAGTTGGTGGGGAAGGAATACGTCACCATCTGGCCCGAATCGGTGGCGCGC
This sequence comes from uncultured Methylomirabilota bacterium, assembly GCA_963727695.1. Taxonomy (GTDB): domain Bacteria; phylum Methylomirabilota; class Methylomirabilia; order Methylomirabilales; family 2-02-FULL-66-22; genus 2-02-FULL-66-22. Next base: position 3,780 of record CAVSHW010000052.1, on the reverse strand, counting down.
GGCTCGCTGATGTGGCCCTTCAAGGGGTGGAGGTAACCCACCGTGATCGCCCTCCAAGTGGTCGTAGGCGGCCTCCTGTTGGGGGCCGTCTACGCCCTATTCTCCTCGGGATTGACGTTGGTCTGGGGCATGATGAACGTCGTCAACTTCGCCCACGGGGATTTTGTGATGCTGGGGATGTACATCGCCTATCTGGCGGTGGTGGTGCTGCACGCAGGTCCGCTGACGTTCACGCTTCTGGCGGCCGTCGTGCTGTTTCTCCTTGGGGGGGTCGTCTACTATTTGTTGATCCGGCAGGTCATGCGCGGGCCAATGCTCGCCCAGATCCTGTCCACCTTTGGTCTCGCGCTCGTGGTGCGTTACACCGTCTTCTGGTTCTTCTCGGCAACCTTCGTCACGCTTCCCGGCTCGGCGCTGGGCGGGAGCGTAAGACTGGGGAGCATCCTGATCGGCATCCCGCAGCTCGTGGCGGGGATCATCGCGATGGTCCTCACCATCGGCATGCATCTCTTACTGACCCGCACGACCCTCGGCAGCCAGATCCTGGCAGTATCCGAAGATCGCCAGGCGGCCATGCTGATGGGTATCCGTCCGGACCGCATGCAGGCACTGGCGTGGGGGTTGGCCTCCGCCAGCGCCGGCATCGCGGGCGCCTTGATTGCGACGTTCTATTACCTCACCCCTACCGTGGGGGAGTCTCTGGTCTTGATCGCCTTCGTCGTGGTGTGCTTTGGGGGGTTCGGCAGCGTGCCCGGGGCGATGCTGGCCGGTCTGATTATCGGGTTGATCCAGGCGGCGTCGGCGTATTATATCGGCCCGGTGTATAAGGACGTAGTCGTCTTCGCCCTGTTCGTGGCGATCCTCTGGGTCCGGCCGCAAGGCCTGCTGGGGACCGTCTGATGCGGCGGGGATGGTTGGCCCTCGGAGTTGTTCTTCTCGCCGCTCCCCTGGCATTTCAGGATCCGTTTTACGAGCGCATGATCGCCCTGGTGCTCCTCTGGGCGGTGCTCGCTTCGGCATGGAACATCGTCGGCGGGTATGCGGGCCAGGTCTCCTTTGGACATGCCATGTTCTTTGGCGTGGGGGCGTACCTTCCTCTGCTCGTGTACACTCACTGGCAAGGGGCGCCCGTGCTGGGTATCCCCGTGGGTATTGCCGTGAGCGTGGGCATTGCCGTCCTCATCGGCATCCCCACCTTTCGGTTGCACGGCCATTACCTTTCTATGGCCACAATCGCCGTCGCCGAGTTGATCCGTCTCCTGGTCACCAACTGGGAATTTGTCGGAGCCGCCAGAGGCCTGGGCGGCCCGGCCAGCGGGCGAACGATCTGGGATTTCTGCTTTCGAAGCTCGATCCCCTATTACTACATCTTTCTGGTCGTGCTCGCCCTGGTTTTGGGCTTTACCTGCTGGATGGAGCGAGGCCGGATGGGATACTACCTGCGAGCGGTCAAATCCGGGGAGCGTGCGGCCCGCAGTCTTGGTGTCTCTGCCCCCCGATATAAGCTGTATGCGATGATCGCGAGCGCGGCCTTCACGTCTCTCGCCGGATCCCTGTACGCCCTCATGCTGGGGTTTGTCGATCCGGATAGCGTTTTCGGCATCTTGGTGTCCGTGCAGATGGTGATCATGGCTGCCCTCGGGGGAACGGGAACCATCATCGGGCCGTTGGTGGGAGCGGCCCTTCTCATTCCCCTCCAGACGTTCGCCAACAGCCTGTTCGGGGGCCAGGGCAATGGGCTGACATTTATCCTTTACGGCGGGATCATCATCCTGTTGTCGCGATTCGAGCCGGGCGGGCTGTTGGAAATCTGGAACCATCACCTGGCCCGGAAGGGTCGGAAGGGGCGGACGGAGTGAACTCGGACATCCTGTTGAAGGCGCACAAGGTTTCGAAGGCCTTTCAAGGTTTCTTGGCCGTCGCGGGCGCCGATCTTGAGATCTACCCGGGGGAGATCGTAGGGATCATCGGTCCCAACGGGGCCGGAAAATCCACTTTCTTCAACTGTCTCAGCGGAGACTTGGTGCCCACCAGCGGGTCCGTGATCTTCCAGGGTGTGGACGTGACCCGTGCAACGCCTGAAGAACACGCCCGCCTGGGGATCGGACGCACCTACCAGGTCCCCGCGACCTTTGAAGACATGACCATCCTCGACAATGTCATGGTTGGGGCTTTTCTCCGCCACGCCCATCAGACCAATGCGCGCGAGGAGGCCATGCGGATCCTGGAGTTCACCGGCCTCGCCGCGCAGGCCGATCACCGGGCCAAGACCCTGGGGACACCGGGCCGCAAACGGCTGGAGATCGCCCGGTCATTGGCAACGGGGCCGCGCCTGCTCCTGCTCGACGAGGCCCTGTCCGGACTCACGCCCCTGGAGATCCAGCAGGCCATCGCGCTGGTTCGACAGATTCACCGGACGGGCGTGACGTTGGTGATCGTGGAACACATCATGGAAGTCGTCCTGACTCTGGCCCAGCGGGTGATTGTGTTCAATCACGGGGAGATCATCGCCACGGGCCGGCCTGAGGAGATCGTGAACGACTCAAAGGTCATCGGCGCCTACCTCGGGGCCGGGAGGAAGCCACACCGATCCACGGCCATGAGCAGGCCGGACGGGCACGGTGCATGACATGCGCGAGAACGCTGACGGCCACAAGAGGGTCTTGAAGGTTCAGCATCTCGAAGTGCGCTACGGTGATCTGGTCGGGGTTGCCGACGTCTCCTTGGAGGTCCCCCAGGGCAGCGTGGTCGCGTTGCTCGGCTCCAACGGGGCGGGGAAGACCACGACGCTCAACGCTATAGTCGGGCTGGTCCGTGCCACTTCGGGAACGATCGAGTGGAATGGAGAGCGGACCGAAAACCTGGACGCCTATGCCATTGTCTCAAAGGGGCTTGCCCTTTCTCCCGAGGGCTGGCGCCTCTTCGTCGGCCAGACGGTGGAGCAGAACCTGCGGCTGGGAGCAACGGCGCTCTCCAATCGACGGCGCATTCCCTTCCTGCTGGACAGGGTGTACACGCTGTTTCCGGTCCTGGCCGAGCGGCGAAAACAACGCGCAGGGACGCTGAGCGGAGGGGAGCGTCAAATGCTGGCGTTGGGCCGGGCGCTGATGAGCGAGCCGGTGCTGCTCCTGCTCGACGAGCCGAGTCTTGGCCTGGCCCCCATGATTGTGGAGACGTTGTACGATACCCTAGAGCGTCTCCATAATGAAGGGCTGACCCTTCTTCTGGCTGAGCAGTCGGTGCAGTTGGCTCTGGAGTTCGCCGACTACGCCTATGTGCTGCAGACAGGGCGCACCGTCCTGGAGGGTCCGGCGAGCCGGCTTGAGAACGATCCGCAGGTCCAAAAGGTCTATCTTGGCATTGCCAGCGGAATAGGAGTGTCCGGCAATTCAGGGTAGGCTCATGGGACGATTCCGGCTGGCGGGAATGCTCGGGGATTTCTGCGTCGCTCGTCACCGCCGTCGTCGTGCTGGCGGCTTCCGTTTGGCCTTCGGCTTTGGTGTGGAGGCGATCAGCCAGCGTGTCCGCCTCCGGGCGTCGCCCGCCACGCCGGGCCCAGGTCGTGGGCGCAGAGCATGGCTTCTTCCGCGCTTCCAAAGGCGTAGGACTCCGGCAACGTCTCCGGCTCTTTCGATTTGCCGGTCAGGTACTTGGCGACGTGCCGGTTGACGGGTGGCGCCGCGCCTCAAGACGGAGATTGATTCCGCAAGGTCGGAGGCGAGATGGCGCTGCGGCGATGCTTTACCCCGGAACTCGAAGAGGGAGATTTCTAGGGGCGAG
>CAVSHW010000051.1:0-151878 GCA_963727695.1 uncultured Methylomirabilota bacterium | reverse complement strand
CTCGGATCACCTGCGCGTAACAAGATGATCCTTTGTTCTTGACCAGCGCCTCATCATCTCCTTAATTGCGCTCCCAGGAAAAGGGGACATGCCCGAGGGAGGGCGTGCGATCTACGGATCCCCAGACTCATTCCCCTTGGACGCTGTCCCATTCGAGCCCCGCGGCGGTTCTCTTTGATGAGGGGAGCTGCCGCCGTGCCCAAACTGATTCCCGGTTGTACCAATGGGTCCACTTTGATAGGCTCTCGCCGACGCACGACCCCGGTCCCCCGGAGGCGGCGATGGCGGATCCTCCCGCGGAGTCTCGAGATAGTGAGCTGGCGGCCCGGTACGAGGCCGGGGACCAGGAGGCCCTCGCCGCGCTGTGCCGCCGCCACTACGCACCCATCTTCCGGTTCGCCTACCGCCTCACCCAAACCGTCGCCGAGGCCGAGGACTGCACGCAAGAAGCCTTCGCCCGGTTCCTCCGCAGTTGGGCGCGCTGGCAGTCGCGGGACCGGGGCGCCGCGCCCCTGGCTCTTCACGATCGTCCGGCACGTCGTCATTGACCGCTGGCAAGCTGCGGCCCAACTGCCGCTCTCTGCCACCGACGCCTGGCTCGCCGTGGCCGCCCCCGACGGGGACCCCCGGACCACGCGGCGCTGGACCGGGAGGCGCGGGCGGCCGCCGCGCAAGCCCTGGCCCGGGTGGAGGCTCCGTGTCGGGAGCTGTTCGGCTTCCTATTCCAGGACCGGCTGACCCAGCGCGAGGCCGCCGCGAAGCTCGGCCTCACGCACGAGGCGGTGAAGAAGCGCTACCAGCGCTGCCTCCAGCGCGTACAGCGCGACCTCGCGGCCCGGGGGATGATGTGACGGACTCCAGAACGATCGCCGACCGCCTAGCCGCCTACACCGAGGATCTCCTGGCGGAGCGCCGCCCCGACCTCGCCGCCTTGCTGACCGATATTACTGCGGCGGAACAGGTGGATCTCCTGGAGGCGCTGGCCGCCGTGCGCGCACTGAAGGCGGCCCACCAAGAGGCCCCACCCCCGACCGCGGCCTTCCTTCGGCAGCTCGATCAGCAGGTGCAGGCCGAGATCGCGCGCCTGGCGGCCAACGTTGCCCAAGCCGCCACGACCCCGGCCATCGGTGCAGACCAGCCCCGAGTAGCGGTCCCCCGCCCCCCCTGGCGCCACCGACTGGGCGAGGTCGGGCGGAGGGCCTTGGCTGAGCTGCGGCCATCGACCCTGGGGGGCGCCTCCGGCTGGCCACGGCGGTCCTCCTCGTGCTCGTGGTCGGGCTGCAGATCCAACTCTTCCGGCAGGTCCGTCAGCTCGAAGCCAGAAACCAGTTCCTCGCCGCGCGACTCGAGGAGCTCGGCCCGGTGCGCCTCTCCCCGCTGAGTCTGCCTCGGGTGACCGCGCCACCCCCAGGCACCCCGGGGACGACCCCTCGCGATGACCCTGCCCTGCAGGCGCTCCTGGCCGGGTTGGACCTCCGCCGCCAGATCGAACGGCGCATCCAGGAACTCGAACAAACCCTGCCGGGCCAGACCGGGACGGATCGCCGGCAGACGGAAACCCTGCTCCGCGAATTGAAGGCGCTGCTCCGGCGCTGACCGGCGCGGCGCGCCCGCATTCCCCGAGCCCGTGCTCCCCCGAAGGAGGGCGCCATGCGCAGTCTCTCGTTGCTGCTCGGTCTGCTGATCCTGACCGGCACGTCGGCCGTAGCCGCGGACGATCCGCGAGACGGCGTCATTGCCCAGTTGAAGCGGCAGCTCCCCGGGGCCCGGCTGGCCGACCCGCCGGCCGCCGGGACCGATCGCTCGGCCATCGGCCCCCAGCTCTATCGCCGGGTGGTCGACAGCGTGGTCTTGGTCGTCACGTCGGAGGGCATCGGCTCGGGGGTCTTGGTGTCGCCGGAAGGGCACATCCTGACTAACTGGCACGTGACGCAGGGTGCCAAAGCCGTGGGCGTGGTCCCGCGCACCCGGGAGCTGCTGCGGGGCATCCTTGAGCTCCGGAAGGAAAACGTGCACATGGCCCAGGTGGTGGCGACCGATCCCCGCCGCGATCTCGCCCTGCTGGTCGTAACCCCGGTCCCGGCCAGCCTCAAGCCGGCGAACCTGGGCAAGCCCGGGGGCGTCGAGGTCGGCCAGGACGTGTACTCCATCGGGCACCCCCAGGGACTCTTGTGGTCCTATGCCGAGGGGGTGGTGAGCCAGATCCGACCGGACTACGCGTGGGAATACCAGGACGGCTCCAAGCATCAGGCGACCATCCTGCAGACGCAGACCCCCATGCACCCGGGGAATTCAGGCGGGGCGCTCTTCGACGGGAGCAGCCAGGTCGTCGGGATCATCTACGGAGGCAAGGAGGCCACGCTGTCGTTTGCGATCGCCGTGACCGAGGTTTACGACTGGATCCAGAGCCTGGTACGGAAGTGATCGTCGCGCGACCGTCCGGGTGTGCATAGCCCGCGGGGCGCTTTTCAGGAGTGAGGCACTCGATGGGACGATGGGCGAGAGTTGGAGGCATGATCGGCCTGCGCGGGGGAGTCTGCCTTCTGCTTTCCTTGATGAACGGGGAGAGCTGGATTTAGGTCCGGATCGTTTATCGAAGGAGACAGCACTGAACGCCAACAGCGGGATCGTGACGCAATTCCTGCGAGATCTCTGCGACGTCCTCTCGAAAAGGCGGCGAGTGGTGTTGACACAGACGGTTCAACGCCTCGGGCTCTGCCTGGCACTCCTCCTCGCGTTCCCGCAGGAGGGTCTCTCGCAGCAGCAAGATCCCCCGGAGGCGGAGGCCCTGAATCGACAGGTCCTGCAACTCTACAGTCAGGGTCGCTACACCCAGGCAATCCCCCTCGCCGAGAAGACCCTCGCGATCCGCGAGAAAGCCCTCGGCCCCGAGCATCCGAGCGTCGCCCTCAGCCTGAACAACCTGGCCGAGACTCTACTGCACCCTCGGCGACTCCGCGAAGGCCGAGCCGCTGTACCGCCGCAGTCTCGCCATCTACGAAAAAGCCCTCGGCCCCGAGCATCCGGACGTGGCCCTCAGCCTCAACAACCTGGCCGGTCTTTACAATGACCGCGGCGACTATGCGAAGGCGGAGCCGCTGTATCGCCGCAGCCTCGCGATCTACGAGAAAACCCTCGGCCCCGAGCATCCGAGCGTCGCCCTCAGCCTCAACAACCTGGCCCATCTGTACGTCGCCCGCGGCGACTACGCCCAAGCCGAGCCGCTGTACCGCCGCAGCCTCGCGATCTACGAGAAAACCCTCGGCCCCGAGCATCCGAGCGTCGCCCTCAGCCTCAACAACCTGGCCCATCTCTACCGCCCCTTGGCACTACCCAGGCAAGCCCTCTCGCCGAGAGACCCTCGCCATCCGCGAGAAAGCCCTCGGCCCCGAGCACCCCGACGTGGCCCTCAGCCTCAACAATCTGGCCGAGTCTCTACCAGCCCGCGGCGACTACGCCCAAGCCGAGCCGCTCTACCGCCGCAGCCTCGCGATCTACGAGAAAGCCCTCGGCCCCGAGCATCCGAGCGTCGCTGCCAGTCTCACCAATCTGGCCGGTCTCTACCAGGACCTCGGCGACTACGCCAAAGCCGAGCCCCTCTATCAACGGGCCCTCGCGATCCGGGAGAAAGCCCTCGGCCCCGAGCATCCGGACGTGGCCCTCCGCCTCAACAACCTGGCCAACCTCTACCGCACCCTTGGCGACTACGCGAAGGCCGAGCCGCTGTACCGCCGCAGCCTCGCGATCAACGAGAAAACCCTCGGCCCCGAGCATCCGAGCGTCGCTGCCAGTCTCACCAATCTGGCCGGGCTTTACGAGGACCTCGGCGACTACGCGAAGGCGGAGCCGCTGTATCGCCGCGGCCTCGCAATTCGCGAGAACGCCCTCGGCCCCGAGCATCCCGATGTCGCTGTCAGCCTCAACAATCTGGCCCATCTCTACCAGGCCCTCGGCGACTACGCGAAGGCCGAGCCGCTCTATCGCCGCAGCCTCGCGATCTACGAGAAGGCTCTCGGCCCCAATCATCCCAACGTCAGCACCATCCTCAATAATCTGGCCGGGCTCTACGACGCCTTCGGCGATTACACTCAGGCCGAGCCGCTGTACCGCCGCAGTCTCGCGATCGCGGAGAAAGCCCTCGGCCACGACCATCCCGACGTGGCCCGGAGCCTCAACAACCTGGCCGGGCTCTACATGGCCCTCGGCGATTACGCCCAAGCCGAGCCCCTCTACCTTCGGGGCATCGCGATCGCGGAGAAAGCCCTCGGCCCCGAGCATCCGAGCGTGGCCCTCAGCCTCAACAATCTGGCCATACTCTTCGCAGCCCAGGGCGATTTCCGGGGGGCGCATGCGCTGCTCCGGCGGGCGCAAGCGATCGACGGCAAACTAATCGAGGACGTGCTGGGCTTCACCTCGGACGACCAGAAGCTAAGTTTCCTCTCCACGCTAAGCGGCCCTCTCAATGGCTTTCTTAGCCTGGTGAGCCAGCACTTCGGGAACCCATCCTCGCGCACGGACGCCCTGGATGTCTGGCTCCAGCGGAAAGGGGTGATCCTGGAGGCCCAGAAGCGGTTCCAGGAGGCCCTCGTGTATGCAGATGACCCCGCGGCGATGCAGGTCTTTCAGACCCTCGCCGTCCTTCGCACCCGTCTTTCCCAGCTTGTCTTCGCCGGGCCCGGCAAGGAGGGCCCCGAGCGGTATCGCGAGCGGATCGCGGCCCTGGAAATAGAGAAGGGAGAGCTGGAGGCCACACTCAGCCGCCTCAGCCAGGCATTTGCCACCCGCCAGAAGACCGCCCGGGCAGACACCGCCCAGGTGGCCCGGGCACTTCCCCCGAACACGGTCCTCATCGACTTCGCCCGGGTGGACCTCTTCAACTTCACAGCCAAGGGGACGGAGAAGCTGTGGCTCCCGGCCCACTACCTCGCCTTCGTACTGCACGCGGGCCAGGGTGATCGCGTCGCCCTGCTCGATCTCGGCGACGCCGAGGCGATTGATCAACTCGTCGCCCGCTTCAAGAGCCGGATCGCGAGCAAGAACGACATAGCGCGGGAGCAGGTGCTGGTGGCAGCCCGCGACCTCTACGTGCAGGTGTTCGCGCCGATTCAGCGTGAACTCGGGTCTGTGAAGGAGATCTTCATCGCCCCGGACGGGAACCTGAACCTCCTGCCCTTCGAGGTCCTCCAGAGGCCGGACGGAAAGTTCCTCATCGAGGACTACACCTTCTACTACCTCGGCTCCGGCCGAGACCTCCTGGGGTTTGGTGCAAGCCAGAGCCCGGGCGGTAAGGTCCTCCTGATCAGGGATCCCAACTTCGACCTGGGCCCAGAGGAGAAGGCCTCCACGCTCCGGCAGTTGGCCTTAGCGGAGGCCACGGAGGACGCAAGCGTCAAACGCTCCACTGACCTCCGCGGCTTCCAGTTCACCCGGCTCCCCGGCACCCGGCAGGAGGTCCGGGCCATCCATGCCCTCCTCGGGGCTGACAAGGCCGATCTCTTCACCGACAAGGCGGCGCTGGAGGAGGTCCTTCGCCAGCACGGCACCCCCCGGATCCTGCACCTGGCCACCCACGGCTTCTTCCTGAGCGATCAGGACCTCGCGGATCTCCGCGACGACGATCGAGGAGTGCGCCAAACGGGTTTAGGACTAGTCCTCCCAGTAAAGGCAATAAAGATCGAGAACCCCCTGGTCCGCTCGGGATTCGCCCTGGCCGGGGCTAACCGGGCGCTCGCCGCAAACGACCTGACGCAGAGCGACGGCCTCGTCACGGCCGAGAAGATCCTCGGCCTCCGGCTCCGGGGAACGGACCTGGTGGTGCTCTCCGCCTGCGAGACGGGACTCGGGGACGTAAAGAACGGCGAGGGTGTCTTCGGCCTCCGCCGCGCCTTCACCCAGGCCGGGGCGAAGAGTATCGTGATGAGCATGTGGACCGTCCCCGACCGGGAGACCCAGGAGTTGATGGTCAGGTTCTACGAGAACATGCTCTCGGGCAAGATGAATCGGGCCCAGGCCCTCCGCCAGGCCGTCCTTTCCCAGATGCAAGTCGTCAAAACGCGCCACGGCACCGCCCACCCGTTCTACTGGGGGGCGTTCGTATTCTTGGGAGAGCCCTGAGTGGGGAGGGGGTTCGCCGCAATAAATGACCTCAGAGTCGATGTTCGCTAACTGGCTGATGGAGTTCGTTTCTCGGCAGAGCGATCCTGTCATCGTTCACTCAGAGGCGAGCCTCAAACTCCTTCGCTCCCTGTCCGCGTCAATTCCGCCGGTGGTGGAGTGCGAAGTCGTTTCAGCAGAGACGTTCATTCGCGAGCAGGAGGCGCTGCTCCAGGCGGGTAGGAGCCTCGGCTCCTCCAGTCATGCCCTCTTCGAAACGGCGATGGGCGCCTACTGGCACGACCAAGCCCGATTGGCTCTTGCCTACCGCTCAATGGTGCTGTTGCGCTCCGCGGGCTGCCGTTTTGCCCGCTGTTCCGTTGCTCAATGCCCGCGAACTGCTGGGGCCAGCGGTTCTGGCGCGGGCTGGGCTCGAGCTTGCCGCCCTCTATGCGCACGAGTTACACAAGCTCGTCGACCTCTTCAAGGCTGCGGCTTCTAGCCCTGGTGGGCACGGCTTCGTGATGAAGGATGCAGGGGGCAATGTGATCGATGCTGAAAAGATCCTGGTCCGCGCAATCTGGGGTTGGAAATCCGACGGTGCACGGGACCATCAGCCAGAGGAGCTGCGCCAACTAAACGCTGTAACGGCTATTCACAAGTTGGCCCAGATCGTGCCGAAGATTTCGGAAATCTACGACTACCTGTGCCAGGTGGCGCATCCGAACGTCGCGGGCAACGCGCGATTCTGGGCGGGTGTGCAAGAAGATCGCCTTGGAACGTCAAGGGTGACGTTTGGCCGGCAGTCAGAGGGTCCCGAAACCGAGCGGATCCGTATTGCAGTTCTCTGGGCGCTCGGATGGTCAGCGGCGATCGTGCATCGATGGTCACTGAAGCTGGAAAACGCGGTCGGGGGCGTCTTTGGGCGCTGGCCAGACGAGCCATGGACATCAGCTCGACCCGCTCGTCCTCTTAGAGCCCGCATAACAACAGGCTGGAACGGATCGGCTTCGCTGACCGCTCAGCCTACGCGTTCGCCGGCTGGCGGTTTTGCGCAGGATTGGCTGGTGTCATTATGACAATACTCAACGGCGGTTTTCCTGCAGGAATTAGTGGCGGCTTTAGCAAGAATACGCACTTGAGAGGGATTTCCAGGAAAGCGAGCACGATCCGGGTATCGGCATCCCTCCTGGAGGAGGCTTACAAGGAGTACCGAGTTGCGATGTCGGCCTGAATAGCATTCTCGATAGCACTCCGGCCCGGACCAGGAGTCTGCGCCCGAAGGGCATCAATTTGTGGCCGAATGGGATCCTTCTTCGGGAGCTTCAGCCAATCCGCGATGAACTCGTACTTTCGGATGAGGAGATCATCATCGGTCGTAAGTTTCTGATAGCCCCAGATGCGGCCTCCTGGGTCAAATCCGGCCGAAAAGTCCTCAAGGAATATCGCGGGATTGAAATGGAGATGTGGCCCCCGCTTCTCGAAACCTCCTGAAATGGTGTAATCGATTGCTAGCAAATGGCCGCCCCCTGACATCCATCTGTGGGCAATGACATTTCGGAATGCGTGAATATCGGTATAGATTGCCGAGTAAGTGCGGTTCGGTGTGGCCGTGTAGAACGATTGGCGGAGGTAGAATTCTGTACCGGGCGGGCCGTGTTGTCCGAAGATCTGTTCTGCGACGATTTGTATTATCGCGTGCGTGCTCAAGAGGACTGGGTACTCAAGTCGCTGCTTCCCTGCCTCTTGGATCTGAGGTAAGAAGAAATTGGCGATCGAACTCAGAAGGGTCAGCGGGATCTCTCGTACTGCGCCAAACAGGAACCGTCTCAGTCGGTCTTCGAATGTCTCCATGATTGTCGTCCTGTCGCTGGTTGATCGGTGACGTCTGGAAACTTACCGATTCTCGCCAAATGCCCCGTATGCCTCCTCCGACGTGCTCACCGGTACCGAGCATGCTCACCAGAGGCTCTCCCATAAGGGGGGACGTTGGTTCCCACGTTGACTTACCCCCCTCCCGCTCGACGCGCCGCCCGCGGGATGGCCGAGGTGGTCACACCGAGCTGCCGGGCGACCTCGGCCAGCGAGAGCCCGAGCGTGATGACGGACTCGTTGGGCTGCGGCTTCGGACGCACTCTCCTGTTATGGAATTCCCACCTGAAGGAGCGCGCCTTCTCAGCCCGCCCCCGCTCCGGCCACCGCTGGAAATCGCCGAATCTTTCGGATGGCCTTGGCCGCCGGCGAGTGGGCGGCTTGGTAGAGGTCCCAGGCAAGCTGGAGGTTCAGCCAGAACTGCGCCTCCATCCCGAAGAGCCGTTCGAGCCGGAGCGCCGTGTCAGGGGTCACGCCCCGCTTCGCGTGGATGAGCTCGTTCACCCGGGGGAAGGACACCCCGATCCGCCCGGCCAGCTCCACCTGCGACATCCCCAGGGGCTTCAGAAACTCTTCGAGAAGCATGGCGCCCGGATGAGTCGGCGGGCCATGCGTCGGAATGCGAACCATCACTCTCTCCTTCTCAGTGATAATCGACAACCTCCACGGCTGCGGGGCCGTCCACCGTCCACACGAAACACAACCGAAGCTGATCGTTGATCCGAATGCTGTGTTGTCCGTGTCGATCCCATTTCAGCGCCTCCAGGGCGTTTCCGGGCGGGAAGCGGAGCGACGCCAAGGACACCGCCGCGTTCAACATATCGAGCTTTCGGCGCGCAACAGGCCAGACTGATTGGGGGCACGTGCGGCGCGCTTGGGGGGAGCCACGGCGATTGAAGATATCCTCCGTTCCCTGGTCAGCGAACGACCGGATCACAGGCGCTCCTTGTCTGCCAGATCCGCTCTCATGCGGAGAATATAACGGATACCATTATACGTGTCAATCGCAATTTTGGGTCGCCTCAGGGTCGCAGCCAGTCTGTGACCGGCCGCGACAGGAACTCGCCTACCGGAATGCCGTCGCCGCCCACGAGCACGGTGCGCTTCGGCTTGAAGGCCTCGCTGAACGCGGCCAAGCCGGGCAGCGCGACCGGGGCCCGACCGCTCTTCACCTCGATCGCCACGACCGCACGGCCCGCGCGCAGTACGAAGTCCACTTCCCGGTTGCCCTCGCGCCAGTAGAACAGCTCGCACACGCCGCAAGCCGCGGCGTTGGCCAGATGCGCCCCCACGGCGGATTCGGTCAGCCGCCCCCAGAACTCGTGGTCGGCGCGGGCCTCGGCGGGCGTGAGCCCGGACTGCGCGGTGAGCAGCGCCGTGTTGAAGACCTGCAGTTTTGGGCTGGAGCCGCGGCTGCGCACGGCCGCACCGGCGAATTTGGACAGGCCCGTGAGCATCCCGGCTCCGGCCAGCAGCTCCAGATAGTGCGCCAGCGTGGTGGTGTTGCCGGCGTCGTGGAGCTGGCCGAGCATCTTGGTGTACGAGAGCACCTGCCCCGAATAGCGGCATCCCAGCTCGAACAAGCGCCGCAGAAGCGCGGGCTTATCCACGCGAGTAAGCAGCAGCACGTCGCGCGCGATCGTCGTCTCCACCAGCGCATCGAGCAGGTAGCGCCGCCAGCGCGGCGGATCGTCCATCATCGGCGCGGCGCCGGGATACCCGCCGAAGTAGAGGTATTGCTCCAGCGAACAGCCGAAGGCGGTGCGCATCTCGACGAAGGACCAGTGCGGCAGGCGCAGGATCTCGAAGCGCCCGGCCAGGCTTTCCGCCAGCCCGCGCTGCACGAGCAGCGGCGCGGAGCCGAGCAGCACCACGCGCAGCGGCAGGCGGGCGCGGGTGTCCTCGTCCCAGAGGCGTTTCACCGCCTCCGACCAGCCGGAGACCTTTTGCGCTTCGTCCAACGCCAGCACCGCGCCACGCTTGCCGGCGTCCTTCGCCACCAGGCGGGCTCGCTCCCACTGCGCGCCCAGCCAGGCCGTATCGCGCAATGCCGGTTCGTCGGCGGAAACGAAGACGCTGGGACGGTCGAACTCCGCCAGCACCTGCTGCACCAGCGTGGTCTTGCCGACCTGGCGCGGACCGGCCACCACGTGCAGAAAGCGCCGCGGCTCGCCCAGGCGGTCGGCGAGTACGGCGGCGTAGTCACGCCGAAAGGAAGCGCTTGGCGATTCGCTCATCATGGTGAGTAATTTTACTCAGGAGTTTGAGCAAACGCAAGAATAATGAGGGGCCAGGCCGCGGCCGGCGGCTTGGTAGGCCGCCTGGGGACGGACCCCCAACACGGCGGCCAGGGGGTGCCCGTCAGGTGTGCGGGATAGCTCGCCCCCACTTCTCTGCAAAGAGGATTGCGTCATTCGGGATAGCGAGCGCAGGAAGTTCCCAAGGTGACAGAAGCGCCAATGTCCGCTATCAGTCAGTAGGTGTCCACGGTCAAGCCGGGAATGTTCTGGAAATGAGTGGGGTTGGCCGTGACGAGCGACTCGCCGGCGACGAGGGCGGTGGCGGCGATCAGGATGTCCATGTCTCCGGCAGGCTTCCCTTGTTGCTGGAGCAGCGCGGTGATCCGGGCGAACAGCCGCGCCGCTTCGGGTCCAAACTCCAGGACCGCCAGGTTCTGTAGGAGGGCATCGATGCTCCGGAGTTCTCGTTCAGGATCATCCGAGCGATAGACCCCCACAAGCAATTCGGCCACATTGAAGCGAGACGTGGTCAGGTACTCGCCTCGGGAGAGCAACTCTCTGAGCTTGTCAGTGGCGCGACGCCGTCGTGCCGATGCACCGCTTCGGATGAGGTCGATCAGGAAGGACGTATCGAGGCAAGCCATCAGCGGGCTTGGTGTGGACGATGACGGCGGCGGAGATGCGCTTCAACTGCGGCCGCTGCCTTCGGGCTCATGGAAAGAGATTCAAGCCTCGCCAGAAAGCCGTCAACATCCAGAGGGGGCCGGACGACGCGTTTGATGATTTGGCTGAACGATTCGTTTTCCCGCCGGACCTGAGCCAGCCGCCCATACGCCTCGATGTCAATCGTGATGGTTTTGGTTGCCATGTGGCTCCTCCATTCTGGTCCATGCATGTACGTGCATGTATCATAACGCTCACGCCGGGGTTGCGCAAGGGCCTGATACGAGTGTCATCCGGGGCGTTGCCTCAGACCGGGTGATTACGAAACCCTCTGGAACCAGCGGGCCTTTCTTCGCGCTCTGAAGGCTTCGCCCCTTGACAGCCCTTTTCCCTCCTGCTAGGGTGCCTTTCGGGGGGCTGACAATGGTCAAAGTACACGCTCAGACGATCAGCGGAACGAAGGCGCTTGTGGATCGGGGCGATCTCGAAAAGCTCATCGAGGCAGCTCGGCGCGTGGAGGATGTCGAGATGATAGAGGTCCAGGATGACCTACCCGCCGAAGGCTTGATGGCTCTTGCGGATTCGGGAGGGGGTTTCGAATACCTCCTCGACCCCCGTGAGGATATCTACAGTGTCAACGACCTGAAGGTCCGCTATCGGTGAAGCGCGGGACAATCGTACTCACACCGTTTCCGTTTACGGATCTCACGGGCGCCAAGGTCCGCCCCGCGGTGGTGGTCTCTCCGGCGGATCGTCCAGGAGATGATGTCATCTTGGCCTTCATCTCTTCACTCGTCTCGCGGACCCCACAACCTACCGACTTGCCTCTCTCGCCATCCCATGCTGACTTCGCCGCCACAGGCCTCAAGGTTCCCTCTGTTGTGAAGTGCGACAAACTGGCGACAGTCCACCGTCACATTCTTCTCGGGGAACTCGGCATCCTGTCGGCATCGCTCACAGAGAGACTCGACGCCTGCTTGCGTTGTGCCTTGGATTTGTGATCGAAGAAGCTACGGTAGAATGACAAACAATCCGGCGAGGAACAGAGGTCCAGCCCTGGGAGCCGGCTTGGGGATAGATACGAGTTTGCCTTTGGCGGGAGCGCGACGCGCCGCTCGTTGAATTCGTGACCCTCTTCTGACCAAGGAGCGGCGACCATTCCCGGCTTTGTCTCGATGCCTCGGCCCTCCCATCCTCCTCGTTCCCTTTGACCGCTTGTTGTGGTAGAAACTACAGGGTTCTGTCGCGGCACATGCCAGTGCTGCCCTTGTTGTGGTAGAAACTACAGGGTTCTGTCGCGGCACATGCCAGTGCTGCCACGCCACGGCCGGCCCGACGATCACATCTTTTCTCTTTCAGAGTGGGTAGGCGGGAGCCTGCCAAGGAGGTCCTCGATGCGACGCATTCTCGTGCTGCTTCTGGCCATCGCCGCGCTCGTCGTGTTCGCTCGGCCGGCGCTGGCCCAGTCCAAGGATCCCATCAAGATCGGCCTGGCCGCCGCCGTCTCGGGCGGCTCCGCCGCCTCGGGCGAGGCGATCAAGCGCGGCATCCAGATCGCCATGGACGAGATCAACGCCAAGGGCGGCCTGCTCGGCGGCCGGAAGCTGGAGCTGGTCATCCGCGACGACGAGGGGGACCCGGCGAAGGGGGTGAAGATCGCCCGCGAGCTGGTGGAGCGCGAGAAGGCCGTGGTGGTCTTCGGGGGGCTCCACACCACGGTGGCCCTGGCCGAGGTGCCGGTGTGGACCGAATTGAAGCATCCCTACATGGCGCCGTGGGCCGCCGGCACCGAGATCGCGCAGAACACCCAGAAGCCGAACTACGTCTTCCGGGTCTCGGCCAATGACGACTACGCCGACAAGTTTCTGGTGCGGTATGCCACGGAGGTTCTGAAGAAGGCGAAGCCGGGCCTGCTGCTGGAGAACACCGCCTGGGGGCAGTCGAACGAGGTCGGCCTGAACAAGTGGCTCGGGCAGAAGGGCATCAAGCCGGTGGGGATCGAGAAGTTCAACTGGGGCGACCCCGACATGAGCCCCCAGCTCTTGCGGCTCAAGAACGCCGGCGCCGACCACATCATCATGGTGGCGAACGCTCCCGAGGGGGCGCAGGTCGTGAAGTCGCGCGCCAAGATCGGCTGGGAGATCCCCATGGTGGCTCACTGGGGAATCTCGGGCGGCCGGTTCGCTGAGCTGACGGGCGATCTCTCGGACGGGGTCGCGTTCCTCCAGACCTACTCCTTCTTTGGCAAGCAGAACGAGCGCGGCCAGGCGCTCCTGAAGGCCTTGAAGGACAAGTACGGCGTGAAGGGCCCCGAGGAGGTCATCGCGCCGGTGGGCACGGCCAACGCCTATGACGGGATGCACCTGGTGGCCCTGGCCATCGCGCAGGCCGGCTCGGACGACGGCGCCATGGTCCGCGACGCCCTGGAGAACCTCAAGGCGGACTACGAGGGCCTCATCAAGAACTACAAGCGCCCCTTCACCCCCGAGCAGCACGACGCCCTCACCGACGCCGACTACATCATGGTCGTCTGGAAGGGCGGGAAGATCGTGCCCGTGGCGCAGAACTAGGGTGATTCTCCAGCTCGTCATCACGGGTCTTGCGCTGGGGAGCATGTACGGGCTGGTGGCCCTGGGATACCACATCACCTGGGCCACCAGCCGCACCATGAATTTCTCGCAGGGCCAGACGGTGATGGCCGGGGCGGTGGTGGCCTACGGATTCTTCGTGGGGCTGGGCTGGCCGCTCTTGCCCGCCTGCGCCGCCACGCTGCTCTGCCTCGCCGCCTTCGGCGCGGCGATCGAGCGGCTGGCCGTCCGGCCGTTCTTCCGCGCCGCCTCCCCGGCGTGGCTCCTCTCCACGATCGCCTGCGGCATCATCGCCGAGAACGTGGCCATGCTCTTCTTCGGGAAGGACGCCCGCGCCTTCCCCTCGCCCTTGACCCAGCGGCCCATCCTGGTCGGAGGGGCGGGCTTCTATCCCCAGGAGCTGCTCATCCCCGTGGTGGGCTTTCTCCTGATGGGCGGGGTGCAGCTCTTCTATCACCGGACCGCGTACGGGAAGCAGCTCAAGGCCGTGGCCTGGAACCCCGAGGCCGCCGGCCTGATGGGGATTCACATCCCGCGGGCCGTCATGTCGGCCTACGTGCTCTCGGCCCTCCTCGCCGGGATCGCCGGCATCCTGCTGGCGCCGATCCTCAACGTGGCGGCCACCATGGGAACGATCATCGGTCTGAAGGCCTTTGCCGTGGCCATCATCGGCGGGCTCACCTCGGCGCCGGGGATCGTGGTGGCGGGGCTCGGCTACGGGCTGGTGGAATCTTTCGTGGCGGGCTACATCTCCACGGGGGCCCGGGAGATCGTGGGGTTCGCCCTGGTGATCCTGGTGCTGATCGTGCGGCCCTGGGGGCTGCTCGGCTCCCGCCCGGCAAGGCGCGTGTGATGGCCCGGATCGGCTGGATCCTCCTCGCCGCCGCCGCCGCGGCCGTGCCCGCCTTCACGGCGAACACCTACTACCTCTACGTGGTGGTGAGCGCGGGCTTGCTCACGGTGGTCACCGCGGGGCTCAACGTCCTGGTCGGATTCGGCGGTCAGATCTCGCTGGGACACGCCGGGTTCTACGCCATCGGCGCCTACACGGCGGCGCTCCTCACCGTGCGGGCGGGCTGGAACCCATGGATCGCCGTCCTCGTGGCCATCCTGATCTCCGCGCTGGTGGGCGCGGGGGTGGCGGGAGCCGCGCTGCGCGTCTCGGGCCCATATCTTGCCATGGTGACGATCGCCTTCGGCATCATCGTCGAGAGCAGCCTAGTGGAATGGGTGTCGGTGACCGGCGGCCCCGGCGGGATCTTCAACATCCCGAAGCCGCCTCTCTCCCGCTTCTACTGGGTCGTGGTTGGGGCGGCCGCCCTGGCGCTCTGGCTGGTCGGCAACCTGCGCCGCTCCGCGTGGGGGCGGGCCTTTCTGGCCGTCCGGGGGAGCGACGTGGCCGCGGAGTCGCTCGGCCTCTCGGCCTACTACGTCCGGATCATGGCCTTCACCGTCTCGGCGGGGTTTGCCGGGGCGGCCGGCGGGATGTTCATCTTCCTGAACGGCTACGTGTCGCCGGACAGCTTCACGCTGCAGACCTCCATCCTGTTCCTGCTGGCCCTCCTCTTCGGCGGCGAAGGCACGGTGGCCGGGCCCGCCATCGGGAGCCTGATCCTGGCGATCCTGCCGGAGCTTCTGACCTCGCTCTCGGACTACCGGCTGATCCTCTACGGCGGGCTGCTGATGTGCTCCATCTACTGGCTGCCCGCCGGCGTGGTGGGGGCGTTCCGAAGCAAGGGATCGGGAGAGCCTGCAACGGAGCGCCCGCCAACGCGCGGCGCCCCGGCGGCGAGCCTGGGGCTCGACGCGGGACGGCGGCGGAGACGGGAAGACGGCGCTGCTTCAGGTGGAAGGCGTCAGCCTGTCCTTCGGGGGCGTGGCGGCGCTGGCGGACGTGTCGGTGACGATCCCGGCCCACGGCATCCATGCCGTGATCGGTCCCAACGGCGCCGGGAAGACGACGCTCCTGAACGCCCTGTCGGGCTATTATGCGCCCGATGCCGGCGCCATCCGACTGGGCGGACAGGAGATCGCCGGGCGTCCCCCCTATGCCATCGCGCGCCGCGGCGTGGCCCGCACCTTCCAGACCGCCCAGGTCTTCGGAGACCTCAGCGTCCTGGAGAACGTGGCTGTGGGGATCGCCGGCCCGCGGCTGGGCGGAGTGGTCCCCGCGCTGCTCGGCTTGCCGTCGACCCGCCGAAAGGAAGTCGAGACGCGCCGCAGCGCCCTTGCGCTGCTCGAGCTGGCCGGGCTCGCCGACTGGGCGGACCGGCCGGCTGACGCCCTGCCCGCAGGCCTCAGGCGGCGGCTGGAGATCGTCCGGGCGCTGGCCAGGCGGCCGCGGTTCCTGCTCCTGGACGAACCGGCGGCGGGCCTCTCGCCCACCGAGGTGAAGGATCTCGACGCGCACCTCACCGCGCTGGCGCAGGGCGGCGGGCCGGCCATCGTCTTGGTGGAGCATCACATGGACCTGGTGATGGCCGTCTCCGACCGGATCTCGGTCCTCGACTACGGGCGGGTCATCGCCAGCGGGACGCCGGAGGCCGTGCGCAGCCATCCGGCGGTGATCGAGGCGTATCTGGGGGTCGCGGCATGAGCGGTCTCGCCGTGTCCCGTCTCTCGGCGGGCTATGGCTCCATCCGGGTGCTCCACGAGATCTCCCTGGCCGTCCGACCCGGGGAGATCGTGACCATCGTGGGGGGGAACGGGGCGGGGAAGACGACTCTCCTCAAGACCGTGGCCGGCGTCTTGCGTCCCTGGCAGGGGCGGATCGCGCTGGGGGACGAAGAGATCGGCGGCCGACCGTCTTACTGGGTGGCCCGCCGCGGCGTGGTCCTGGTGCCGGAGGGGCGGGGCGTGTTCGGCGATCAGACGGTGCGGGACAACTTGCTGCTGGGGGCCCTGGCGCGGCGCGAGGGGCGCGAGCCGGCGGCCGTGGCCCAGGACGTCGAGCGCTGTCTGACCCTGTTCCCGGCGCTACGGGACCGCCTGGACGGTCTGGCCGGCGGCCTCTCGGGCGGGCAGCAGCAGATGCTGGCGCTGGCCCGGGGGCTGATGGCGCGGCCGCGGGTCCTCCTGCTGGACGAGCCCTCCCTGGGCCTCTCGCCCATCCTGGTGCGGCAGATCTTCGACGCCATCGGGACGCTCCGCACCGAGGGCCTCACCATCCTGCTGGTCGAGCAGATGGCGGGGCAGGCGCTCGCCCTGGCGGACCGCGCCTACGTCCTGGAAGGGGGCCGGATCACGCTGGAGGGATCAGCCGGCCTGGTCCGCGAGAACCCGGCGATCATGCAGGCCTATCTGGGGCGGGGCGCCGCGAACGGGGGCGCATGAGCCATGAAGGACAGTCTCGGGCGCACGATCCGCGTCCTCAGGATGGGAGGATCCACGCGCGAGCGGCTGAACGGTGCGCCCCGTGAGGCCGGAGAGGTTCACTCGGCCTACGCTCGGACGCTGAACCTCCTCTGGCACGACGGTCGCCTCCTCACGCTCCATGGTCCGGGACCGCTTCTCGCGCCATTCGCCGCGGCGGTGGACCATCTGCCCGGCGAGCTGGGACCCGGGATGCGCGCCTGGCGGGAGGGGGAGAAGATCCGGCTCGGCCCCTTCCTGCTCGGATGGGAACAGGGCGCCGCGGTGGAGACGAGGCTTCGGCCCGAGGAGGACGGCGCGCGGCTCCTCCTGGCGGCTCTGGCATCGTCCCGACCGGCCCCGCCGGCGGCGGGTCTCTTCTCGCCGGGGGGGCGGACCGCGCAGAGGCGGCTCGATCACGGGATTCGGGAGCGGGATGCGAGGGCTTTCGTCGAAGGGGCCGCTGGGCTGATCGGCCTCGGGGAGGGTCTCACCCCGGCGGGGGACGACTGCCTGGTGGGCGCCCTGGCCGTCCTGTCGCGCCATGCCGCGACGTGGCTGGCAGAGCACGCGGAGGTCCGGACCGCACTCGCCTCCGCCAGCGAGCGCGGGACGACCACGCTGGGGCGCGAATTCCTTCTGCACGCCCTGGGCGGGTCGTTTTCCGAGCCAATCCTCCGCCTCATACAGGCGCGGTCGGCGGCCGAGGCCGTCGAGGGAATCGAGGATCTCGGCAGGATGGGGGCCAGCTCCGGGGCCGACACCCTGTGGGGAATGCGGCTGGCCTTGGAGGCGCTTTCCCCATGAGTCCCGAAACCATCCGCAGCCTCGTCAAGCCGAGCGCCTACCAGGACTCGGTCACCTTGCTCCTCCTGGCCCGGCAGCTTCGGTCCGGCCCGGGGGTCGTGGAGGCGGCCGCCCTGATGGCGACGCCGAGCAACCGGGATCTCCTGGAGCAGTCCGGACTCCTCACGGCCGAGGCGGCGAAGGCGGGGTCCAACGACCTGGTCATCGCCGTCCGGGCAGAGTCGGCCGCGGCGGCCGCGGCGGCGCTCGCGGAGGGCGAGGCGTTTCTGGGCGCCAAGCGGAAGCGCCTGGAGGGCTCGGGCCGCGCCCTGCCGCGGACCCTGGAGAGCGCCAGGCGCCATCTCCCCGGCGCAAACCTCGCCCTGATCTCTGTCCCCGGGGCGTTTGCCGCCCTGGAGGCGAAGAAGGCGCTCCGCCTCGGCCTCCACGTCATGCTCTTCAGCGACAACGTCGGTCTGGAGGACGAAGTCGCCCTGAAGGGGCTGGCGGTGCAGAAGGGGCTCCTGATGATGGGACCCGACTGCGGCACCGCCATTTTGAACGGGGTGCCGCTGGGTTTCGCCAACGCGGTGCCCCGCGGCCGGATCGGCCTCGTCTCGGCCTCGGGTACGGGGCTCCAGCAGGTGACGACCTTGCTCGCATCCCAGGGTGAGGGCGTCTCGCAGGCCATCGGGGTCGGAGGTCGGGACCTCTCGGAGGCGGTCGGCGGCCTGATGACCTTCCAGGCCCTGGACGCCCTGGACGCCGACCCGACGACGGAGATCATCGTGATGATCGGCAAGCCCCCCGCCCCCGCAGTCCGCGCACGGGTCGAAGCCCGCCTTCGCGCCGCGGGGAAGCCGTGCGTGCTGGCGCTGCTGGGACAGGGGGTAAAGGAGGGCCGCGACGCGACGGTCCACGCCGTCGCCACGCTGGAGGACGCGGCCTGGGCGGCCCTGGCGATGCTCGAGGAGCGGCCATACATTCCGCAGCCGTTCAGCATCCCCGCGATGGAGCTGCGAGAGTGCGTGCAGGAGTCCTGCCGTGCGCTTCGCCGTGAAGACGGGGCGGTGCGCGCCCTGTACGCCGGGGGCACGCTGGCGCATGAAGCCATCCTGATCCTGGAGCCTCTGCTCGGCCCGATCGCCACGAACCTCAGGCCGGGAAGCGGCGGCCGGCATCGCGTGACGGACCTCGGCGCGGACGAGTATACGGTCGGCCGCGCCCACCCCATGCTGGACGCCACGGTCCGGGTCGAAGAGATCCGGAAGGCAGCCCAAGACCCCGACGTCGCTGTCATGCTCCTGGACGTGGTGCTGGGCCATGGGGCCGCGCCCGATCCGGCGGGAGACGTGGCAGCCGCCATCGAGGCGGCGCGGGCCACGGCGAAGCTGGCAGGGCGCGGCCTCGCCGTCGTGGCGAGCGTGATCGGAACGGCGGGCGATCCCCAGGACCTCGCCGCCCAGCGCGCCCGGCTGGAGGCCGCCGGGGTTTGGGTGCTTCCCTCCAACGCGCAGGCGGCGCGCGTCGCCGCCTGCATCGCCGGGGGGGAGCCGGTCCTTGCGCGGCTCCTGGAAGGGAGGCCGTGATGTCGCCGCTTGCCGCATTCTTCCGCCAAGAATTGCGCGTCATCAACCTGGGGCTGGAGCAGTTCGCCGGGGAGCTCGACCGGCTGGGTGTTCCGGTGGTCCACGTCGCCTGGTCGCCGCCGGCGGGCGGGGATCTCGGGAAGGCGGCCCTGCTGGCTTCGCTTGCCGATGAGGATGAGGAGAACGACGCATGAGCATCAAGACCGCCAATCAGACGGCCCTTCATCGGCTCACGGAGGCCCAGCCGTTCCTGGTGGACTGCGTCCCGGCCGCGCAGGCGATGGGGTTGACCGGGCGAACCGTGCTCCACGCCGGGCCGCCGCTGCTGTGGGAGCGCGCCTGCGCCGCCGTGCAGGCGGCCATCTGCTGCGCCGTGCGCTACGAGGGCTGGGCGCCGGACGACACCGCGGCCCGCGCCCTGGTGCTGACGGGCGAGGTCCGGATCGGCCCCTGCCACCACCGGGCCGCCGTGGGGCCGATGACCGGCATCATCACCCCCTCCATGCCCGTCTTCGTGGTCGAGAACCGGGCGCACGGCAACCGCGCCTACGTGACGATCAACGAGGGACTGGGGAAGGTCCTGCGTTTCGGCGCCAACGACGCGAGCGTGGTCGAGCGGCTCAGCGTGGCTGGCCGGCGAGGCCGGGCCGATCCTGGGGGCAGCGATCCGGGCCACAGGCGGCATTGACCTGCGCGCCCTGATGGCTCAGGCCGTCCGGATGGGGGACGATATGCATCAGCGCAACGTGGCCGCCTCCTCGCTACTGGCGCGGAGTTTGATGGGCCCGCTTGTCCGGTCCGGCGTCGACGCTTCGGCCCGCGCCCGCGTGGCCGACTTCATGGCTGCCAACGATCAGTTCTTTCTGAACATCGCCATGGCTGCGGGGAAAGCCGCGACCGACCCGTGTCGGTCGGTCGCGGATTCGACGCTCGTGGTGACGATGGCGCGCAACGGCACCGACTTTGGGATTCGCGTGGCCGGCCTCGGCGACCGCTGGTTCACCGCACCGGTGGAGATGCCCAAGGGCCTCTACTTCCCCGGATTCGGCCCCGAGGACGCCAACCCCGACATGGGCGATTCGGCCATCGTGGAGACGATCGGGCTGGGCGCCTTCGCCATGGCCGCCTCCCCGTCGGTCGTCCGATTCGTGGGCGCGGGCGGCGTCCAGGAGGCGATCGCCGCTACGGAGGAGATGGCGGAGATTTGCCTGGGGGAACATCCCCACTTCAAGATCGCCACCATGGACGAGCGGGGCACGCCGGTCGGGATCGATATCCGCAAGGTGGTGGAGACGGGGATCACGCCGCTGATCAACACCGGCATCGCCGGCAAGATTCCGGGCACCGGCCAGATCGGCGCGGGCATCGCGCGGGCTCCCCTCGCCTGCTTCGAGCAGGCCCTGGAAGCCTTCGGCGCCAGGTAGGGCAAGATCCCCTAGTACTCGCGGACATAGATTCGATGACGTATACATTGGCCGTATAAGTCCAGGTCCCCCGGGCCGACCCGAGACGCCGCGCCCGCGGGCGAGCCCGTCCCCGGTACGGAGGTCCGCCCCCCGAGCGGACCGACCCGGGGTAAGGGCGAGCCGGCATCGACGAGGCGTTAGGCGTCCGAGGGGCGGTCCGGGGGACCGGCGATACGTCACCGTAATTGAGGGCAAGAGCACTTAGGCGAGGACGCCATGCGTGAAGACTTCGATCTGATCCTGCAGGGGTGTCGGTTGCCGGACGGCACCGTGACGCACCTGGGGTGCCGGGACGGGCGCATCGCCGAGATCGGGGCGATCCGAGATCGCCCCGCGGCCCGCGTGGTCGCGTGCGGCGGGGCGGTGGTGACTCCCGGGCTTGTCGAGGCCCACATCCACCTGGACAAGGCCCTCCTTTCCGAGCGGACGCCGAGCCTCGAGGGGACTCTGGCCGAGGCCATCCGGGTGACCGGCGAGGCGAAGAAGCGCTTCACGGTGGAGGACATCCGGGCGCGCGCCCGCGCCGTGCTGGACATGGCCGTTCGCCACGGCACCACGGCGATGCGCGGCCACGTGGAGGTGGACCCCATCGTCGGCCTGAAGGGGCTGGAGGCGATCCTGCCGCTCAGGGCAGAGTATGCCGCCGCGCTGGATCTGCAGCTCTGCGCCTTCGCCCAGGAGGGCATCTTGCAGGCGCCGGGGACCGAGGCGCTTCTGGCCGAGGCTCTCCGGCAGGGGGCCGATCTGGTGGGCGGCTGCCCCTACAACGACAGCGACGCGCGCGGTCAAATCGAGATTGTCTTCCGACTGGCGCGACAGTTCGATGTGGATGTCGACTTCCACGTCGATTTCTTCGACGAGCCGACGCATCTGCACGTGCGGGACATTGCGGAGCTGACGGTCCGTCACGGTTGGCAGGGGCGTGTGGCTGTCGGCCATGTGACGGAGCTAGCCGCGCTTACGCCGGAGGAACTGGATCCGATCGTCGGCCGCCTCCGCGATGCGGGGATCGGCGTGATCATGCTGCCGGCCACGGACCTCTATCTGATGGGACGCCGGGACCTGCGGAACGTGCGGCGCGGCCTGGCGCCGGCGAAGAAGCTTCTCGCCGCAGGGGTGGCCGTGGCGGCCTCCTCCAACAACGTCCAGAACGCCTTCACGCCGGTGGGAAACGCCAACCTCGCCCTGATGGGATACCTCCTGGCGGTCGGCGCACACATGGGGACGGCGCGGGAGATTCGCGAGGCCCTGGCCATGCTCACGGAGTATCCGGCCCGCATCCTGCGGCTGCCATCCTATGGCCTCCGCGTCGGCGCGCAGGCCGATTTGGTGCTCTGGGATGCCGAGCGCGCCGAAGAGATCGTGACGGCGCTGGCCCCGCCGCGCCTCGTCGTGAAGCGCGGCCGCGTCACGGTGGAACACGAGCGGGTCGTGCGAGAGCCGTGGCGAGAGCAGGGCTAGCGGCTTTCCAGCCCGTACTTCTTCATCGCGGTGTTCCTTTGGCGCTGCGCAGGCGTCGCTAGCCGAAATGATCGGCAGATCGGTGATGAAGCGCGCACCGTCATCGGGGACGACCTCCGCCCGGATGCTGCCGTCATGCCGATGGAGATGACGTTCAAGGGGTTCCGGATCTTGTGGGCCCCCCGCCGCGAGATTGCCCAGGGCGGACGGGGGCTGCGACTTCCGCTTGGCACTCGAACCTTCGTGGGTTATGCTGGATCGTCCAGTGTTCCGGCCGCTCGCACGGCGCGCCGATCGGCCGCGCCTTCCGTCCGGTACACCCCACCATGCAATCTTCCACTGCGAGGTGTCCGGCGTCCACGATTCGTTTCGTCCTCTCGAGCTTAAGGTCAACGTAAGAAGGAGGGGGGTCCATGGCGTCCGAGAGTCTCACCATCACCGACAACCGCACCGGCAAGACGTACGAGGTTCCGATCAACTATGGCACGTTCCCCTTGTACGGTGCGTCCATCCGGGGGGCCGACCTCAAGAATATCAAGATGTCGGAAGAGGACTTCGGCCTCATGAGCTTCGACCCGGCCTTTCTGAATAGTGCCTCTTGCCAGAGCGCCGTCACCTTCATCGATGGGGAGCGCGGGATCCTCCGCTACCGGGGATACCCCATCGAGCAGCTCGCCGAGCAGAGCAACTACCTGGAGGTGGCGTACCTGCTTGTCCATGGGGAACTGCCGAACAAGGCGCAATACGATGCGTGGGTGCACGACATCACCTACCACACTATCGTGCACGAGAACATGAAGGAGGTGTTCCACGGGTTTCACTACGACGCCCACCCGATGCCCATGCTGATCAGCACCCTGGCCGCCCTCTCGACCTTTTACCCTGCCTCGCGCAATGTCATGGACAAGGACGTCCGGATGCTGCAGATCTACCGTCTGCTCGGGAAGGTCATCACGCTGGCGGCGATGGCCTATCGGCATACCCAAGGGCTGCCCTACGTGATGCCGGACAACGATCTGAGCTACGTGGGCAATTTCATGAACATGCTGTGGCGGAAGGCGGAGTGCCGATACAATCCCAATCCCGTGCTGGAGCGGGCCCTGGATGTCCTGTTCATCCTGCACGCAGACCACGAGCAGAACTGCAGCACAAACACCATGCGGGTCGTGGCCAGCTCCCAGTCGGATCCCTACTGTTCAGCCGCCGCCGCCGCCGCCGCCCTCTACGGGCCGCTCCACGGCGGGGCCAACGAGGCGGTCCTGACGATGCTCCGCCAGATCGGCAGCAAGGACAAGGTGCCGCAGTTCATCAAGGACGTGAAGGAGCGGAAAGCTCTCCTGATGGGATTCGGGCATCGGGTGTACAAGAACTACGACCCCCGGGCGAAGGTCATCAAGCGGCTGGCCGACGAGGTCTTCGACGTCACGGGCAAGAACCCGCTGATCGAGCTGGCCGTGGAGCTGGAGCGGATTGCGCTCCAGGACGACTATTTTGTCTCGCGGAAGCTCTTCCCGAACGTGGATTTCTATTCGGGGATCATCTACGAGGCGATGGGAATGCCCAGCGAATACTTCACGGTCGTCTTCGCCGTGCCCCGCATGGCCGGGTGGCTGGCCCAGTGGCAGGAGATGATCCTGGATACGGAGCAGAAGATCGCGCGCCCCCGGCAGGTTTACACCGGCGTGGCGATCCGCGACTACGAGCCCATCGAGAAGCGAAGCGCGAAGTAGTTTCGCCGTTCGACACGATCGAAAGGACCGGGGTGAGAATGCCGTTCTCGCCCCGGTCTTCTTTGTGTGGGCTTGGATGAGCCCGAAGGGCTATGGAGCAGGCGACCGGCGGGCGGGAGCAGACAGGGGAGTGGCCGCGGGGGTCACGAATCTCCGGCCTCCGGGGAGGCGATCGAGAAGATCCGAGATAGTGGCGATGCGGTAACCCTGGCTTTGCAGTGTCCGCAGCAGTTGCGGCAGGCCTTCGTGCGGGCGGTCCGTCTTGCGGTTAGAGCCAAGATGCATGAGGATGATCCCGCCGTTGATCCCCTCGGGACGGCCATGCCCGAACTCGAGGATACGCGTCACGATTTCCTCCCGGCTGTGGTAGATGCGGGACGACCGGTCGGCAACCCAGTCGAGCGTGTCCAGGTCCTCGGCAACGCCGGCTCCTCGGGTCCAGGAGATGTGCCGATAGCCCGCCTCCGCCGCCCAGGCCCGGATCTGCGCGTTGTGCTCCCCGTAGGGCGCGCGCCAAAACGGAGCCATGGCCTGGCCGGTCACAAGGCGAAAGCTCTCCTCGGCCCGACGTAGTTGGCCGACCAGAAACTCCCGGGTGACGTTGGGAAGGGTCTGCTGGCGATGGTCCTTCTCGTAGGTCGTCAGGTGGGGGTGAGTATCCGTGTGGTTGCCGACCTCGTGCCCCTCGTCAACCATCCGGCGCACCAGGTCCGGGTGGGATCGGATAAACCCTCCCGTCAGGAACATCGTAGCCTGGATCTTGCGCGCCCACAGGATGTCCAGGATCTCGCCAGCCACGTTGTCTTCGGCACCGCCGTCAAACGTGAAGGCGACTTCCCGAACTGTGAGGTCGCCCCGCGTGATGTCGTCCGCCACGACGCGCGGGAGTGGGCGGGGGCGCGTTGGCGCGGGCCGTTCCGCAGGTGGTGGCGATGGAGACACAACCGGGCGAGGCAGAGCGGGCGCACTGGATGGAGGCGGGATGGCCGATGAAGGCGAGGGCGCTTGCGGCGGAGCAGGGGCCGGCTCGGACGGCACCACGGCGACGATCGCCGGTGGGACGGAGGAATGGGCAAGAGGAATCATCGCCCGCGTCTCGGGCGTCGGTCCTCCCGCCGCCGCCCAGGCGATCAAGACCAGGAGCAGCGCAGCGGCCCCCCGGGGGGAAGGCAGCCAGATCCAGGGCAAGTCCTCTGCCCGAGGCCCGGCGTCCAGCCGACGATCCAGGCGGCGCTGGGTCACGGAGGTCCGCCGGGACGCCCAGAACAGTCGCCCTCGGTGCCGGAGGGTGCGGGATCGCCGGTCCATCTCCAGCACGGTCCGGTCCCAGGCCGTGCGGCTGGCTTCATCCGACAGCCAGAGGATGGCGCAGGGCTCGCTGCAGAATGGGCGCAGGCCGATGAATCGCGCGGCGTTCCACCGAATGATCTCGCCACACCGCTTGCAGTGCCGGCCGGGTTCGTGTGTTGGCATCAGAGAGTTCCGCGGTGAATCGGTCCACTCCTTCGGGGATAGATCGGCTATAGTCTAGGGGCAGCAGTGAGAAAGAGTCAAGCGGGGAGAAGAGAGAGGACTTCAGATCACGCGGGCGGTGTTGGAGATGTAGCCGCGGCGGAGCAGCCAGACGGTTTCAGCCGCGGCGACCTGCTCCACGAGTTCCCGGGAGAGACCGGTGGTCTTTGCGACGGCTGTCGCCTCCGCCGCCGGATCCGCGCACGCGCAGGACGTCGTGCGGTCTTCCTGCCGCCGACATCGGCGCACCTCAGCCATGATGAGATCCACCGTCCGCCGGTCGATTTCCGTGGCGAGGCAGATCTCGTGGTGGAGCTTGTCGAGGACGAGGCAGAGGGAATCGATGACATGGCGCTGCTCGCCGCCGCAGGCCTCGCATCGCCAGAGGACGGGATGCCCGATCTCGGGGGTGCCGACGGGAGGGCAGGCCTCCGTGTCCCAGACCGACTCACTCCCGCAGCCCAGACAGCGGAGCAGGAAATCAGGAGGCATGGACCCCCACCATGCGGAATGGGGTTCAGATGGGAACGGAGAGAGTTTATCCAGCGAGCCGACCCGAAGTCAAGGCCGTCCTCGTAGCCGGCTGCAACGGGCAGTGAAGGAAGAGTGGCGGGGGGCGTCCCCAGCCTTCGCGGGAGATTGACCTTGGCATTTCTGTGATATTCCGTTGCAAAGGCCCGATAAAGCCGCTAGGCTTACTGCTCTCGGTCCGATGGTGGGCTTATGGCAGACGCAACGGCTTCTCGCGGAGGGATCAGGCGATCCGGACATGATCCAGTTCTTCCATGTGTACAAGACCTTCGCCAGGGACGTTGAAGCGCTTGTTGACATCAACCTCCAGGTCGAGAAGGGTGAATTTGTCTTTCTGGTTGGTCCGAGCGGAGCGGGTAAGACGACCCTCTTGCGCCTGATCTTCTGCGACGAGACACCGACCTCGGGGCAGATCCTGGTGAACGGCCGGAACGTGGGCAAGCTTCCGGGGCGGGCCCTCCCCAGCCTGCGGCGCAGCATCGGCGTCATCTTTCAAGACTTCAAGCTCCTCAGGGATCGGTCGATCTCGGACAACCTGGCCCTGGTGTATCGCGTGCTGGGGATTCCCTCGAGCATCGGGAAGCGCAAGGTGGCGGCGGTGTTGAAGATGGTCGGCCTGAGCCACAAAGCCCAGATGATGCCGTACAAGCTCTCGGGCGGGGAGCAGCAGCGCGTCGCGATCGCGCGGGCGCTGATGAGCGATCCCTCGCTGCTCTTGGCGGACGAGCCGACGGGCGACCTCGACTCCGACCTGGCGGCGGACGTGATGCACCTGCTTGGCGAGATCAACACGAAGGGGACGACCGTCATCGTCGCCACCCACGACATGAACCTGGTGCGCGACCTCGGGCGGCGGACTCTCTTGCTGAAGGCGGGCCGCATCGTCGAAGATCACCCGTAGGCCGGCCCCTCGGAAGCGTCCGGGACCCCCGAGCGCCCGGCGCGTGGAAGACGCGTGGATCGTCTGCGATACATCGTTGAAGACGCCCTGACGAACATCCGGCGAAGCGGATGGGGAGGCCTCGCCTCCATCGGAACCATCGCCGTTTCGTTCATCATCGTGGGGATCTTCCTGATCATCACCGGCAACCTGGGGGCGGTGGTGGCCGAATGGAAGGAACAGTTCCAGGTCACGGTGTATCTGGAAGACGGCATCACCGCAGAGCAGTTCGCCCTCTTGAAGAAGCGGATCCAGAACGAGGGGGCGGTGAAGACCATGACCTACACCTCCAAGGCGGAGGCATTGCAACAGTTCAAGCGGGAACTGCAGGGGAAAGAGTCGCTCCTGGAAGGACTGGGGGAAAATCCGATTCCGGCGTCGCTCCAGCTCCGCATCCTCGAGACCTACCAGACACCGGAGGCCTTGAAACAGCTCACCGGATCGTTGGCCCGGCTGGAGGGGGTCGAGGACGTCATGTACGGACAGGAGTGGGTGGATCGCGTGATCTCGGTCATCCGCCTCCTCAGACTGCTGGGGCTCTCCGTGGGACTCGCCCTGGGGCTGGCCTCCCTCCTGATCGTGAGCAACACGATCCGCCTGACCGTTTACGCCCGATCCGAGGAGATCGAGATCATGCGGCTGGTGGGGGCGAGCCGGTTGCACATCCGGGCCCCCTTCTTGTTGGAGGGGATGATTCAAGGCACGCTGGGGGCGTCTCTGGCGCTGCTCCTCCTGTTCGGTGCGTTCCGGGCGACGCTCTGGCAGTTGCAGGTGACCCCGGGGCAGGTGTTCGGAATGGGGATGGGAAGCTTTCTGGAGCCGCGCTGGGCGGCCCTGATGATCTTGGCCGGGGCCGGCGTGGGGGCCTTCGGGAGCTTGGTCTCGGTGGGCCGGTTCCTTCGGGCCTGACGGGGCGCAAGATGGTGCTGCCCGCCGGAAGCTCGGGTTACGCGCGCAAGAGATGGCGCTTCTTCTTGGGACTCGTCGCCGCGCTGGGGCTGATTCTGCCGGCGACCGCACCGGCCGGTAGCCCTGAGGGGAAGGCCCCTCGGTCGCAGGACAGCCGGGATCGCCTCAAGGAAGTCCAGCGCGAGCTGGGCCAGGAGCGCGAGAAGGCCAAGGAAGTGGGTCGGAAGGAAGCCTCGCTGTCGCGAGAGCTGACGACCCTGGAGGAGAACCTCAAGACCAAGACGAAGCTTCTCAGGGAGATGGAGGAGAAACTCCGCGGCAGCGCGCAGCGGATCGCGAAACTTACCCGGGACATCAGCATCACCGAGGGGCGTCTTGAACGCAGTCGCGCTTTCCTCAAGCGGCGGCTGCGGGCCATGTACAAGCAAGGGCGGTTTGGCTACGTGCGGATGCTCCTCTCGGCTGAGGACTTCTCCAGCGTGGGGCGTCGCCTCAAGTACCTGTCGGCCCTGGCCACCCAGGATCAGCGGCTCATGCAGGTCTACAGCGTGAGCCTGACCGACTTCTCGCGCAAGCGGGAGGAGCTGGAGCAATACAAGC
The DNA here is from genome assembly GCA_963727695.1 of uncultured Methylomirabilota bacterium. GTDB lineage: Bacteria > Methylomirabilota > Methylomirabilia > Methylomirabilales > 2-02-FULL-66-22 > 2-02-FULL-66-22. Next base: position 123,547 of record CAVSHW010000051.1, on the reverse strand, counting down.
GGGAGATCGCGGAGGCGACCGAGAAAGCCGCGGCGACCCGCAACCAGATCGTGGAGGACCAGCGACAGTATCGCGTCCTTCTGGCCAAGGTGCGCGAGGAAAAGGTCGGCCACCTGGCGGCGATCAAGGAGCTGGAAAAGTCGGCCAAGGAGCTGCAGGGACTGATCGCCCGGCTGCAGAGCGAGGAGGAGCGCCAGCGGCGCGCCAGTCGGACGACCCCCAAGCGCGAGCCGTCGCGGGGAGAGGCCCCCGGGAAGGAAGAGATTCCGGAGATCCGGGACGACGGGCGCTTCGAGCGACTGCAGGGGAAGCTTCCCTGGCCGGCCAGCGGGGCGCTGGCCTCGACGTTCGGCCGTCAGGAGCACCCCCGCTTCCATACCGTGACCTTTAATCGCGGGATCGAGATCAGCGCGCCGCAGGGGCGCGAGATCGTCGCGGTGGCGGACGGGAGCGTCATCTACGCCGACTGGTTCAAAGGCTACGGCCGATTGGTCATCCTCGATCACGGGAGTGGATATTTCACGCTTTACGCCCACGCCTCGGACCTGTTGGTGAAGTCGGGAGACAGCGTGGCGGGCGGGCAGTCGATTGCCAAGGTGGGCGACAGCGGGTCGCTGGAGGGCCCGCAATTGTATTTTGAATTGCGTTACAAGGGCAAGCCCCAGGACCCGCTGGCCTGGCTGGCGCCACGCCAGTAGGGCGGTCCAACGCAAACCATGGCGCGACGGCGCGCGCGCCATGCCGGCCGAGCCGACCGGGCCCGGGATGCTGTACGGTACCCCGGATGCGCGCCGTGACCCGCGGACGTTGTCATTACTGTATGGAGGGACGGCTCATGCTTCCCGCTGGAAAGAATCGTTGGTGGAAGGGGACGCTCGTCGCCGGAATCCTGGTGCTGCTGGTCTTCACCGGTGGGGTCCAGCGCGGCGTCACGGCGATTGAGGATACCTACGAGAAGCTCAAGGTCTTCACCGAGATCCTCTCCCTGATCCAGTCCAACTACGTGGACGAAGTGAACTCCAAGGATCTCATCTACGGGGCGGTGAAGGGTATGATGGACACCCTGGATCCGCACAGCTCGTTCCTCCCGCCCGAGGCCTTCAAGGAGATGCAAGTGGAGACCCAGGGCCTCTTCGGGGGTCTGGGGATCGAGATCACGGTGAAGGACCGGATGTTGACCGTGGTGGCCCCGATCGAGGGGACGCCCGCGGACCGGGCCGGGATCCAGCCGGGGGACCGCATTGTCAAGATCGAAGGCCAGATAACCAAAGACCTGACGCTGATGGATGCCGTGCGCCGGCTGCGCGGCCCCAAGGGGTCCAAGGTGACGATCAGCATTCTCCGAGAGGGGACGACGGAGCCCTTCGACGTCACCCTGGTGCGCGAGGTGATCGAGGTCCACAGCGTCCGCAACAAGGATCTGGGAGACGGGATCTATTACGTGCGGATCTCGTCATTCCAGGAGCGGACGGGCAAGGATCTGGACCGGGCGTTGGAACAGGCCCAGAAGCTCAACTCCGTTGCCCTCATCCTGGACCTCCGGAACGACCCGGGCGGCCTCCTGAATCAGGCGGTGGCGGTGAGCGACATGTTCCTGGAAAAGGGGCAGCTCATCGTCTACACAAAGGGGCGACAGAAGAACCAGGACCTCAGCTTCACGGCCGAACACGCGGGGAACTTCCCCAATCTGCCGATCGTGGTCCTGGTGAACGGCGGATCCGCCAGCGCGTCGGAGATCGTGGCGGGCGCCCTGCAGGATTGGAAGCGGGCGGTGATCCTGGGCACCAAGACCTTTGGCAAGGGGTCGGTGCAGACGGTGATTCCGCTCTCGGACGGCTCGGGGCTGCGGCTCACTACGGCCAAGTACTTCACCCCCAAAGGCCGCTCCATCCACGGGTTAGGGATCATGCCGGACATCGTGGTGGAACTGCCCAAGCCGGAAGTCAAGGCCCTCACGCCGGCGGAGCAGCAGGCGCGGGAGTCGATCCTGCAAGGCAAGGCGCCGCGGGAGCAGAAGATCGGCGACCAGGAAGGGGAAGGGGTAGACCTCGGGCGGCGCGACATTGTCGACCTGCAGAAGGACCTCCAGCTTCAGCGCGCCATCGAGATCCTGAAGGCGACCCGCATCCTGGAGAAGAACGGCAACACGTCGAAGGCGGGAAGCTGACCAGGCTGAAATAGGGGTTCGATAGTTCGGCGGTTCGGCGGTTCGGGGAACTGTCGAACTGCCGAACCGCCGAACCGCCGAACAATACCCATGAATCTGTTCCTCGGAATTGAGACGTCCTGCGACGAGACGGCGGCCGCCGTCGTGGACGATGGCGGGCGCATCCTCAGCTCGGTGGTGGCCTCCCAGGTCGAGGTGCACGCCCCGTACGGGGGCATCGTGCCGGAGCTGGCCTCCCGGCGGCATCTGGAAGTGATTCTCCCCGTCCTCACGCGTACGCTCCAGGACGCCGGAGTCGGCCTGGCCGACCTCACCGCCGTCGCCGTCACGGCGGGGCCGGGGCTGGTCGGCTCGCTGCTGGTCGGCGTGTCGGCAGCCAAGGCCATCGCCTATTGCCGCCGGCTTCCCCTGGTCGCCGTCAATCATCTGGAGGGGCACATCGCCGCCGCGCGGCTGGAGTGGCCGCAGATCGTCTACCCCTTCGTGGCGTTGGTGGTCTCGGGGGGGCACACGCACCTCTATCACGTTCCGGCGGAGTGTCAGTACCGACTATTGGGGCGGACCCGGGACGATGCCGCGGGCGAGGCGTTCGACAAGGTGGCCAAGCTCCTGAGCCTCGGCTATCCCGGCGGGCCGCTGATCGAGCGGGAGGCGGCTCGAGGGAACCCGCAGGCGATCCCGTTCCCGCGGGCGGCGTGTAGCGACGGCAGTCTGGATTTTAGCTTCAGCGGACTCAAGACGGCCGTGGTCCACCACCTGAAAGGCTACGGGCCGACGGGACGGGCCGGCGAGCCGCCCGGTGACGCAGAGGTGCGGGACATCTGCGCCAGCTTTCAAGAGGCGGCCGTGGACATGCTGGTGGAGCGGCTGATGCGCGCGGCGCGAGAGGTCGGTGTCGGCCGGCTTGTGGTGGCGGGTGGTGTGGCGTGCAACGGGGCGCTCCGGCGGGCCCTGAAGGCCGAGGCGGAGGCGGAGGGTTTCGAGCTCTATCTTCCGGCGCCGGCGCTGTGCACCGACAACGCGGCCATGATCGCCGCTGCCGGCGCGGTCCGATACCGCCGCGGCGAGCGAGCCGGGTGGGATCTCAACGCCACCGCCAGCCTGCCGCTCGCCTGAGGACTCCATGGGGACGCGACGGATTCTCACCTACGGCGCGCCGATCCTGCGGCAGCCTACGCGACGTGTCACCGATCTCGATGGCGACCTCCAGCAGTTGATCGACGACATGGTGGAGACGATGTACGCGGCGCCCGGCCTGGGGCTGGCCGCCAATCAGGTGGGCAGCCCGCACCGTCTCTTCGTCGCCAATCCCGCCGAGAATCGGGATCCGGCCAAGCTTCTGATCATGCTCAATCCCGAGATCGTCGAGACCGAGGGGGAGATCCTCTTCGAGGAGGGCTGTCTCTCCATCCCGGACTTCCGGGAAGACGTCCGGCGCGCGCGCCGCGTCCTGCTGCGGGGGACCGACCGGAACGGCCGCCCCCTGGAGGTCGAAGGCGAACATCTGCTCGCCCGCATCTTCCAGCACGAGATGGACCATCTGAACGGCCTCTTCTTCGTGGACCGGCTCAGCCCTGCCAAGCGGTTCCTGCTCGGCAAGAAACTCAGGAAAGCCTTCCTCGACCCAAAAGACTGAGCCTGCACGCGATGGGTGGCTCGCCGCCGGCAAAGCAACCGCCCGCCGTACACGAAGCGGAAACTCGCCGCTACGCGCAGGAGCAGGACCTGATCAAGAAGGCGGCCGTGGAGGCAGAGCGCCAGCGGGGACGAGAAGTCTCGCGAGGCCGATCGCGCGTGGATTTGTGGACTATCGGTTCTGGGTGGATGGTCCAGGGCAGCGGACACCGGTGCCGCCCAGGCCGCAGTAGCCCCGGGGGTTCTTGGCCAAGTACTGCTGGTGGTATTCCTCGGCGTAGTACAACTCGGGGGCGTCGGCGATTTCCGTGGTGATGGGGTCGCGGCCGGCCGCGATCAGGGCCGTCTCGTACATCTTGCGCGAGGCCTCGGCGGCCGCGCGCTGGGCCTCGCCGTAGCAGTAAATCGCCGACCGGTACTGCGTCCCGACATCGTTCCCCTGACGCATGCCCTGGGTGGGATCGTGGCTCTCCCAGAAGACGCGGAGAAGAGCGTCGAATGAGATCACGGTCGGGTCGAAGACGACGCGTACGACCTCGGCATGTCCCGTGTGGCCGCTGCAAACCTCTTCGTAGGTTGGGTTGGGTGTGACCCCACCCGCGTAGCCGACCGACGTCGAGTACACCCCCGCCCGCTGCCAGAAGACTCGCTCCGCCCCCCAGAAACAGCCCATGCCGAAGAGGGCCAGCTCGGTTCCGGCCGGGAATGGGGGCTCCAGCCGCGCCTTCAGGACGTGGTGAAGCTCAGGCACGGTCATGCGCTCGGAGCGGCCCGGGAGGGCCGTCTCTGGTGTGGGTATCCCGGGGGCACGCTTCATGAACCAAGACATGGGGCCTCCGCGCAAGGGTCGCTGGGCGGCACGACGAATTCGGATTGCGCGATTGCGGAATGCGGAACTGCTCAGGGAGGCTGCCGCGCCACCAGCGGCCCCCAAGCATCCGGAGAGCGCTCGCGGGCGAGAGGAGCGCGCTAGCCCTGCATCTCCGCTGCGATGGCCGCGGCATGGATCGTCGCCGCGATGCGCACCGCATCGTGAACCTGGTCCTCGCTCAGGCCGTTCTCCAGGATCACCGCCTCGTGTGCCTTGAGGCACATCTCGCAGCCATTGATGGCGCTCACCCCCAGACAGAACAGCTCGAACTCGGCTTTCGGACCGGCGAGCTTCTGCATGCGCTGCATGCGCAGTCGGGCGGGGCGCTGGGAATACGCCTCCTTGCCGATCATGTGCCGAAACCGGTAGTAGACGTTGTTCATCCCCATCAGGACCGCGGCGGCCTTGGCGTCCTCCAGCGTCGTCTCGGCGACGCCCGAGGCCGCCGCGTCGGCGAGGATCGCCTGGGTAAGCCGCGGATTGCGCGCCGCGCACGCACAGGCCGCGGCGACGCCCCAGAACTGCTGGGCGTTGAGTGCGCCTTCCTGTAGGACGCCGGAAAGGTTCAGCTTGATGTCCCGGGCGAGATCGGGGAGCGATTCAGAGAATTTCTCGATGGCGTCGAGAGCCATTGGGCACTCCATCCGGCGGTCAAGGAGAAGAGAAAGCGGGGCCCGCCGCCGGAACGTCGGGACCCCGCTTCCATGCAAGAGGGTCTTAGTTCGCCTTCTTCAGCTTCTGCGTGAGGGTTTCCTCGCCCTTCTTCCAGTTGCAGGGGCAGAGCTCGTCGGTCTGCAGACCGTCGAGCACGCGCAGGACCTCGGCCACGCTGCGGCCAACCGAGAGATCGTTGGCGCTGGCGTAGCGCACGACGCCGTCGGGGTCTATGATGAACGTGGCGCGGAGCGCCGCCTGGGCCTCAGGATGCAGGATGCCGAGCTGCCCCACAAGTGCCGGGGTGAGGAAGAGCAACGGATGGTGCAGATTCTTGAGGTCGGAATGGTCTTTCCGCCAGGCGAGATGCGAGAACTCGTTGTCCGTGCTGCCGCCCAGCACCACCGCGTCGCGATCGTTGAACTCCTTCAGCTTCTTGTCGAACTCGACGATCTCCGTCGGACAGACAAAGGTAAAGTCTTTCGGGTACGAATAGAGGACGATCCACTTTCCGGGAAAATCCTTGTTGGAGACGGGCTTGAATTCCTTGCCCTTCTCGGTGCCGACGCAGGCGGGGACGCTGAAATCTGGGAGTTTCTGACCGGGAACGAGCATAGTTGATCCCTCCTTGGTAGAGACCCCATACATGGAGCCGTCGGATTGATAACTCGGCGCTTCGCCGCGGCGCGGTCTCCGGGGCTTCCGGACTGGAGGCGCCGAGCCGGGGAAGAATGCCAGGCAGAGCCGTAACGGAAATTACGCTAACATCGTAAGACGGACCCGTCAAGGCAGCCGAAGGCCGAAGAAGCGGGGCGAAAAGGCGGTGTTGCGCCGAGATCGCGCGATGCTCAGGGTCAGCGCCTCGGCCAAGACCTCCACCAGATGCTTCGCCCGGCGCCCCGTGCCATCGGCGATCTGCTGCCGGCAGGAGACACCCGCCGCCACGATCTGGCACGCCGGCGCGGCGGCCTGGACCGCCGGGAAGAGGCGCCGGTTTCCGATGGCCAGGGACATCTCGTAGTGCTCCTTCTCGTACCCGAAGGAGCCGGCCATCCCGCAGCAGCCCGAGTCCACCTCTTCGACTCGGGCTCCCGGCAGGAGACGCAGCATCTCCAGGCTGGGGCTGGACCCGACCAAAGCCTTCTGGTGGCAGTGGCCGTGGAGCAGGACCGATTGGATGCCGGAACGCAAGGGCAGGTCAAGCTTTCCCTGCTGATGCAAGCCCAGGAGGAACTCCTCGATCAGGAAGATCCCTTGGGCGAGCCGCTGTGCCCGGGGGTCGTCCAGCAGGTCGGGGTACTCGTCGCGGAAGGTGAGGATGCAGCTCGGCTCGAGACCCACGATGGGGATGCTTCTGCTCGGCGTAGCGGATGAGTCGGTCCACGTTGTAGGCGGCGTTCTCTTTGGCCCGCTCGATCAACCCCTTGGAGATGAAGGGCCGCCCGCAGCACTTCTTCTCCGCCAGAACCACCTCGAAGCCGGCCGCCTCCAGGACCTTCACCGCCGCCTTCCCGAGGTCCGGATAATTGTAGGTCATGTAGGTGTCGTTGAAGAGCACGACGGGGCCGCGGCTGCCGCGACCCATGGCAGGGCTGCGCGCAATGGGTACCCCGCGCCCCTCGCTCCGGCGGGCGAACCAGCGGGTGAACGTCTCGCGGGCAAAGGGGGGAAGGTGCCGGTTGCGGTGGATGCCGAACCATCGGTCCAGCATCCAGCGGAACGGCACGCTGTCCGCCACCCAGGTGGAGAGCGGCGCAAAGGCGCAGCCCAGGCGGCTGAGGGCCTCGATATTCCCGAAGAGGCGCGCGCGGAGTGGCGTCCCGTGCCGGGCATAGTACTGGGCCAGGAACTCGTACTTCAGCTTGGCCATGTCCACGTTGGACGGACACTCGGCCTTGCACCCCTTGCACTCCAGACACAGGTCGAAGACCTCGTACATCCGCGGGGACGTCAAGGCGTCGGCCGGTAGACGGCCGTTGATGGCCGCGCGCAGTGCGTTGGCGCGGCCGCGGGTGGAGTGCTCCTCGTCCAGCGTGACCATGTAGGAGGGGCACATCGTCCCCTCCAGCTTCTTCTTGCAGACGGCCGCACCGTTGCACATCTCGATGGCGCGATCGAAGCCGCCCTGGCGCGCAAAACTGAAGAAGGTCTTGACCTGGCGGGCCTTGTACTTACCCCCGTAGCGCAGGTTGGCGGTCATGGGGGGCGCGTCCACGATCTTGCCGGGGTTCATGATGCTCCGGGGATCGAAGGCGGCCTTGAGCTCGCGGAAGGCCTGGTAGAGAGTCGGCCCGAAGAGCTTCTCGTTCCAGCAGGAGCGGGCCAGGCCATCTCCGTGCTCGCCGCTCATGGCGCCGCCGAACTCCAGGACCAGGTCGCTCACCTGTTCGGCAATGGAGCGGAGCTTCTCCACCTCGGGCTCTTGCTTGAGATCGATGATGGGCCGGATATGGAGGCATCCGACGGAGGCGTGGCCGTAATAGGCGGCCTCGGCCCCGTGGGAGCGAACGATATCGTCCAGCCGCGCGATGTAATCCGCCAGTCGTTCGGGCGCGACCGCCGTGTCCTCGATTCCCGCGATGGGCTTCTTGTCTCCGAGCATCCCCAGGAGGAGGGCCATCCCCGCCTTCCGGACCTTCCAGATCTTTTGCTGCTCCTCGGGGGTCACGGCGCGGGTGAAGGCCGTGCCGATGCCCTGCGCCGTCAAGTGTGTCTGCAGACGATCGAGCTTGTCGCTGAGCTCCCTTCGCGTCTCGCCAACGTATTCCACGAAAAGGAGGGCGCCCGGATCCCCCTGGACGAAGGTCATCTGTCGCGCGTAATCGAGCGACTTCCTGGTGAGGTCCAGGATGTACTTGTCCACCAGCTCGATGGCGCACGGCCGGGTGGGAAGGATCTCTCCGATGGATTGCAGCGCCTCCAGCATGCTTCGGTAATGGACGACCACGAGCGCGGTCTCGGTCGGCTTGGGGCGCAGCTCCAGATTGATCTTGGCTTCCAGGGTGGTTGCCAGCGTGCCCTCGGAGCCGACCAGGATCCGGCTCAGGTTGAAAGGCCTTTCGTCCACGAACTCGTCCAGGGCGTACCCACCCGTTCGGCGCAGGATCTTGGGGTATCGCGCGAGGATCTCTTCTCTGTGGGTGGAGACCAGCCGGTGGAGCGTTCGGTAGATCTCTCCCTCTCGCGTCGTGGATCCCAGCAGCCGCGTCAACTCCGCCGGGGACACGGGACGGGCGCCGATCACCTCGCCGTCGGGCAAGACGGCCTGCATCTCCAGGATGTGCTCGACGGTCCGCCCATACACGATCGAGTGGGCCCCGGAGGCGTTGTTCCCCATCATGCCCCCCAACGTTGCCCGGTTGCTGGGGGAGAGATCGGGTGCGAACCACAGGTCGTGGGGGCGGAGCTGTTCGTTCAGCTCGTCCAGGACCACGCCGGGCTGGATGCGCGCCCAGCGCTCCTCGGGGTTGACCTCGAGGATCCGGTTCAGGTGCTTGGACATGTCCAGGATCACCGCCCGCCCGACCGCCTGGCCGGCCAGGGCGGTTCCGGCGCCTCGCGGCAGGATCGGCACGCCATGCCGGCCGCAGACCTCCACCGTGGCCAGGGCATCGTCGGTCGTCCGGGGGATCACCACGCCCAAGGGCTCGATCTCGTAGATGCTGGCGTCGGTGCTATAGAGCACCTTGGTCATCGGGTCGAAGCGGACCTCACCCGCCACGCGCTTCCGAAGGTCGCGGATCAGATCGTCCACGCGGGACTCCGATTCAATGGAAAACGGACAACCGACAATGAGAAACCGGCCAATTAGAATGGTTCGGAGCCTTGGCCTCAATCCGTGCCCCCCGTTGGCCGGTTGTCGGTTTTCCATTGCCGTTTCAGATTGGTGATTAGCCGCCCGTCCAGCCCAGCCGGTAGAGGGCGTTGGTGCTCACGATGATCATCCGCCCCCGCTCGTCGAAGGCGAGCCCGACCAGATTCTCCCCGGCCACCGCCAGCGTCGCCTGCCCGTCCTTGCCGAGGCGGAAGATGCCGCGCTCGCCCTTGTGGATCGCCACGACGAAGAGGCTTCCGTCGCGATCAAAGGCCAGGCCCATGGGCCGGGCCAAATGTTCGAACCAGCGGGAAACCATCCCTGTGGGACTGATCCGGAAGATGGGATCGTCGTTGGACATGGTGGGCGCCGTCACGTACAGGTTGCCGTCGGGCCCGAAGGCCAGGTGGTAGGCCGCCACGCTGGCCGGAAGTCTTGCGAAGCGCCGGACGGAGCCCTGCGGCTCCACGGCGAAGATTCCACCGGTGCGGTCCCCCACGAACAGCGTTCCTCCGGGGCCGAAGGCGATCCCGGTTGCGACTCCCAGTCCGTCCGCGAAGATCTCGGTCTCGCGGAGACCGGTGACCTTCCGGATCGTGCCGTCGTTCCGGCAGGAGATGAATAGCGTCCCGGCGGAATCCACGGCCAGGCCGGTGGGATTCATGAGATCGCCGAGGTAGGGTTCCACCTCGCCCTCCGGGGAGATCCGGAACACGGACACCCCGCCCGGCGCGGCCTGTCCCCGGCTGCCGCTGAGGGTGGTGAGGATCCCCCCGTGCGAGTCCACCACCGGATTGGCCACGGGATGGAGATCGTCCGCCAGCTTCGCAGCCACCTCGAAAAAGGGGCCCTCGCCTGCGCCGCCGCGCCAGCCGATCCGCAGGAATCCCGAGGTCGCCCCTTCGGGGATCGGCGCGATGATCTTCGTTGGAGAGGCGACCAGAGGCCGGCTCTCCACGGTGTCGAACTGGAGGGACACCTGGCCCAGCTCGGCCGTGCAGAGATGCTCGCCGAGAATCATCACGCGCCCCCCTTCGACGCCGGCCAGGGGATGGGCCCGGGAGATGCGAGGAATGCTCACGGTCAGCTCCTGTCAGATGGTTCGAGTCTTCGCCGGCCCGCGGCCCGCGCGCACGAGCCGGCGCAACCGGGCGAGGTTTCGTCGGTCGGCCGCGACCGGGTCCGACCCCTTGGGGGTCTCCAGGATCATGGGGACACGCCGGAGACGGGCGTCATTGACGATCCAGCCGAAAGCGGCGAGGCCGAGTCGCCCCTCCCCGATGTGCTCGTGCCGATCCACGCGACTCCCCAGGTCCTGCTTGGAGTCGTTGAGATGGACGGCCTTGACACGCGACATCCCGAGGCAGGCGGCGAGCTCGCGCGTGGTCCGCCGGTACCCCGCCAGCGACCGGATGTCATAGCCCGCGGCGAAGAGGTGGCAGGTGTCCAGGCAGATGCCCACCCGGTCGGCCGCCTCCACCTGTTCCAGGATGGCTGCGAGCTGCTCGAAGCGGAATCCCAGGCCGGTGCCCTGGCCCGCCGTGGTCTCCAGGAGGATCTGCACATGGTGGCGGGGCAGCGCGGCGTGCAGGACGTTCAGCGCCTCCGCCACCCGGGCCAACCCCTCGGCTTCGCCCGCCCCGCCGTGGGAACCTGGATGGGTGACGAGGTATGGAATGCCGAGCTGCTCGGCCCGCTCCAGCTCCTCGCGGAATGCGACGACCGACCGTTTCCAGAGAGGCGCGCGCGATGCGGCCAGGTTCAGAAGATAGCAGCCATGAGCCACGACCGGCCCGATACCCGTCGTTGCCAGATTCCGCTGGAACGCCTGGGCCTCCTCATCGGCAAGCGGCCTGGCCCGCCACTGTCGGTTGCTCTTGGTGAACACCTGGATGGTGTTGCACCCGGCCTCGCGGCCGCGGAGCGGGGCCTGGTCCATGCCCCCGGCAATGGACATATGGGCGCCCAAGGGGGGGCCGGCTCGGAGCGGCCTCCGGACCACCGTTCGGCGAGGATTAGGTGTGGCCATGGCGCCTAGTTCACGCTCCATGCGGGGTGAGTGCCTTCCCCGAACCTTTCGGTCAGAAGGCGGCGGAATCGCGGAAGATAGATGAGATCGAACGCGAGCTCCTTTCCCGGGAAGAGGCGCAGCGCCGCGCCGCGGACGTCCGCGACCATCGCCTCCGCTTCGGCCAAGCTCATCTCGGTTTGCGCGATCACGCCGAGGACCAGGTGGACCACCGCGCGCAGCAGCCGAACGCTGCGGTCCTCCTCGTCCAGTTCTTCCCGGGTCGGCATGGCTTCTCCGGCGATTGTGTTTGACTATAACAGACCAAGGTGGGGTTTCCAAGATCGAGCGGGATTGGGCTTGCCGCCCGCGGGTTGGCTTCCTACAATACCAGCAGAGGGGCAGGGGAGCGGAGGGGCGGAAGAGAGCATGGGCGAAGACGATTCGAGCGACATCCCCCTTGTGAGTATGGAAGAGGCCATCGCCGAGGTGCGGCGCTGGCTGGATGTGGAGGGGATGGACCCCGAGGCGGTCTTCACGGCGACGGGCGACCAGACTGTCCGCTACAAGGATCTGATCGCCCACCTGGAGCAGGAGACGCCGGATGGATGCCTGCTGCGCTTCGCGATCTCGCGGGGCCGGGGCATGAAGCGGGAGCGCGGCCAGGCCCTGCGGAGCCTGCTCCAGATCGCGCCCCCACCCGTCGCCTGACGACGGGCGAGGAGGCCCCACGGAAGGATCGCCATGGCACCCACCCTGAAAGATGTCCTGGACGGCCTGACGGTAGATGGCGAGCTATACGAGAAGCTGCCGGATCGGCGGGTGCGCTGCTACGCCTGCGGACACCGCTGCCTTATCCCGGAAGGTCGGGAGGGGGTCTGCAAGGTCCGGTTCAACCGGGACGGGATCCTGCGGGTCCCTAGCGGCTATGTGGCCTCGTCGCTCCAGCTCGATCCGGTGGAGAAGAAGCCCTTCTTTCATGTCCTGCCCGGGGCGACGGCGCTGTCCTTCGGGATGTTGGGCTGCGACTATCATTGCGGTTACTGCCAGAACTGGATCACTTCACAGACGCTCCGCGACGGGGAGGCGCTCGCCCGTCCCAGCCGCATCTCACCCGAAGAGATCGTGCGTGCCGCCCTGGATCATCAGGCCCCCATCATCACCAGCACGTACAACGAGCCGCTCATCAGCAGCGAGTGGGCTGTGGCGGTGTTCAAGCTCGCCAAGACCAAGGGTCTCAAGACCGCCTACGTCAGCAACGGCAATGCGACACCCGAGGTGCTCGATTACCTCAAGCCGTGGCTGGACCTGTACAAGGTGGACCTGAAGGGGTTCAACGACGCGAACTACCGGAAGCTGGGGGGAAGACTCCAGACGGTGCTGGACACGATCGAGCGGTTAGTCCGGGAGGAGTTCTGGATCGAGGTCGTCACGCTGGTGGTGCCGGGCTGGAACGACAGCGACGAGGAGTTGCGGAGCATCGCCCGGTTCCTGGCGGGCGTGAGCAGGGCCATCCCCTGGCACGTGACCGCTTTCCATCCCGATTACCGGATGGCCGGTCGGCAGTGGACCCCGGCCGCGTCGCTTCTGCGCGCAGCCGAGATCGGGCACGCCGAGGGGCTGCATTTTGTCTACGCCGGGAACGTCCCGGGACGCACCGGCTCGCTGGAGAACACCTACTGTCCTGCCTGCAAGGCCCTGCTCATCGAGCGGACGGGATTTCGGATCCTTGCCGACCATCTCGGCCCTGCGGGGGCTTGTCCCCGATGCCGGGCCTATATTCCGGGCGTCTGGTCCTGAGTGAGGCGGGTCGAAGGCCGGGGAGCGCCGATCAGGACTCCGCGCGATCTTCGGATGGAGCGGGGGGCGCCTCGGGGATGAGACCGTCCGCCAGAGGCGTGCCGGGAAGCGCCTCGCTCCAATCGATCGGGGGACCGCCACCCGATTCGCCTTTTTCGCCCCTCTTCTCGCGCTTCTCCTTCTGCCGCGACTGGCGGGTCAACTCCTTCCGCCGCTTTTCGCTCTTGTGCTGGCGAGATTTTCCTGGCACGTGTCCTCCTGAAGGGTAGATGGTCTCCCATGCGCGCGTTCCGTAACGCAGACACGGGCCCGTCAAGGCTCCGGCCGACTCTCACTGTTCCCAGTGTACCGTAAGGATCCCGCGAGCACCACAGAAACCACGGAGTCGTCGTGGTTAGGAGCCATTACGAAATTTCCCCGGTCAAGTTATTCTTTGACAACGGCTTGCTTGCCGGGTGGCGGCTTCTCGCGCCGTGCGATCTGCACCGGGTCCGGCGATCTTGGCTTGACACACCTCCCTCATCTCGGCCATGCTGTGACGATCCCATATGGGGCGGCTGCGCCGCCGCCTCTCGGAAGACGCGCTCCCGGGAAGGGACGAGCGGTTCGGGCGTAGCCATGACCTTCGCGCAACTCGTGTCGATCACGGGCAGACCGACCAGGGACGTCTCGTCGGCTGAGGAGATAGGACGGATTGTCGTCCGGAGGAGGAATCGCGTGACTCCCATTGGAGCACTTGAAGGTACACCCTTGCGGATCGCTTTCGCCGGTGCGGGCGCGATCAGCGCGTATCATTTGACGGGCTGGAAGCAAACGCCGGGGACCGAGGTGGTGGCGATCTGCGATGCGGTCCTGGAAAAGGCCCGGACGCGCGCCATCGAGTTCGGGATCTCCCGGGCGTACGCCAACTTCGTGACCATGCTTGACAAGGAGAAGCCGGACGCGGTGGACATCGTCACGCCGGTGGAAACACACGCGCCTCTCGCGCGGATCGCGGCCGATCGCGGGGTCCATGTGATGTGTCAGAAGCCCATGGCGCCTACGCTGGCGGAGGCCGAGGCGCTCGTCCGCGATGTCGGCGACCGCGTCCGGTTCATGGTGCACGAAAATTTCCGCTTCCGGCCGCAGTACGTGATGGCGCGGGAGTGGCTCGATGCCGGCCGGGTGGGCGACCCCACACATGCCTGTATGACGGTGCGCAGCTCGGGCTTCCTCTCGCTGGACGGCACGACCCCGTTCCTCCTCCAGCGCCAGCCCTACCTGCAGGCGTTCCCCAGGCTGCTCATCTTCGAGGCCCTGATTCATCACCTCGACGTCCTGCGATTCCTGCTGGGCCCGCTTATGGTCGTCTCCGCCCAGGTCGCCAAGATCAACCAGGGCCTGACGGGTGAGGATGCGGCGAGTATTCTGCTGCGGGGCGAGAATGGCCCGATCTGCGTCCTGGACGGAAACTTCTCGGCGCCGGGATACCCGGCGCCGCCGATGGATCGTCTGGAGATCTCGGGTGCCAAGGGGACGCTGCTGTTCGAGGGGAATCGGCTGTCCCTGGTCGGGGGCGATGAGCCGCCGATCGCCTTCGACCTGCAGCAGAGCTACCAGGCCGGCTTTACCAACGCGATCCAGGCGTTCATCCACGCCCTGCGGACGGGCGAGCCGTTCCAGACCGACCGGCTGGACAACCTGGAGACCCTCAAGCTGATGGAGTTCTGCTACGTGGCGGCCGGGGTGCCGTTCTAACAGGCTGCTGAAAAAGGCCCATCTGCGGGGACCCATCCTTCGGATGGGTACCCCGCCCGCTCAGGCACTCGCTGCGGCGTACCCACAGTACGCCTCGCTCGGCCCCGGGTACCCATCCAAAGGATGGGTGCGCCGCCTTGCATCTGAACCTTTTTGAGCAGCCTGGGCGATAAAGGAATGCTGCAGGCGACCTGGTGGTTGCGGTACACTTGTGCCCCTGGCCGTGCACGGCGGGGTGGAGAGAGGAGAAGAGAGCCATGAGCCGCACACAGATCGAGCAGTGGGTCAAGAAGGCCGTCTGGTCCCAACCGGTGAGTGATCCGCACACCCACACCTGCCCGCCCGTCTTCGGCGCCTCGCCGAAACCCGAGGGGCTGCTCCTCTGGGGCGTGGATGAGCTGGTCACGTACCACTACCTGATCGCCGAGGTGTTTCGGGCCGTGCCCGCGACGAAACTCCCCTACGAACAGTACTGGGCCATGAGCAAGACCGAGCAGGCCGACCATATCTGGAAGCACCTGTTCGTGGAGCGGACGCCGATCGGCGAGGCCTGCCGGGGCGTCCTCACGGCGCTGGAGCGACTGGGACTGGACC
Organism: uncultured Methylomirabilota bacterium; assembly: GCA_963727695.1. GTDB lineage: Bacteria > Methylomirabilota > Methylomirabilia > Methylomirabilales > 2-02-FULL-66-22 > 2-02-FULL-66-22. Next base: position 108,267 of record CAVSHW010000051.1, on the reverse strand, counting down.
CGAACGAGAAGTCGCTCACGAAGTACCGCAAGTGGTTCGCCAAGCAGACCCCCGACAAGTACATCGACAAGGTGATGCAGATCGCCAACGTGGACCTCATCACCATGACCAACCCGGTCTTCGACGACCAGGAACGCGAGATCTGGGAGCGGCAGCCGAAGGCCGGCGGCGACCCGCGCTTCGCGGCGGTGCTGCGGATCGACCCCTTGCTGCGCGACTGGCCGGGGGCGTGCGCGAAGCTCTCCTCCTGGGGGTACGAGGCCCGGCCGGATTTCTCAGGGAAGACCGTGGACGAGGTGAGGCGGTTCCTGGTGCATTGGCTCGACAAGATGCGGGCGGTCTACGTGGCCATGAGCCTGCCGCCGGAGTTCCGCTATCCCGACCCCCGGAATCCGGCCGGCGACCGGTTCATCCGCGAGTGTCTGATGCCGGTCCTGGCGGAGAAGGGGAAGCCCTGGGCGATGATGATCGGGGCGCGCCTGCGCGTGAACCCGGGCCTGCGGGAGGGCGGAGATACGACGGGGATCGCCGACGTGATGTCGGTGGTCAACCTCTGCCACGACTTTCCCCAGAACAAGTTCATGGTGACCATGCTGGCGCGGGAAAACCAGCACGAGCTGGCCGCCGCGGGCCGGAAGTTCGGGAACCTGCTCCCCTTCGGCTGCTGGTGGTTCCTGAACAACCCGTCGCTGGTCGAGGAGATCACCCGGATGCGGCTGGAGCTGCTGGGCACCATGTTCGTCCCGCAGCACTCCGATGCGCGCGTCCTGGACCAGTTGATCTACAAGTGGGAACACAGCCGGCGGGTCATCGCCAAGGTTCTGGTGGACAAGTACGTGGACCTCACGCTATCCGGCTACACGGTGACGGCGAAGCACGTGCAGCGAGACGTGGCGCTCCTGCTGCGCGACAACTACCGCGAGTTCGTCGGCCTGTAGGCCGCGGATGTCACGCCTGAACCGAGCCGAGCGACTCGGAACGTCCGAAGCGCGGCGAGTTCGTCGGCCTGTAGGATTGATTCGCAGGGGGATGATTGCGGCGCGAGGGCTGCCCTCAAGAGCTCGAATTCTTACCGGGCCAGCAGCGGCCCGAGGCAGTGCATCGCCGCCTCCACGTCCGCAGTGAAACTTGTCCGCACGTTCCCCTCGATGGCCAGCTTGCCCTGGTAGCCCAGCTCGTCGAGCATCCCGATGATCGCGGCGAAATCGAGGGCCCCGAGGCCGGGGAAGTGCCGGGTGTTGTCCGAGAGGTGGAAGGAGCTGAAGCAGGCCCGGTGGATCCGCAGGGCCTCCCTCAGGTTCACCTCTTCGATGTTCATGTGGAAGGTATCCGGGAGGATCTGCACGAAGGGACTGCCGGCGCGGCGGGCGATGTCCCAGGTATCGGCCAGGCTGTGGCCGACCGGCGATTCATAGCGGTTCACCGCCTCGACGAGCAGGGGAGTTTTGAGACGGTCGGCGATCGGTGCCAACTCCACTACAGAGGCGCCCAGCCGACCCCGCGCGCCCGAGTCGTTCTCGTGGGCCGCTCCCTTGAGGAAGCCGGCGATCACCCCCGCGCCGAACTCGTGCGCAAACTCCAAGAAGCGTCCCGTGCGGCGGATCGCCTCCTTCCGGAGCGCCTCGTCCGCCGAAGCGAGCGAGAGCTGGAAGGTCTTGGCGGTGAGACCAGAGGCGAACATTGAAAGGACCAAGCCGAACTCCGCGAGGAAGGCCTTGAGGCGGGCGGGCTCTACGCGCTCCGGATCTTGGATGTTCAGCTCCACCCCATCGAATCCAAGTCGCCGCAGCGTCTCGAGGTTCCGCCGGAACTCCGCGTCCTTGAGATAGTCTTCAGGCAGCCGCGTCTGGATGGCCAAGAAGTACCGGTAGTGTCTCATGGTGTGCCTCGCGCCAAGCAGCAGTATGCGGGAAGAGATGGCGTTGAGAATTGAAAATGAAAAACTGACAACCGACAACCGGCCAGTGTTCGATCCGAAATTGCCCGGTTGTCGGTTGTCCGTTGTCGGTCTTACATTCTTCTTCTGTTCCTCAGTTCAGCCGGCGCAAGTCTACCGCGGCCCCACCAAAGGCAGCCCATAGACCGATTTCCAGCCGGGGCTCATCGGCTCCAGGAGATAGGGGGCCAACTCCTTCGGGTCGCGGAGCGTGGTCTTCTCCACCGGCGGCAGCTTGCCGGCGGGGAACGCCGCCAGGATCTCGTCCTGCACCAAGGTGAGGTAACGCAGGATCGCCACCAGGGGCCGCTTGGCCTTCTGGGGGGTGGCGTGGGTGGCCTTGCCGACCACCCCTTCCGGCGTGCCCTTGATCTCGATGGCGAAGTGGCCCTCCCCCTCGCTCCAGCGGTGGGGCCGGGTATACATGTCCACCGAGGTGTCGAAGTGGCCGCCCGGCAGGAACTGGACGGATTCGGTGTCCACCGCCTTGGTCATGTCCACCATCTCGGGGGTGAGGTAGAGCGAGAGCGAGGTCTCCGACTCGTCGGCGTGGATGAACGGGGTGTCGTACTCCCCGCCCTTCTCCTTCGTCCGGAAGAACTCGCGCACCGCCCGGTGCCAGTCCATCACCCGGTAGATGCCGGGGAGCTGGTACCGCTTGCAGAACTCCTGCAGCGCCGACTCCAGCATCCAGAGGTGGCCGTGGTTGTTGACGTAGATCTGCTTGCGGAAGCCGTCGTTCCAGAGCCCCAGCATGACGTCGATCAACAGCTCCCGGACCGTCGATTCCCGCAGGATGACGGTGCCGGGCATCCCTAAGTGGTGGTAGGGGTGGCCGCCATAGTTGAAGGGCGGCAGGGCCAGGCTGACCGGCGCGCCGGTCTTCGCCGTGAACCGCCGGACCCCTTCGCAGATCATGCTGACGTAGAGGGTGTCCGCGGCGCTCACCATATGCTGGCCGTGGTTCTCGGTGCAGCCCACCGGGACCAAGATGATGTCGTTCTTCCGCCGGTTCTTCTCCACCTGGTGCCGCACGGTGGTCTGGACGTAGGACCCGGGCTTGGCCCACTCGCAGCCGGCGGCGGGGAAGCCATAGTCCTTCAGCCAGGCGTCGATCTGGGCGTCGGAGGCCTCCCAGATCTCCTTCTTGAGGCGGCCGACGCTGTTGTCCTCGAAGAACAGGTCGGGCTGCTTGGTGGCAAGCAAGCCCTTTGGGGTCGGTGTGCTCATGGGATCGTCTCCTTTTCTCCGCTCCATCTCCCATCGGGGAGACGGGTGAGTGCGTTAGCGTGGCTTGACCAGGATCTTGCCATCCGTGCGCTTGCCCGACTGTTGGATGGCGTCCAGGACCTTGTCCAGGGGGAAGCGGGCGGTGACGAACTTCCGGTTGTCCAGCGCCCCGCTGGCCATCATGCGGATGACGTTCGGGAATACATCGTTGCCCGAGTGGCCCTGGGAGCCGAAGATCTGGGCGTGGCGCACCTGGAACTGATCCAGGAAGATCGGCACCCGATCGGCGGCCCGCCCGACCTGGGCGATCTTGCCGTTGATGGCGAGGGAGCGCTCCATCTCGGGGAAGGTATGGGCGGGCGCACCGGCGGCCTCCAGCTGGAAGTCGGCCCCCTCTCCCTTGGTGAGCTCCATCACGACGTCCGACGGGCGAGACCCCTGCTTGGTGAGGGCCACCGGGTCGTAGGCGTAGTCGGCCCCCATGGCCTTGGCAAGCTCCCGCCGCTCCGGCATGGTCTCAAAGGCGATGAGCTTGGCCGCGCCGGCCGCCTTGATCATGCCGATGGCGGTCAGGCCGATGCAGCCGCCGCCGTAAACCACGACGAAGGCCCCGGGCTTGAAGCCGCCCGCCGCGCACAAAGACGGCGTTGTAGGCCACGCTTGAGGGCTCCACGGTGGCGCCGAGATCCAGGGCCAGCTCGGTGTCCCCGTACTTCTCCGCCAGGGCATCCAGCTTCCAGCAGTACTTGCTCCCCACGGCGATGTACTCGGCAAAGGCCCCGTTGATGGTGAAGCCGATCTCCTCCAGGTGCACGCACTGGTTGACGAACCCGCCGCGGCAGGGCTTGCACTCGCCGCACCAGATCATCTCCTCCGCGGTGACCAGGTCGCCCACCTTGAGGTCGGTGACCTCCTTACCCACCTCCTGGACGACCCCGGAGAACTCGTGGCCGGTGACCGCCGGCAGCTTCATCAGCCCGGGGTAGAGGACATAGTTCTCCTTGTCCGTCTCGAGCATGTGGATGTCGGAGCCGCAGACGCCGCAGGCCTTGATCTTGAGCAGGACGTCCTTGGGGCCCACCTTGGGGACCGGGAGGTCCTTGGTGGCCAGGTGCGGGGCCTTGTAGATGCTGTTGCCGACGACGGCCTTGCCCGTCTGCTTCTCGAACTCGCTGACGACGTAGCCCGGCTTGGGTTCCCATTTGGCTTCCAGTACGAGCGCTTTCATGGCGTTTCTCCTTCTGGCGACGGTTCCTCGGTGGCGGGCTCCGCATCCGGTGCGGTGAGCGGGCCCGCAGTCTCTCTTGCTCTCCCCTACTTTCTCCGCGAGAGGGACGGTTGTCAAGGTCAAGCCGCGGCGGCGTGCGGCTTTGTGCTGTTTCTGTAACGTTAGCGCTAACAGCATTCGCGCCATGGGACCGAGCCGGGAGGGGGCAGCGGGTCCCAAGCCCGCCGGAGGCGGGCCCGCGAAGCCTTGCGCTATCTCAGGATATGGGCTACTCTATATCATTAAGACCAGTTGCTTGTCGAGGTCCACGCGGTCCCTTGCGACCGACGGCGCAGGCCCGATGGCCCAAGGACAAGACCCCATATCCATTCTCCGTTCGCGGCTCACGTCGCCATCACGCATGGAAGGAGATTCTCATGCCCATTGACCCTGCGCTGAAACGGGACCTCCAGGAGAAGGCGGTCCGGGTCCGCAAGATGATTCTGGAGGCTGTGGTTAAGGCGGGGGCGGGCCACGTCGGCGGCCCGCTGTCCATGGTGGAGACCGTCGTCGCCCTCTACTTCAAGATGCTCCGCGTGGACCCCGCGAACCCGCAGTGGCCCGATCGGGATCGTTTCGTCCTCTCCAAGGGCCATTGCTGCGTAGCCTTATATGCCACGCTGGCCCTCAAGGGCTTCTTTCCGCTCGAAGAGGTCAACACCTACGACGCGATCAACTCCCGCATGCAGGGCCACCCGGACATGACCAAGACCCCCGGCATCGACATGTCCTCCGGCTCTCTGGGGACGGGGGCCAGCCCGGCGCTCGGCATGGCCTTGGCGGCGAAGCGGCTCGGCAAGGACTTCCACACCTGGGCCCTGCTGGGTGACGGCGAGATCGAAGAGGGGCAGGTCTGGGAGATGGCCTGGGTGGCCGATTATTACAAGGCGGACAACCTGACCGCCATCGTGGACTATAACAAGATCCAGCAGTTCGGGTTCCCGAAGGACGGAAATCTTCGACACCGCGTGAATCCGCTCACCGGGGTGGCCGAAAAGTGGCGCGCCTTTGGCTGGCATGTCCTGGAAGTCGACGGCCACGATTTCGACGCCCTGATCCCCGCCATGGAAGAGGCGAAGAGGACGAAAGGGCGCCCGACCTGCATCATCGCCCACACCATCAAGGGGAAGGGCGTCTCCTTCATGGAGGGGGACTACAACTGGCACGCCAAGGTCCCGAACAACGACGAGCTGGCCAAGGCGCTTGCCGAGCTGGAGACGCAGCGGCCGCGCTAGGCCCCCAGGACGCCACACCACCTGTGCACCGAGCTCTTCCGTCGGGCGTGCCCGGCGGGACGATGGAGGATCCTGATGGGAAAGACGATCGAATTGCGGGCAGCCTGGGGAGACACCCTGCTGGAGATGACCAAGACCCACCCCAACCTCATGGTCCTGGACGGGGATCTGGCCAGCTCCACCATGGCGCAGACCGTGGCCTACAACGCCCCAGATTTCTTCATGAACATGGGCATCGCCGAGCAGAACATGATGGGCGTAGCGGCCGGGATGGCCACGGTCGGGTTGATCCCCTGGATCAGCACCTTCGCCTGCTTCCTCACGAGCCGATCCCTGGACCAGCTGCGTATCAGCGTGGCCCAGCCGAAACTGAATGTCAAGCTGGGCGGCGCCTATAGCGGCATCTTGACGGCAAAAACGGGCAAGACCCACATCGACGTGGAGGACATCGCCATCATGCGGGCCTTGCCCAACATGGTGATTGTGGCACCGGCGGACGGGGTGGAATGCCGCCTGGCCACGCTGGCCCTCACCGACATGCCGGGGCCGGCGTATCTACGGCTGACGCGCGACGCGACACCGGTCATCTTCGGCGATGACTACCGCTTCGAGTTCGGCAAGGTTGTCACGCTGCGCGAGGGCAAGGACATCACGATCTTCGGGACCGGCGTGCAGACCGTGCGGGCCCTGGAGGCGTGCGATCTGCTGGCGCAGAAGGGGATCAGCGCCCACCTGGTGCACGTCCACACCCTGAAGCCCATCGACGCGGAGGGTATTGTGGCGGCGGCCCGGAAGACGGGCCGGGTGCTCACCACGGAAGACCACAACATCATCGGCGGTCTGGGCGGGGCGGTGGCCGAGGTCTTGGGGCAGCGCTGCCCCACCCTGATGAAGATCCACGGCCTGCAGGACTGCTATGGCGAGTCGGGACCAAACGACGCCATGCTGGAGAAGTACGGCATGACCTCTCGCCATGTCGCCGAGGCGGCCACGGCCCTCCTGGCAGGCTGCTGAAAAAGACGATCTGACCGCAGCAGGCTCCGAGGGCGGCTCGCCCGCGTTGGCGGGAGGGCCGCCCCGGTAATCCTTGACTCCCGGATTTCCGTCAGGCAGGATACCGTACACCGTGTCGCTGACGGCACCGTCCACCCCGCTTGGCGAGGAGCGCTCCGATGTTGGTGCGATTCCACGGGGTACGAGGCTCCATCCCGACCTGCGATTTCTCGACCTGGCAGTACGGGGGCAATACCCCCTGCGTCGAGATCGAGACGCCGGCGGGTCATCGGATCATCGTCGACGCGGGGACGGGCCTGCGCGGTCTGGGCCGGACGCCGGGATGGGGGCCGGACGCCGTTCCCATCCAAGCCTCCTGGCTGCTCTCACACTACCACTGGGACCACATCCAGGGTCTGCCGTTTTTCCCGCCGCTCTACGAGTCCCGCAACCGGTTTGACTTTTTCGGCCTTCAGCCCGGGGGTGGCGGCGGAGTGGCGTCCGTCCTGCAAGGCCAGATGCTGCAGCCGTACTTTCCCATCGACATGTCCTTGCTGAAAGCGGCGCGCCGCTTCGCCGGGGTCAAGCCGGGAGATCGCTTTGCCCTGGAGGACGCCACGGTAGAGGCGGCCGCGCTCCACCATCCGCAGGGCTGCCTGGGGTACCGGATCGAGAGCGGTCGCGGCATTGTGGTCTATACCACCGATAACGAGCCGGGCGACCGCGTGGGAGACGAGGCGATCCGGCACCTGGCCCGGGGGGCCGATGTCCTGATCTACGATGCCCAGTACTCGCCGGCCATCCTCCGGCAGCGCCGGGGCTGGGGGCACAGCTCGTGGTTGGAAGGAGTGAAGGTGGCGCGGAGCGCGCGGGCGCGGCTCCTGATTCTTTTCCACCACGACCCCGACTCCGATGACGCGACGATCGGAAGATACGTGCGGATGGCGCAGGAGCAATGGCCGGAGACGCAGGGGGCGGCGGAAGGACTCCAGATCAACTGTCGGACCCCGGCCATTGAGTCTGAGACCACCTACCCCCGAATCGGCCCGCGGGTCGGGACGCGGATCCCTGTCCGTCTCCGCGGGAAGCGGACGGATGGCTCCCCGTTAGAGGCCGAGGGGTTCCTGGTCAATCTGACCATGAAAGGGACCTACGTGGTCCTGCCAGAGGCCCCCGAGATCGGCTCCGATGTCGAGATCGTCCTGCTCAAATCGGAGCAGGGGAATCATGCGGTGCTCGGCCGTGTGGTGCGCGTAGGCCCCGACTCGGCAACGGGGCAATCCGGCGTCGGCATCGTGTTCGGCGCCGAACCACACGAATATCGGGCGGTTGCCGGATCGAACCGCAAACACAACCAGACCACGCGGGGTTAGCCTGGAGGTCCAATCTGCAGATCCTGGCTCACTTTGCGGTCTTTGCGGTGAAATGTCTGGGCCTTAGCGAGACCAAGGCATCCACCGCGCCGTCGGCGAAGGCAGTTCCACCTCACGCTCCCGCCAGATACTCCACCGCCGACTTCAGCATCAGGGTGAACGCGGTGGCCCCGGGGTCCGGATGGCCCACCGAGCGCTCGGCGAGCCAGGCGGCGCGGCCCACCTGCGCCTTGAGCGGGATGGTGGCCGCGAGGCCGGCCTGGGCGGCGGCGAGCGCCTGGGCGAGGGCCGCTCGGCAGCGGCGTCCCCTGCGCGGCGGCCGTCTGGAGCGCGGCCACGGTGGGGGCCAGGGCGTCCAGGACGGTCTTGTCCCCGACCTGGGCCTTCCCCCGCGCCTGGATGCCGGTGCAGGCCGCCGCGGCCATCGTCGCCAGGTCGGCCAGGTCGAGCGCGGTCTTGCCCTGGACGGCTTTCCCCGCCCGCAGGCAGGCCGTGGCGAAGAGCGCTCCGATGGTGGAGGCGGCCGCGTTGTTGAAGGCGAGGCCGCTCGTGGTGACGATGGTGCCGATATCCTGGTCCGCCAGGGCAGGCAGGGCGGCCGCGATGGCCCCGAACCCGATGGCCATGGTGACGCCCTGGTCGCCGTCCCCCATGGCCCCGTCCAGCTCACAGAGATAGTCCTTCTGCGCGGTCAGGTCCGTCGCCATCTTCCCCAGGAGGGCGAGGCACGTCCGCATTCGTGATGGTGGTCCGCATGGCTAGCCCAGCCGGAGGAAGGGGGTGGCGGCCGGCGCGGCGAGGAGCGGCGTCAGCTCGGCGTCCAGCTTGCAGAGGGTGACGGAGGCCCCGGCCATCTCCATGGAGGTGGCGTACTCGCCGATGAAGGGGCGGATGATCGTGATCCCGCGGGCGGTCAGGAGCTGGTGGACCTTGCGGTACATCACGTAGAGCTCTTCCTGGGGGGTGGCGCCCAGGCCGTTGACCAGGACGGAGACCGCGGCGCCTGTGGCGAGGGGCAGGTCGGCCAGGATCGTCTCCACCAGGTGGGTGGTGATTTTGTCGGCGGACTCCAGCTTGCCCCGGCGCACCCCCGGCTCCCCGTGGATGCCCATGCCGATCTCCATCTCGTCCTCGGCGAGGGTGAAGGTGGGGCGGCCCGCCGCCGGGACGGTGCAGGGGGAGAGGGCCACGCCCATCGAGCGGGTGTTCGCGATGGCCTTCTCGGCGATGCGCTTCACCTCGGCCAGAGGGGCCAGCGTCTCGGCCATGGCGCCGGCCAGCTTGTAGGCGTAGAAGATCCCGGCCACGCCGCGGCGCTTGGCTTCTTGCCCCTTGGGGGCGGAGGCCACGTCGTCGGCCGCCAGGACCGTCTCGACGTGGATGCCTTCCGCGTCGGCCAGCTCGGCCGCCATGCCGAAGTTCAGCACGTCGCCCTGATAGTTCCCGAACAGATACAGGACCCCGGCCCCCCCATGGATGGCCTGGGTGACGGCCAGCATCTGGTCCACGGTGGGCGAGGAGAAGACGTTGCCGATGGCGCAGCCGTCCACGAAGCCTTTCCCCACGTAGCCCAGGAAGACGGGGAGATGCCCGGAGCCGCCCCCGGTGGCGATCCCCACCTTGCCTTTGATGGGGGCATCCGTACGGACCACGGCCCGGTGATCGGCCCCCACCAGCCGGAGCTGATCGGGGTGGGCCAGAGGATGCCGGCCAGCATTTCGTCGACGAAGGCGAAGGGATCGTTGAGGATCTTCTTCATGGGGAGTCTCCTTGGGTGAGAGTCCAGTCGCGGGGTCCCTGGGGTCGACGATGCGAGCACGTCCGCTCCACATATTCTTCTGCAAACCCGGCCCGTCGTCAAGTGCGGCGTGCGGTGCCCTCTTCCTGGCCTCCGATGAATCGTCTTGGATCGCGGGGGTGGACGGCGGGGCAGATGGCGGATTTCTTCACGGCAAGCGGATATGACGGGAATTGATTGACTTTGCCTGGGCCGGCGGCACAGAATGTCCTCTCGCAATTGGAAGAAGGTGAGCTCGGGGCGTAGTGGGACGCCAGGCATCTTCTGAATTCCTCTAACCTCAGCGCACGGCGGACATCACATGGGAAATATCCTCCAGCAACTTCCGGTGGGCGAAAGAGTGGGTATTGCGTTTTCGGGGGGCCTGGACACGAGCGCGGCCCTTCACTGGATGCGCGGCAAAGGGGCGATTCCGTACGCCTACACGGCGAACCTCGGGCAGCCGGACGAATCCGATTACGAGGCAATCCCGCGCAAGGCGCTGCAGTACGGCGCCGAGAAGGCGCGCCTGATCGACTGCCGCGCCCAGCTCGTGGCCGAGGGCCTGGCGGCGCTGCAGGCCGGCGCGTTCCACATCGCCACGGCCGGCCTCCACTACTTCAACACCACGCCGCTCGGCCGCGCCGTGACCGGCACGATGCTCGTGCTGGCGATGCGGGAAGATGACGTCCACATCTGGGGGGACGGGAGCACGTTCAAGGGCAACGACATCGAGCGGTTCTATCGCTACGGGCTGCTCGCCAACCCCAACCTGCGCATCTACAAGCCCTGGCTGGACCAAACGTTCATCGACGAGCTGGGCGGCCGCCGCGAGATGTCCGACTACATGGCGCGCGCCGGCTTCGCCTACAGGATGAGTGCGGAGAAGGCCTACTCCACCGACTCGAACATGCTGGGCGCCACGCACGAGGCGAAGGACCTCGAGCAGCTCAACACCGGCATCACGATCGTGGAGCCGATCATGGGCGCGGCGTTCTGGCGCGAGGACGTCGTCATCCGCCCGGAGGAGGTGACCCTCCGTTTCGAGGAAGGGCGGCCGGTGGCGCTCAACGGGCAGACCTTCGACGACCCGATCGAGCTGATGCTGGAGGCGAACCGCATCGGCGGCAGGCACGGGCTCGGGATGTGCGACCAGATCGAGAACCGGATCATCGAGGCGAAGAGCCGCGGCATCTACGAGGCGCCCGGGATGGCGCTGCTCTTCATCGGCTACGAGCGGCTGGTCACCGGCATCCACAACGAGGACACGATCGAGCAGTACCGCGAGAACGGCCGCCGGCTCGGGCGGCTGCTCTACCAGGGCCGCTGGCTCGACCCCCAGGCCATGATGCTCCGGGAGACCGCGCAGCGCTGGGTCGCGCGGGCCGTCACCGGCGAGGTCGTGCTGGAGCTGCGGCGCGGCAACGACTACTCGATCCTCGACACGCGGAGCGCGAATCTCACCTACAAGCCCGAGCGGCTGACGATGGAGAAGGCGGACTCGGCCTTCACGCCGCAGGACCGGATCGGCCAGTTGACGATGCGGAACCTGGACATCTCGGACACGCGGGAGAAGCTGATCACCTATGCGCGGGCGGGCCTCCTCGGCCCCTCCCGCTCGCTGACCCACCTGCTGGAAGAGGCCCAGAAGTCGCTCCCGAGCAAGGACAAACCCGCCTGAGGTCTGCGTCCACAGCCAGAGATTCGCCTCTGCCCGCCGCCGCGCCCGCAATGAAGCGCGACAGCGGGCACGATTTGCCGAGTAAGTCAACCCGGGAAACAACGTCCCGCCACACAACGTCCCGCCATACTAGGGCGCCGCCCTCCGATCCCGCGCGGCGCGGCGGATCATCCAGGCCACCGTGGCCAGGCCGAGGATGAAGAGGACGAGGAAGAGCACCAGGACGTCCGCTTGCGTTCTGACTGGCAGCGCCGCGATCGAGACAAAGGGTGCCAGGTAGAGCCCCCGCAAGGCGTCGCGGATCGTCACCATCGCGGCCACCGTGAGGAGGAGGCAGGCTCCCGCCCCCCACATCAGCGCTCGCTGCTTTAGCGGCTCGTGGATGACCATCACGAGAATCAATACCAGGACTCCCAATCCCGTGCCCACTCCCAGGTAGACCGTGGCGCCGAAGTTGCCCCCCATCAGGGACCGCAGAATATCCGGCGGCAGGCTGAAGAGCAGCCAAGAGCCGACCGCGATCTGCAGACCTGTCGCCGCCTTGGCCCAGATCAGGCTGCGGCGCGCCAGCCAGGCGTGGAACGGGTCGGGGTCCCGCCGGGACGCGCGAAGGGCCACCATGGCCAGAAACATGCCGGCGACCGCCAGCGAGCCGAGCAGGAAGTGCAGATAGCGCGGTAGCAGCGTCGGGTCTCGAAGCGCCGAGCCCGCGCGCTCGGCCACGTTCCACCAGCGGCCCGGCGTGAGTTGCAGGACGTTCACCAGGACCTGGACGGCCGCGATGGTCAGAAAGCACAGCCCGGCGACCGCCAGCCAGGCCTTGAGGCTGTCTCTCTCGCCGCCGACCTCGTACTTCGCCAGATAGACCGCATAGTAGCCGGCGATGAGGAGCGCGAGCAGGCCGAGCCAGATCCAGCCCACAAGGACGGTGGCGGGATAGAAGAGCTGCGCGTACAGCACCTGGACGAAGAGGAGCGGCGCCACGCCGGTCGTGACCGTGAACGAGATACTGGCCGGCAGGAGGCCGACCGCGAGCCGCCCCGCTCGCCGTCCCGGCGCCTCCGGGCCGCGCGCGAAGAGGGCGTGGGCCGCCCCGATGATCGTCCCGCCCAGCGTAACGTTCAGGAACAGCACGTGCACGAAGAAGGTGACAATCAGAAGCAGATGGAAGAGCCAGGCCGGCGCAGGCAGCGGCGTCGGATCGATCGCGGGTATGATGGGCGAATTCATCGAACCCCTCCCTGCACCGCGGGCGACGCCAGATACGCCGCCAATGCCGTGATCTCCTCCTCGGTCCCGACGATGGGCGGCATCCCGGGGCGGCCCGCGCGCAAGGCTTCCAGGAAGGCCACGAGTCCCTCGGCATCCTGCCCCTCCACCAGCTCATGGATGGCGAGATAACCGGTGAGTGTGTGGCAGGCCTGGCACTGGGCGCGGAACACCTGCTCCCCTTTGGCCGTGGGCCCGGACGGCAGGCCCGCCCCGGCCCAGTGCGCCTTGGCGAGGAAGCCCTCGCGGTTCAGGCGATCCACCTCGTCTACGCGCACCCCGTTGCTGTACATGTACCCATGAATGACGTACGGCTTGCGGACGAACTCCCGGACCCGCTCGTAGCTCCCGAAGGCCGTGCCCGCCAGCAGGATGGCGAGGACGGCGGCGGGCAGGCCGAACATCCGTGGGAAGAGGAACCCCACGCCCCCCACGAGGACGCCGAGGAGCCCCAGCCCGCCGAGGCCGACGAGGGCGGTGGTTCGGATGATCGCCTCCTTGCCGAAGACGAGCGCCTGCGCTTCCTGGGGGATCTGCCCGAACCACCATGCCGCGCCGAGGAGCGAGAGGGCCACGCCCCCTACGCCCCAGGCCGCCAGGTAGCGGACTAGCCTCTGCCGGCCGTCGTTCGCGGGCAGGCGGCTGGCCACCAGCCAGCCGTAGGCCCCGGCCAGGAAGAACGCGATCCCGGTTCGGAGTACGAGCGACGGCCAGTAGGTCGGATTGAAGAAGCCGTCCCAGAAGGCCCGCGTCGTCAGCCAGCGCCCGGGCGTCAGCATGAAGGTCACGATGCCGTTGATGACGACCAGGCTCAGGTAGGCCGCCACGAAGTAGACCCACCCGAAGGCCACGTGGGTCTTGCGAGGGACCTTCTCCCATGTCCCCACGTACACCAGCGCCGCCGCCATTTCCACGATGAAGAAGACCCACTCGATGGCCCAACCCCAGACGAAGTTGTGAATCAGCATGGCGGTGGCGGCCGGCTGGACGAGGCCGATGGTGAACCAGATGCCCACACCGGTGAGCGCCCCCAGGACGGACGAAAGCAGGACCAGGAAGACTGATTGCTTTCGCGCGAAGGCGAGCCAGAGCAAATCGTTCCGCCGGGCGGCCAACTGCTCCGTGACCACGACGAGCAGGCCGCCGCCGATGGCGAAGTGAGCGATGATGACGTGGAGGATAGCGTTCCCCCCGATCAGCCAGCCCCCGCCGATGTGCGGCACCAGGAACAATGGGTAATCCATGTGGGCCTCCTGGCTTCGTGTCCACGATGCCGAAGCGGACAAACTGGGGCCGATCAGCGAAGTCGAGGCAGAAAGTATGCGTATCATACCAGAAAGAAGCAGGGGCTGAAAAGGGTGCGCTGGGAACCGACGTCCCTTCCCACAGGAACTCCCAAGCTCTCACCCGCTGTTCTACAACGCCCTGGCACAGAGCTGGCCCGAGATCACGCGCCTGACCCGCGAGGGTGGCATGGCACCCGTCAAGGAGGCGGGGCTATTCGATTAGGTGTCGGCTGGTGTCCTTTCTAGGAATCCTGATTCTGTCAAATGCGTACTTGACAGAAGGACACCTGTGTTTTACCCTTCCGGCATGACTCTGCATCCGGTGCTCACCGAGAAACTCAATACCGCTCTCGTACCGGCGCCGACGCCGGGACTCACCCGCCGCGATGTCCGGTTGCCGGCGGTGCCGGGAAAGGTGCATGCGGTGATCGGGATGCGCCGGGCCGGCAAGACGACCTTTCTACGCCAATTGCTGGCCGAGCGCCGGGAAAGCCTGCCGCCCGAGCGCGTGCTCTACCTGAGTTTCGATGACGATCGGCTGGCCGGCCTCGCCGCGGATCAGCTCGCGCTGCTGCTCGAAGAGTATTACCGCCGCCACCCCGAGCTGCGCGGACGCGAGACGGTGCACTGGCTGCTCGACGAAATCCAGCTTGTGCCCGGATGGGAGCGCTTCGTGCGCCGCGTCCTCGACTCAGAGAAGGTCGAAATCGCAGTCTCCGGATCGTCGGCCCGGATGCTCAGCCGCGAGGTTCACACCTCGCTGCGCGGGCGCGGGATGGAGACCGTCATCCGGCCATTCAGTTTCCGCGAGTTCCTGCGGCATCGCGGCGAGGAGCCTGTGCGGGACGCCGGGCGCTGGACTGCGGCGGAACGCTCGCTGGTGGAGAAGCGGTTTCGGGAATACCTGGTCGAGGGCGGATTCCCCGAGGCCCAAGGGCTCGCGGCGGCGCTACGGATCGAGTTGCTCCAGGGCTACGTGAACACCGTCCTTTTCCGTGACGTGGTAGAGCGCTACGGCATCTCGCAGGTGGCCGCGCTGCGCTGGCTGGTGCGGCAGTGCCTTCGCAATCCGGCTGGAAGCTTCAGCGCTCACCGGCTCCATCAGGATCTGAAGGCCCAGGGGCACGGAGTGGCGAAGGACGCGGTGCACGCCATGCTCGGCCACCTGCTGGACGCGTTCCTGCTGAGCGCCGTGCCGCTCGCCACGGACTCGGAGCGGAGGCGCAACTCGAACCCGCGCAAGCTCTATCCCGTGGACCCGGGGCTCATCGGCGCGTTCGACACGAGTGGCCGATCGAACGTGGGCCGCGCCCTGGAGACGGTCGTGCTGAACGATCTGGAGCGGCGCAAGGCCGAGGTGGGGTACGTGAAAACCAGCGAGGGCCTGGAGGTGGACTTCCTCGTCCGTCACCTCGCCGGCGGTGAGGAACTGGTGCAGGTCTGCGCGGATCCCTCGGCTGCGGAGACGTTGGCCCGGGAACTGCACGCCCTGACGGCGGCCGCGAGCGAGCACCCACGCGCGAGGCGACGGCTGCTCGTGCTCGACCGCGATCAAGCGCTGCGCGTGAAGGCGCAAGGCGTGCTCGTGCAGCCGGCCTACGAGTGGCTGCTCGCCGAGACCCCACAGCACTGAGACAGGACCGCTCCCTGGCCGAAATCGCCCGACAGCTCGGCGTGACCACCTCGGCCATCTCGAGGGCAGGGCGCCGAACGGGAGGGGAGTAGGTCAACGTGGGAAACGAGGTCCCCCCTGACAGGAGGTGATAGCACTGAGAGCGCCCTTCAGTCGTCTCAGGCCCTTGCGCAACTCCGGTGTGAGCGTTATGATGCATACACGTACATGCATGGACCGGACTGGAGGAACCATATGGCAACCAAGACCATCACGATTGACATCGAGGCGTATGGGCGGCTTGCTCAGGTCCGGCGGGAAAAGGAGTCGTTCAGCCAGATCATCAAGCGTGTCGTTCGCCCTCCCCTGGATGTTGACGCCTTTCTGGCGAGTCTCGAATCTCTTTCCATGAGCCCGAAGGCAGCAGCCGCAGTCGAAGAACATCTCCGCCGGCGCCATCGTCCGCACCAAGCCCGCTGATGGCTTGCCTCGATACATCCTTCCTGATCGATCTCATCCGAAGCGGCGCATCGACGCGACGGCGTCGCGCCACTGACAAGCTCAGAGAGCTGCTCGCCCGGGGCGAGTACCTGACCACGTCCCGCTTCAATGTGGCCGAATTGCTCGTGGGGGTCTATCGCTCGGATGATCCTGAACGAGAGCTCCGGAGCGTCGATGCCCTCCTGCAGAACCTGGCGATTCTGGAGTTTGGACCCGAAGCGGCGCGGTTGTTCGCCCGGATCACCGCGCTGCTCCAGCAACAAGGGAAGCTTGCCGGAGACATGGACGTCCTGATCGCCTCCACCGCACTCGTCGCTGGCGAGTCGCTCGTCACGGCCAACCCAACTCATTTCCGAAACATTCCCGGCTTGACCGTGGACACCTACTGAGGAGAGGGTGATGGTGCGTATTCCGACGCATGGCCCGCCGACCCATCCGGGCGCCATGCTTCTCGAAGAGTTTCTGAAGCCCCTGGGGATGTCGCAGGTGGAGTTGGCCGAGCGCATCGGGGTGTCCTTCCCCCGGGTGAACGAGATCGTCCACGCGAAGCGGGGCGTGACCCCCGACACGGCGCTCCGGCTCGAACGGCTCTTCGGGATGGAGGCGCAGTTCTGGCTGAACCTCCAGCTTGCATGGGACCTCTACCAGGCCGCCCACTCGCCTGCGGCCAAGGCCATCCGGAAGATTCGCCGGTTTCCGGCGATGGCTGGAGCTGGCGCGAGCTGAGGAGGCGCGCTCCTACAGGAGAGCATTTTCAAAACAGGAGAGTGCGCCGGAGCCGCAGCCCAACGAGCCCGTCACCACGCCTGGGCTCTCGTTAGCCGAGGTCGCCCGGCGGCTCAACGTGACCACCTTGGCCATCTCGCGAACGGTGCGTCGACCTGGAGGGAAGTAAGTCAACGCGGGAAACAACCCCGTCATGATTGTCACAGATCTCCGGACAAATTTCGGTACGGGTCACTCCTTCAAGAACGCCTCGCTTAGCGGGTCATCGAAAGCACTCTAAGCAAGGTGTTAATGTACCCGTCAGGAATCCCGCTCGCACTCGCCAGAACACCTCTCACCTTCCCTTCGTCCAACCATTCGACCGGTGGCGGCGTCGCCGACACTCCCGCCGCTATTGCCCTCTCCCTCACATGGGCGGCCAATAGAAGAAACTCTCTATAATGTTCCCCATAATCCTTGTGCCCCCCATGATCAACACACAATTCCAATGCGCGCTGGCACCACGACTTGATACACCTCGCGTTCTGACAATCGACCTCTTCCCGCTTGTCGGGCAGCATCCACAGCACTTCCCATACGTTACTGACCGGAGTCGGCCGCAAGAGCCAATTCGCCAGCGTCGAATCATTGTCCCGAATCCGTTTCCCCAGATCTTCATGTAAAAGAAGACGTGGCCCACGCAAACCACAATCCTCCATCTCCGCGGCCTCGACCACGGCTGGCCCCACCAAATTCCCCGTTCTTAGGTCCTCACCCTTGAACGCCCCACCCGTCCATTTAGATCTGACTTTTCCATATGCCAAACCACCGCGCACAAGTATCGGAGGATTTCTCTTTAGGCTCCCGCTTACGAGACTCATGATGAATCGGCTTGCCAGCTTAAGCCCTTCAATAACATCTGAATGGAAGCAGAAAATGCTATCGCTCAACCCAAGACAGTATTCCCACGGCTGAGCCTTCACCCAGCTACCGTTAGGCCCATCTGGAATCTCCATCTCGACTGCATTCCACACCGTCGTAAGAACATCCTCACCGGCCGCAGCTTCCTTAGAAGTCGTACGGAAACCGAGGAGATCGCAGTAAAAGACCACGCCCTCCATTTCACACATCTTCGCCTCCTATCGGAGATCGACCCCTCCCAGATGGTCAACCCCCTCTCCTCTCCCACTAACTAGCCCGCATTGGAATGACATTCGCCGAGTTATCGGTAACCACTTTGGGAACGTCTCTACGAAAACGCCCAGACTAATGAACCCCCGAACATCGACCCCCCCGGCCGCGTCCACACGATTGTGTCCGAAAACTCCCCACCCGCAATACCATGGCGCATAATAAGGAAAACAGAGGGGAGACTCAGCGCTTCCACCACTTGCCTGGTCATGGCTCCCCCAGGAACACGAATGCTCCCCAGTAGAACGGGTGGGCGTCGCCGTAGCGGGCCTTGATGATCGTCATCTGGGCGAGGGCGGCCTGGCGCAGGGCCTGGGCCCGGTTCAGCGTGCCCGAGAGCATGTTCTCGTAAAACCTGACCATCAACTCCTGGGTCTCCCGGTCGGGGACGGTCCACATGCTCATGACTAGGCTCTTGGCCCCGGCCTGGGTGAAGGCGCGGCGAAGGCCGAAGACGCCCTCGCCACTCTTCACATCCCCGAGGCCCGTCTCGCAGGCCGAGAGCACCACCAGGTCCGTCCCTCGGAGGCGAAGGCCGAGGATCTTCTCGGCCGTGACGAGGCCGTCGCTCTGCGCCAGTTCGCTTACGGCGAGCGCCCGGTTGGCTCCGGCCAAGGCGATCCCCGAGCGGATCAGGGGATTCTCGATCTTGACTGCTTTGGGTGGGAGTGCTGCTCCCAGCCCTAGCTGGCGCATCCCCCGGTCGTCGTCGCGGAGATCCGTGAGGTCCTGATCGCTCAGGAAGAAGCCATGCGTGGCTAGGTGGAGGATTCGCGGGGTGCCGTGCTGCCGAAGGACCTCTTCCAGTGCCGCCTTGTCGGTGAAGAGATCGGCCTTCTCGGCCCCGAGTAGGGCGTGGATGGCCCGGACTTCCTGCCGGGTGCCGGGGAGCCGGGTGAACTGGAAGCCGCGGAGGTCGGTGGACCGTTTGCCGCCCGCGTCCTCCGTGGTTTCCGTCAGGGCCAACTGCCGGAGCGTGGAGGCCTTCTCCTCTGGGCCCAGGTCGAAGTTGGGATCCCCGATCAGGAGCGCCTTGCCGCCCGAGCGCTGGCTGGTGCCGAATCCCAGAAGATCCCGGCCGGAGCCAAGGTAGTAGAAGGTGTAGTCCTCGATGAGGAACTTCCCGTCCGGCCCCTGAAGGACCTCGAAGGGCAGGAGGTTCAGGTTCCCGTCCGGCGCAATGAAGATCTCCTTCACGGACCCGAGTTCACGCTGAATCGGCGCAAACACCTGCACGTAGAGGTCTCGGGCCGCTACCAGCACCTGCTGCTGCGCGATGTCGTTCTTGCTCGCGATGCGGCTCTTGAGGCGGGCGACGAGTTGATCGATCGCCTCGGCGTCGCCGAGATCGAGCAGGGCGACGCGATCACCCGGACCGGCATGCAGCACGAAGGCGAGGTAGTGGGCTGGGAGCCACCGCTTCTCCGATCCCTTGGCCTTGAAGTTGCGGATGTCCACCCGAGCGAAGTCGATGAGGACAGTGTTAGCGGGAAGCGCCCGGGCCACCGAGGCCGTATCCGCCCGAGCGGTCTTCTGGCGGGTGGCGAACGCCTGACTGAGGCGACTGAGCCGGGCCTCCAGCTCTCCCTTCTCTTTCTCCAGGGCGGCTATCCGCTCGCGATACCGGTCGGGGCCCTCCGTGCCGGGACCGGCGAAGACGAGCTGGGAAAGACGGGCGCGCACGACGGCGAGGGCCTGGAAGACCTGCATCGCCTCGGGAGTGTCTGCATACACGAGGGCATCCTGGAACCGTTTCTGCGCCTCCAAGATCACCCCTTTCCGCTGGAGCCAGACATCCAGGGCGTCTTTGCGCGAGGAGGCACTCGCGAGGTGCTGGCTCACCAAGCTGAGGAAGGCATCGAGGTCGCCGCTTTGTGTGGCGAGGAAACTTAGCTTCTGGTCGTCCGAGGTGAAGCCCATCACTGCTTCGATCAGCTTGCCGTCGATCGCCTGGGCGCGCCGATGAAGCGCATGCGCCCCCTGGAAATCGTCCTTGGCTGCGAAGAGTCCGGCCAGGTTGTTGAGGCTGAGGGCCACGTCGGGGTGCTCCGGGCCGAGAGATTTCTCATTGATCGCGAGGGCGTGTTGATAGAGGGGCTCGGCCTTCGGGTAGTCGCCGGCCGTCTGGTATAGCTCGGCCAGGTTGTTGAGGCTCTCGCCAACGTCGGGATGCTCGGGGCCGAGGGCGTTCTCGCGGATCGCGAGGCTGCGGCGGTAAAGGGGCTCGGCCTGGGCGTAGTCGCCGAGGGTGCGGTAGAGCTCCGCCAAGTTGTTGAGGCTGAGGGCGACGCTCGGATGTTCGGGACCGAGAGCCTTCTCGTAGATCGCGAGGCTGCGACGATAGAGCGGCTCGGCTTGGGCGTAGTCGCCGAGGGCCTGGTAGAGTACGGCCAGGTTGTTGAGGCTGAGGGCGACGCTCGGGTGTTCCAGGCCAAGGGTTTTCTCATTGATGGCGAGGGACCGGCGTAAGAGCGGCTCGGCCTTCGCGTAGTCGCCGAGGGCCTGGTAGAGATGGGCCAGGTTGTTGAGGCTGAGGGCGACGCTCGGATGTTCGGGACCGAGAGCCTTCTCGTAGATCGCGAGGCTTCGGCGCAAGAGCGGCTCGGCCTGGGCATAGTCGCCGAGGGTCTCGTAGAGCCCGGCCAGATTGTTGAGGCTGGTGGCCACGTCGGGGTGCTCGGGGCCGAGGGCTTTCTCGCAGATGGCGAGGACCTTCTCGGCGAGGGGGATTGCCTGGGCGTAGCGACCTTGACCATTGAGTTGCACGACTTGCTGATTGAGCGTATCAGCCTCGCGGAGATCCACACACCCTTGTGGAAAAACAAAGAGGACCGTCAAATAGAACCCGATGCGTCGAACCGTCCGCGTCAGCATCACCCACCGCCTTCTTGAGAGCACGCCGCGGAGATCTTGTGGAACTTGCGGCACGCTACCACCGTTGGCGTGCCGTATTGTCGCGGTCGCCAAACGGATCCGACCTAGGCCCAGCCTTCCCCGCCCATCAGCGCAAGCAGATCGTTCGAGTGCCCAACCTTCTGTTGGGGGGACATCTTTGACCAAAGCCTGTCAGAACGCCGCCACGACGCCGTCGCCTCGTGGGTCGGCGGCGCCTTCTAGGACGCCGGAGGGATGGCGGACGATGGCGCCGGCGTGGCCCATCACGTCGGTGAAGGGGGCCACCACCTCGATGTCGTGGCCGGCCTTGCGGAGGGCCTCGACCACGGCCGGATCGAAGCGGGCCTCCAGCTTGAGATTGGTGCTGGCCGCTCCCCACGTCCGGCCGAGAAGCCAGCGCGGCGCGGTCACGGCGGCCTGCAGTTCCTGGCCGAAGAGGGCGTGCCGCGTGAAGACGGCCGCCTGCGTCTGCGGCTGGCCTTCGCCGCCCATCGTCCCATAGACCATCGACCGGCCGTCCGTAAGTCGCGCCATTGCCGGGTTCAATGTGTGGAACGGCTTGCGGCCTGGGCGCAGGACGTTGAGCGCCTTCCCCGAAAGCGAGAAGCTCACTCCCCGGTTCTGCCAGAGGACGCCCGTGTCCTCCGAGGACCACGCCCGACCCAAACTCCCAGTAGATGCTCTGGATCAGGCTGACGGCGCGGCCCTGTCCGTCGATCACGCCCAGCCACACGGTGTCCCCGCTCGTGGCCGGCGCCGGCCAGGGCAGCGCCCTGTCCGGCGTGATCCGCCCCGCCATCTCGGCCAGCCTCGATCCGGCGAGATGGCCCGCCGGATCCTCCGTCATGTATGCCGGATCCGTGACGATGCGGTCGCGCACCAGGAACGCCTGCTTCGTGGACTCGACCAGGCCGTGCAGATACGCGAAGCCCTCGGCTTCGGCGCAGCCCAGCCGATCGAACACGCCGAGGATGATGAGCGAGGCCAGTCCCTGCGTCGGCGGCGGCGCGTTGTACACGGTCCCGCAGCGCAAGGAGACTCGCAGCGGCGTCGCTTCCACGGCCCGGTGTGCCGCAAGGTCCGCCGCCGTCACCGGGCTTCCGATTCGCGCCAGCTCGGCCGCGCTGGCCGCCCCGATCTCGCCGCGGTAGAAGTCATCCAGCCCGGCATGGGCCAGGCGCTCCAGCGTATCGGCGAGCCTCGGCTGCCGGAAGAGCGACCCGACGGCCGGCGGCTCTCCGCTCGCCAGGAACTGGCCGGCAAACCCGGGCACATCCTTGAGCTCCGCCAGCTTCGCCAGCGTGTTCCGATGCTGGCTGTTCGTCACTGGAAAGCCGTGACGGGCGTAATGTTCCGCGTCCGCCAGCAGCCGGGTGAGCGGCAGCCGCCCGCCCCAGCGCCTGCCGACTTCGAGCGCCGCGTTCCAGCCCGAGATCGCCCCGGCCACCGTGTTGGCGGCGAGCGGTCCGCGCGGCGGAATGGTCTCGCAGCCGCGGCCTCGGTACATCTCGATGCTCGCCTTCTCGCCGGCCCCCCCGCAGGCCATGATGGCCGTCGGCTCCCGTCCCGGCTCGGAGATCAGCCAGAAGTTGTCCCCCCCGAGGCTGTTCATGTGCGGATAGACCACGGGCACGGTGGACGCAACCGCCACGGCCGCCTCGACGGCGTTTCCGCCCTCGCGCAGCACGGCCAGTCCGGCCTGCGCGGCCAGATGGTGCGGCGCCACGACCATTCCGCGCATCGCTCTCGGTGTCTGTAGCATGTCTGTTCCCTTCGGAATCCCCTCATCGGGTGAAGTCGACTACAACCGGGCCGATGCGACCAGAAAGGTGTACGGCGGGAAGGCGAAGGGAAGGGGTGCGGCCCGACCACTCCGACGTACGGCGACGGGTCCCGCGAATCTGTTGGCATGAACCGACACAGACCGAGACGCGGCAGGATTTCGGGGGACCTCCCCCGTGGCCGGCCGCCCGGTCAGCGACCGTCGCCTGGGGCAAGATACGCCGCCGTCGTAGTCTCCCACGCCCCGCGGGCGCGAAGAAGAAAGTCGCCGATCTCCCGAACCGCGCCGCGGCCTCCCCGCCGGCAGGCCACATAGTCCGCCGCCTCGACCACCTCGGTTTCGGCATCGAACACCGCCGCGGCAAATCCCACCCGGCGCAGCAACGGGATGTCCACGATGTCGTCACCAACGTAGGCCGTCTCTTCCGGCGCGAGCCGCTTCTCCTCGAGGATGTCGCGCCAGACCGCTACCTTGTCGGAGACCCCCTGGCGGACGAGCGTGATCCCGAGTTCGCGGGCCCGGATCTCGACGACCGGCGACCGGCGCCCCGTGATGATTCCCACCTCGATACCCGCCTGTTGGAGCATCTTGATCCCGTGGCCGTCGCGGACATAGAACGCCTTGATCTCCCTGCCATCCGCGTCGTAGATGATCCGGCCGTCGCTGAGCACCCCATCCACGTCGAGTAGGAGGAGGGTCACTCGAGCCGCCTTCTCGCGGGCCGCCCTGCGGATCACGGGTTCTCTCATCCCACACCAGCCTTGAGCAGATCGTGGATGTGGACAATGCCGACGAGACGCGTGGGCTCCGCCGGATCGCAGACGAGCAGGCTCGTGATCGCGTGCTCCTCCATCTTCCGCAGGGCGGCGGCGGCAAGCTCCGCCGGGGCGATCCGCTTCGGGCCGGTCGTCATCACATCCCCAGCCGTGGCGGTAAAGATGTCGGTGCCGCACCCCATGGCGCGGCGCACGTCGCCATCGGTGATGATCCCCGCCAGACGGCCCTCCCCGTCGACGACCCCCGTTACGCCCAGCCGCTTGGTGCTGATCGTGAAGAGGGCGTCCTTGAGGAGCGTTCCCTGGTCGACGAGAGGCATCTCTTCGCCGGTGTGCATCAGATCGGCCACGGTAAGGAGCTTCCGTCCCAGCGCCCCGCCCGGATGCAGGAGGGCAAACTCCTCCTCGGAGAATCCCTTCTCCTCGAAGAGGACGACGGCCAGGGCGTCCCCCATGGCCAGGGCCGCGGTGGTGGAGGCCGTCGGGGCCAGACCCAGCGGGCAGGCCTCCTGCCGGACCCCGATGTCCAGAACGGCATCGGCATGGCGGGCGAGGGTCGAGGCCGTCTCCCCCGTCAATGCGATCAGGGGAAGCCCCATCCGTTTGAAGACCGGCAGCAGACGGAGCACCTCCTCGGTCTCGCCGGAGTTCGACAGGACGATCGCGACATCGCTGCGGTGAACCATCCCGAGGTCGCCGTGGATCCCCTCGGCAGGGTGCAGGAAGAAGGCGGGTGTCCCGGTGGAGGCCAGGGTCGCCGCAATCTTGCGTCCGATGAGTCCCGACTTTCCCATCCCCGTGACCACGACCTTTCCCCGCGTGGCCCGCAGGATCTCCACCGCCCGGCCGAAGTTCGCGTCGAGTTTCTCCCGTAAGCCGAGGATCCCCTCGGCCTCCACGGTGAGGATGCGCGCGGCGCGATCCGCCAGGTCTCGAGTCGTCATCCGATCTCTTCCCGCCCTGCGGCCTCCCGAATAGCGCCAAGGGTGCGCATGAGCGGCTCCACGACCCCGAGCGGCAGGCTGTTCGGCCCATCCGATAGGGCGTGGTCCGGATCGGGGTGGATCTCCAGGAACAGGGCGTCCACCCCCGCGGCCACCGCGGCCCGCGCCAGTGGAGCCACGAACACCCTGTCCCCGGTGGAGGCGGTCCCGGCGCCGCCGGGGCGTTGGACGCTATGCGTGGCGTCGAAGACCACGGGACAAAAGCCCCGCATCAGGGGCAGCCCCCGGAAGTCGACGACGAGGTTGTTGTATCCGAAGCTCGTGCCGCGCTCCGTGAGCAGCACAGCCTCATTCCCCGCCGCGGTCACCTTCCCCACCGCGTTTGTCATGTCCGCCGGGGCCATGAACTGCCCCTTCTTGATATTCACCGGGCGGTGCGTCTCTGCCGCGGCCACCAGAAGATCGGTCTGCCGGCAAAGAAAGGCGGGAATCTGGAGGAGGTCGGCGACCTCGGCCACGCGAGCCGCCTGGGCGGGTTCGTGGATGTCGGTGGTGACGGGGAGCCCGAAGCGTTCTTTCACCTCCGCGAGAATCCGCAATCCCCTTTCTTCGCCGGGTCCCCGGGAGGATGCGGCAGAGGTGCGATTCGCCTTGTCAAAGGATCCCTTGAAGATCACGGGAAGGAGAAGACGGCGAGAGAGATCCGCGAGGAAGGCGGCGATCTGCAGAGAGAGCGCGCCCGATTCGAGGACGCAGGGCCCCGCGATAAGAACAAGCGGATGCCCACCCCCGATCCGGACCCGCCCACCGATCGTGACCTCGCGGATCATGCCGTCTCGTGGCGGCGGGAGCCGGAGCGCGCGTCGATGCACGACTCCCCAGGGAGATTCAACGCGACGGGCGAATAACCCGTCCCGGCGAGGTTCACAACTCCAAACCCCCCGTCCACCCGCAGTGTATGTCCGTTGATGGAGCCGCTGACCGCGCTATCGGCGAGATATAGAACCGGTCTGGCGACGTCGGCAGGGGTCAGGAATCGATGCTGAGACGTCGCATTGAGAATCTCCAGGCCGCGCGGCGTCGGCGTTCCGTCCTCGGAAAGCAGCAGGCGTTTGTTTTGCGTACCGATCAAGAAACCGACGGCGACACTATTGACCCTCCCCAATCCATAGTGGCCGAGCAGAAAGGCCACGCTCTTGACGTGGCTCTCGACCGCGGCAAACGACTCGGAGTAGGAGGCCACTCGGGTCAAAGGGGTGAAGCCCGACATGGAGGTAA
Organism: uncultured Methylomirabilota bacterium; assembly: GCA_963727695.1. Taxonomy (GTDB): domain Bacteria; phylum Methylomirabilota; class Methylomirabilia; order Methylomirabilales; family 2-02-FULL-66-22; genus 2-02-FULL-66-22. The sequence goes on along the minus strand of CAVSHW010000051.1, from coordinate 82,535 downwards.
TGTTGACCACGCTGCCATCCGCCGCCCGATTCGCTAGCTTCCTCTCGTGGAGATGGGCCGCATATTGCTGGATCGCATAGACTTTCGAGAGGTAGTTGTTGGCCAGAACCCTTTGGATGGCGGCCGGCTCCACCTTCAGATAGCTGTCCACATCGGTGAAGATGGCGGCCTTCTCGGTGCCACCCGATGCATTTACGAGAATGTCTATGCTCTTGAATCGTGTCGATACCTCGCGGAACACCCGCTTGACGTCGTCAGGATTGGAGGCATCGGCGCGGATGGGAACCACCGTGCTTCCTTTGTCTGAGATCGAGGCGGCAAGCTTCTCGCAAGATTCCCCCCTGCTGACGATGGCAATGCGCATTCCCTGTTCGGCGAACAAGGGGGCGTAGCCGCTGGCGATTGCCCCCGCACCAAAGAGAACTGCCGTCTTGTCTGTGAGTGACATGACCGTCCCCCTCTCTCAATGAGACAGATCCTGGCTCGCTTTGCGCTTCTTTGAGGGTCTCGCAGAGTCTCCACTACTGTCAAGGGGAAAACTGTTCCGGGCCCGGGCGCGGGAGATTCCAATTGCCAGGCTGCGCGTACGCTTGTAGGATGCACCGACTCGCGGCCCCGCCGCGGGGGGAAACCTCAACAGGTTAGGAGCCGTTACGAAATAACATGACCATTTGTTGTGATTTCGTTACGGCTCCTTATGCCGTTCCGGAATTTCTCCGGTCAAGTTATTCTTTGACAACGGCCTACATGGAGGAGTCAGGTGTCGAGACAACGCATTGAACGCATCGCACTGCTGGTCGGCTTGGCGCTCCTGCTCTCTGCGGGGCCGGCAACCGCCGGCGAAAAGGAGAAGAGCGTGGCCGAGCCTCTGTACGCGACCCTGAAGACGAGCCTGGGCGTGATCGTGATCCGCCTCTACGACGACAAGGCGCCCAAGACCGTGGAGAACTTCGTCGGTCTGGCGAGCGGGACGAAGGAGTGGACCGATCCCAAGACCGGCGAGAAAGTGAAGCGGCCCCTCTACAACGGGACCCTCTTCCACCGGGTCATCCCGGGCTTCATGATCCAGGGCGGGGATCCCCTCGGCCGCGGCACGGGCGGCCCCGGCTACAAGTTCGCCGACGAGTTCAATCCCGACCTCCGCCACAACAAGGCCGGCATCCTCTCCATGGCCAACTCCGGCCCCAACACCAACGGCAGCCAGTTCTTCATCACCCTCGGACCTACCCCGCACCTCGACAACCACCACTCGGTCTTCGGCGAGGTGGTCCAGGGACAGGACGTGGTCGTGGCGATCGGCAACGCGCCGCGCGGCCCGAACGACCGCCCGCTGAAGGACGTCGTCCTACAAGAAGTCATCATCTCCCGCGGCAAGTACTAACAGGCTGCTGAAAACGGCCCATCTGCGGCGTTGGCGCGCTCAGGCACTCGTTGCGGCGTACCTGGAGTACGCCTCACTCGGCCTTGCCGCATGCCGCCTTGCATCTGGACCTTTTTGAGCAGCCTGTGCTGAGCGGGTTCTTCATGCTTGCTGACAGCCCAAACCGTCAAGAGGGGGCAACGAGGCGATCTGGCAATGCGAGGCGCCGAATTGCCCGATTGCCATGTCACCTCGCTGTCCTTGGCGTCTTGGCAATCGGTGTGCTCAGCGGGGAGCCCTGGCGAGGTCGTTCAGGAGTTGCGCGACGCGGCGCGTCTCGGCAGATGTGAGGGGCTGGCCGCCGAAGCGGACCCGTTCGTAGAGCGCCGTCAGATCGGCGACGGGACCGTGCCACTGCGGTCGGTCGGCCAGGCTGGAGGCGAACTCCCGGGCGGTCGCGGTCGGCGGGCGCGGGCGTCCCCGCCTGGCCAGAACGCGAAGCATCCGCTCGTAGAAAGCCACCGGCGATCGGGTGAGCCGCGCGCGGAGGAGCCAGCCGGCCCCCGGCCCCGTCAGCGACGTGCGACGCCACAGCACCGCGCCCGCGGCGATCAAGACGACCAGGACCGTCAAGGGGTATCCATAGTCCCGCCAGAGCTTCCGGACGTTGCGATACGCCTGGAAATACCAGAAGTCCCAGCTCCGCCCCAGGCTGTTCCGGAAGGCCAGCGACCGCTGGCGCAGGCCCATCGCGAAGGTGACCTGGTCGCCCACGCCGTAATCCACCACGTACCGGTTCCAGCGCCAGCGCAGGGCGTCGAAGTACTTGCCGAGCCAGCCGCTCGTCTCGAAGGCCTGCGCCTCGAAGGCGGCCCGCGGCGAGGGATCGAACGTCAGCCAGCCGGCCTCGGGAAAGTAGATCTCCGCCCAGGCGTGGGCGTCGCGCTGGCGCACGGCCAGATACTGCCCCAGCTCGTTCCACTCCCCCCGCTGGAATCCGTTCACCACCCTGGCCGGGATCCCCGCGGCCCGCACCAGGACCACCAGACTCGCGGCGAAGTACTCGCAGTTCCCCGTCTTTCGCTCGAAGAGGAAATCCTCCAGCGGGTCGAGACCGGTATCCCGACCGAGGTCCAGGCTATACCGGAGGTTCTCCTGCAGATACGCCTCCGCCCTGCGGACCACCTCGATCGGCGTCCGCGCCCCCTCCGCAAGCGAATCGGCCAGGGCGCGGACACGCGGAGAGAGCGCGGGGAGCTGCAGGTAAATGTCCCGGATCTCGGGAGGGTAGTCGGCAGCCCGCGCGGGGCGCCGCAGGACCTCTTCCCGCATTCGCTCGGGCTGGGAAATCGCGAGGTAGCGAATCCGGGAGGTCGGCGGTAGCGGCACCATGACGCCGTCGGCCAGATCGACGTTCAGGGTCGGCAGGCGCGCCTGGATGGCCCGAAGGCGGGGCGGGGCGAAGAGGACATCGGTCCCCATCGGCTCCAGAAACACCTCGGCGGCGAGGAACGGCATCCCGACCGTGAACGGCGTGACCATATAGGTCCCCTCGCGCCCCTGGCGGGCGGGCCTGCGTTCCGGATCCGCCTGCGACCATGCGCGCCCGTCGAATCGGTCGTAGGCAAGCCCCCGCCAGCGGAGGTCGGGGAACCGGGCCAGCGCCCCGGGGTCCTCGGGAAAGTTCACGCGCATCACGATGGTCGGATCGGTCTGGATCGTCCCGTAGATCCCCAGCTCCACCCGATCGGTGAACCCGGTGGCCTGCGTGCCCAGCGGCCCGCGCAGGGACAGGAAGGTTCTCCCGACCCGTGGGATCAGGAAGAAGATGACCAGGGTGAGCGCCAGGGCGAGCACGGCCACGCCGACGCTGCTCGCCAGGAAGCTCGGCATGACGAGCCCGGGCGCGCCCAGCAGGTCGCGGCTCCGCTCGGGAAGGCTGATCTCCGTCTCCCGCTTCAGATGAAACAGGATGAGGCCCCAGATCCCCAGGATCATGTAGAGACAGAAGACCAGCAGGAAGCCGAAGCTCGCCGTCAGCGTCGAGGCGGCCACCAGTTGAAGAAACGTGAGGATGAAAAGGTCCAGGACGTCGCGATGGCTGCGGGTGTTGTACAGCTTGTAGAGCACCAGAAAGAGCAGCAGATGGATCACCGCGGCCACGAACGACTCGGCCAGGAACAGGAAGTCGAGCACCGCATACGCCATGAAGCCGACGGTGAGGATGTCCCATATCCTGCGGAAGCCGGGAACGGCCGCGCGCAGATCCTCCGCCCACCAGCTCCCCATCACCAGGACCACGATCAGCGCCAAGGCCGGCAGGCTCACGATCTCGGTCAGGTAGAGGGCGCCGAGAGCGTCCAGGGTCAAGAGAAGCAGGGTTGCCCGGAAGAAGATCGAGAAGCTCACTCCTCGCCCTCCGAGCCGCGGCCCGCGCCTCGGGCCCCCAGGCGGAACCGCACCTCGCGCCCCGTTTCCCCGGCCGCCCGCAAGGGGCGTGGCGCGTCCGGGACCAGATACAGCGCCAGGCGCTCCAGGATGCGGTCCAGGTGGGACTCCCCCGCTCCCGGCCCGGAGGATCCCTCCGCCGTGAGAAGCTCCAGCGAGGCGCCCTGGCGGATCGCGTGGGCCGCCAGCGAGGCAACCGAGCTCAGGTCCGCCTCGACCGCCTCCGCGGGGGTCCCTGGAAAGGGGTCCTCGACGATCAGCCGGATCTGCGGGCGATCCTCCTCCTCCAGCTCCTTCAGGATCAGCTCCCCGGTCCGCGCCGAGGTCCTCCAGTGCACAAGCCTGGGATCGTCCCCTGCCCGGTAGGGGCGCAGGTTGTAAAGTCCCGCCCCCTGGCCGCGACGATACCGCTCTCGCCAGCCCGCCTGCAGGGCCGTCGGGATCTCGTCGGGCGCGAGAGGGCGAACGGCGGGATACACCAGGACCGGATCGGCCAGGACCGGGCGTCCGCTCTTGGTGAAGAGACCGAAGGGGAAGAGGGTGAAGAGCCGGAGGCCCGGCAGATAGTGCCGGCCCCGGCGGGGAAACGTGAGGGGATACAGCCAGCTTTCCCGCTTCTGCGGGGCCACCTTCAGGAAGAAGCCCAGCGCGTCGGGGCCGCCGGCAGGGTTCGTCTCGGCCAGATGGAGCGCATACGAGGGCAGATGCCGCTTTCGATTTTGGAGACGCACGCCGAAGAGGGCCGGCATCCCGGCGAAGATGCGCCGCGGCATCTCGCGCTGCAAGCGAAGCCGCCGCAGGGCCTGCTCGGAGAGCATGCCCGAGACGACCATGAAGGACAACATCATGGCCAGGATCAGGTAGAGCAGATTGTTGCCGGTGTTCGTCGCGGCCAGCCCCACGGTAAAGGTGGCGCCGATGAACCACCAGCCTTCGCGTGTCGGGCGGATCGTGCGGGGAAGCCAGTAGCGCGTGCGCGGAGGGACGGAGGCGGAGGAGCCGAGGGGCGGAGGAGCAGGGGCGCTATTCGATCTTTCGTGCCGCAAGCTCATTTCGCACCAGCGGTCCCCGCCCCCCGTTTCCCGTCTCGGCTCTCGGCTCTTCGCAGGATGCTGAAGAACTCATTCTCGCTCAGGCTGCTCAAAAAGGTCCAGATGCAAGGCGGCGCGCGCAGGGCCTCGTGAGGCGTACTCCAGGTACGCCGCAACGAGTGCCCGAGCGCGCCAACGCCGCAGATGGGCCTTTTTCAGCAGCCTGTTAGCTCTCACCGCGGGACCGGCACCTCCTGGAGGATCTCCCGGATCACCGGCTCGGCATCGTCGGACTGTCCGCCCGCACCCTCCCACCGCGTCCGCAAGATGACCCGATGGGCGAGGGCGGGAACGGCGAGCTGTTTGATGTCGTCCGGGAGGCAGTACGCCCGCCCCTCGGTCAGCGCCAGGGCCCTGGCCGCCTGCACCAGGGCCAGCGAGCCGCGCGGACTCACGCCAAGGGCCAGGGCCCCGTGAGTCCGGGTCGCCTGGACGATCGCCATCACATATCCCAGCAGGCCCTCCTCCACCTTCACCTTCTCCGCCTGTGCCTGGAGAGCCAGCACCGCCTCCGCGTCCAGGACCGGCCGCAGGCGCTCCAGAGTCGCGGCTCCGGCCCCGCGGAGAATCAGCCGCTCGTGGGCCTCGTCGGGATACCCGACCCGGATACGCAGGAGAAAGCGATCCATCTGGGATTCCGGCAGGGGATGGGTCCCCTGATACTCCAGCGGATTCTGGGTCGCCAGCACCATGAACGGCAGCGGCAGCCGATGGGTATGATGGTCGAGGGACACCTGCCCCTCGTTCATCGCCTCCAGGAGACTTGACTGGGTCTTGGGGGTCGTCCGGTTGATCTCGTCGGCCAGAATGATGTTGGCGAAGATGGGCCCCGGCCTGAACTCGAACTCCGTCTTGCGGGGGTCGAAGACCGACACCCCCAGGATGTCGGAGGGCAAGAGGTCGCTGGTGAACTGGATGCGCTGGAACGCCAGCCCCAGGGAGCGGGCCAGCGCCTGGGCCAGCGTGGTCTTCCCCACGCCCGGGACATCCTCGATCAGCAGATGTCCGCGCGCCAGGAGAGCGACGATGGCCAGCCGGACCACGTCCGGCTTGCCGACCAAAACCCGCTCGACGCTCTCTTCGAGCTGCCGGATTGAGGCGGCTGTGCTGGTATCCATGGGTGTAATGCTAACGTCGGTTCTCCGGGCTGGCAAGATCAATCGGCGGCGGGAAGGCTGTTGGGTGGACTCACCGAGGCGTCGTGGGGGTCGTCAGGCGCCGCCCAGAAGCTTGCTGAGATGCTCGCGCACGGCCTCCGCGGTCTCGGACCGGCGCAGGGCGAAGTCGATGAAGCACTTGGCGTACTCGACGCGGTTGCCGATGTCGTAGCGCTTGGCCTGCCAGGCCAGGGCGTACATCGGCTGGCGCTGCGCCAGCAGGTTCATGGCGTCGGTGAGCTGGATCTCGCCGCCGACCCCCCGGCCGGTCGCGTCGATGCAGTCGAAGATTTCCGGCGTGAACACGTACCGGCCCGCGATGGCCAGATCGCTCGGGGCCTGAGCCACGGCCGGCTTCTCCACCAGTTGCCGCAGCCGGACCAGGTCGCGATTGTTCGGCTCCGGCTCGCCGTCCACGATCCCGTAGCGGCTCACCCACTCCCGGGGCACATGATGGACGGCTACCACACTGGCCTGCTTCTCCTCAAAGACGTCGAGGATCTGCCGGAGGCCCGGCCTCTGTCCGTCGGGCGGGTCGATGATCGTATCGCCCAGGAGCACGGCAAACGGCTGGTCGCCCACGTGGTCCCGCCCCAGGCGGATGGCGTCCCCCAGACCGAGCTGTTCCTTTTGCCGGATAAAATGGATCCGGGCCCGATCGCCGATGCCCCGGACCTGCTCGATGAGCTGGTGCTTGCCCGCCGCGGCCAGGAACCCCTCCAGCTCCGGGTTGAAGTCGAAGTGGTTCTCGATGGCCCGCTTGCCCCGGCCCGTCACGATCAGGATATCGTCGATCCCGCTGGCCACCGCCTCTTCGATCACGAACTGCAGGACCGGCGTGTCCACGATCGGCAGCATCTCCTTGGGCATGGACTTGGTCGCCGGCAGAAACCGGGTCCCCATGCCGGCGGCGGGGATGACCGCTTTCCGGACCGATTGCGGATTGGCGTCTCTCATCATGGGTCCGAACTCTCCCGTGCACTTCGAGGTTGAGATGAATGAACTCAGACAATTTTTGGGAGGATCAGTTTTGCGCCCATCTCCGCGTAGGCGGCGGCAAGCCGGGCCAGGCGCTCGGGGTCGCCGTCGTAACACCCCACCACCGCGCCGCCCGACCCGGCAAAGTTGACCGCGGCGCCAAGCTCTCGGCCGGTCTCTACCAGCCGGCGGTTGCCGGGACTGATGGGGATCAGGTCGGCGCGCAGGTCGAAATTTGCGTCCATCAGCGGGCCGATCCGAGGCCCGCCGCCGGCGACGATCAAATCCCGCGCCTGCTGCGCCAGCTCCGCCCAGCGCCGGATGCCGTCCAGGACCTGCGGCTCGCCCCGGCTGTACCGGCTGCGGAGATCGTTGTGGGTGACTTCGGTGCCCTCGGCAAGGCTGTCGTGGTACGCCACGAAGAGCGGCGGCAGCCGCGCCGGGTCGATCGGCTCGTACAGGCCGTGCCCGTCCCGCGCCATCCGCTCCTTGTCGAAATCCATGAAGACCGCCCCCTCGTATACCTGGGCCACGCGGTCCTGCAGCCCGGCGCCGATCTTGAGCTCGTCCAGCTCCACGCCGAGGATGATCCCGGGAAGGACCGGCTTCGGGATCTCGACCCCAAAGAATTCCATCAGGGCGCGCATGGCGGCGGTGATGATGGCGCTGGATCCGGCCAGGCCCACCCGCACCGGAATGTCGGTCTCGTATTCGATGGTGAAGTTCCGGTCGATGCGCACGCCGACCCCGGCGCAGTGGTCTCCGAAGCGCTTGATGGCGGCCTTGATCAGACGGACGCCGCCATAGTAGCCGTGCTGCCGCACATCCTCCAGCAGCACCCCGAAATCGGCAAACTCCAGCCGATCGCACCGCTGGGGAAGGATGGTCAGCCGGGGGGACTCGTAGAGCGTCACCCGGGCGCTGAAGTTCTTGAGAATGAAGGAGATGGTCTTGCCGAAATAGCCGTCGGACGGATTCCCGATCAGCCCGGCGCGGGCATACGCCCTGGTTTGGATGATCATGCGGGCCTCGCGAGACGCGGGTTGTGGGGTGGGCGCGGGCCCGGCGCAGCGGGGACGCGACCCTCTGGAAACGGCCGCAGCATGCCGCGCGCCGACCGCACGTGTCAAGGAGAAAGCGGTGCCGCTCCCTCCCGACTCCGTTGCAAGCGACGTCAGACCTCTTGACATAGATCAAGGCGTCGCGCCTCCCCTGGTTCTAGAGTAGGGGCGTCAAGAAGGACCAACCTCGCGAAGAGGATTCTTCAACACTGCACAGGAGGGGCGCAAGCCATGGACATGTTTTGCTATCAGTGCGAGCAGACGGCCAAGGGCAAGGGGTGTGACTATCTGGGCATCTGCGGGAAGGAGCCCGAGGTAGCCGCGCTCCAGGACATCATCGTGCATCAGACCAAGGGAGTCGGTTATCTGGCCCATCAGGCGCGCCGCATGGGGCGGGTGGACGATGGAGCCGATCGGTACGTCCTGGAAGCGCTCTTCACCACGGTCACGAACGTCAACTTCGATCCGGAGCGCCTCCTGCACTGGATCCGCAGGGGAAGCGAGGTGCGGGACCGTCTCCTCGCGATCTGCCGCGAGGCGGCCGGCCGATCCGCGACCCGCTTCGATGAGGCGCTGCTCCCCGCGTCCGCGACGTTTCGGCCCGCGGCCTTCCGCGACGAGCTCCTCTCTGCAGGCCGCCGCGATCGGTATCCGCGCGGACAAGGCCGAGGAGGACATCCGCAGCCTGCAGCAGCTTCTGCTCTACGGACTCAAGGGCCTGGCGGCCTACGCCGAGCACGCGCTCGTCCTGGGCAAGCGGGACGACGTCATCTTCGCGTTCCTCCATGAGGCCCTGGCGGCCCTCAACGATTCCGCCGCCCCCCTTGGCACGCTCCTCGATCTGGCCATGCGCTGCGGCCAGGTCAATCTCCGCTGCATGGAGCTCTTGGACGAGGCCCACACCACGCACTTCGGCCACCCCGCTCCCACCCCGGTTCCCACCGCGCTGAAGAAGGGTCCCGCCATCGTCGTCACCGGTCATGACCTGCTGGATCTGGAGGCGCTGCTCCAGCAGACCGAAGGCAAGGGGATCAACGTCTACACGCACGGCGAGATGCTGCCGGCCCATGGATACCCCGGGCTCAAGAAGTACGCGCACCTGGCGGGCCATTACGGGACGGCCTGGCAGAACCAGCAGACCGAGTTCGACAACCTGTCCGCTGCCATCCTGTTCACGACCAACTGCATCCAGCAGCCGCGGGACAGCTACCGGGACCGCACCTTTACCAGCGGACTGGTGGCCTGGCCCGGGGTCGCCCGGATCGAGAATCGCGACTTCGCGCCGCTCATCACGAAGGCGCTCTCCCTGGAAGGGTTCCAGGCGACCGAGGACGTGACCCTCCTCACGGGCTGCGGCCACCACGCGGTCCTGGGGCTGGCGGACACAGTCGTCGCGGCGGTCAAGAGCGGCGCCATCCGCCACTTCTTCCTGGTGGGGGGCTGCGACGGTGCCCGCCCCGGCCGGAACTACTATACCGAACTGGCCCGCCAGATCCCGCAGGACTGCGTGATCCTGACCCTGGCCTGCGGCAAATTCCGCTTCAACCACATGGACTTCGGCACCATCGGCGGCATCCCGAGGCTGCTCGACGTCGGGCAGTGCAACGACGCCCATTCGGCGATCAAAATCGCCGTGGCGCTGGCCGGCGCCTTCGACTGCTCGGTCAACGACCTGCCCTTGTCCCTCGTCCTCTCCTGGTACGAGCAGAAGGCCGTCGTCATCCTCCTGTCACTTCTGTCGCTGGGCATCAAGGGAATGCGGCTGGGACCCACCCTGCCCGCCTTCCTTTCTCCCAACGTCCTCAAGATTCTGGTCGAGAAGTTCGACCTCAAACCGATCACGACCCCCAGCCAGGACCTCGCCGCCATGCTGGCGTAAGGCCGGCTACCGGTCCCCCGTGATGTAGTTCCCGAGCTGCTTGATCACGAAGTCCTTGGCGTCAAGACTGGCCTTGACGACATCCCCGATGGAAATGACGCCGACGACTTGGCCCTCGACGACGACGGGCAAATGCCGAATCCGCTTCTCGGTCATCAGACCCATGCATTCTTCTACGGTGTTCCCGGGGCGTACGGTCACCACGCCTTGGGTCATGATCTCCCGGACGGGGGTCTGCAAGGACGATTTCCCCTTGAGGATGACCTTCCGGGCGTAGTCCCGTTCCGAGATGATCCCTGCCAATCGCCCCGCCCCCAGGACCAGGAGCGCCCCCACATCCTTCTCGGCCATCAGCTTGAGAGCGTCGATCACCATCGCATCGGGCGCGACGGACCAAAAGGCGCCCCCTTTTTGCTTCAGAATCTGCTCGACGAAAACCATACTCCACCCCCTCAGCGGTCTGTAGGTTTGGCCGGCCGGCAGCGAGCATCGAGGACGTGCCGAAGGGATGCAAGGACATCCCTCCCCACACGGATCGTACACCGGTAAGGGCGTATGCCGCTAAGTGATTACGTTCACAACCGGATTCCGGATGGACGACAAGCGAGTATCGCGAGCGGGCACCATCGTGTATCATGGAAGACGGCAGCGCACGATTCAGGAACACGAGAAAGGGAGCGGATCATGTCCGAAGACAAGACGACGCACGAGAAGACTTTCTGAGGATCGTGGCGGGGGAACTCGAGAAGCTCAAGACGCTGGGGGACAAGGCGATCGCTCAGGTGGGCGACGACGACTACTTACGCCTGAGGCTGGACGAAGAGTCGAACAGCATCGATATCCTGGTGCGGCACCTGGCCGGGAACATGGTGTCGCGCTGGACCGACTTCCTGACCACCGACGGCGAGAAACCCAGCCGGAATCGAGACGCGGAATTCGAGCCGGCGCCGAACTTCAGCCGGGCCGATCTTCTGGCCGCCTGGGAGAAGGGCTGGGCGAGCCTCTTTGGGACGCTGGCCTCGCTACGATCCGAGAACCTGCGGCAGATGGTCCGCATCGCGGGGAAGGAACTTTCCGTGACGGACGCGATCCTGCGCCAGTTCGCCCATTACGCGGCCCATGTCGGGCAGATCGTCCTTCTCGCCAAGCACTTCGAGCGGTCGCACTGGCAGTCGTTGTCGGTCCCCCGCAAGAAGCCCGGCAAGCCCTAGACGCCCGCTGTCAGTCCAGACATTTCACCGCAAAGCTCGCAAAGACCGCAAAGCGAGCCAGGATCTTTGGATCTGGCCTCGGACCACGGTTGGAAATCGTACGGCTCACTCAGGCCCAATGACTTCCGGAACCCTCTAGAATCAGCGAGTCTTTCTTTGCGCCCTTTGCGTAGCTTTGCGGATTTCAGCTGCCATAGTTCGGGGTCAGCGCGGATCGGTGGTCAGGACGGTGCGGCCGCCGAGGAAGCAGCCTCTTGGCTGCGACCCGATCCCTTGGAGGTCGAAGCGCACGAAGATCTCCGAGGGGCGGCCCATCGCCCGGCCCTGCCGCACGGTGAGCCGCTTTCCATCGCAAGGAATCAACCCATAGGCGACAAGCCCGAAGGCGAGGGCCGTCGCGGCGACCCCCGTGGCCACATCTTCGGGGAAGCCCGAGGCCTTAGGGAACTGCCGGGCGTCGAAGACCCGATCCGCCAGGGAGTGGACGGCGAACGGGTAGAGGCCCGTGCACCGGAGCGACGTGCACAGACTCTCCATGCGCGAGAAATCGGGTTTGAGCGCGTCGAGGATCTCGGAGTTCCTCACTGGGACGAGGGTCTTCATCCGGCTGGTGGCGGCATTGTAGATGGGAAGCGGCGAAAGATCCGCCTCGGTGATGCGAAGAACATCGAGGATCGCCTGCTTGGCCTCACGGCTCGTGACTTCCTCGGTGCGTCCGGCCGGCTGGGTGATCTCCGCGTACTCTCCCGGCGTTCCGACATCCCGCACGAATCCGTGCACCAGACCGCTGAGCGTCTCGATTCCGGCCTGGGTCCCCCTGAGCTTCCCGACCTTGTGGAGCAGCCAGATCGTCCCCACGGTGGCGTGTCCGCACATGTTCACCTCTTGGCGGGGGACGAAGAACCGGAATCGGAAATCGGCTTCGCCGGGATTCGTCGGCGGGAAGACGAAGGTGCTCTCGTGGCCGTGGCTTCGGGTCAATTCGAGCATTCCGGCCTCGTCGTATCCAGAGGCATCGAGCACGACCGGCGTGGAACTCCCGCCGCCCTCCGGCGATGCAAAGACGTTGATAAGAATGACGTCGGACACTGTGGGCTCCTCCATGTGAACCACGAACCGCGAGCGCAAATCGGCCTGGCAGCCTATTCTATTCCCGGAACAGTCACGTGTCGCGAGGAAATGAAGTGGATCTTCTCCGCTTGCCCATCGGGCGCCGATGAGAGAGAATCCCGCCCGGTGTGCCATGCCATCACTGCAAAGCTATAACCCGGTCGTCATCGGCTTCGTGGAAGGCAAAGGCGCTGTCCACGTCCCGCTGCAGACCGCCCGCGACGAGTATGGGCAGCTCCCCAGCGACTACGGGCTCCTCCCGAGCGCGGCGGGCCGGCGCGCCCGCAAGGCGCTGAACCTCCCTCTCGGTCTCGCTATTACGGATCTCCTGCGGGAAGGCAAGAGCTTGCCGGAGATCGTGATGAAGTTCTACGAGCGATGGGGGCGAGACTACTTCGCAGACCTCCAGGTGCACATCGAGGGGCTCCACCGCCAGAGCGACCCGTGGACGCTGGGGCAGGTTGTGGAAGAAAACAGCGCGCTTCTCGCCGAGAGTCTAGAGCGGGATGTTCCGACCTATCTCGGCGCAGACGGACTCGTCCCGTACTCGACGCTGCGATCCATCCCGCCCGCCCGCCTCCTGTCGAAGGCCAAAGACATCCTGGAGAAGAAGCGCAGGAATCCCGCCCACCAGCGCGAGCGAGAGCGAATCGAGGAAGCCCTCGCCTTCCTGGACGCCAGGCTGCTGCTGGGCGAGATCTCCCGCATCCTGGGAGGCGAGGTCAGCCGCTGGGGGAAGGATCGGTTGCTTGCACACGCCGACGAGATCGCCCGGATCTTCTGGGAGCTGTCGCGGCATCTGCCGCTGACCGGCGCTGACCGGCTGTCCTGCGTCCGCGGCCACGGGGTAGAGGTGGAGTTCGCGCCGCGGAACGGTTCGTTCCTCGTGCTGGGCAAGGAGGTCGGGGACTGCACGGCCGACAAGCTGTTCCGGCAGGTCGATCGGGACGTCGAGAACATCTACTGGACGGTCTTCTCCTGGTTTCTCGATCAGAACTACCAGATTCTGCGAGTCTATTTCGACGGCCAGTTCGTCATGAAGGCCCACATCCTGCCCTTGCTTGCGGTCGACCGGAACGTCGGGAAGGTCTTCCTGGCGGTGGACGCCATCGAGACGACGCCGGTCTTCCGTGAAGACACGCACGTCGGCCACCCCGACCTCCTGGAAAAGAAGGAGTACATCTTCGCGCGGATGGTGGGAGAGGTGCGGCGGATCGCCCAGACGATGGGGATCGAGTGCGTCTATGCCGAGCGGTTCTCGAACACGCCGTGGGTGCGGCAAGAGCTCGAGCGGTTTCCCGAGGTCTACCTGCACATCGGGAACATCCAGAAGATCGACGAACTGGAGGACGTCTTCGAGCTGTCGAAGCGGGTGTGCGCGGCGGCGAACCGGGAGCGCCCGTCCAGCATCTTCATGGAGCTTCAGATGAAGAACACGTTCCTGTTGCCGGGCGCCGCGACCGTCCGGGGGGTAAAGGTGTTTGCGGTGCTGGCGGGAAACGCGAGTCTCGGCATCCCCATGAAGCGGGTCTTCGGGGTCTAGCAGGCTGCTGAATGAAGCCCGAGGGAAGCCGGCCGATCGCCTCGGAGATACCGCAGACGGGCGGGGTCGTGTATCATGGGGGCGCGGCCGGAATACCGTGGGGACGGCCGCAGGGTTTCTGACCGGGAGGGTCGGCCATGATCCGGTACGAGCATACGCAACGAGGAACGGTCATCCTGGCGGCGCTGCTCATCGCCGCGGCGATCTGCTCCGCCCTCGCGACGCTGGCCCCGGCCCCGCCCTTCGTCGTGCCCATGGTATTCGGCGTCTTCGTCGTCTGCGCCTACATGTTCTCCTCTCTCACCATCCAGATCACCAGCCGGACGCTTTGCTGGTACTTCGGCCCCGGCCTCTTCCGCAAGAAGATCTTGCTGTCGGACATCCAGGGGGCCGAGGTCGCGCGGACCCGACTGATCCACGGCTGGGGCATCCACCGCACGACCAGGGGATGGCTCTACAACGTCTCCGGGTTTGATGCCGTCGCCGTGCGGCTCGACACCGGGAAGGAGATCCTGCTCGGCACAGACGAGCCGGAACGGCTGTGCGCCGCGATTCTCCGGGCGCTCCCGTGATGAAGGCGCGATTCGTCTTCCCCGAGATACCGACCGTCTCGTGGGCGACCCCTTGCCGCTCGGCTACCGGGCCCCGTGGCGTCTGATTGCACTCGTCCGAGTGGGAGGAGAGAGGCCATGCGTTTCGAGTTCGCCACCGCGACCCGCATCCTGTTCGGGTCGGGCGTGATGTCCGAGGCGGCGCCGGCCGCGAAGGCGTTGGGCAGGCGAGCCCTGGTGATCACGGGTAAGGACGCCGGGCGGGCAGCGCCGCTCGTGGAGGGGCTGAGGGCGCACGGGATCGCCACCGAAGGATTCGGTGTCACCGGGGAGCCGACAGTCGAGCTGGTGCGGGCGGGGGTCGAGCGTGCGCGCGAGGCCGGGTGCGACCTGGTCATCGGTCTTGGCGGCGGGAGCGTCCTGGACACGGGGAAGGCGATCGCCGCGCTTCTCACCAATACGGGCGATCCGCTCGATTATCTGGAGGTCATCGGAAAGGGGCAAACGCTCACGCGGCCATCGGCTCCCTACATCGCCATTCCCACCACGGCGGGGACCGGCGCCGAGGTCACACGGAACGCCGTCCTGGTCTCGCCTGAGCACAAGGTCAAGGCGAGCCTCCGCAGCCCTTTCATGTACCCGCGGCTGGCGGTGGTGGACCCCGAACTCACGCACACCCTGTCGCCGGACGTCACCGCATCCACCGGTCTGGACGCCCTGACACAGCTCGTCGAGCCATTCGTCTCGGCGGGGGCCAATCCCATCACGGACGCGTTCTGCCGCGAAGGCATCGGTCGCGCCGCGCGGTCGCTCAGGCGGGCTTGCGAGAACGGGCGGGATGCGGCGGCGCGCGAGGACATGGCGCTGGCGAGCCTCCTCGGAGGCCTGGCACTGGCCAATGCCAGGCTCGGCGCCGTCCACGGCTGCGCCGCGGTGCTGGGCGGGCGCTACCTTGCCCCGCACGGCGCGGTCTGCGCCCGGCTGCTCCCCTTCGTCATGGCGATGAACGTCGCCGCTCTCGGCACGCGAGGAGGCGACGCGCCCGCGATTCCGCGGTACGAGGAAGTAGCGCGGATCCTCACCGGACGGGGCGATGCCTCGATCGCCGACGGTATCCGGTGGATCCACGCCCTATGTGTCGCGCTAGACATTTCCCCACTGAGCCGGTACGGTGTGACCTCCGCCGACATCCCGGGCATTGTAGCCGAAGCGCAGCGGGCGAGCAGCACCAAGGGAAATCCGATCGTGCTGACGGACGACGAGATGGCGGACGTCCTTCGTCATGCGCTCTAGCAGGCTGCTGAAAAAGGCCCATCTGCGGCGTTGGAACGCTCGAGGCACTCGTTGCGGCGTACCTGGAGTACGCCTCACTCGGCCTCTGCGCATTCCGCCTTGCATCTGGACCTTTTTGAGCAGCCTGCCGAAGAGTGAGTTTTCAGCATTCTGGGGGAGCAGGGAGAGCCGGCTTCCGCCGTGGCACGAAACCCATTCGGCTGCCTCATTGCAACGAGAGGAGTCAGAAGCCGTGGACGGCATCGGCGAGCAGTTCCTGGAGGGGACGAAGTATCAGAACATGGGGAAGTCGGGCCACAGCAAGAGGCTGCCGCAGCCCCCGCTCACGCTGGACTGGGATCGGACAAAGACGCCGATCCCCCTGCCAAGACCAGCGGGCATCCCGCTTGGCGCCATGAGCGTCCGGGAGGCGATCGAGGCGCGGCGCAGCCTCCGGTCGTATGCGCCCACACCGCTCGGCCTGGAGGAGCTGTCCTATCTGCTCTGGTGCACCCAGGGGGTGCAGCAGGTCGTCCCCGGGATCCGGACGGTGCGGACGGTGCCCTCGGCGGGCGCACGCCACGCATTCGAGACGCTCCTCTTGATCAACAACGTGTCGGGGCTCGATCCAGGCCTCTACCGCTTCCTGGCCCTCGAACATGCCCTCCTCGAAGAGAACCTGGCTCCGGATTGCGCCGACCGGCTGGTCGAGGCCTGTCTGGGACAGGAGTTCATCAAGAGCTGCGCCGCCACAT
Organism: uncultured Methylomirabilota bacterium; assembly: GCA_963727695.1. Lineage (GTDB taxonomy): Bacteria > Methylomirabilota > Methylomirabilia > Methylomirabilales > 2-02-FULL-66-22 > 2-02-FULL-66-22. The sequence goes on along the minus strand of CAVSHW010000051.1, from coordinate 66,119 downwards.
TCATCTGGACGGCGGAGGTCGCCCGGATGAAGTATCGGTATGGAGAGCGAGGCTACCGATACCTGTACCTGGATGCCGGACACGTCTGCCAGAATCTCTACCTGGCGGCGGAGGCGATCGGCTGCGGGGCGTGCGCGGTTGCCGCCTTTGCGGATGACGAGGTCAATCAGGTGCTCGGCCTCGACGGGGTGAGCCGGTTTGCCATCTATCTTGGCGCGGTGGGGAAACGCTGAGAGGCCCGCAGTCAAGCGCTAGCGGCCATGGGCGGGCTGGGGCTCCACGATGGGGCGGAGGAGCTGGGCGAGTGGGAGGATGATGAGAACCAGCGCGGCGAGGACGACCAGGGTCATGGGGACGCCGATCCAATCGGAGAGGAGGCCGAAGACCGGTGGAAAGAGCGCGCTGCAGCCAATGCCCACAGTGTAGAAGAGACCGTACACGCGGGAGCGCCGCTCGGGCGCGACCAGCTCGGCCACGGTCCCGTAGAGCACGGAGGAGGTTCCGTTCAGCGCCACGCCCAGGATGGGAAGCAAGAGCAGCGCGGGCCCCGCGGGAAGCAGCAGCAAGAGGAGAATGCCGAGGCCCGTGGCGGCCTCCGTCAGGATGACGGTGCGGATGATGCCCACGCGCTCGGCCAGGAGCCCGCAGACGAACTTCCCCGTCGCCCCGCCCGCAAAGGTGAGCCCCAGGGCGAGGCCCATCATGTCCATGCCCAGCCCCTTCCCCAGCAGCAGAAACGGCAGATAGGTGAGAAACGCGGTCCGGGACCCGTTGTCGATCCCGTGGATGGCGGACAGAAGCGAGAAGCCCCGGGTATCCCGGATCCCCCACCCGCCCCCCGAGCGGCTTGCGGCGTCCCGCGCGGCGGCCCGCTCCGGGATCGGCGCCAGCCGCGCCAGGACGAAAAAGATGGCGATGGCGGCCGCCAGGACGAGGATTCCCACATCCCGCGTCGCCCAGCGCCAGCCGGCCCAGGCGGTGAGCAGGGCCACGCAGGCCGGCCAGGTGACCTTGCCGAGATCACCCGAGAAGTTGTAGGTCCCCAGGGCCACGCGCCGCCGCCCCTCTTCGTAGGCGTGAGAGACGAGGGAGGAGGAGAGCGGGTGCTGCGTTCCGGACCCCAGCCCGCCGATCACGAGGAAGGCGAGGAGCGGCACGAAGCCCCCGGCCGTGCCCAAGCACAGGAAGCCGACGGCCGTCAGGAAGGTTCCGGCGGCGAGGACCCGCGACTCGCCCCAGCGCTCGGCCAGGAAGCCGGCCGGGACCTGGAAGAGGGCGAGCGCGCCGGAGTAGCCGCTGCGCAGCAGGCCGACCTGGACGAAGGAGAGCGAGAACTCGCGCGCCCAGACGGGGAAGAGGATGTAGAGGAGATCGGAGCAGCCGTCGTGCACGAAGTGGATGGCGCAGCTCGCGACCAGAGTGGCGCGAGCGCGGCGTGTCGGGTTCATGGGAGCGATTCTTTCAGCCGCTCCCCCGGCTGTCAAGTCCGCCGAGTGAGATCGGCCGACAAGACGCCACTGGCAAACCATGGCGCCTTGTCGGCCTGCTCACTCCTTCGATTCCAGCAGGGCGCGGAGAAACGTCTTGGCGGCCGGGCTGTCCCAGCCGCGCTCTCCGATGCCTCGCGCGATCAGTTGGCCGCTCCGATTCAGGAAGAAGAACGTGGGTGGACCCCATACGCCATAACTCTTGCCGGTCACGTCGCCGCTGGCGTCCAGTAGGACGGGCGCGACATAACCCCGCTCGCGCACAGTCTTCCTGACGAGGTCGGCGCTCTCGCGGAAGTCGACCAGCAGAACCTCCAGCCCCTTGTCCTTGAACTCAGTGTAGGCCCTGTTGACGGAAGGCAACTCCTCCCGGCAGACGGGTCACCAGGTGGCCCAGAACACCAGCATGACCACCTTCCCCTTGAAGTCCTCCAGACGAACCGTCTTGCCCTCGAGGTTCGGGAGAGCAAGCGCCGGGGCCGGCTTGGGCGGATCGTAGCGCTGGATCTGCATGCCGGCAAAGTCCGGCGGGGCCGCCAGGGCCGAGGTCGCCAGCAGCATCAGCGCAGCCAGCGTCCCCAAAACGCGCATACTCATGCTCCGCTCTCTTTCACTGCCTTGAGCAGCTCCTCCGGCGTGAGCAGATCGAGAGGGTTGTCCATGATCTTGATGAACCGGACGATCCCCTGCCGATCGATCACAAAGAAGGCCCGCTTGCCGTATCGATATATGGGGCTGTTCTCGTCGGTCACCATGGCGCCGTAGGCGGGAAGCATCTGCCGGCGGAAGTCGGCCAGCAGCAGATGCTTGATATGGTTCACGTCGGTGAAGGCCTTCAGCGTAGCGGCGGCGTCTGCACTCACGCCCACGACCTGGGCGTTCAGGGCCTCGAACTGCGGCAGAGCCGCGTCGAAGCCCAGAATCTCACGTGTTCAGGTGCCGGTGAAGGCCTGGATGAAGGTGTACATGGCCACCGTCCCCTTGGCCGTCAGATCGCTGAGCTTGATCGGCTTTCCGTCAGGCATCTGCAGGGTGAAATCCGGCGCCTTTTGCCCGACCTCGAGGGCGGCCGCGCTCGAGGCGAGGATCAGCAGCGCCGCGAGGCCGACCAGGATCCCTAGCAAGAATCGTCGTATCGTGCGCATGCGCATTCCCTCCCTGTGCGGGTTCCGTGCCAGGCCGGGAGGCGCGTGGGTGGCGCCGCCCCGGGGGTGACGAGCCAGCCGCGTTCTCACTACGAGCACGCTTCAAGCGTAAGGCGCGAAGGGGGTTCTGTAAATGGATAATCTCGGGGGACCGGAATGGTTCTCCGGACCAGTCGGTCCGGAACTGCTCGCCTAGCGTGTCGCCTTGATCTGGGCGGCCACGCTGGCCAGCTCCTCGGCGACGAAGCTGTGGATCAGGGACTGGATGCCCCCGCCCCCGTCGCCGGCATAGCGCGGAATGAGATGGACGTGCAGGTGATCGACACGCTGGCCCGCGCCCCAGCCGTGGTTCCAGCCGACGTTTAGCCCGGCGGGCTTGAGAGCCCTTTCCAGGAGGCCCATCACCGTCCTGACGCCGACGAACAGGGGGCCCACCTGCCCCTCGTCGAGACGGTCCAGGCTCTCGGCGTGCGTCTTGGGGATGACCATGACGTGGCCTCGGGAGGCGGGGTGGTTGTCCAGGAACGCCAGCACGCTCTCGTTCTCGTACACCACATGGGCCTTCAGCTCGCCCGACACGATTCGGCAGAAGATGCAGTCCGCCATGCAAACTCTCCTTCCCATGTGTGCCGCCGAGCCGAATCGCCCCTGCACGCGCTGTTGGATGGTATTCTATCCGCGCTCTCCGCCGGAGCGCAAGGGGAAAGCCGCCGCCAAGGACCCGTAGCGGCGGGCTGCCGGGGCCTCTTTCGCCTTGACACGCTTTCGGGGTGTGGATAGCCTAGCCAAAATCCGGTTCGACGACGGGTCCCGCCTGCGCCGCACAGGGAGTCGACCGATGCGCGAAGTCATCACGATGTGGCGTCACACCAAGATGGTCGTCTTGGTGGCGCTCACCGCGGGGGTCTACGCGGCGATTCTCGTCCCCCTGAAGGCGATCCCCCTCATCCCGGGCATCACCGAGATCCGCCCCGCCAACGTGATCCCGGTGGTCTTTAGCCTGCTCTTCGGACCGGCGGCGGCCTGGGGTGCGGCCTTCGGAAACCTGATTGGGGACTTCTTCGGCACGCTGGGGCTGGGGAGCATCTTCGGCTTCGTCGGGAACTTCTTTTACGGCCTGGTAGCCTACAAGCTCTGGGGCAAGATGGGGCCGCTCTCGTCCCACCAGCCCCTGGATTCGCGTTCGGGCCGAAGCGTCCTGGAGTATCTGCTGCTGGCCCTTCTGGCGAGCGCCGTCTGTGCGGCGTTCATCGCGTGGGGCCTGGAGCTGTTCGGTCTCGTTCCCTTCGGGGTCGTGGGCCCGATCATCACCCTGAACAACTTCCTGGCGGCCGCCGTCCTGGGGCCGTTCCTGCTCTGGCTGCTCTACCCGCGGGCGAAGCGGTGGGACATCCTGTGGACCGAGATCATGGAGCCGGGGGAGATATCGCGCGGCGCGCACCCCGTGCTGGGGGCCCTCCTGATGTGGGCCGGCGGCGGGGGCGGGCTGCTGGTCGGGATCGCGCTCTCGACCGGACTGAGTCTCGGCGTCGGCGGACTGGGGGTCGTGGCGAGCGTTTTCCCGTGTCTGCTCCTCTTCGTCCTAGGATGTCTGCTGGCATGATCGCGCCGCGGCCCCGGGCGTTCCGCTCCTCCACCCGCCTCGTGCCGGCATGATCCGCCTCGAGGGGGTCTCCTTCCGCTACCGCGCGGCCGCGCGGCCGGCGCTCTCGGATGTGACCTGTCACTTACGGCCGGGCGAGCTGGTGGGGCTGCTCGGCCGCAGCGGCGCGGGCCGCTCCACGCTGGCCTCGACCTTGAACGGCACGATCCCCCATCTCACGCGCGGGGATTTCGCCGGCCGGGTGTGGATCGGGGGCGAGGACATCCGGCCCAAGCGCCCGCGGGATCTCGCCGACCGTATCGGGTTCGTCTTCCAGGACTTCGAATCGCAGCTCTTCTCGACCAACGTCACGCTGGAGGTGGCCTTCGGCCCGGAGAACCTAGGCGTAGACCGCGCGGAGATCGCGCGCCGGACGGATCGCTGCCTGCGCTTGGTCCGTCTGGATCACCTTGGGAAGAAGGCGCCGTCGGCGCTCTCGGGCGGTCAGAAGCAGCGGCTGGCCCTGGCCTCGGTCCTGGCCCTCATGCCCCAGGCCCTGGTCCTGGACGAGCCGACCAGCGATCTGGACCCGGCGGGACGCCGGGATCTTCTGGAGGCGATCCGGACGCTGCGGCAGGATCGGGGTCTCACCGTCCTGATGATCGACCCCGACACCGACGAGATGGGATGGGCGGATCGCCTGATCCTCCTGGACGGGGGGCGCGTGGCGATGGAGGGGACGCCCGCCGAGCTGTGGCAGGAGACCGAACGGCTGGAAGGGCTGGGGGTCAAGGGGTTCACGCTGGCCCGGCTGGGGGCCGCCCTCGGCCTGCGCGACCGCTGGGAGAGCGCGGACGAAGCCGCCCGGGCCATCCGGGCCGCCGGCTGGCGGGCGGCGCCGGGCGCCGGGGAGCGATTGCATCAGACGGATCGCGAGAATCGGGCGGGGGAGCCGGTGCTGGAGGTGGACGATCTCACGCACCGCTACCCGGACGGTACCGAGGCCCTCTCCGGGCTGAGCTGCACGATTCGCCGGGGCGAGTTCGTGGCGATCCTGGGACAGAACGGCAGCGGGAAGACCACGCTGGTCAAACATCTGAACGGGATCCTGAAGCCTGGCTCCGGCGAGGTCCGGCTGCTGGGGAAGAGCCTCGCCGGCCAGCCGGCCAGCCTGATCAGCCGCCGGGTGGGGCTGGTGTTCCAGAACCCGGACCATCAGATCTTCGCCGAGCGGATCCGGGACGAGGTGGCGTTCGGCCCGCGCTTGCAAGGCCTCGGCGCATCCGAGGTCGGCCGGCGGGTGGAGGAGGCGCTGGCGGCGGTGGATCTGTCCGGCACCGGAGACCTGGACCCCTTCGTCCTCACCAAGGGGGGTCGTCAGCGGGTGGCGGTGGCCGGCACCCTGGCGACCAAGCCAGAGGTCATCATCCTGGACGAGCCGACGACGGGTCTCGACCACCGCGAACTGCAGGGCATGATGGCTCTCGTGGAGCGGCTCAACCGGGCGGGCCACACCATCGTGATCGTCACCCATGCGATGGACGTCGCAGCGTCCTACGCCCGGCGGGTCATCCTGATGCAGGACGGCCGGATCGTGGGAGACGGGCCGACGCGGGAGATTTTTGAGCGGGAGGGTCGGATCCGGGAGATGGGGTTGACGCCGCCGCCCATCGTGCAGGTAGGAAACCGGCTCGGTGTGCCGGCGCTTACGCTGGAGGAGCTGGTGGAGGCGCTCGTCAAGGGAGTAGGGGCGCAGGGGAGCAGGGGCGCAACGGGGAAGACATGAATCTTTTCCTCTATCTCGACCGGGAGAGCCCGATCCACCGGCTCGACCCTCGCATGAAGCTCTTCCTGATGCTCGGGAGCTTCGCCGTGGCGGTGCTCTTCGTCCGGGCCGGGCCGCTCCTCGCGCTCTTGGGCGTCCTCTTGGCGTACGGGGCGGTGGGCCGGAGCCTCGGGAACCTCCGGCGGATCTGGGGGCTCCTGGTCAGCATCGCCCTCGTCTCGATCCTGAGCTGGTCGGTCTTCGCGCGCGGGACGACGCCGATCGTCTGGCGAGTGACCTGGGAGGGGCTCGCCTATGGGGTCGGGGCCGCCGTCAAGATCGACGCGATGATCCTGTCGGGGCTCATCTTCCTCAGCACCACGAAGACCGAGGAGATGGTCCTCGGCCTGATCCACCTGCGCGTGCCGTTCGGGGCGGCGTTCGCCTTCTCGCTGGCGGTCCGCATGGTGCCCAGCATCATCGGGACGGCGGTCGTGGTGGCCGAGGCCCAGCGATCGCGCGGACTGGATCTCGACGCGGGCGGATTGGTCCGGCGCGTGCGGAACTACATCCCGCTGCTCGTTCCGATCTTCCTGCACACGCTCCGAAGCACGGACCAACTGGCGAAGGCGCTGGAGTCCCGGGGCTTTGGCGCAGAGCGAAAGCGCACGTCGCTTCTGGAGATCGGGTTCCACGGCCGGGACGTCGTCGCGCTGATCCTGGGCGCGATGGTGTGCGGGCTATTCCTGGCGGTGCGTCTCGCGGCATGAGCCCAAACATTTCACCGCTTGCGCTCTTTGCCTGCCTGTGCGTTCCGCACCTGTCTGCGTGCGACGCACAGGCAGGCGCAGACAGGCGACCTTTGCGGCGAAATGGTTCGGATGAAACCGATCACACTCAAGAAGGGAGAGAGAGATGCCGCTAGCCGAGGGCAGGACGAAGAGGATGGTGTATGTGGCGGGGCCGCTCTTCAACGCGGCGGAGCGGGCCGCGGCCGAGGGGGTGGAAGCTATCTGTCGCCGGGCCGGCTTCCGGACGTTCCTGCCGCATCGGGACGCAGGGCTGCTCGGACAGCAGGGAAAGACGCCGGCCCAGGTCTTCAGGGCGGATGTGGCGGGGCTGGCGCGGGCCGACCTGGTGGTGGCCATCCTGAACGGTCCGACGGTGGACACGGGGACGGCCTGGGAGATCGGGTACGCCTTCGCCAAGGGCAAGACGGTGATCGGATATCTGGACGACCTGCGCGCCCAGCGCGGCCCCGACCCCGTGGACGTCATGATCAGCCGGTCGTGCAACATCGCCCGCTCCACCGCGGAGCTCCGGCACATGCTGAGGGCGCTGTACGCCGTATGGTGAGGGAGTCACCTTGTGCACACCTGCCCCCATTCTGTGTCGCAGGGGACGCCGTCAGAATAATTCCACTCAGTCAACAACGTCCCTGAGTACGTCTCACAGTACGCAGCACCGTGTGCGGCGAGTGCCGCGGACAGTCGGACAGTCCTCGGCATTGCGCCCGACCCCCTGCTTCTTGTATATTCGGCCGGTGGCCGCGCGCGCTTCGACCCACCCTGGCCTGTGCAGGAATCGGAGGAGGCTTCGTGAAGAAGAAGATGACCGGCGCCAAGGCGATCGTCAAGGCCCTGGAGGCCCAGGGGGTGGAGCTGATCTTCGGGTATCCGGGCGGGGCGAACCTGCCCCTCTACGACGAGCTTCCCCATGCGTCCTTCCGCCACATCCTGGCCCGGCACGAGCAGGGGGCGGCTCACATGGCCGACGGTTACGCCCGGGCTACCGGCAAGGTCGGCGTGTGCACGGCCACCAGCGGCCCCGGCGCCACGAACCTGGTCACGGGGATCGCCACGGCGTTCATGGACAGCTCGGCACTGGTGGCGATCACCGGACAGGTCTCCCGCCACCTGATCGGCAACGACGCCTTCCAGGAAGTGGACACCACGGGCATCACCATCCCCATCACCAAGCACAACTACCTGGTGCAGGATGGCGACGAGCTGACTCGGACGGTCGCCGAGGCCTTTCATCTTGCCGGAAGCGCCAGACCGGGACCTGTCCTGGTCGACGTTCCCAAGGACGTCCTGCTGGAACAGTGCACACCCGGCGACCCCGAGCCGCCGCAGCTTGAGGGGTACCGGCCCACCCTCAAGGGGCATCCCGGCCAGATCAAGCGGGCGGCGGCGGTCATCAAGGCTGCTCTGCGCCCCGTCATCATCGTGGGGGGCGGGATACGGACCCAGACGTCCTACGAGGCCCTGGTGGCTCTGGCGGAGCGCCACGAGATCCCCGTGGTCTCGACGCTCATGGGGAAGGGCTCCTTCCCCAACTCGCATCCCCTGTATCTCGGCCTGTACGGCTATCACGGGCGCATCGCCGCCAACACCGCCATCACCGAGGCGGACGTCATCATCGGTGTGGCGACGCGGTTCGGCGATCGGTCCACCGGCAGCACGCTGCACTTCGCCCCGCAGGCCAAGATCGTTCACATCGACATCGATCCCGCGGAGGTCGGGAAGAACATCCAGGCCCTCATCCCCATCGTGGGCGACGCGGACCACATCCTGGGCGAGCTGGTCGAGCAGCTCCAGGGCGCATCTCACGCCGACTGGGTGGCGCGGCTACAGAAGAAGGCGGAGGCGCACCCGCTGGCCGATCTCAGCGGGGATGTCACCATCCCGAAGGTGCTCCGCACGCTCAAGCGGCTCTGCCCCGATCCCATCCTCGTCACCGACGTGGGCCGCCACCAGATCTTCGCTGCGCACTACTTCCCGCTGGACTCCTGCCGCTCCTTCCTGACCTCCGGCGGCCTCGGCGCCATGGGATTCGGCCTGCCCGCCGCCATCGGGGCCAAGCTGGGCCGCCCGGATCGGCCCGTGGTGGCCGTGTGCGGCGACGGCGGCTTCCTGATGACCTGCCAGGAGCTGGTGACCGCCGCGGTGGAGAACGTGCCCGTCGTGGCGCTGGTCATGCACGACAATTGCCTGGGCATGATCCGCCAGCTCCAGCACGCTTTCTACGGCAAGCGCTTCACCTCGTGCGATCTGGGCGATGCGGTGGACTTCGCACGGCTGGCGGAGAGTATGGGTTGTCTGGGCCTCACGGTCGCGCGCGAAGCGGAGATCGAGCCTGCCCTGGCGCGGGCCCTGGAGGCGGGGCGCCCCTGCGTCCTGGACTGCCGGATCGACGCGCCGGCCAACGTCTACCCCATGGTCACCGGGGCCACGCTTGATGGACTACATCGAGTAGAGGGACGGATGAAACAGAAACACACCATCTCCATCCTGTGCAACGACACCCCCGGGGTGCTGACCCGCATCTCCGGTCTCTTCTCCCGGCGGGGCTTCAACATCGAGAGCCTGAGTGTCGGCAACACCGAGGTGAAGGGCAAGAGCCGCTTCACCATCGTCGTGAGCGGCGACGACCGAGTCCTGGAGCAGGTGCGGAAACAGCTCCAGAAGATCATCCACGTCCTCAAGGTCTGGGATATCAAGACCGAGCAGGCCGTCGAGCGGGAGCACGCGCTGATCAAGGTGGACGTCGAGCGGAGCCGGAAGGGCGAGCTGCTCCAGATCATCACGGCCGTGGAGGGCCGGATCATCAGCTCCTCCGGCACCCTCTGGACGCTGGAGGTCACCGGCGACCCCGGCCAGGTCGACAACGCCCTCAACCTGTTCAAGGACTACAACATCGTCGAGTCCATCCGCACGGGCCGCATCGCCCTCGAGCGGTAGCAGGCTGCTGAAAAAGACCCATCTGCTGCGTTGGCCCGCTCGCGCGGCGCTGCGACGTACGGGTAGTACGTCTCGCGCCTCGCATCGCGTGCCGCCTTGCATCTGGACCTTTTTGAGCAGCCTGGGCGAAAATGGGTTTTTCAGCATCCTGCCAGTTCAATCGCTCATAGGTCCCATAAGTCCCATAGGTCCTATACCTGCTCCCGAATACAGGCCAGGAACCTTGGGCCGAGCTCCTGGAGCTTGCGCTGGCCCACTCCCTTGATCGCCAGGAACGCTTCTTCGGTGGTGGGGCGCTCGCGCGCCATCTCGCGCAGGCTGGCGTCGCTGAAGATGAGATAGGGCGGGATGCCTCGTTCCTCGGCCATGCTCCGGCGTAGCGCCCGGAGCACCTCGAATAGCTCCTCATCGGCCGTCCCGCCACCCAGGCCGAGCGGCGTGGCCGGGCGGGCGGGGCGGGGCGGACGGGCAGGCCGGGCGACCGTCCGGAGCAACGAGACCGTGTCTTCTCCCCGCAGGACCCGATGGCCCTGGGCGGTCACGGCGAGCGTCGGGTATTCCCCGTCATCGCGGGCGAGGCACTCCTGCGATTCGAGCTGCGAGAGCCAGTTGCGTACGGTCGCTTTGGGGATCTGCCGGAGCAGGCCGTAGCCTTCCAGCCGGTTGTGGCGCATCTTCGCGATTCGGGCGGTCTCGGCCCCCCGCAGGACGTCGGCCACGTAGTCGGCGCCGAACTGTTCCCCCATCTCGATGACACAGCCGAGGATCTGCCCCGCCAGCGCCGCGGAGCCGTCCTCGCGGGTCACCTCGCCCAGACAGATGTCGCAGGCCCCGCACGACACTACGCCGAAGGGCTGGCCGAAGTACTCCACCAGCGACCGGTGCCGGCAGACGGCCCCCTGACAGTAGTCGTACATCTCCCCGAGCTTCGGGATGGCGCCCGGCGCCGGGAGCCCTTCGGCCATCAGGATGGACCGCCACAGACCGAAGTCGCCGCCGGAGTAGAGCAGCAGGCATTCCGCCGGCAGCCCGTCGCGTCCGGCCCGGCCCGCCTCCTGCTGGTAGTGCTCGATCGACTTGGGCATGCCGGCGTGGATCACGTAGCGCACGTCGGACCGGTCGATCCCCATCCCGAACGCCACGGTGGCCACCACCACGTCCGCCCGCTCCGTGATGAATTCCTCCTGGGCGCGCTTGCGCTCGGCGTCGCCCAGCCCGGCGTGATATGCCACCGCCCGGACGCCCCGGCGGCGTAGTGCTTCGGCGAGCTGGTCCACCTCCGCCCGGCGGATACAGTAGATGATCCCGGCCTCGCCCCGGTGCCGCTCCAGCGCCTCGACGACCTGCCGCAGCCGGTCCGTGCGCTGGCGCACCCGATAGACCAGGTTTGGACGGTCGAAGCTCCCCACCAGGATCGCCGGGTCTCGCAGCGCCAGCTCCGTGGCGATGTCGGTCCGCACCCGCGGCGTGGCCGTGGCCGTGAAGGCGTGGATGGCCGTGTCCGGGAAGGCCTCCCGCACCACGGTGAGCTGCCGATACTCCGGCCGGAAGTCGTGCCCCCACTGGCTGATGCAGTGCGCCTCGTCGATGGCGAAGAACGCCACGCCGGCGCGCCGGAGCAGCCCCAGACAGGTGGGGAGCACCAGCCGTTCCGGGGCCACGTAGAGAAGATGATACCGCCCGTGGGCCACGCCGGCTTCCACCACACGGCGCTCATCGGCCGTGAGCGAGCTGTTCAGGAACGCCGCCGGCACCCCGGCGGCGGTGAGGCCGTCCACCTGGTCCTTCATCAGGGAGATCAGGGGCGAGACCACCACGGCCAGCTTCCCCATCGCCGCCGCCGGCGCCTGATAGCAGAGCGACTTCCCGCCCCCCGTCGGCAGGATGACGACGGAATCCCGCCGCGCCAGCACCGCGCCGATAGCCTCTTCCTGCAACGGGAGGAGGGCATCGTAGCCCCAAACCCGCTTCACGACGCTTCTGATGTTCTCCACTCGACCCCCTTGCTCTCGGCTTGTGATCCGCGACCTCGCCAATCGGCGCGCTCGGGATTCTACGCGGACCGCCACGAAGCGCAAGACGAATCTGCCGGATCCCAAGCCCTTGCGCCCCGTGTCGGGTCGGCCGGACGCGGTCGGTTTTGGCTTGACAGCGACCCGCTACTCCCTCACGCTGCGATCCTCTGCCTGGGAACACCAGCCCCATCCCGTGCGTCTCGACGTGCCGTACGCGCGCGACAAGAGTCATCCTGCCTCCCAGCCAGACTGACCCAGGAAGCACGCCTCAAGCAACCTGTAACCCGGCCGCGGTTGCATCGGGGATCGAGGAACGGGTGTCAGACATGACCTCTGTGAATCCCCGCTCTCACCGCCGCCTTCGAGGGATATCGTCGTGAGAACAGGCAGAGATCTGATCCTGGCCACGCGGCCGTTTGCCGTGGAGGTGAAGTGGAAGAGCCGTCTGTATGCGGTCAGCACCCTCGCCCTGCTGGCGTTGTTCACCGTCGGGACCTTCTGGAGCGCTCACCCCGTGCTGCGGACCCTTTCCAGCATCTGCAGCGGGCTGCTCCTCGTGAGAATGTTCGTCATCTACCACGACCACCAGCATCACTCCATCCTCCGCAAGTCCGTCCCGGCGAACATCATCTTCACCCTGTTTGGGCTGTACATCCTCGCCCCCCCGAGCATCTGGAAACGCTCGCACGATTATCACCACAACAACAACTCAAAACTGTTCAGCGCCAGTATCGGATCCTATCCGATCCACACTCGAGAGAAGTTCCTGAAAGCATCCAGGGCCGAACGGCTGGCATACCTCGCCGTGCGCCATCCGCTGACGATCGCCTGCGGGTACGTGACGATGTTCTTGTACGGGATGTGCGTCCAGTCGCTTCGCAGCAGCCCGAGGCGGCATTACGATTCGGCGATCGCCCTCGCGCTCCATGCCGCCGTTGTCGTCTCCGTCACCGTATTTCTGGGCTGGCAGGCGCTTCTCCTTTCCATCGTCATCCCCTTCTCGATCGCCTGTGCCATCGGGGCCTACCTGTTCTACGCCCAGCACAACTTCCCGGGAGTCACCTTCAAGGGGAACATCGAGTGGAGCTACGACAACGCCGCACTGGAGTCGTCCAGCTTCATGGTGATGAATCCCTTTTGGAGATGGGTGACGGCCAGCATCGGCTACCATCATGTCCACCATATCAACTCCCGGATCCCGTTCTACCGCCTGTCGGAAGCCATGGCGAAGATCCCCGAGCTGCAGAGGGCGAAGACCACCTCGCTCTGCCCCGCCGAGATCTTTCGCTGTCTCCGCCTGAAGATCTGGGATCCCGACGCCAACCGCATGATCCCTCTCGGCCAGCTCCGAGAATCGCACCGGGGCAAGACAGCGTCCCCGCTCGCGCATCGCTCCTAGCCCTGCTCGCGTGAGGCGAGTGACACCGGGAAACCATTCAGCCAGTGTCGTGGGTTGGAAGTCGGTCGCACGCTCGCCGGGACCGCCATGCGATGTCCGGGAGGCTCCACGATTCTCCCGTTTGCGCTCGGCCGGCTGGGTGTTATGATGGTCCAGGATGCGATGTGCGCGGGGAGTAGCCGACCGCTGGCATAAAGGAGACGACTCATGTTTAAGGGACTAGCGCTTCATACCTGGACGCTGGACACGACGCCGCTGGCCGACGTGCTGCGCATCGCGCGGACCACGGGCTGGGACGCCGTCGAGCTGCGCCGGCTGGATTTCAAGCGGGCCCACGACGCAGGCCGATCCGCCGACCAGGTTCTCGACCTCGTGCGGATGGCCGGCCTCCCGGTCGCCTGCGTCGGCGTCCAGGCCGGTTGGATGTTTGCGGTCGGGGAGGAGCGGGACCGCCTGCTTCAGGCCTTCGCCGAATCCTGCGGGTGGGCGGTGGCGCTTCGATGCGACACGGTCATGAGCCCCGTGGATCCCGGCCGGGGCGATCTCCTGCAAGCCGTCGCCAGCATCCGCGAGGTCGGGAAGATCGCCGCGACCCACGGCGTCCGCCTGGCGGTGGAGTTCAACGCGCTGGCGGAGCAGTTCAACACCCTGGAGCGGCTGCGCGACGCCCTGACGCGCGCCGGCCACCCGCACTGTGGGCTGCTGCTGGACACCTACCACTTTCATCGGAGCGGAGGCGATCCCCGCCAACTGGAGGACCTTGCCCCCGGGGAGATCGCGTACTTCCAGTACAGCGACGTGCCCCGGCAGGGCCTCCAGCCCGGGAAGGCGCTGGATCGGCTGCCGCCCGGCCAGGGCGGCGTCCCATTCCGAGAGATCTTCGAGCGGTTGAAGGGGGGACGCTACGACGGATACCTCAGCTACGAAGCGCCGAACCCATCGGCCTGGGCTCGGGATCCCGAGGAGGTTTCCCGGGAGGCGCTCACCGCGACGCGGTCCCTGCTCGCAGGATCGCCACCGGCTGCGTGATCCCCTGGTGGTCGGCAACCCGCGGAGTCGCGGGCCCTCGACCCCACTGCACCGCGAGGTCTGCATAGCGGATGGGCTGGGAGGGATCGAGCGGTCTGAGTTCGGAGAGGGTGAGCCCGCGGCGGATCAGCATCGCGATCGTACCCGCGTCGGACACATCGCCCACGAACACGGCACCGACGATCCGGTCACGCGAGATCACCAGCTTCCGGTAGTTACCGTCCCGCGCTCGCACGACGACCCGCCCCTCGGCGTCCGGGGCCTGGATCAGCCCCATCGAGGCCACCGCGATCCCCAGGATTTCCATCACGTTCATCTTGAAGGCCCCGGGGCTGGGGCGCGACAGATCCAGCATATTCGCCCCTGCGCCTTCGCCCTGGGCTACGGCCTCGAACCATGTCCCCGGGATCGTCTTCTTCCCGGGCACGAGCATGTCGGGGACCTCGGCGCAATCGCCTGCAGCGAAGACGCCCGGCCGGCTGGTGCGCAGGTACTCGTCGACCAGGACGCCGCGACCGGTGGCCACCCCGCCGGCCCGGGCCAGGTCGATGTCCGGCCGGATTCCTTTGGCCAGAATCACCAAGTCCGCCGGAAGCTCCTCGCCTGCCGCCGTCACCACGGAGCGAACCCTGCCCTCGCGGCCGACGATGCGCGCGGCGTCGGTGCGCGTGAGGATACGGACCCCGGCCCCCTCCAGGCGATGTCCTAGGAGCTTGGCGGCCTCCTCGTCCAGCATGCGGGTGAGGAGCCGGTCCGACGAGACCGCGATCGACACCGAGAGGCCCACCTTGAGAAGCGCGTGGACCACCAGGAGACAGATGAGCCCGCCCCCGAGAATCACCGCGTGGCGCGCCCGCGGCAACTGCTCGCGGATCCGCAGCGCGTCGGCCATCGTCTTGAGCGCAAAGACTCCCGGGGTGTCGATCCCTTCGATGTCCGGGATCGCGGCCCGTGATCCGGTCGCCAGCAGTAGCCGATCGAAGGGCAGGCGGGTCCCGTCGTCCAGCGCCAGCGCATCGGCGTCGATCTGCACGGCCCTGCGGCCCAGCAGCATCCGCGCGCCCATTCGCTGGGCATAGCCTGGCGGCCGCAGCGACAGGTCGCGACGCTCCCCGCTCACCAGGTAGGGCAGCAACACCCGCGAATAGGCTGGAATCGCCTCATCCGAGACCAGGGTGATGGGGGAGGCGCCATCCATGCGCCGGATGGTCTCCAGCGCCGCCAGACTGGCGGCGCTGTTGCCGACGATCACGATTCGCTGTTGCGGCACCTCTGCTCCTATCGACGCCCCTCGGGCCGGCCACTTGGTTGCTAGAGGCTCGGTCTTCGCCCAGGCTGCTCAAAACGGACCAGATGCAAGGCGGAAAGGCGCAAGGCCGAGTGAGGCGTACTCCGGGTACGCCGCAACGAATGCCTCAGCCTTCCAACGCCGCAGATGGGCTGTTTTCAGCAGCCTGCTGACGCCTCGGCGACCTTGCGCGCGAAATCCCGTCCCTTGGGCACATCCGCCAATTCCGACTCCCGGAACTCCAGGGCGTGCGGCGTGCAGAACCTCACGCACTCGGGATCCCCGTCGCAGGTGTCGCACTTAGCGATCACCCCTTCCGCGCCGTCGAACGCGATCACCCCGAACGGGCAGCCGAGCATGCACATGCGGCAGCCGATGCAGGCCTCCTTCACGAAGCGCACCAGTCCGTCCCCCTGCACGAGGGCGCCGGCCGGACAGACCTTGACGCAGGGCGCCGCCGCGCACTGGAAGCAGGCGAGGGGGATGTACTTGAACTCCTCGGCAAAGGTGTGGACCCGGATGCGGCTCCGCGAGGGGGCGAAGGCGCCGGTCTTCACGAGCGAGCAGGCCAGCTCACACATCCGGCAATTGGTGCACTTGGCAGGGTCCACGACGATCATGCGACTCATCGGCCGTCTCCTCTTCCCGCGAGCTGCTGGGCCACGTCCGCCAGCCCCAACTCCTCGAGCTTCGCCTCGGTGGGCGTGCCGGTCTCGCTCCAGCCGCGCAGCCGGTAATATTCCTGGAGCGCCGGTTTGATGCTCTGGTCGGTGATGACCTGGTCCCGGGAGGCCCCGTCACGCAGCCGCCGGGACAGCCTGGCCGGGAGCCGGTCGTCGGCCGTACCGCCATTCTCCCGCACCGTGAACGCGCGCGCCAGGTTGTAGGCCCGCTCGCCGATCGCCATCTCTTCCGCAAGGGTGAGGCCGGTCCAGCCCGTGGCCGCGGCGAGCATGCCGGAAATCTCGTCGCTGTTCCGTACCCCCCCGACCGGGAGACTCATGAACGAGCACAGCGGCAGGGAGTTGATGAAGGAGGTGTAGTCCTCCGCCAGGCGGACCACGCGCGGCTTCCCCTCGAGGGTGAAGCGGTCCATGACCTCCACGACCCCGAGCTCGGGCCAGGCATTGGGCACGGCGAGCGACGGGTCGTGGAACCCCTCCATGTGGTCCGCGCCGCGGGGCGCCGTGGCGTACGAGATGGCGAGTCCTTTCTTGCCGCGGGCCTCATGCATCCCGAACTCCAGCCCCTTGACCTCCACCGCAAGCTCGGACGCCCCGTGCCCGATCTTTGCAGCCGCTCGGCGCGTGCCTTCGGCGAGGAGATCGCCGATCCCCTCGCGCCGGGCGATCATCTCCAGCAGCCGGAGCATCGCCGGCGCGTCGCCCCAATCCAACCGGAAACCGATCTCCTGCTCGGTGAGGATTCCCTTTTCGAAGCACTCCATGGCGAAGGCGATGGCGGAGCCCGCGCTGATCGTGTCCAGACCGTAGACGTTGCAGCGCTGGTTGAGCAGCGCGATGGACTCCAGATTTGGATTCTCGCAGAGCGAGCCGAAGGCCGCCACCGTCTCGTACTCGGGCCCGCCGTACTCCGGCCGGACCCCGCCGAACGGGCCGCCGTCGACCCGCACCACGCGCGTGCAGCCGACGGGGCAGGCCCGGCAGGCCCGGTGCCCGAGAAGGATCGTGTTCTTCATGGCCGTGCCGCTGATCCGGTCGGCGTGATCCCAGGCGCCGCTTTCCCAGTTGCGGGTCGGCAAGATGCCGGCAGCCGACAGGTCCTCGACGCCGCCCGCGGTCCCGAGCGCGCCGACGCTAATCGGGTTGTCCCCCAGCCACGGATGCTTCCGGATCTTGGCGAGGTCGGCGAGGGCGAACTCCCGGAACGCCTTCGGGTCGGCCAGCGTGACCCGGCCGGTCCCGCGGATGGCAATGGCCTTGAGATTCTTCGCCCCCATCACCGCGCCCAGCCCCGTGCGCCCCGCCGCCCGGTCGGTATCGTTCATGACGCAGGCGTAGCGCACCCCGCTTCTCCCCGGCCAGGCCGATGCTGATGATCCGGACCTCGCGGTCGCCCATCTCCCCCTGGATCGTCTCTTCGGTCTCGAGCGTCCCCCGCCCCGCCAGGTGGCCGGCCGGCCGGATCTCCACCCGGTCGTTGACGACGGAGAGGTAGACCTTTTCCGGGGACTGGCCCTGCACGACGATGCCGTCGTAGCCGGCGTACTTGAGCTCGTGGGCCACGAATCCGCCGGTGTAGGCCTCACCGAAGCCGTCGGTCGCGGGGGATTTCGCGACGACCACGAAGCGTCCCGACCCGGGTGCGAATGTGCCCGCCAGCGGACCCATCGCGAACACCAGCCGATTCTCCGGCCCGAGGGGGTCGCACCCCTTGGGGACCTCGTCGAGCAGGATCCGCGCCCCCAGACCCCGGCCCCCGAGATACTGGCGCGCCCTGGCCCCGTCGAGCGGTTCGGTCCACGTCTTTCCGGTGCTGAGATCCACTCTGAGCAATCGTCCTGCGTATCCGTGCATGGGATCCGCCTTTCGCGATGTATGTGGACAGGTGCCTGACAGCTATTTTATTGCGTGCCCGATCGCCATCAATCTGGAACGGGCAGTTGTGTTCAAAGCCAGTCAATTACCAGGGCTACCCGCCACCGCCGCGCCATTGCTCAGGCCCGGATCGTCCGAAGATCCGCCGCAGCCGCGGTCATGACCATTCCAAAATCGTTCTGGATGCAGACGAACCGGAAGCCCTGCGCGAGACGGGCTTTGGCCGCGGCGGCACCGGGCGTATAGATCCCGGCGGCCTTCCCGGTGGCAACCGCGGCGTCGCGGATCGCCAGGATGGCCTCCTCAACCGGACGTGGATACTCGGACAGCTCGGACGGGAAGCCGAGGGCGATGCTCAGGTCATTGGGCCCGATGAAGCACGCGTCGATCCCGGGAACGCTCAGGATCTCCTTGGCATTCTCAGCCGCCTCCGCGGTCTCCAGCATCGCCACGATCAGCAACTCCTCCTGGGCGTTCGCAAAGTAGTCCGGGCCGCCGTAGAGCCACCCGCGGATCGGGCCCCAGCTCCTGTTCCCGGTGGGGGCATAGCGGACGGAGCGCAGGACGGCCTCGGCCTCCGCGCGACTGTTGACCATGGGGATCACGAGGCCGTACGCGCCGAGATCCAGGGCGCGCTGGATGTCCACGGGCTGGTTGGCCGATACGCGGACGATCGGGGTCGCCGGGGTGCAACTGACCGCCTGGAGCATCCCCAAGAGATTGCCCGGGTGGCTCTCGCCGTGCTGCAGATCCACGATGATGAAGTCATACCCCGCACGGCCCAGGGTTTCCGCGATCAACGGGCTCCCGCCCAGGCAGAAAGTCCCGAGGGCCGGTTTGCCCATCGCGAGGAGCCGTTTCGTTTCGTTGGTCCGCATCTGAATCCCCTTTCCATGTGAGCAGTTTCCGTCCGAGATCCCGGATAGCTATATCAGGCACCAGGACCATGCGCAAGCCCAGCCGCTCGCCTCGGGAATTCACCCCTCATCTAAATGTTGGCGTACGGCTCTGTGCAATGCGCACGAGGCAATACTCTGCTGGGATGGCTCCACAATCACTCGCGCCGGCAGATCACGTTGAGCACCGCTTGCCGCCTCTCCTCCCGCACTGCCCGTAGCGCGCGTTGCAAGGCCGGCCGCACCTGCTCGGGTCTCTCCACCCGCTCTCCGTACCCGCCGTGAGCCTCGACGATCTTCTCGTAGGCCGGAGACGGCGTGAGGTCGCTGAGGGGAAAGACTCCCGTCTTCGCCGCCCACCCCTGCGGGAAGAGGGCTTCCGTGGTCTTGCGAACGGCGCCCCAGCATCCGTTGTTGAAGATGACCACCAGGATCGGGAGGTCGTAGGTGGCGCTCACCATGTGGGCCGCCGTCGGCACGCTGAAGATGTACGCTCCGTCCCCCACCGTCGCGATCACCGTCCGGTCCGGATGAGCCAGCTTGACCCCCAGGGCCGCTCCGACACCCCAGCCGAGACAGCCGGCAGGGGAATGGGAGAAGAAGGCGCCCGGCTGGTCGCGAGAGACCTGCGTCAGGCGAAGGTCGTACTCGTTGACGAGGATGGTGTCCTCTCCTGCCACCTCGCCGATGCATCGCGAGAGCCACTCGAAATCGATGGGGGACTCCCCCTGAGCCGCCATGGCGGCTCCGTGCCACGTCGCGCGCTGGGCGTCGTGCTCGGCCCGGAGCGCCGCCCCGCGGGCGCCGATCTTCGCCCCGTGATTGCCGACGTGGCGCGTCGCATCGGACGCCAACGCCGCGAGCGCGGCCGCGGCATCGCCTCGGACAACCAGCTCCGCAGGAAAGGTCCGGATCGGGTAGCGGGCAAACAGCGGGTCTCCACCCACATGAACGACCCGGGCGCGGGGATTCACGCGCATCCGCGAGGGGAACCACGGGACGTCGCTCTCGACCACGAGGACGACATCGGCCCGCTCGAGAAAGGGGGCCGGGTTGAAGCCGAGATGGTGGGGATGGCTCGAGGGAAAGTTCACGTGGGTGGGGTTGAACTCCACGACCGGGATGGCCAGGGCCTCCGACAGCCCGATCAGGGCCCTCACCGCATCCGGGTCCCGTCCGAGGCTCGTGGTGATCAGGAGAGGGGATTCGGCCTCGGCAAGGAGAGCCGCAGCCCTTTCCACCAACGCACGCTCCGGCCGGAGCCGCTCACGTCGAGAATCGATCGAGGCCATATTCAGCCGAAACTCGGTCTGCGTCTCGGCCAGGACTTCGCGCGGCAGGGTGAGATAGGCGATCCCCTGCGGCTCACTCATCGCGATGGACAGGGCCCGATCCACGACGGCCTCGAGCTGCACGAAGTTCCTCAGCTCGTAGTCCCACTTCAGGAACTCGCGAATCATTCCGGCCTGGTCGAAAGACTCCTGCGCCCAGTGGATGTAGAGATCCCTCGCCCCCAAGAGGCCCGACTCGACAAGAGGGGTGCGGCCGGCCGTCATGAAGAGGGGAATGTTGGCGCGTGCGGCGTTGATCAGGGCCCCGGCGCAGTTGGCGGTCCCGACGATCGTGTGCGCCATCACCACCTGCGGCCGACCCGTGCACATGGTGAAGCCGTGGGCCATACTGACGGCCACGAACTCGTGAGGCACCGTGATCGGTCGCGGCCGCTCCTTGCCCTCGGCCTCGAATCTCGCGAACCCATCCACCAGCGGGCCGAAGTCCGTCCCCGCATTGCCAAAGAAATACTCGATCCCTCGCGCCCGAAGCAGCTCGAGGTAGGCCTGCGCCGTGTTCTCTACCGGGACGGACATCAGATGCTCTTCGCTCATGGCGGAATCCCCCCCTGCTACTTCTTCAATAAGAACTCACCCGGCTCCGTGTCGATCGACGACACTCTTATGCCACGGCGTCCCACGGTGTCAAGCGGAGAGTGCGACCGCGAAGACTTCGACCGATGCAGGCGAGCCACCCTCAGCGGGGTGCGATTGCCGGAGGCGGCTTTCCCGGATATAGTAGATACATGAGAGGCGGCTGGGGCGAGTGAGGGGTATTCCATAATGAATCTCTTTCTGAAATGCTCGGGGAGAAGCCTGGCGAATGGGCTGAAGTGGCGGAGCGAGCCCGCAGCATGGAACTTCACCGCTGAGGAGCTGTTCGTCGAGCCCGATGGGAAGACCGATGTCTTCCGGAAACATGGGGTTCCGGCGAAGGACACAGCCTGCTTCCTTTATACGGAGGTGTCCGGCGATTTCAGCCTGACCGCGAACCTTACGATGGGAGGTACCGCCTTTGGCGATGCCGGAGCCATCACCATTAGGCGGGACGAGCAGATGTGGGCCAAGCTCTGCGTCGAGAGAAGTCCCGCTGGCGAGACCTCGATCGTCTCTGTGGTAACAAACCCATGGTCTGATGACGCCAATAATGAACTGCTCGGCACGCCCGAAGCCCATCTACGGATCACGCGAATCGGTAGTCTCGTCGGCATGCATTATCGCGCATCCGGAGACACCTGGCGGTTCGTGCGGGCGTTTGGCCTGGATTGGCCGTCGGCCGTGAAAGTGGGGTTTCAGGCGCAAGCGCCGGTGCAGGCCGGGTGTCACGTGCATTGCCGGCAATTGATATTGTCGAAAGACGTCGTCAGAGATTTCCGGAGCGGAAAGTAAGAGCACACATTACCGTCCATAGAAGAGCCGGGGCGGGTGGAGGGAATGCCACACCTCGTCGCAGGCCTCCAACTCCTCCTGCGACAGGTGAAGATCGACCGCCCCCATGTTCTGCTCCAACTGCTCCACCGAGGTGGCCCCGCAGACGATCGAGGTGATCCCCGTCTTGTTCAGCACCCAGGCCAAGGCGAACTGGGGCAAGCTCTTGCCGTGATCCGCGGCGATCTGCTGCAGCCGCGCCACCGCGTCGAAGTCGAGATCCGTCCAGTACTTCTCGTTGTACCGGAACCCCTGCTTCGCCATGCTGAACCGCCGCCCTTCGATGGGCGGCCTCCCCTTCTCGTACTTGCCCGAGAGGAAGCCGGCCGCCATCGGGCTGAACACCGCCACGCCGATCCCCTCCTCGAGGCAGAGAGGCAGCAGCTCGTACTCGATGTCCCGCGCCAGCAGATTGAACGGCGGCTGGATGATGTCCCAGCGGGCGAGATTGTGTTTGTCGCTCAGCCAGAGGGCCTTGCAGAGCTGGAAGGCGCGAAAGTTTGAGCACCCCAGATACCGCACCTTGCCCTGCCGCACAAGATCGTCCATCGCCCGGAGGGTCTCGTCGAGCGGCGTGTCGTAGTCCGGCATGTGGGCGTAGTAGATGTCGAGGTAATCCGTCCCGAGCCGCGTGAGGATCCCCTCCACCGCGTGCAGCATGTGCTTCCGGGAGAGGCCCATGTCGTTGGGGCCCACCTGGTCCCCCCCGGGCCACGAGTGAAACGGCCGGGGGCGCGCCAGATCGCGGGGGCCGGCGACCGTCTGCTCGCCGTACTTGGGGGCCAGCCGGCGCAGGTGCCCCGCCTTGGAGGCGAGGACCAGCGAGTCGCGGCTCCCCTTGATGGCCTTGCCCAGGATCTCCTCCGTCCCCCCGTTGGCGTACATGTCGGCGGTGTCGATGAAGGTGACCCCGTTGTCGATCGCGCGCCGGATGATCCGCAGGGACTCCGGCTCGTCCACCTGCCGCCCGAACATCATCGTGCCGAGGCAGAAGGTCGAGACCTTCAGCCCGGTGCGTCCCACCTTTCGATACTCCATCCGTCGCCTCCTCTATTCGCCCGCTGTGTTCTCTCTCCCCGCAGCCCCGATATGGGGCTGGACGCTATCGGCCGGGCCGCGGCCGGTCAAGGCAATCTTCCACCGTGGGACGACCGCCGTCTGGGCCGGATGAACAACGCGGTCAAGACGCCGCTCGCAAGCAGGCCGAGAATGAGCAGCCAGACCTGGCCGGCCCCTCCCAGGCTTTCCTCCAATGACCTGTGCGTGAGCGCTCCATGCACGCCTGCCCCAATGACCAGGATGGCCAGCGCAGAACACGCTCCCGCGAGGGCTCGAAGGAGGCCCGCCTGGAATGGGTGGCGCCGCAGATAGGACGTGACCCTCGCCGGCTTCTTTCGCGACAACAGTACATCGATCAGGTACTCGATGTCGTGATCGAAGTACGAATGTCGAATGGACAAGGCGTTGATGCGCGGAAGCCGCTGGAGGTCCTCCGGAAGCTCTTCCGGCTGGGGCATGGGGGCACCGTTCGCAAGGACCGGCAGCACTTTCTGCTCGCTTGCCAGCGCCGCCGCCGCTTCCAGCCGTACAAAATCCCGATCCTCGAAGATCCTCGCCGTTCCGTCGCTTGCACGAGCGCCGCGCCATTGGGGCCCTATCAAGAGAATGCAGACGGGGCTCTCGGCGAGAGCCGTCTGGATCTTCAACGAAAAATCTGCCCCCGGCTCGATGCCGTCCACGTCGATGAAGACGTGATCGACTTCCGGGACCGCACGAATCCGGTCGGCAATCCGGCCGGCCAGGTCCTGTGTGTCGCTACGGCGATAGCTAATGAAGACATTCATTGGCGAGGTGCGAGCCCCTGGTAGATGCCGGCCCGCTCCAGATGAGTCCGCGCACCCAGTCGCCCGGGTGTCAGGGTCGAGACATCGCCCTGCTGTGCCCCCTTCCTGAACTCATAGATGAGCGCGCTGACCCTGTGCGCCTCCGTAAATCGCATGGTTTCGAAATCATTCGATAAGCGGTTGGCCCCGCCGCTCAACAATCGTGCTGCCGCTGGGGCGTCCAGCGTATCCCCCGTCGCTGTAAACGGCCGGTCCGTCACGACGATCACGATCTGTCGATAGAACCCCTCGGGCGCAAAGAACAGTTGCTTGATGTAGACCGCTAACGAAAACGGCTCCTGTGACCCGGGCAGCAGGAATCGGAACTCTTCAGGCAAGGGAGTTCCATCAGGGGCGATCCGTTCGAGCCGCGCGACCAGCGCAAATCCGTCGGGGACGCGATAGTAGCTGTATTCGAAATAGCGGGCGTGTTCGAGCGCACCCACAAGCTGGGCACCCACGGAAGAAAGCGATGGGATCGGTTTTCCAGTGGCCTGAAACAAGGAATTGGGCAGGACGATCTGCGCCGAAGGCGCGGGCGGCGGCCAGGGGAAATCGGGCAGCGCTGCTTCGACCGGTCGTTGCGCTTCCGAACGAATTTGCCTTTCGGCGCGGGGCGGCATCTTGGATCGACGCTCCATTTCGACCGGTCGTTGCGCTTCGGCTTGCATTCGCTCGGCGACGTCTCGCGCGGCGCGCGCTTCGGCCTGTTCTTGTGAGGATTGACGCGACGGGAGCTCCGCGTTGGCCTCCGGCGCAGGCCCAGGCGCTGGAGCGACCGCTGCTTGCGGAGGGGGCGCTGAGGCAGGCGGCGGAGCGGGCGGGACGGCATGTTCCAATTCTTGCTTGCTGCAGCCCACGATCGCCGCAACAATCACCGCAATGAGAATGACGATGTGTCTCATGCTCTCTTCTCTGATTGGTTAGAAGGCGGCGCGCCAATACGTGCGGTGGCGGTCCCGCTCCCGCCGACCGGTCATCTCGGCAATCGTGATCTCGACCGCCATGCATTGCTCCACCCGCTCCCGCGGAATGTCGGGGGCCTCGGGCCGGTAGCGGCGGTTGAAGGCGTTCAGTGCGGCGGCCCGTTCCGTCAGGTCGTCGAGGAGCCTCGCCCGGCCGTAGCAGATCACGCTGTCGCTGTCGACGTGGCACGGGGCGCCGGTGTGGTCCCGCACCTCGCCGATCTGCCGGCCGACGGTGAAACAGACGCGGGGGTTGCGGCGGATGGCGTCGAGCTTCTGGCCCGTGAGCGCGCAGTGGAACAGGATCTTCCCGGCCGCGTAGGCGTAATTGAGCGGCACGACGTACGGCTGCCCGTCGCCGGCGAGCCCCAGGTAGCCCAGCACCTCCTCTTGCAGGATCTGCTCCATCTCCTCCCGCGAGTCGATGAACACCGGTTCGTCCACAGGCGCCCTCCAGTCTGGAATGAGCCGCAGAATTGCCGGGATTATAGCAGATGCGGCAGGGGAATCCGTAATGCTTAACTGTCGGCCTCGTGCCGACGCGAGGCGTACGGGGGAGCGGACGCCGCCCCGGTTACCCGCGCAGCGGGTACACGCCCTGAGCGAGAACGGTCTCGAACATGCGCACGACGTTCTCTGGCGGGACCCCCGGCTGGATGTTGTGAATCTGATTGAACACGAACCCGCCGCCCGGCGCGAGTTCGCGGATGCGCCGCCGAACCTCCCGCTCGACATCATCAGGCGTCCCGAAGGTGAGCACGCGCTGGGTGTCGCACCCCCCGCCCCAGAACGTCAGATCTTTGCCGAACTCCCGTTTCAGATCGTCCGGATCCATGCCCCCCGCGGCCACCTGGACCGGATTGAGGATGTCTACACCGATCTCGATCAGATCCGGGATGAACCGGCGCACCGATCCGCAGCTATGCAAGAACAGTTTGGCGTCAGTCCGGCTCTTGATGAATTGCCAGACCCGCTTCTGGGCCGGCTTGACCATCCGGCGATACATCTCGGGCGAGATCAGCGGCCCGTCCTGTGACCCGAGGTCCTCGGCCACCATGACCACGTCCAGGTGCGGCCCCACCTCGGCCAGCACATGTTCGTAGAGGGCGACCTGGTAGTCGGCGACACCCTGGATCAACGCCTCGGCAAAGTGGGGCTCTGCGACCATGTCCGTATAGAAATTCTCGAAGCCCCGCAACGCCCAGCCCTGCTCGAACGCCCCGAATCCCGTGTTGTCCAACACGACGGCATACGCTCCCTGCTCTCGGAGGGCGCGGGCTCGTTGACCGATACCGGCGGTGCGACCCGGATCGTGGGGGTCGGGCCAGCGGTAGGCTGCGAGGGCCCCCATCGTCGGCTCGGCGATCGGGTGCGCCACCATGTCCCAGTAGAGGCTTGACGGCGGCTTCTGCCAGCGCGTTCCCCAGATATCCAGGTAGGAATTGTCGGGGTCGAGGCGGACCTGGTACCCTCGCGGGGCGCCGACGCGCACATACCGCGTATCAATCCCGAATCGCTGCAGGATCGGTTCGTCCACCTCGACGTGATCGCGCACGAAGGTCTTGGTCTGGCTCTCGAAACCCAGCAAGGCCTTCAGGCGATCGTAGGCCTCGACCTCGATCCCCGTGGTCCCCCCGCCCAGGTCGATCGGAACGCGATCCGGCTCCTCATGGCGCAGGCTCGCGAGCACGCGTTCTCTGGATGTCATGACCCCCCCTAGCCACACCCCTCGCTCAGCCACTACCCGCCCAGATAACTCTTTCGCACGTCTTCGTTGTTCAACAAGTCTTCACATTTCTCGCACATGACGATTTCGCCACTCTCCAACACATAGCCCCGATCGGCGATGCTCAATGCCGCCTTCGAGTTCTGCTCAACCAGCAGGATCGGCATGCCTTCCTTGTTGATTTCACGAATAATCTGAAACACTTCTTTCACGATCAGCGGCGCCAAGCCGAGGGACGGCTCATCCATCAAGATCAGCTTCGGTTTTGCCATCAAGGCGCGTGCAATCGCCAACATCTGCTGTTCGCCGCCGCTCAGCGTCCCGCCCAACTGCTCTTCCCGTTCATACAGCCGGGGAAAGCGGCGGTAGATGTTCTGGAGGTCACGATCGATCGCAGTGCCGTCGGTGCGCAGGTACGCCCCCATCATCAGGTTTTCCTTGATGGTCAAGTGGGGGAAGATGTGCCGGCCTTCCAGCACTTGGGTGATTCCACATTTTGAGACTTCGTGCGGCTTCATCCCATTCAGGCTCTTTCCCATGAAGGTGATGGAGCCGCTCTCAAAATTGTCCAACAACCCCGAGACACAATGGAGGGTCGTCGTCTTCCCCGCGCCATTGGCGCCGATCAATGCGACGATCTCGCGCTCCCCGATCGTCAGATTGATCCCCTTTAGCGCGCGAATTTTCCCGTAGGAGTACAGCAGATTGTTGATTTCCAGAATGTTCGGCATCAGACATCTTCTCCCAGATACGCCTTGATGACTTCGGGGTTCGTCTGGATGTCAGCCGGTTGTCCTTCTGCGATCAGCTTCCCGAAATTCAGCACGAACACATACTCGGTCAACCCCATGACCACTTTCATATCGTGTTCCACCACCAGGACGGTGATGCCGAAATCCCTGATCTTGCGGATGAATTCGACCAGCTCCAGTTTTTCTTTGGTATTCATTCCGGCTGCCGGCTCATCCAGCAGGAGGAGTTTCGGATCGCTGGCGATGCCGCGACAGATTTCCAACCGGCGCTGTTCGCCGTAGGACAAGTTCCTGGAGGTTTCTCCGGCCTTCTGCTGCAGTCCAACCATGTGCAGAATATCCATGGCCTTGTCCCGGAGTTCCTTTTCTTCCTTCCGTTGGGCCGGCGTCCGGAATACGCTGCCCGCGATTCCCGCTGATAGCCGCGGGTGTCGTCCCACCATGATGTTTTCCAGGACGGTCATGCTCCGAAACAGGTTGATGTTCTGATACGTCCGCGCAATGCCCAGATTGTTGATCTGATACGGGTGGAGGCCGTCTATGCGGCGTTCCTGAAGATGAATCGTTCCACCAGACGGCTTGTAGTATCCTGCGATGACGTTGAACAACGTCGTTTTTCCGGCACCGTTCGGGCCGATCAGCCCGCAAATGTCATGGGCCTTGATCTGCAAGGTGACATGATCCACGGCGGTCAAGCCGCCAAATTTCATCGTCACATTTTCAACGCTAATCAGCGACACGGTTCACCACCTTGCGCAGATGTCTCTGAATCATTTTCACGACGCCCACCAAACCTTCCGGCACGTAGATGACCGCGACCACGATGAAGATGCCATACACCAGCATCTGATACGAGCCCAATACCTGGATGGCTTCATTGATGACGGTAATCACAACCGCCCCGATGATCGGACCGGCAAACGTCCCCATCCCGCCGCACAGGACGGCGGTCAAGAACAAGACCGACTGATCCAACGTAAATGACTCCGGGCTGATGAAGCCGATGTAGTGCGCGTAGAGGGCGCCGGCAATGCCGGTGAATGCGGCGCTGCATGCAAATGCCACCATCTTGTAGTACGTCACGTTGATCCCCATGGCATTCGCGGCGTCGGTATTCTCCCGAATTGCGATGAACGCGCGTCCAATCCGGGAATCCACGATGCGTTGCTTGACCAGCAACGACAGCACGACGACGGCCAGCACGATGTAGTAGTAGCTGGACACATTGAAGACATAGGCGCCGATGCGAGGCATCGGAATCGCCCGCACACCGGTGAAGCTCCCCGTCAGGTCGGGCAGGTTGATGATCGCTTGATAGGTCAGCTCGCCGATCCCGATCGTGACCAAGGCGAGAAACATGTGCACCAGCTTACAGATCGGAAGCGCGACCAACGCCGCAAAGATGGTGGCGAGCACGCCGCCTGCGAGCATGCCGAGCCAGACGCTGATCCCGAGCTTGGTCGTCAAGATGGCGGAAGTATATGCGCCCACCGCATAGAACGCTGCCTGTCCGATCGAAATCTGGCCGGAATATCCAAACAGAAGGTCCAGCCCGATAGACGCGATGACAAAGATGCCTGATAGACTCAGAATGAGCATCAGGTAGGCGTTGTTCCCCACCACCGCGGGCAGCCCCACGAAAACGAGGATGAACGCCAGGGATATGAGCCAATTCTTGTAACGGGCCAAGATGTCGTCTCCCACGTCAAGGGGTTACGATTCGATAATCTTCTCGTTGAAAATGCCGGTCGGCTTGATGACGAGAAACGCGATGAACACAAAGAACGCGATGAAATCCTTGTAGCTCGACGACAAATACCCTGCCGCCATCGTCTCGATCACCCCAACGATCATTCCGCCTAAGATCGCGCCGTACATACTGCCGTACCCGCCGATGACGGCGGCGGCAAAGCCTTTCAGTCCGATCAAGGCGCCCATCAGCATGTAGACGCCGTACACGGGGCCGATGATGATGCCGCTGATGGCCGCCAAAGCAGACGAGATGGCCCAGCTCAACCCCTTGGAAAAGGAGACGTTGATCCCGCAGACACTTGCGGCGTTGCTATCCTGGGCGGCCGCCCGCATGGCGGTGCCGATCTTGGTGTAATTCATGAACAGATGCAGGAGGACCATGGACGCCAAGGCGACGACAATGCCTGAAATTGACTCGGGAGCCACTTTGACCGGGCCAAATTCAAGATATTCGACCTTGAAGATGGGAGGGAACTGCTGGATCTCGCTCGTCCAGATCAGCGCCGCCAGGTTCTGCAGCGCAATCGAGATGCCGATCGTTGCGAGGACCACATGAATGGGGGTCCCGCCGCCGCCCAGAATCGTGCGGATAATGGTCTTTTCGAAGACGAAGCCAAACACGAACATGATCACCACGGTCGCCAGCAGCGCGACGAGGAACGGCATATGGAATAGCTTGAAGAATGTGTACCCCAGGAACGCGCCGATCATCAGGACCTCGCCCTGGGCGAATGTCAGCAGTCCTGACGTCTTGTAGATGATTCCGTACCCCAGGCCCAGCAGTCCATAAATCCCGCCGAGCATGATGGCACCGATCAGCAACTGAATGAACATAGCGTCTACATCTCCCGATATCTCTGACCAGATCTCCAACGAGCGCGAGCCGATTCTGGGCGTCAGCGGCGCCGGACCTGCCACCAGCACTTACGCGCCGGTGGCAGGTCTGGCTTAGAACCGAGTTACGGCATGTGCGTGCCGACGAGCGTAGTCGAGATCCCGTCGGCAGCCTGACATTCATGGGCTATGGCGCGAGCTCCATCACCTTGCCGTCTCGGATGACGAAGAAGCTGGAGGTCTTGATGCCATCGCCCTTGGCCCCCTTGAAATTGAACTTTCCGCCCAGCCCTTCGTAATCGTCAATGTTTTCAATGGCGTCGCGGACCTTGGGGCCCTCGACCGACTTCGCATTCGCAAACGCCTTCATGAGGATCTTCATGCCGTCATAGGCGCGAAAGGTGTTCTCGCTCATCGGCGCTTCTTTGTAGTCCGCGAAATAGGTCTCCAAGTACTTTTGGAGCAGGGGATTCTTGAAGTTCTTGATGTCGTCCTTGGTGTCGGGCAGGATGTACGGGGCGACGAAGTACACGCCGTTCGCGGCACTGCCGGCGATCTCGCGCACGGGCTTGGCCGAGAACGAGGTGTCACCGATCACCGGCTTGTTGAATCCGGCTTTCCGCAATTGCTTCATGACCGGCCCCGCGTCATTGGACAGCACGACCACGAAGACGACATCGGCACCCGACTGGACGATTTTTGCGCACTGACCGGTGAAATCCTGATCGCCCGCCTTGTGCGTCTCATGCGCGACGATTTCGTACCCGCCGGCCTTCTCCAGCAATTCGGCCATGTCTTTCGTGGAGCCGATGCCGAATTCATCGTTGATATGGAAGAAGGCCACCTTCTTCGCATTCAGTCTCTTGAAGAGCTTCAGGGACTCCAAGTTAGTGTAGTAGGTGTTGACCACCGGCCGGAAGATATACGTCCACCCCTGACGAGTCCACGTGGCCCCAACCGCGCCGCCCATCAACGGGACTTTCGCCGCCTCCACGGTTGGACCGACCGCAAAGATGGAGTTGCTCAACTGCGGCCCATAGATCGCGTTCACCTTATCCTGATTGATCAGCCTGGTTACGGCCTTCATAGCCTCGGCCGGGTTGCCCTTTTCGTCGTACACGATCAGCTCGATCGGCTTCCCGTTGATCTTGCCGCCGGCTTCCTTGATGGCAATATCTAGCCCGCGCCGGGAGTCAATGCCCATCTGGGCGCCCGGCCCGGTCAGATACAGCGCGACGCCGATCTTGACGGTCTTGGCTTCTTCCCATGACTTGTCGGGGGCTGCGGCTGCGCCGGCGCTCGCAGTGTTCGGGAGCGCGCCGACCGCGACCACGGCCAACATCACTAGCAACACGAAACCCTTTTTCATGATTGCCTCCTCTTTCTCCGTCCTGTTGTCACCATGAACCCTCACATGCGATTCGCCTGCATCACCATCCTTTCTTCCACATTCATAGGTTCTCAAGAGACCCGATGTGCGTACCGCGGTTCGCCGCGTGACAACGGTTCAGCAGCAATATCCTTATGCGGACGGGTCGCGCAGCGAGGGATGCTTCTTCAGTACCTTGATGAAGTCAATCAGCATGGTGTTCCGCCGGGCCAAGATGCGCTCCACGTCGCCCGGACCGTACTCGTACACGCCCCTGTTGGTTTTCGCTCCGAGGCGGCCCTGCGCGGCGAGCTTCGCAAACAGCGGGGGCGGCGTGGTGTCGTTCGAGAGGAGCGGGAAGAGGAGTGCCACCGTGGCCGCGTGCGTATCCACGCCGGCCAGGTCCGCATGCTCCAGCGGTCCGACGACGGACCAGCGGAAGCCCAGGCCCTGCTTCAGCGCAACCTCCAGGTCCGCGCCGCTGCAGGCGCCGATCCGCTCTAGATAGAAGAACTCGCGCTCCAGCGCGCGCTGCAGCCGGTTGCCGACGAAGCCCGGGATGTCCTTCTGCACACGAATGGGCGACTTGCCGATGACCTGGGCCAGGCGATACGTCGTGTCCATGGCCGCGTCCGACGTCCGCTCGCCCCGGATCACCTCGACCAGAGGAATGAGATGCGGCGGATTGAACCAATGGAAGCCGACCACGCGCTCGGGATGCTGGGTGTCGCGGGCGACCTGGGTAATGGGCAAGCTGGAGGTGTTGGTGGACAGGATGGTCTCGGGTGGTGTGAGGCGGTCCATCTGGGCGAAGAGGGCTTGCTTGGGCGGGAGCAGTTCGGGGATGTTCTCGCTGACAAAGGCCGCGCCTGCGAGGGCTTCGTCGAGCGCTTGGGTGACCCCGATGCGCTCGCGAGCCGCCTCGGCATCCGCCGCGGTGAGCAGTTCGTGCCGGATCAGCTCGTCCTGATTCACGCGGATGCGCTGGAGGGCGGCCTCCAGCGTCTCGCGCTTGCGGGCCTGCACGCGCACGGGGTGCCCGGCCTGGGCGAAGATCTGCGCGATACCGGCCCCCATGGTGCCGGCCCCGATGACTGCAATTGGGCACTCCCCAGCCGACCGATGGTGCGTCATGGCGATCCTCCCGACTCTCGTAGCAGGCTGCTGAAAACGACCCATCTGCGGCGTTGGTCCGCTCGGGCGCTCGCTGCGGCGTACCTCTAGTACGCCTGGACCACCTGCGGTGGGTACCCCGCCCTTTGGGAACCGCCTAGCATCTGGGCCCTTTTGATCAGCCTGCCGAAAAGTGAGTTCTTCAGCATTCTGCTAGAGCGTTCTGGTCCCTAGCCTGGCCAGATCACCGCGTCTTTCTTGGTGACCCACAGGTGTTCCGGTTCAAAGATCGGAGTGCCCGACTTCTCCCCATAGCGATTCCCGTCGAGATGCCTGATCACCCAGAGATAGTACATGGCATACCCGGGGGCCGCGACCTGAGGATGCGAGACACCATCAAGAATTTTCACCGTATCGCCATGTCCAACCTTGAGGACCGCATCGCCTACCGTAGCATGGCCAAACCCGTTCTCCGGGAAAAACCGGTAGTGATAGATCTCGGGTTGAGGATGGCGATGGGGAGGATAACTGGACCACTTGCCGGGAAACGTGACAACCTCGCCGACCACCAGATTCGCCTCGGGGGCGTTGCGATCATCGAAGGTGGTTCTGACGAGACGGGTCGAGGTCTCCCCCATGGTTCCCTCTCCCCGCCGCTCGCTGCTCGTCTCGTCTTGCTCGTAGAACCTGGGCTCAAACGTCGTCTCGTGCTGCGTCCGCATGACGGCAATCTCGGCATCCGTCGTCGCAACGATCCGGACCGAGACCCCCTGCGGGACATGGAGCACGACGGGGCTCTCGTCGAGCAGCGAATGTCGATCGGCGCGTCTTTCCACCCCGTTGAAGCGGAAGGTCACGCATCCCCGCATCAAGAGAAAAGCCCGCTCCTTGCCCAGATGGCATTCGTGGCACTCTCCCGCGTGAAGCAAAAGGATGCCGAAATCTATCATCGCATCGTCCGTGCGCTCACCTTCCACGGTGATGGCATTGTATCCGCGCCGGAAGGGTGGTTCGTGTTTTACGTGGACCAAGGTGCATTCTCCTCATGCCGGGGCGCAGTCCCCGGAGGCTCCCCGAATATCATTCGGCGGGCTGGGGCTCGGTATTTTCCAGCACGGCGCCCAGGGCCTTGGAAATCGAGCGCGCATGGCCCTGGAGGCTCGGCACAAGGCTGCGCGCCCGCTTGTCGCTAAACCTGGGATGGGGGCCCGAGATCCCGAGGCTGGCGATGGCCTTGCCCTGATGGTTGAAGATCGGCACGGCCACACCGCGCGCGCCGAGGAGATTCTGCTGGAAACTCACGGCCCAGTGCTGGGCCCGGATCTGCTGAAGAATCCCGCGGAACTTTCGCGTATCCGTTACGGTATGGGGTGTCACCGGCTGCAACCCGGGTCTTCGGAGATACTTGGCCAGAAAGCTCTCGGGCAGGAACGCGAAGCACGGCTCGGCCTAGCGCAGATGTGTGGAGGGGAACGCCCCGCCCCTTCTCCGGCATGAACCGAATCGCATTCGAGCTGCTGACTGCCTCGGCGCACACCACCTCGTTTCCCTGCAGCAGGCAGAGTTGCGAGGTTTCCCCCGACTCTCGCGCCAGCACCTCAAGGCTCGGCAGGGCGAGGCTCCCGATGTCGATGTGCGCGCGCACGACCGCCAACAAGCGAAGAAGACTCGCGTGCAGTTCATACCCCTTCCCCGTAGGGCTCCGGACAAGGACGCTCTTCTTGCACAGGGTTGCCGCGAGCCGGTAGGCGGTGCTCTCGGAAAGATCAAGTCCCCTGGAAATGTCCTCGAGGGACAGAATCGGCTTCTCCGCCGAAAAGAGGAAAAGAAGATCAATACCGCGCTCCAAGGATTGGAGCGTCTTCGTGGGCATTGCGCGTTCTCACTATGTGCGAGTTAACATGTACATAGTTCAACTACCATGGACCAAACACGCGTGTCAAGCCTATTTTCAGGCGTACTTCCGATACGTCGCGGCGAGCGCCCCAGCGTGTGGGTACCCATCCTTCTCTTTCCTTGACACGGTGGTATGCCGGCCGGTAGAGTGGGATTCAAGCATGCGTCCGCCGGCCGTCTCCGGCTTCCCAGCACAAGGACATCCCATGAGTGATGATCGACTGAAGATCGCGGTTTTTATCGATTTCGACAACATCGAGATCGGTGTCAAGACCACCCTGGGCGGCCACTTCGACGTGGGCGCCGTGCTCGAAGCCGTGAAGGAGCGTGGTGAGGTGGTCACCAAGGTCGCCTATGGCGACTGGACCCGCGCGACCGACTACGGGCGCTCGATGTCGCAACACGCCATCCACATGGTGCAGCGCAACATGACGCCCGGCGGCGACAAAAACGGCGGTGACATCAACCTCGCCCTCGATGCCCTCGAGATGGCGTTCACCCACAACCACATCAACGCGTTCGTCATCGTCGGCGGGGACAGCGACTTCATCACGCTGGTCGAGAAACTCAAGCAGTACGACCGCAAGGTATTCGTGGTCGGTGGGCGCGCGTTCACGAGCCAGGTGTTGCAGAAGAACTGCACCGAGTTCGTGGCCTACGAAGACATCCTCGGCAGCACGAGCCGCGGGCGGCAGGCGGGTGGACACGCCCGGGCCGTGACCGACATCGTCGCCGCCATGCCGCTCATCCGCCGCGCGCTCAAGCTGCTGGCCGACCGCGAAGTGATTCCGCAGCTCGGACTGCTCAAGAGCACGCTGCTGCAGCTCGACTCGAGTTTCTCGGAGCGCCAGTACGGCGCCAGCTCCTTCCGTGACTTCGTCGAGAAGCTTGCCAAGGCCGGTCACGTCGCTCTCAAGGGGGCTGACCGCAGCTTCCACGTCGAGTTACGCGAGACGGGTGACCCGGCGGCTGCCGCACCGGGCGCGCCGGCGGAGCCGCAGGCAGATCGTGCCCCGCGTGCGGTCCGCGCGTCGCACCCCCGCGGACACGGGCGCGATGCGCGGACCGGGCAGCCCTCCGACGGCGGGACGGGAGAGAGTACGGAGGCCGCCGCGGCACCCCCGAGGGAAGCGCCGCTTGTCCCGGAGACCGCATTGGCGGAGGATGGCGCGCGACCCGGGCCGGTCGACGGCTATCGCGTCATGGTCCAGGCGTTCTCGCGTCCCGGTGCGACCCCACGTTTCCCGATGTACGTGCGGCAAGTCAAACAGTTCATCAAGACGTTCGATGAGAGCTTTGACGAGCGGCGCTACGGATTCGCCGGCATGCTCGATGCCCTGCGTTTCGGCCAGCGGGAAGGCTTGTTCAGGCTCGACCGCGATCGGCAAGGCGGCGTGCGCGTGCATCCCGGCGCGCAGTACCTGACGCCGACGCAGGCGTCCGGGGCTGCGCCCGCCGCTGACAGTCTCGCCACCGGCGAGAGCCCTCAGGAGATCCCGCTGCCGCTCGGTGTCGAGGCCGTTGCCGGCCAGGACGCACGTCTCGCTCCGGAACCGCCGCCGACGCCCGAGGTGCTGCCTGCCGAGGCCAGGACGCCAGCGCCTCGTGGCGCCGAAGACGCGTCGCCCGCGGTCTCGAGCGAGGTGCCGTCGCCTGATAAGGCCGCCGCTCCCAAGAAGCCTACGACCGCGCCGCGCGGCACGGGTCGCAAGCGGACGGCTGTCCGCACGGCCCCGCGCGCGAAGAAGGCCGCGCCGCCACCCGGTGGAGCCAAGAAGAAGGCCGCACGGCCCCGCGCGAAGAAGGCGTGATCCGTTCCGTATCTTGTCCCTTGCCTCCGAAAACTGGCTAGTCGGCTTTCCCCTTTTTCTCCCGCGCCAAGCGGAACGCTAACGCCATCGGTCCCTCCGCCGGCCCTGTCGCGGGTGTTGTCGTGTAACGCGCATCCTGGATGGCCTGGGGGTCGCGCGCGCGCTTCATCGACAACTCCACTCGATGGGTGTCCTCGCTCATCCCGATCACTACCACCTTGACAGTCTCTCCCTCCTGCAGCCCCGGCACCTCACGACCTGCTTCCCTCGCGAGCGTCTCGCGACTCCGCAGGAGGCCTTCGATTCCGCCAAGCGCGACGAACACGCCGAACGGTTTGCTGCTTCGGACCACGCCCGTCAGGACGGTGCGCTCGGCAAAAGCCTTCTTCATGCGTTCCCAGGCCTCATTCTCTGGATCGCCGAGCCGTCTCTCCTCCCTCGTTCCTCGTTCTCCTGGGCTGTCTGAGCCATGCAATCGACCGCCATCCGGAGATACGGTCTCTGTTGCGCGAGGGGGGACAGATTGATTGGCCGGTTCCCTGGGGTCAACCGGGGGCGCCGGCACCGCGTTCTGCCCTTGCAGTCTCTGGTGCAGGTTCCCACCCGCGCGCAACGCCCGAACGAAGGCCTGCTGTTGCCTTTCGGCTTCTTGTCGCCGGGCACGCGCCTCTGCTTTCCTCTGGATGGCCTCCGCCTCTCGACGCGCGATCTCCGCAGCTGCGGCGGCCTGGCGCGCCTCTTCCTGTTCGCGGGCCTCCCGTTCTGCATCCGTTTCCTGCGTCGGCATCTCGGGATGTGCCTCCGCCATATGTACGGCGAAGTTCAGGATCTCCAGCGAACAGTGCGGACACCGGATCGGCTCTGGGGGTCCCTGGATTGCACCCGAATCTTCGCTTAGGATGAGAGGCCGTCTCCTGATGCCCGAAGGACCTGACATGATCGGCCGAAATCCCGGGGTTTCGGTATAGCCTTTGCCTCCGCACCGGACGCAATTCGGATTGTCGCCGCCGCAGAGGCAGGGGTGTCGTTCTGGATGGTGGGGCTTGATTGTCATCAACCTCTCCCGATGTCGGTCTGAACAGCGGTTCAAATATCAGGAGAGAGCCTATCGAAGGGTTCAGCCCATGTCAATGGGGCGTGTCCTCCGCCGCCAGACGAGAGAGGGTTTACCGACCTAGCCCGCATTATTTGCGAACACAGCTCGCGAATAATGCGGGCTTAATAGAAACCCTCGTGGCTGGCGGCCCAGGACGGATCAGACGACGGTGGTGCATCTCGACACCGCACCCATCCTGGCGGATGGGTACCCGCCCACCCCCATGCGTCATCCCGCCGCAGGCGGAATTGGCCATTGGTCAAGTAAGCCCGGATTATTCACAAGTCTTTCGTGAATAATCCGGGCTAGATGCTCATCCCCCCGTCGATGGAGATGCTCGCACCGTTCATGAAGGCAGCCTCGTCTGAGGCCGCGAACAGGATGGCGGCGGCGATCTCCGCATCCGTGCCCAGCCGGCCCATGGGCTGGCGCGCGATAAAATCCGCCCGGGCCTTCTCGGGATCGGCAAAGGCCTGGATCCGCCGCTCCAGCGAGGGGGTGTAGGTCGTCCCCGGGCAGACGCAGTTGACCCGGATCTTCTCTCCGATGTAGTCGGCGGCCATCGCCTTGGTCAGAGCCGAGAGCCCCCCCTTGGACGCCGCATAGGCGGCCCGGTCCTTGACCCCCTTGACGGCGACGATCGAGGAGGTGTTGACGATCGCCCCGCCCCCGCTCTTGCGCATCTCCGGAATCGCGTGTTTCGAGACCAGGAAGGGCCCTTTCAGGTTGACCGCCATCGTCCGGTCCCAATCCTCTTCCGAGGTGTTGTCCACCTTTCCGGGGAGGACGATCCCGGCGTTGTTCACCAGCACGTCGATCCGACCGAAGGCCTTGATCGTCTCTGCCACCATGCGCTGCGCGTCCGCGTCCCTGGAGACATCTCCCTGGATGTAGATCCCCGCGGCCCCCGTTTCCTTCACGAGGCGCAGGGTCTCATTCCCGTTGGCCGGCGTCACGGAGTTGACCGCCACCTTCGCCCCCTCCTTGGCAAATCGGACGGCGGCCGCCCGGCCGATCCCCACCCCCGCCCCCGTGATCAAGACGACCTTCCCGTGAAATCGCTCCATCGCTCCTCCTTTGGCGTTGTGGTGGTCCCCCCGACCCGCCGCTACGAACCACCGGCGAAACCGCGCGATCTGTTTCCCGCGGCCCCCAACAACAAGACAGAGTTCTATCGCTTCACTCGCCCTCACTTTCTCCTTCGAAAAACGTGTGTTTGATGGTGTAGCCGATAAAATTATCCATCCGGGGAGGACTAACGATTTCGATGGCTTCCACGTCTCCGAGATATTCGACACCATGCATGGTATTGGAAGGAACGATCCAGATGTCCCCAGCCTTGATCAGCCGAGGGGGCTCCTTGCCGGTCGTCACCCGAGCTTCCCCTCTTTGCATGAGAATGATTTGTTCGGCCTCATGACGATGGCGGGGGATGCTTCCGCCTCCCTGGACCTTGATCTCCGTGAGCATCACCCGTTCTGTGGAAAGAATCCGGATCTTAATTCCTTCCGAATTCGGCCGGCCGGCAAGGTAGCTGACCGTCTTCTGGGGAAACTCTTCGAAGCGATGATGGGTGCCCATTGCTATGCTCCCGTTTCCAGCGAATCAATAGACGCTGAGGTAAGTTTCGACGACCTCCGGATTCTCGAGGAGCTTCTGGGGAGTGTCGTGGAAGCGGATCCGGCCAACTTGCAGAATGTAGATCCGGTCGGCCACTTCGGAGGCAAGCTTGGCGTTCTGCTCGGCCAGAAGCACCGTCAGGCCGGCCTCCCGCAGGCCATGAAGGCCCTGGGAGATCTCGCCGATGACGATGGGCGCAAGGCCCATGGACGGTTCATCGAACATGCACAGTTCAGGGTTGCTCATCAGCCCTGCGCCAATGGCGAGCATCTGCTGCTGTCCGCCCGAAAGGGTCCCCCCCAATTGCCGGCGCCGATCGCGGAGAATGGGAAACAGGCCGAATACGCGATCCATGTTCTCGCGCACCCGCGCCGGGTCCTCTACCGTATAGGCTCCCATCAGGAGGTTCTCTTCCACGGACATGCTTGGGAACAGGCCTCGGCCCTCGGGTGCCAGGGACAGGCCCGCCCGTACCCGTTCGCAGGGCTCGACCGCAAGAAGGGATCGGCCCTTCAGCTCAATCGCCCCCCCCGAGGGTTGAACGAGACCCGCGATCGCGCGGAGCAGGCTGCTTTTCCCCGCGCCGTTGGGGCCGATGATTCCCACGATCTCTCCCCGCTCCACATGAAGAGAAATTCCATCAAGAGCCAGGAAGGGCCCATAGCGAACGGTTAGGTCAGCGACTTGTAGCACGGACAGCCCCCAGATACTGCCGGATGACGTTGGCGTCCTGCAGGATAGCGGCGGGTGCTCCGTTCGCGATCATCTCGCCGCTCACCAGCACGACGACGCGGTCGGCCAGCTCCATAATTACCTTCATCGTATGCTCGATCACAAAGAGTCCGCACTCGGCCCGCAGCCCCTTCAGAAGCTGGATCATCTCCCGGATCTCCCCGGGGTTGAGTCCGCCCACGGGCTCATCCAGCATGATCAGCTTCGGCCGGGAAATCAGCCGCATGGCCAACTCCAGACGTCGCTGCTCAAAGAGCGTGAGCGAGCCGGCCACGGCTTCGGTCTTTTCCTTTAGGCTGAGCTTGGCGAGGAGATCCTCGGCCCCGTCCAACGGATCGGAAAACCCAAGACGCCGGAAGTGCGGGAGCCCCGCTACTCGCAGGTTTTCGGAAACAGGGAGCTGCGCGTAAACCCGCACCGCCTGGTAGGTCCGGATGAGACCCGCCTGAGCGATAGCGTGGGGTTTTCTTCCCGTGATCGTCTTTCCGTCCAGGAAGACCTCCCCCCCGTCCAAGGCAAGGTGGCCCGTCACGGCATTGATGAACGTCGTCTTGCCGCTGCCGTTGGGACCGATCATCCCGAGAGTTTCACCCGGCGCCTGGTCGACGCTCAGGTCCTTCAGCGCCCATACCCCGCCAAAACTTTTGTTCAGTCCACGGGCGTCCAGGACCTTGGTCATGACCGGGCCGCCTCTGATTTCCCCCGAGCCGAGGTCCGGGTCCGGCGGTGGAAGAGCAGGGACCCGTAGACCCCGCGCGGCAAAAAAATGGTGGTGAAAACGATGAGGGAGCCGTACACGATGTCCTTGTAAAGGTAAAATTCCTGCATGAGATAGGGAATCGGGGCAAGGATGACCGCACCGACGATCGGGCCGAGAATCGTCCCCTGCCCGCCGAACCCCACGATCAGCCAAATGTTCAGACTGGTCAGCACGTCAAAGCTCCGAGGGGAAACGAACCCAACATAGTGGGCATAAAACGCACCCCCCACGCCTGCGAACAAGGAACTGATGAAGAAGGCCAGTACCCGGTACCTCGTTACCCCGATCCCCAGGGCCTCCGTGAGTAGGTCATCCTCGCGAATGGCAACCAGGTACTTCCCCAAAGTGGACCGGGTCACCCGATGGACTACGTAAACGGTAAGGAGTGCGGCAATCGCCAGGGCCTCCTCGAGCCAAACACCGGCGAGGGGGAAGCTCCGGTCCCCGGGCAGAGGGATTACGGGTGGCGGGATCTGAGAAATCCCGGTGTCGCCCCCCGTGAACTGCGGGATATACACAAAGAGCATCGTGAAGGCCGTTTGGATAACAAGACCGGAGAGGGTGAAGTAAAAACCCCGAAGCCGAAGCGATGGAAGGCCAAGAACCACGCCCACCAAGGCCGCGGCCAAGGCGCCTGCCGGCATGGCCAGCCAGAATGACACGCCGAATTTCATCACCAGATTTACGGTGGTGTAGGCTCCGACGCCGGCCAAGCCGGCATACATCAACGGCATCAGGCCCGTGAAGCCCGAAAGCAGATTCATGCCCGAGGACCACAGGATGTAAAGGTAGGTCACCCCAAGAATGAAAGCGTAGAACCGGCTTGCGGAAAACAGAAAGGGCAGCGCCAGCGCCAGGATAACCAGACCAACCAGCGCCGCCCGGCGATAAGCCATCGTGTACATCCTATCGGGCGAACAACCCGCTCGGTTTTACGAGCAGGATGATCAGCATAACAATCAAGTATGAGAAAGCGGCCAGAGTCGGGCTGGCGAACAGGCTTACGGCTGCTTGGGTGAAGCCGAATATCATGCCGATCACCACCGACCCCAGCACGCTCCCCGGCCCGCCCACGATCATGATGGCGAAGGCGATGATGGCCATGTTCCAAGCCATCGTCAGGTCAAAGGCGTAGGCCAGCGCGAACAGCACCCCGCCCGTGGTGATGATCAGCATTGCCAAAACGAAGGAGAAACGATAGATCCGGCGGACATCCACCCCCCGCAGGATCGCGGCTTCGCGGTTCTGGAAAACTGCCCGCAGGGCTCGACCGATCCGATGGAGGCGGAGGAACGCAAACAATCCAGCCAACAGGATCAAGGCGATGAGCAACACCAGCAGGCGGGTGCGGGGGAAAGGAAAGGGGCCGAGCATGATGACCCCGGGCCAGGTCGCCGGCAGACTGTATTGGTCGCTCCAGCGGCCATATGTACACGGTGAAGGCTCCCGCGAAAATCTGGGCCAGCCCTAAGGTCATAATGAAGTAAACGATATTGCGGTTGGGAACATTGTAAAAGGGGCGAACCAGGAACTTCTCCAGGATCAAGGAGAAGGGGATGGAGCCCGCGATCACAACAACCGCCGCCAAAAAGGGTGACAACCCCCAGTTGGCCACCAGACTCCACATCAGGAGCGCGGCCAGTATGAAAAATTGACCGTTGGAAGCATTCGGGAACCAGATGGTCCCGTACATGATGGTCACCCCGGCAGCCACTAAGCTGAAAATGGCTCCCACGATCAGACCGGTGGTGATCACCGCCAGGCCGTTGAGTACCATACCCTCAGGGGTCATCGGGGATCCCTATGGCGCAAGCTGATAAACGGGAATCACCTCAGGGTTCCACTCGATGTAGAAGGCCTCCTGGGACTTGTAGGTTTCCTTCCCGACTTCCTTCATTTGCAGGAAGTACATGAACTCTTTGCGGGCTCCATTCTTGTCAAAAACCATGGGAATTCCGGTGGTAATTTCCTTGGTATTGATGTTGCGCATAGCATCGCGGAATTTGGTTCGGTCCACCGTGCCAGCCTTCTCCAGGGCCTCCTTGATCAGGTATACGGTCGCGTAGCAGAAGTTCTCGATGTAGGCGGGGACATATCCCTTGCGCTGCGTGAATTTGGTGATAAGCCCCTTGGCATAGCTGTTGAGTCCGCCCAGGGAGTGGTCAAAGAAGGTTCCGTAATAGGATCCGATGCTCCTCGGCCCCCACCCGAGAATCATCTTCACGGCGCCGAAGGGGTGGATGATCTGTTCCGGCTTGAATCCCAGGTCCAGGATCTGGTTGGTGATCGTCACATCGAAGGCCCCGCCACCGCTGACAAACACGAAATCCGGGTTCTTGGACTTGACCTGAGCCGCTTGCACCGTGGCATCAGTGGCATTCTGAGGGAATACGATGTCCGTAACGACGTTGATACCGGAGCGTTCGGCCTGATACTTGAGTCCGGCAACGATGGCGCGCTGTAGGGCGAAGTCGCTGTAGATAAGGGCGATACTGGCTCCGGGCTTCACCTTCTCGACAAATTTCACGATGGCATAACCCCAGCCCACCGCATCGGGCTCCAGACGGAAGGTCCACTGGGTCCCCGGGCGCGTGAGGCGCGGGAATGCGGCCACCGGTACCACGAAGGGGACCTGGTTCTGCTCGGCGTAGCCGTAAACCGCGAGCGCAGTGTCCGAGCTGGTGGGACCACTGAGAGCCAGGACCTTATCCTGCGTGTCCAGCATTCGCGCGGCGCTGGCTGCCTGCGCGGGGTCGGTGCGGTTGTCCATCGGGATGATCTGAAGGGGCCGTCCCAATACGCCTCCACTGGCGTTGATCTCCTCTTCGGCGATCTGAGCGGCAGTGATGCCGGTAGTGCCGAAGAACGACCAGGTGCCGGAGAGTTCCGAGATCCAGCCGATCTTGATCGGCTCCCCCTTCGCCTGCGCCGCCGCCGGCGAGGGAAGGAGGAGAACAAAGGCCGCGAACCCAAGAATCATAAGGGTAAACAGGAACGATCGCAGGACGGCTTCTTTACCATCACGACTCAACATGGATGAACCTCCCTGGTGAGTGGGTCATGTTTTTGACGATAGGGTGACGCCGATCCTTTGGCCGTCTCTTTCGTCAAGAATGCTCCATGCTGGGTCTATATGGTTCTCCCGGGGGGCAAATCTCCGCTTGCCAACATCTTCCCCCCTTGAAAGTTCCCATAAACCCCGGCCGCGGTAAAATGACTATTTCTTCTTCTGGGCCGCAAGGTACAGGGCGGCATCCAGGCCCATGAAATAAACCTGGAGACCCAGACCCATGATGACCCCTTGGGCGGTTGGGGCGATGACCGAATGGAGACCTCGTTCATAATGGTTGGAAAGATGGATCTCCACATAGGGCATCTTGACCCCTTTGATCGTGTCCCGGATGGAGTGGGCGGCGTAGGTGAACCCACCAGGGTTCATCACCAAAACGTCCACTTTGTCATGGTAGGCTTTGATGATGCGGTCGATGCACTCCCCTTCGGAATTGGTGTAGAAAATTTCCAAATCAAACTTCTTGGTCTTGGCATACTCGACCATCCTCTTATCCAATTCGGCGGCCGAGGTCGTCCCGTAGATCTCCGGCTGGCGGATTCCCAGCAGGTTCATGTTGCTTCCCTGAATCATAAGAATCTTTGGCATTTTTCCCCTTTCTCAGAGCCGTGAAAAAATCGTGAATTGCAGTGTCGGGGAGCAGTGAACTCACAACCGCCCATGGCGGAGATCATTGCCACAGCGCCGCGCGAAGCGGAAACGCCCGGCGCCACTACCATAAGAAATCCTTATCAGTTCCCGAGGGGGAGGTCAATCTTGAACCGCTCTGCCCCACGCCCCTAGAAATCCGGCCACCAGGATGAAGGCCACACCGATCCAGGTGATCAGGGGCGGAAACTCCCGCACCATGGCCATGCCGGCAAAGATAGAAAAGGGCACCTGGGACAGCGCCAGCAGACTCGTCTCGTGGGCCTGGAGGAACAGGCCCGCCAGATTGAGCAGCAGAATCGGACCGGCGGTGCATAGCGTACTGTAGATCACAAGATACAGGTACCCGGACCCCTCGATGCCTTTGAAGAGTGTGCCCGGCATCAGGGGGGATAGGAGCACGGACAGAATCAGGAACTGCCAGATGGTGCTCGCCAGCACTGCCGTATCCCGCTGCGCCGCCTTTCGGGCAATCACGAAGTACCAGCCGTAGAGCAGCCCGCAGAGCAGCGCAAGCGCATTGCCCACGGGCAGGTTCGGGGAGAGCGACGTGGGCGGACCGGCCGTGCCGGCATAGGGGCTGAACGCCAAGAGACAGACCCCGGCGAAACCGATGCCGATGGCCAATAGGTGGGTGGCGCGGATCCTTTCGCGCAGCAGTAGCCACGCCAAGACCGAAGCGAAGAGTGGCGCGGTGAAGGTGAGGGCTTGGGCGTTGGCAACGGTCGTGAAGAAGTTGCTCCAGGTGAAGGTCGTGTTGACCCCGAAGATACTGAGCGCCAGTACGAGCGCGGCTGGAGAACCGCTTGGCGTCGATGCGGAAACCCGGCGGTGTCGGCAACAGACGAGAACACGCCGCCAGGCAGATGAAGCCGATAAAGTACCGCCAGGAGAGAATATCCGTGAGCGCGAATCCGTGCGCCCGAAGAATCTTCGTCAACGGACCGGTCGCACCCCAAAGCGCGGACGCCGACAGGACGAGCGCGATGCCCTTGGCCCTGTTACCGATCACCATCCCCCTCTCGCCCTCCTCGCCCCTTTCACCGCGGACCTGCGGACAGACCGGAGAGGCTACGCGGGCAACTTTTCCCGCA
The DNA here is from genome assembly GCA_963727695.1 of uncultured Methylomirabilota bacterium. GTDB lineage: Bacteria > Methylomirabilota > Methylomirabilia > Methylomirabilales > 2-02-FULL-66-22 > 2-02-FULL-66-22. The sequence continues at coordinate 21,332 of CAVSHW010000051.1, read as the reverse complement.
GCGTCTTGCCGTTGGCCGTCCACCAGTTCAGCAGGATCCACAAGTCCACGTTCAGGTTGAAGTGCCGGACGCCGAGATCGAGGTAGTACTGGGCGTCCTCGGGGGCGACGATTTCGGCGCGCGCAGGGATGCCCCTGCGGAGGGCGGCCTCAATCACCTTCCGTTCCACGGCCTTGGTCTCGGGATCGAATCGGGCCCCCGGTTTGCCGATGCTCACGGTGTAGTCGCCGGGTCCCCACTGAATCATGTCGATCCCTGGGACGGCCAGGATCTCCTCCAGATGCGCGACGGCCTCCCGCTTCTCGATCATCAGGATCACCACCACATCCCGAAGCGCCTGGAGATACTCGGCCCCCCCGACCTGCGACCGGGGGGAGAAGCGCCGCGGGGCGGCGCCGAACAGGCCGCCATCCTGCGGGGTCTCCGGGCGGACGATCCGCACATAATGCCGGGCCTCCTCTGCCGAGCGGCAGTCGGTGAACATGACGCCTTGGAATCCGGCGCCGATGGCCCGCTGCGCCACGTAGTCGCAGGCGGCCTGGTCGATCTTGATGATGGGCGTCAGGTCGGCCAGCTCGGCCGCCCGGCACAGATTGTCCAGATCGTGGAGGTCGGAGGGGGAGTACTCGGCGAGAAACTCGACGTAGTCATACTGTCTCGCCTGGCCCAAGACCTCGATCACCGTAGGCCAGGGGCTCATCACGCGGGTCCCTAGCGTCGGCTTCCCGGCGCGGAGCAATTCACGGAGCTTGTTCGGTCGCATAGAATAGACCTCCTTTCCCGCCGACTGCTGTATGAGGCGCTGGAGAGTAGTAGTCAAATCAAGCGGATACGAAGCATAAGGAGAGTCCAGACAGAGATCTTGCGGATCACAGCCAACCTGGTATCAATCGATCTGGCGTCACATTCTCCTCAATGAAGGTGCGTAGGCAAACTGGAACCGCACGGCGGCCTTCGCGGCATGCGCCCCACTGCCCGGGCCATCGGGCGTCGCCCGATGGCCCGCGATCAGCTCTTTCGCACCCCGATCCCGAGATAGGTCTGCCGCACCAAATCGTTCTGCAGCAACCCGCTCGCCGTATCACACAGCACGGTCTGTCCCATCCGCACGACGTAGCCCCGGTCCGCGATGGTAAGCGCCATGCGGGCGTTCTGCTCGACCAGCAGGATGGTAGTGCCGGACTTGGCGATACTCTTGATCGCATCGAATGTCCGCTCCACCATCACGGGGGCTAGGCCCATCGAGGGCTCATCCAGCAGCAGCAGCTTGGGACGGGACATCATGGCTCGCCCTAACGCCAGCATCTGCTGTTCGCCACCCGAGAGTGTTCCTGCCAGTTGCGTCCGCCGGTCGCGCAGGATTGGGAAATAACCGAAAATCTGGTCCACCGTTTCCGCCAGCCAGTGCTTCTCGCGGCGGCGGATGAAACCCCCGATCTCCAAGTTCTCGTGCACTGTCATGGCCCTGAAGACCTTGCGACCCTCCGGGACGCAGGAGATTCCCAATCGCACGATGTCCGACATCCGGAGGCGCGTGATCGGCTGTCCCAGGAACTCCACCTCGCCCCGCGTTGCCGGCAAGGCGCCGGTGACGACTCGGAGGGTCGTGGTCTTGCCGGCGCCATTGGCGCCGATCATGCAGACGATTTCCTGCTCCCGGACCTCAAGCGAGAGTCCGAAGAGGGCGCGGACGCTTCCGTATGCAGCCTCCACGTCCCGAAGCCTCAGCATCCTGATCTACCCTACTTTCTCGTGTTGGACTCCGAGGTAGGCCGTGATGACCTCCTGGTTCTCCTGGACCTCCTTAGCGGAGCCCTCTGCGATCTTCTTCCCGTAGCTGAGGACGATGATGTGTTCCGCAACGTTCATCACCAGTCGCATGCGATGCTCGACCAGGAGGAGCGTCACGCCTCGCTTTTGGATGGTGTGCACCAAGTCGATCACCCGGTCGATCTCCTCCTCCGACATGCCGGCGGCGGGCTCGTCCAGAAAGAGCAGCTTCGGCCGAGTGGCCAGCGCCCGCGCAATTTCGAGCAGCCGCCGGGGGCCATAGGGCAAGCTCTTGGCCAGCACGTGAGCCTTGTCCTGCAGGCCCACCAGCTCCAGTAGCTCCCGGGAGCGCTCCAGCGCCTCTCTGTTCTCGTGCTGGCCGGCCCGGGTTCGCAGGATCGTGCGGAAAAATTCCACCCGGCTGTGGAGGAACTGTCCCATCAGTACATGGTCGAGCACAGTCAGCGTCTCGAAGAGGCGGAGATTCTGAAAGGTCCGGGCCAGTCCTGCCTGCACGATCCGTTCTCGCGATAGCCCATCAATGCGCTGTCCGCCGAAAAGGATGGTGCCCCCGGTCAATCGATAACATCCCGTGATCAGGTTGATGCAGGTGGTTTTCCCGGACCCATTGGGCCCGATAATGGCCTGAAGCCCTCCCTGCGGGATGCCGAAAGACAGTTCGTCCACCGCCTTGACGCCGCCGAAGTGCTTGCTGATATGGCTGACCTCGAGGAGGCTAGCCACGGGCGTCCTCTCCCGCGGGAGCTGGTTTCTTCGACGAGCCCCAGGGGCGGCGGCAGAGTTGGACTGCATTCTCGATGAAGACGACCAGCCCGCCGGGCTCGAACAGCATGACCAGGATGATGAAAAGGGCGAAGACCGTCAGGTACTTCTCCTTCAGGGGGCGCAGGACCTCGATAGCCGCCGTCAAGAGGATCGCGCCCAGCACGGACCCCGGGACCGACGAGAGGCCGCCGACCACCAGCATGCAGAGGAAGATCGAGTTGTAGTTGAAGGTGAAGATCTCGGGGCTGATGAACACATTGAAGGCAGCAAAGAGCGCGCCTGCGACCCCCGTGTAGACCCCGCACAGGACGAAGGCCAACACCTTCAGATACGTGGAGGAAACGCCCACCATCTCCACCGCCAGTTCATCGTCGCGAACCGCCTTGAACGCCCGCCCAAACCGGGAGTCCTCCACCAGGATGGTCAGCCAGGCCAGGGCAAAGGCGAACGCCCAACACAGATAGAACATGTGGAGGTTCTGGACGAGCACGAAGCTTCCCAGCGCCGGCCGCGGGATGCTGGGGATTCCCCAGACGCCGCCGGTGAAGGACATCCAGTTCTTCAGAACATCCCCCACCACGATGATGAATCCCATGGACATGAGCGCGAGATACGCCCCGTGCACCCGGAGGGTCGGGATCCCCATCAAGAGCGACAGCAGGCCCGTGACAACGATGGCGAACGGCAGCGAGATCCAGAATCCCCAGCCAAGCTTCATGAAGAGTAACCCATATGTGTAGCTCGCCACCGCGAAGAAAGCGATCGTCCCCAGAAAGACCTGGCCCGCGAAGCCAAGGATATAGTTCAGCGCCAGCACCAGGATGATGTTGATAGCCACCGTATTCAGGACGAAGATGACGTAGGGGGCGGAAGTGGCTACCGGCACAAGCCCCAGGAGCACGAAAAGCGCGAGCGTTGTTCCGTTCCGAACGCCGGTCCTGATCACGTCCAACCTCCCTAGAGGCCGCTCTCTTCCACGCGCGTCCCGAAGAGTCCCTCCGGCCGGAGCAGGAGAAACGCAATGATGACGACGAACGCGATGGTGTCCTTGTAGAGGGAAGAGATATAGGCGGCCCCCAGAGTCTCGACCAGCCCTAGCAGGACGCCGCCGGCCATCGCACCCCCGATGCTCGAGAACGAGCCGATGATGCACGCCCCAAACCCCTTGAACCCGATGTTCTGCAAGAAGGGGTCGATGGAATAGAAGGGGGCAATGAGCATCCCCGCCAGCCCTCCGAGGATCGAGCTATAGGCAAAGATCAGCGAGATGGTCCGGTCCGTCTCGATCCCCATCAGCGCCGCCGTGTCCCTATCCAGCGCAACGGCGCGCATGACCTTGCCCACCATCGTGCGCTTGAACATCCAATCTTGCAGGAAAAGCAGCAGGCCCGTGGCCACGATGATGAAGACGGACTGATGGAAGATGGCGACCGACCCGATGTGAAAGGTCGCCTGGCCGAAGAGCCCGGTTGTCCCCTGTGGGTAGGCGCCCCAGATGATCAGAGCGAGATTGCCGAGGAGCATCCCTAGTGCCACCAAGCTCACCAGGACAGTCCGAATATGCGCCCGCTTGAACGGGCGGAAGAAGAAGCGCTCGCATACCATCCCGAAAAGGCCCATGCTGACGATCAGCATCGGCAGCGACAGCGCGAAGGAGGCGTGAAGGTGATTGGTGAACGTGACGCCGTAAATGAACGCCCCAATCATGACGAAGCTGCCCTGGGCGATATTGATCACACCAACCGCGTTGAAGAGGAAGCTATACCCCAGCGCGATCAGCCCGTAGACACAGCCCAACGCCAGCCCCGACACGATTTGCTGTAAGAAAATCCCCATGGTCCCTTCCGTGGGCGAGAGAATGGGGGGCGCCCGCCAGCCGCCCCCCGACGCCGCACTGCGGGTACAGGATCCTGCCTACTCTCCGGACACCTTCATGACAACCTTTTGCTTCAAATTTTCGTACGTGATCAGGATCAATTCATGGATGGTCTCCCCGCTCGACGATACGCTGTACGTCAGGCCGGTCCCCCCGGTATACCCTTTGATCGCCCGGAACGCATCTCGCATCTTGACGTGATTGGCGGGACCGCCCGCCTCCTTGGTGGCCTGCGCCACCATCTTGATGGCATCGTAGGAGAGCCCTGAGAAGAAATCCAGGGGGGGCGTGCCGAACTTGGCCTTGAAGGTCGCGATGAACTTCTGCACCTTCGGATCCGGGTTCGTCTCGGTGTATGGAACCACGGCGAACGTGCCGTTCGCGGCTTCCCCGGCGACATCCATGAAGGGCTTCGTCGCCCCGACCGACGACATGTAGATCTTCACGTCCGGAATGAGTTGGCGAGCTTGCTTTACCATGATGCCGAGATCGGGCACCCCGGAGATCAGGACCGCGCCGTCGGCTCCCGCCTTCTTCAAATTGAGCAGCTGCGAAGTAAAGTCCTTATCACCTGAATTGTGGGCCTCCGCCGCCACCAGCTTCAGACCCTTGGGGGCCAATGCCGCGATGAGGTTGTCGCGGCCACCCATGCCGTATTGGTCCGACTGGTAGATCACCGCGATCTTCTTCAAGCCCGCCTTGTCCACCATGTAATTGGCCAGAACCTTCCCGGTCAGCAGATCGTTCTCGCGGACGCGGACGATCCAGGGATTATTCAGTTCCGTCACTTTCTGGGCGCTGCCCATGGCGATGTCGAGGATCTGGTTCTGCATCATGAGATCGGCCGTGGCGAGGACGACGGTGCTGGCATGACACCCCAGGATGGCATCCACGCGATCGTTGAAGACCAGGCGCTGGGCCAGCGTCCGGCCGATGGAGGGAGACAACTCATCATCGTACCAGACCATCTGCAGCTTGTAGCCGTCGACGCCCCCCGCCGCATTGATCTCATCGACGGCCACGCTCGCGCCTGCCTGCATCGATTGCCCGAATCCCTGCTGCAGCGCCGCGAGGCCGCCGATCTTGAAGACCTTCTCAGCCGCGGAGACGGAGGAAACCGCCAGTGCAACCAGGAAACAACAGGAGAGAGTCAAACAAAAACACACCTTGGTCCGCCTAGCCATAATACCTACCTCCATGTGATGCGTTGATGCCTTCAAGCTACACCCCTCCCCGATCTTGCCTTTCTCCTTCCTCACTTCAATGTCATCTGCCCGTTTGGTGGGGGTCCCATAAACGGGAGAAGCCCTTCTTCTGGTGGGCGGCAGTCAGGTTGGCGACCTTCACGGGGTCACCCGTCTGAGTATTGTGGGGCATCTCTTCCGTATGGCCGCCGGTGATGCACAATTCTGCGACCCTCACCCCCCCAGGAGGATGATTCTCGCGGGGGCTCGCCGGGTCAGCTCCAGGACAGCCGGAAGCCAGTGGATGATGGCGGTGATGTCTTTCTGAAGGGAGAGGCTCCGAACGACCGAGAAGAGGTGCTCACGGTGTCGACGAGAATCATCCCTCGCCCGCCGACGAGGGACGCGGCGGTCAGCCCGATTTGCTGCTTCTCCTCCCGCATTTCCCGGTCGCGGATCGTGTACGGAGGCTCGTCGCTCTCCGACTGGATTGCCACTGCACTGCCATGGGCCCTCTGAACCATCTGGCACCTGCTTAGGGAGCTGAGATCTTTCACCTTCAGCGCTTCGTGACGCTTCATGAGCCCGCAGATGCTCTTCCGGCGCTCCTCGACAGTCATTCGCATCGGCACTGTCTCCCTGCCATTCTGATTACACCGAACGATGAATGAAGTCAAGAATATGTTCCGTTCCGTGTCCGACGCATCGGCTAGGCTAGGGTCGGCGGTCCCGAGTCCCTCGACACACTCGTGCTCGACCCGCCGCACGGTCAGCGCGGGACAGGGTGCCGAGCGGACGACCCGCTCCGCGACGCTCCCCAGCAGCAGATGCGACAGGCCGCGCCGGCCGAGCGTGCCATCAGGATTCGCGCAGCGACCGCCAGACCGCCGCATCGAACGGCGCCGTCCGATTCGGGCAGGGGTCGCGGTGGCAGACCTGGCAGGTGCGAAAATCGTGCTCTGTCGGGAACAGGAGGCCGGAGACGGTCTTGTTCGGAATCATCAGGCAGCTGTCCGTCAGGATCACGCCGATGACCGGCGTAACGCCGCCGAGGAGCGCGAACAACAGCCGCTGCTGCTCGATCGGCCAGACGTCGGCGTCTCCCGAGCCCGGGCTCATCCGGACCGTCTGCCCGAGACGGAACCGCTCCGTGAGATGGGCCAGGAGGTACGTGCGCGCGGCCGACAGGACCTCGGCCTTGATGGCGTCCCACCAGAACTGGACGAGGACATCGCCCGCCGGCAGTGTGATTCCGTCCAGTTCCTGCCCGCAGGTCGCCACGTACGGGAAGACGCGCTCGACCGCGTCCAGGTTGCGCCGCAGCATCCGGCTGGTGAAGGTGATGCCGTCGATCCGGATGGTGTCATCCCCGCGCCCCTCGACGAACGCTTCTGTGTAAAGGGCCTTCGGTCGCGCGACCTCGCGGGCCTGGTCGACCAAGGCTGTGAAAGCGTCCGCGTCGTCCGAATCGGGCACCACGTGGACTCGCGCCAGCAGCGCCGCGGCGTCCAGGGCCGGTGCGATCCGCGTCAGGGCTTCCATCTTGGCTGCTCCGCCTCCCGGTCTTTCTGCTAGGGGAGCGAACCATCCAATCCTCCACCGCCGGCAATGGAAGTGGTCGGCATTGGTTAGGGTCTCGGTGGAAGCGAACGCGCGCGATGGCCCGCGCCGCAATAACAGCCTCGGGTCCATCGGATCGTTCGAGAGCTACTGCGTCACGGCGCCACGCGGCGAAACCAATCCCGCATGGTTTGGAGGAGCTAAGGGTACAGTCTTTCACTTTTGGTGTAGGGACCCGTTTATGCTCTCCCAGTATTTCCTGATCTCCGACTCGGCGGCGGCCGAGAACATCGAAATGTGCCCCCGGTTTGAAATGCTCTCGCAGTCGGGTTTACTTCCCTTTCGCTCTTATCGTTTCAATGACCAGTCGGACACACCTTGCCATATCAGCTACCGGAACACTTTCGCACGTGTATGCGGGTCTGTCATTCCGGTAGGCCAGAACGACGGTCGGAAAACCGTATCCACTCATAATATTGCCGTCGCTGCCCCCGTTAGTCGTAATAAACTCAACCGGGACCCCACTCAGCTCCGCGCCTTTCAATACGTACCTTCTAATAGCGTCATCCTCCCCTACATGCAGCCGAGGCATTCTTAGCGTAGTTTTTACGACAGCAGTCCCGCCTGCAGCTTTCGCTTCTTCTCCAAAGACTTGTATCATGTGTTCAATAAACGCTTCAGATCTTCCTGGCTGATGACTGCGAGCTTCTCCCTGTACTTGGACCTTCTCGCACACGGTGTTTATCGCTTCGCCGCCACTGATCAGGCCAAAGTTCGCGGTTGTTTCCGGATCGAGCCGGCCTACGTGAGTTCTCGCTATGGCCTGCCCGGCAATCTTAATCGCGTTGATTCCCTTCTCGGGCTCGACACCGGCGTGTGCCGCTTTGCCCGTGACTTCAGCCACGAACGAAATCAGATTCGGCGCCCGGGTCGCTACTCTACCAGTGGGACCCGCACAATCCAGCACAAGACAGAAGTCACCCTTGACTTTGGTCATATCCAAGTTCTTGGCGCCTTCGAGGATAATCTCCTCGGCAATGGTAAAGATGATTTGGATGTCTCCGTGAGGGATTATTTCGGCTGACAATATTCGGACCACTTCTAACAGAACCGCCAGCGCACCAACATTATCCGCTCCAAGAACCGTGGTGCCATCGCTGTAAAAGATGCCATCTCTTAGAATAGCTTTTTTCCCAAGTCCTGGCGTCACGGTATCCATGTGCGCCATTAGAATAAACGATGGGGCATCGACGTTCCCTGGGATGGTCGCTATTAGGTTCCCCGCGTTCCCGCCGAGTCTCGCGCCCGCATTGTCCTCATAAACCTGCAGCCCAACTGCCTGCAATTTCTGGGAGAGCCGGTCTGCCATCAGTCGTTCCTGAAGACTCAGACTGTCGATGGCCACGAGTTCTGCAAAGGTGCTTACGATGTTCTCCAGGTCGATCATTCGAGCACCACCTCCCTTTCAAATTCCTCAGCGCGGGCTTTCGGGAGAGGTCAAATCATTTTGGGTTAGGTCCGCAGAATTCATTCAGTGGAAGTGCACGAAGAACTCGGCGACCTTCGCAACGATCGCATCAAAGATGAGTTTGCCTTTTTCCGGCGTTGCCGACTCACAATCCCCCACGCTTCCATAGGGAGTAATCTTCTTCAGGTGAATCAACGGTACATTGATGACTCCCGGCCGGGGGTTCGTCAGATCCCCGCCGGCGATTCGGGCATCGCACACCCATCGGATGTTCTTGCGCATTTCTGGCCTCACATCGTGTGGGGCAACGTGCATCATCAGAGCCGTCTCCAGCTCGCAGGCATGAAAACAACCGCCGGACGTCGATTCGCGCCAGCGGTTAATCTCGTCCTTGGCCATTTCCCAGTAGTTGGCCGTCGCTGCCAAGATGCCGTGCTCGTAATACAGGGTATCGATCATCGCGCGTAACGTATTCGTATTGCCCCCGTGGCCCGACGTCAGAAAGATTTTCCGTATGCCATGCTGCCAAAGGCTTTGGCACACATCCCGGATCATGAGCTCCAGCGTATGCCTTCTGAGAGTAATTGTGCCGGGAAAGTCCATATGGTGCGGGGAAAGTCCCGTCCAGATACCGGGGGTCACCAACATGGGGATGCCCCGCTCCTGGGCTTGTTGTGCTGCTGCGTCCATGATAGAGGTGACCAGCGTGAAGTCGGTTTCCAAGGCCAGATGCGCGTGCTGCTCTGTTGATCCCACCGGGATGACTGCAACCGGATTCTGCTTGATCCGCGCTTCGGTCTCCCGCCAGGTCAGTTCCCCGAGTCGCACCGTCATGGAGTCACCCCCTCTTTCTTTCGAGATCGTTTATGTGTTTTGATAAATCTTATCGATTTCGTGCAGGGTTAGATTCCGCATTTCGGGGCTATAGTAGGAACTGATGAAGCCGAGGATGGACACGACGACGCACATGACCGCGATTGGCCACCATCCCCCCTGGGTTTTCGCCACGATCGCCTGGGCAAACACCGGCGCGATCCCGCCCATAATGGATGGCCATTCCCTGCCCACGGCGAACCCGCTAAACCGGAGCTTGGTCTCGAACAATTCGCAAAACCAAGCGCATTCACCACCGGCGATAGCCGCCCTGGATACAAGATTCACGAACAAGAACGACAAGAAGATGACGATCGGGATCTTTGTATCAAGCAGCATAAACAGCGGAAACGCGGTCAGCGCCGATAAGCCCGTGCCGAACATCAGCACGGGCCGCCGGCCATACACGTCGCACATGTACCCGAAAAACGGAACCGTGACGAGTTGTAACGCAGCGACGACCAATAATGAGTTGAGAATCAAGGTGTCCTTGACCCCAAGCGTGCTGGTCACATAGGACAGCAGGAACGTTTGGAACAGAAAGACCAAGGTGAAATTCGAGATGGCAAGCCCCCATGCCATTAACAGGTGCTTACCCGATACTCGCAAGACTTCCGCAATCGGCAGCTTGACGCCCCTTACTGATTGCTTCATCTCCAAGAATGCGGGGGTTTCGAGGTTTCCGCGCCGCAACCACAGGCCGACAAGAACGCAGACAAAGCTCAGCAGAAACGGGATCCGCCATCCCCATACTGGAAATTGATCACCCGTGATATACCTGCAGGCGGTGAACGCCGCAGTCGATAACAACACTCCCAAGGAAACCCCAATATACGGAAGTGAAGCGTAGAATCCCCGCTTCTCTTTTGGAGCATATTCCGAGGCGACCAGGATGGCTCCGGCATACTCTGCGCCAGCGCCGCATGCTTGCAAGATGCGGAGTAGAACCAGCAGAACGGGCGCAAACACGCCCACTTGCGCATAGGTGGGAAGAAGACCAATGGCGATCGTGCTGAAGCCCATCAATAAGATGGTGAATATTAATATCTTTGCGCGGCCGATTTTGTCACCGAGATTACCTAAGATACCGGCAGCGATGGGTCGAAACATGAAGCCAATGGCAAAAGTAGACAACGAGAGGAGCGTGCCGATAGCCGGATCCGACTTGGGGAAAAACAATTGACCGAAAATGACAGCAGCCGCGATTCCGTAAACTGTATAGTCGTACCATTCAACAACGCTTCCGACAATACTAGCAATTAATACCTTCCGCATAGTCTTTTGCTGCTGGGAAGTAACCATTGTTCTTCCTCCTTTGGTTAAATTCCCCCTCGGTTCAGAACATCGGTGGAGAGCAGGGTGATCTTGACGTCTTTATGACCGCGCAACTCCTGAATCGTTCGGAGATCACCTCCGTCCGCCAGGAGGGAGGTCGCGAAGGAATGCTGGGGGGTGGAAGATGGCAGCCACGAACAGAGAGATGCGCTGGAGGTACAAGCGAGTCAGGACGGGCGGGTGGTACGAGCCAGTCGCCCGAGTCGGGTCGGGAGAGCTATCCCTGATCAGTCCCATTGGGCCACCTCCGTCGATCGGACCGGGAAGGCAACGGACCGGAGGGTACTCTTGCCCGCCTTGCGTGTCAAGCAGACCCAACGATCTGAAGACAGCCTACCTGCATGGCTGATCGGACCACCTACTTCAGACGGGAGGCACCCCTGAGATCCTGGGTTCAAACCCTGTGCAGGAGGGGTTACCCGCGTGGTCGGAGTCTTGGTGGATTACCGGAGCCAACGGGGTACCGCGCCAATCCTCGACTTTCCCAGACTGCTCTGGATGAAGGGGAGCCTGGGCTGCTTGGGAGAATGGAACCATGCCTCCATTAGGGTGCCGGGAGACCGGCACCAATGTTGTGCGCAGGGTGTGGACTGGGCAGAAGTGATGGGATGGGAGGAGTTCTTGCGGACCGCACGGGTCTATAGTTCGCTGCATGATCGATCCACGAGCGCGGATCCGCTGGGTCTAGCGGGAGACGGTGCGATCCTGGACGCCTCGACCGGAAAACGTCGCCAATATGCCCTCCCAATGCTATCATCCCCCACCCCCATCAGCCACGAGGAGATACGGATGCTAGGCCACAGGGCCGGATCGCCGGCCATGGTGTTCGTCACGGTGTGTATCGCCCAATTCATGGCCCCGTTCATGCTCACCGCGGTGGGCGTGGCCCTGCCGTCGCTCGGCCGAGACCTGGGGGCCTCGGCCGTCCAGCTCGGATTGGTGGAGCAGCTCTATGTGCTCTCCGTGGCCATGGTCGTGCTCACGTTCGGCCGACTGGGCGACATCGTGGGCCAGCGCAAGGTGTTCTTGCCCGGGCTGGTCGTGTTCACCGCCCTGACCTGGTCGCTCGGGTTCACCCAAAGCGTGAGCATGGTTATGGCCCAGCGCTTTTTCCAGGGTCTTGGGGCGGCCATGATGCTGTCGGGGAGTCTGGCGCTGGTAGCCGCCGCCTATCCCCCCCACCTCCGCGGCCGCACGATCGGCCTCGTCTCGGCCTGCACCTATGCCGGGTTGTCGACCGGTCCGGTCATCGGCGGCTACCTGACCAGCCATGTCGGCTGGCGGAGCATCTTCTGGCTGGCCGTGCCGCTGGGTTTGGCGGCGATCGCCATGTGCCTGTTCGGGATGCGCGAGACACCGGGCAACGCCTCGGACGACCGGATGGACTGGCCGGGGAGCCTGGCCTACGGCGGCAGCGTCGGGCTGATCATGCTCGGAGCGGCCCACGCCAAGGAGGTCCCGGGCGGGCCGGGGATGATCGCGGCGGGTCTGGTGGGGCTGGTCCTGTTCCTGCGCTTGGAGCGCGGGTCCACGAGCCCCCTCCTAGACGTAAGCTTGCTGACGCGTAACCGGTTCTTCACCCTGAGCTGCCTGGCCGCCCTGGGGAACTATGCGGCCACCTTCGGCATCACCTTCCTCATGAGTCTCTACCTGCAGTACGTCAAGGGGCTGTCGCCGCGCCAGGCCGGGTTCGTCCTGCTGCTCCAGCCGCTGCTGCAGGTGATCGCCTCGCCCGTGGTGGGGCGGCTGGCCGACCGGATCGAGCCGGCCCGGCTGGCCACCGCGGGGATGCTGGCCAGTTCCGTCGGCCTGCTCCTCGCCGCCGCCACCATCGCCCCGGACACGCCGCTCTGGCTCGTGGGTGGGGAACTGGTCCTCATCGGCGCCGGGTTCGGCATCTTCATCACGCCCAACTCCACGGCCATCATGGGAAGCGTGACCCCCCGACAGTTCGGCGTCGCCTCGGGCATGATCGGCAGCATGCGCACCCTCGGCATGGCGGTCAGCATGACCACCGTGACTTTGGTGTTTTCGATGTTCATGGGCGGGGCGGCGATCACGCCCGCCACGCTGCCGGCGTTTCTGGCGAGCATGCGCGTGGGGCTCGGGGCCTTTGCCGTCTTCTCCTGTCTGGGGGTCCTGCTCTCGCTCGGGCGCGGGCGGAGGGGCGGCTGAGCCCAAACATTTCACCGCAAAGCTCGCAGAGACCGCAAAGCGAGCCAGGCTTGTGGATCGGGCTTCGGAGCACGGATAGAAATTGTGCGGCTCGCTCAGACCAGATGATTTCGGAACCCTCTGGAAACAGCGGGTCTCTTCTTTGCGCCCTTTGCGCACCAACGGCGTTGGTACCGGCGGTTCATCTGCAACGTTCGGGCTGAGAATGAGAGCTCGCCGTGTGTGGGCGGTCGCCCTGTATCGCATCGGGCACATGAGCCCGTGCCGTCGCGTTGGCTCGTTATGAGCAGCAGGCGCGGCGCTCCACGTGGCGGAACTGTCTGATCAGCGCAAAGAGAGTGGTTGGCTCATCCGCGACTGGTGTCGGAAAATCGAGCCCGCGCCCGCATCCGCTCCAGATCCGGCAGCCAGCCGGCCAAAAGCCCGATTGCCGGGAGAAACGCGCAGAGGTGATACACGAACCCGATGCTCGTCGCGTCGGCCAGCTTGCCCAGGACGGCGGCACCAAGGCCGGCGATGCCGAAAGCGAACCCAAAGAAGAGGCCGGACATGAGGCCCACTTTGCCCGGGATCAGTTCCTGCGCATACACCAAGATCGCCGAGAAGGCGGACGCCAAGATGAGGCCAATCAGAACAGTAAGCGGCGCCGTCCAACCCAGTGAGGCGTAGGGCAAGAGGAGCGTGAAGGGGAGCACGCCCAGGATCGAACCCCAGATCACATATTTGCGCCCGATGCGGTCTCCGACCGGACCGCCGATGAGCGTGCCGACCGCCACGGCGCCCAGAAAGACGAATAAATGCAGCTGCGCGCTGCGTACCGACACGTGGAACGTGCTGATCAGGTAAAAGGTGTAATAGCTGGTCAAGCTGGCCAGATAGACGTATTTCGAGAAGATGAGCGCCAGCAACACCGCGATGGTGCGAGCGACCCTCGGGGGCGAGATCGCCGGATGTTCCGGATCCTGGGGCAAGCGCTTGGCGACCATCTCTGCGCCGTTCCGCCTGTACCACGCTCCGATCTTCGCCAGGACGAGCATCGCGAGGAGCGCAGCCAGGGAAAACCAGGCCAGGCTGGCCTGCCCCCGCGGGAGGATGATGAAGGCAGCCAGCACCGGTCCCAGGGCCTGCCCCGCGTTCCCGCCGACCTGAAACAACGATTGCGCGAGGCCGAACTGGCCTCCCGAAGCCCGCCGCGCCACCCGCGACGATTCCGGGTGGAAGACGGAGGACCCCATGCCGACCAAGGCGGCGGCCACGAGCAGCGCCATATACGTGGGGGCCCGGGCAAGCAGGAGAAGGCCCACCAGCGTGCACCCCATGCCGACCGTCAGCGAATACGGCATGGGCCGACGGTCGGACGCGAGCCCGACCATGGGCTGCAGCAGGGAGGCGGTCAATTGCACCGTGAGCGTGATCAAGCCCACCTGCCCAAAGGTGAGGTGGAACGCGGTCTTCAGGAGCGGGTAGATGGCCGGGATCAGGGATTGCACCAGGTCGTTCAGGAAATGGCACGCGCTGATGGCCGCCAGCACCGGAAATACAGGAGCGCGCGGCGCGATGGTTTTCCCGGACGGGGAGGACCTTGCGGGACCGCTCGGCGCCGGGATGTCCTTCCGTCGGCTGCCGCCCGTGCCAACATCGGCTCGAGGTTCTGGAGCGTCTCTGCCCATCGGCTCTTCCTTCACGGGGCCGCCGGCAATTTCCGGGGTGGCCGCTGCATCAAAAAGGTCAGAGGAATGACCAGAGGCGACCTTACCGGGGCGGCGCCGGGGGGATGCTCGGCGACTCGGCCGGTGCCGAGGGAGGAGCTTCGTCCCAGCCGCCACCGAGGGATTTGAAGAGGGCCACCAGGTTCGTGGCGACCGTGCGCTCGCTCTGCACCAGCGCATCTTCGGCCTGGTAGAGCGCGGTCTGCGCTACGAGCACATTGAGAAAATCTGTCAGGCCCTCTGAATACAGCAGGGTGGACAGCTCCACGGCCTTCCGGTTGGCGGCGACGGCGTCCTGCAGCGTTTGCCGATGGTGCTGCTCGTTCGTGAACGCAACCAAGGCGGATTCGACGTCCTGGAATGCCGCAAGCACGGTCTTCTGATAGGTGAAGAAGGCTTGATCCCGCAGCGCTTCCTGGACCCGGATGTTCGAAACGAGTGCGCCCCCCTGGAAGATCGGCCAGGTCACCGACGGCCCGACGCCGAACGAGCGGCTGATATCGCTCCACCAGGTATGCAATAGTGTGCTCTGCCAGTTCACCGACCCGGTCAGCGAGAACTGGGGGAAGAGCGAGGCGGTGGCCACGCCGATCTGCGCCGTGGCGGCATGCAACTGCGCCTCCGCCTCGCGAATATCCGGGCGGCGGCGCAGGAGGTCCGATGGTAATCCGGTGGGCACCTCCGCGGGGGGGCGGGGCAAGGGGCCAGTCGGCGCCAGCTCGCTCACCAGGGCGGCGGGAGGGCGGGCCAGCAGCACGCTCAGGGCGTAGATGGCCTGCCGGGCCGTCGTTTCGAACCCCGGGATTTGCGCCGCGGTCGTCGCCGCGCTGGCGTCGGCGTTCGCCACGTCCAGAACGCTGACGAATCCCGCGCGTACTTCTGGCGGGTGATCTCGGCAGTATGCTGCTGGGCGAGCAGGTTCTTCTGCGCGACCGCGATCTCTTGCTGGGCCCCGCGGAGCGAGAGGTAGTCGAGCGCCACCTCGGCCACCAGACTCACCTGGGCGTCCCGGAAGCCTTCGAGTGTCCCCTGGATGTTCGCGGTCGCCGATTCGACATTGCGGCGCACCCCGCCGAACACGTCCAATTCCCAGACCGCGCCCAGGCCTGCCTGGTAGAGGCTCTGCTCTCCCAGGGTCCCCGGCAGTTTGCCCATACTGATACCCGGCGGAGGCGCTGAGCGTGGGCCACAGCCCGCCGGCCACGACGCCCCGGCTCGCCCGGGCCTGCTGGAGTCGGGCGACCGCCACCTGCAGATCGAGGTTCGCCCGCACGGCGTCCTCGACCAGGCCGGTCAAGACGGGATCCTGGAACTGGTGCCACCACTGGCCCAAGGCCGCCGGCTGGGCAGTAACGACCGACACCTGGACCGGCGCCGCCGGAGTTTGCACGCCGGCCCAGGTGTCGGGTGCCGCCGGTTGCGGGGGGTGATAATCCGGTCCGACCATACAGCCGGCCATCGCCACAGTTACCGCCCCCGCGAGTGCCAGCCGAATCAGCCGGCCGCCGCGCCAAGAGAGCCCGTCCGCCCGTTCATTCATAGCGCAGCGCCTCGATCGGGTCCAGCCGGGAGGCCTTCCAGGCCGGATAGAAGCCGAACACGATACCGACGGAAGCCGAGACCACCACGGCGGCGATGATCGCGCCGAGCGATGCCGCGGTCGGCCAATGCAACATGGTGGACACCAAGTAGGAACTGCCCCGTCCGAGCAGGATCCCGATCGTCCCGCCGACCAGGCACAGCGCCACGGCCTCTGTCAGAAACTGCCGCAGGATATCGCCCGGCTCGGCCCCCACGGCCATGCGGAGCCCGATCTCGCGGGTCCGCTCGGTGACCGAGACGAGCATGATGTTCATGATCCCGACACCGCCCACCACCAGCGAGATCATCGCCACGCACAACAGCAGCTTGGTCATGAGCGCGGTGGTGGAGGTCATGGTCTTGGTGATTTCGGTCATGTCCCGGATCTGGAAGTCGTCCGGGGCGTCGCCGCGGAGACGGTGCCGCTCGCGCAAGAGGCCCGTGATCTGCTTGATCGCCGCGGGGATCTCGGGGGAAGACCGGGCTGCCGTCAGGATTTGATCGACGTTGATGAAGCGCACCGGCTGCGGCGTGTCGGCCTGCTGCGTGCTGGAGGGGGCGGGATAGAGGCTCTGCTGGGTGGTCGGGTACACCTGGCTGGGCAGGTCCGTTTGCGTGCTGGTGGCCGCCGCGGCGCTGCTCTGATTGGCGGTCGTCGCGGACGACCCGACCACGCGGAACTTGATCGTCGTCCAGGGCGTCAGGAGGATGTCATCCTGGTCCATGCCCATCATGTTCGCCCCCTTCTGCTGCAGGACCCCGATGACCTTGAACATGACGTTCTGCACCCGGACCTCCTTGCCGATGGGGGACTGGGTCCCGAACAGCGCCCGCACGACCGTCCGCCCCAGCACACAGACGGTGCTGGCGCTGCGGACATCCCGGTCGGTGAAGGCGTGACCCTCGGCCAGGTCGGTCCAGTCGCGCACCGTGAGGAACGCCGGCGTGGTCCCGTAGATGTACATCGGCACCCAGTTCTGATTGCCGTACACGACCTGGGTGCGCGCCCGCACGACGACCGCCACGCTGCTGACCGCGGGGGCTTCCTTCAGGATCGCGTCGGCATCCTCGGGGGTCAGCGTCATGATGGAGCCGGCCCCGAACGAGACCCCGCCCGTGGTCGCGGTCCCCGGCATGACCAGCAGGTTGTTCGCGCCCATGCTGGCGATCGTCCGCTGGATCGCGAGGGACGAGCCGTTGCCGATCTCCATCATGGCGATCACCGCCGCCACGCCGATGACGATGCCCAGCATCGTAAGCGCCGCGCGCAAGACGTTGCGGCGGAGTGCCCGCAGGGCGGTCCTCACGGTGCGCAGGGTCCTCATGCGGCCGGCCCGGGCGCGGGCAGCGCCCCCTCCCCGTCGAGCAGGCCATCCTTGATCCGGATGACCCGGTGCGCGTGATGGGCCACCCCCGGATCGTGGGTCACGAGGATGATCGTGATGCCCTCGACCCGGTTGAGATGCTGGAACATGGCGAGGATTTCCTCGCTGGTGCGCGAGTCGAGATTGCCGGTCGGCTCATCCGCCAGCAGGAGCTGGGGGGAATTGATCAGCGCCCGGGCGATCGCGACGCGCTGCTGCTGCCCGCCCGAGAGCTGGGAGGGCTGGTGGTGGCTCCGGTCCGCCAGGCCCACCTTGTCCAGCAGGCTGGCCGCCCGCCGGCGCATCTCCGCCTCGCTCAGCGGGTCCTTGGCATAGGAGAGCGGCATCAGCACGTTCTCGAGCGCACTCGTGCGCGGCAAGAGGTTGAAGGTCTGGAAGACGAAGCCGATCCGCCGGTTCCGCAACCGCGCCCGGTGCGTGGAACTCAGACGGGAAATCTCGTTGCCATCGAACCAGTACTCGCCGGCCGTGGGATGGTCGAGGCAACCAAGGATGTTCATCAGGGTGCTCTTGCCGGAGCCGCTGACGCCCATCAGGGCCACGAGCTCGCCCGAGTCGATCTCGAGGGAAATGCCCTTGAGCACCGTCACGTCCACTTCGCCGAGGTAATACGTCTTATGGATGTCCCGCAACGCGATTAGCGCCATCTGCGGAGTCCTCTCGCGGTCAACTCGCACCCTTGCGAGGTCCCCCGCCCTGGCTATCGCCGCGGCCGCCCGGGCCCGGACCGGGAGCGCCGGGAGCCGTGCCAGGGGTCGCCCCGGGCCCGCCGCCCGGGCCGCCCGGCCCTGGCGCCCGCTGCCGCCCGAATCGGAACTGCGGCAGGAAGGGGCTGGCGCCCCCGGCCGGCCCGGCCGTGGCGCCCGCTGCGTCCGCCGTCATTTCTCCGACAATCACCCGCCGGCCTTCGGCGAGCTCGGGACTGCTCACCTCCGTCTGCGTCCCGTCCGTCAGGCCCGTGGTCACCCCGATCGGCCGGACAAAAGTTTCCTGCTCGACCCAGAGGGTGCCGCGACCGGCCGGTGGACTGCCGCTCCCCTCTCGGCCTGCCCCGGCGGACCCCCCGCCCCGGTGGCGCAGGTCGGGGGCGATCTGGCCGGGCTGGGGGGTCCACCGCAGGGCGGCGTTGGGGACCTGCAGGACCTGGTGCCGGCGACCCGCCTCGAACTTGGCGTTGGCCGTCAGGTAGGGCAACAGCATGCCATCCGCGTTATCGGTATTCACCTCCACGGTGTAGGTGACGACGTTCTGCGTCATCGTGGCGTTGAGTCGGATCTTGCCGACGCGCCCGTGGAACACCCGATCCGGAAACGCATCGACCGTAAAGGTCACCGCCTGCCCGGGATGAATCGTGCCGACGTCCGCCTCGTTGACCGAGGCCCAGACCTGGATGCGCTTGAGATCCTTGGCGATGAGGAACAGGCTGGGCGCGCTCAGGCTGGAGACCACCGTCTGTCCGATGTTGACCCGCCGGTCGATGATCACCCCCTCGACGGGGGAGGTGATCGTGCAGTAGCCGAGATTCTCCTGCGCCTTCGCCAGCGCCGCCTGGGCTTGCACCAGCGCCGCCCGTGCCAGCTCGACAGCCGCCACGGCCACGTTGAGGTTCGCTTTCGCCACCTCGTAATTGGCCCGGTATTGATCGAAGAGGGTCGGGGCTAACGCCTCGGAGGGCCCGAGCCGCTGGGCGCGCTCCCAGTCCGCCTGGGCCTGCAGCAGCTTCGCCTTCATCTGCTCGACGTTGGCGGCGGCGCTGACCTGGTTGGCCTGGGCTTGTTGCACTTGGGCCTTGGCGGTGTCGACATCGGCCGCATAGAGGGTGGCGTCAATCCGCGCCAGCACCGTCCCGACCCCGACCACTGATCCGTAGTCGACCGGTTTCCCGCTGCTTGTCCGTGCCGAAGGCCTGGACCATCCCCGCGACTTGGGCGCCGACATCCACCACCTCTTCCGGTTCGACCGTGCCCGTGGCGTTGATCGTGGCCACCAGATCCCCGCGGGTCACCGGGGCCGTGCGAAAGACCGTCTGAGGCCCCCGCGCTTCTCGCCCCCACCAGACGGCGGCGCCGGCGGCCACGGCCAGGACAGCCGCCAGGATGAGCAGTATTTTCAGAACCCGTCGCATTGTCCGTTCACCCCATCTCTCCGCGGCGACCCCTGCGGGGTGCCGGTGTTTCTGCCAAGTGCCGCCCCAAGGCACACAGGGAGCATGGTTTTGCTTCTGTCGCTCCGCGCTCGAGAGCGGTGGCCCCAAGGAGTTGGACAGCAGCAGCGGCTTTTAAGTGAAGCTCTGCGAGGTTCACGTTACGCTGCCTCACGCTGGGGCAGCGGGACAAAGTAGACCATACCCGGCGTCTGGCCGTCAAGGGCCGTGTGCGGGCGCCCCTGGTTGTAGAAGGTGAAGTCGTGGGCTCGGCCAAGCCGACCGTCGGTCACGGAGTCATAGGCATCCAGTGATCGGGCGAAGGGCGGGGCTTGACAGTGCTGCGTCACCGGCAGCGGGTGTGCGCGGTCGATCATCGCTTGGCGCTCGCCTCGGGAATGCGACCGAGCGCGCCGGCCAAACAATCATTCTCCATGGCCAACTGGCTAATCTTGGCATGCAACGCCTTCACATCGGGCAGGGGGGGTCTTGCGCTCGGCCGCCATGACGAACAAGTCCATGGCGCCTTCCCGCAGTTGCGTCTTCCACTGCGCGATCTGGTTGCTCTAGAATACGCAGGGACGATCGCAATCGTTTCATGCAGTCCTCTTTCAGGAGGATCTTCCTGCCAATCGATATCTGAAACAAGACTGGCAGGGGTTGCGTAACAAGAGTAAGATAAGTGAGAAGAAAACGCGAGTGGTCGTCGCGCGGGTGCGACCAGCCACAGCCATCGCGCGGCCCCCAACCGAGGGTCGTATCAGCGAGATTGATGAGACGGTACGGTCTCAGGGGGATTCGATGAAAAGAGTGATCGTGCTGTTCGCGGTATTGCTTGTGCTCTTTGGGACGATGCTCCCGAGTGCCGCTTGGGCGGGCGGGAGAGGATACGGCGGGTACTGGGGTGGCCACGGCGGGTGGTGGTGGCCCGGGGCCGTCATCGGGGGCTTGGCACTCGGCGCCGCCGCCATCCTGACGGCGCCCCTCTGGGCGCTGCCCCCAGCCCCCGTGTATGCCCCACCCGTGGTGTACGCCCCGCCGCCCGCGTATGCCGTCCCGCCGATGTACGCCCCGCCACCGACGTATGCGTCTCCGCCGCCGGCTTCCCAGCCCGAGCCGGGCTACGTGCCGCCCGAGGTCGCTAGGCTCCAGCGAGAGGTCGTCTATCCCAACGGGCGGTACGTGCTCTACGGCGACGGCGTGCGCCAGCCATGGCAGTGGATCTGGGTGCCCTCCGCATCGCCGCCGCCCCCCCCGCCTCCGCCCCAGTAGACGTCGGGCGGCCGATTGGCGCTAGAGCCTCATAGCATCCAGTTGTTCTTCCCCAACGATCTGCACCAAGTTGCTTTTCTCAGAATATTCGTTTCGCTCATTCCTAACGGTCGAAACGTGCCGAATCCTATGCCCAGAAATCTATGGCGACGGGTTCAAGGATACCTGCCCGGTGAGGTTGCTTGGAATCGACTTGCACCCGTCAATCCTCTTCG